>JAGWTU010000095.1 GCA_028868825.1 Burkholderiales bacterium | reverse complement strand
GATCTCGGGCGTCTCGGGCCAGTCGCAGGGCGCGGTGCTCGACTTCATGCGCAAGACGCTGGCCGAGGTCGCGCCCAGCGGCTACACGGCCGACTATTCGGGCCAGTCGCGCCAGTTCGTCAAGGAGTCGGGCGGCTTCGCGCTGACCTTCGCCTTCGCGGTGATCATCGTCTTCCTCGCGCTCGCGGCGCAGTTCGAGAGCTTCCGCGACCCGATCGTGATTCTGGTTTCGGTGCCGCTGGCGCTGTTCGGCGCGCTGATCTTCATCTTCCTGGGCTTCGCGTCGATCAACATCTACACCCAGGTGGGCCTGGTGACGCTGATGGGTCTGATCAGCAAGCACGGCATCCTCATGGTCGAATTCGCCAACGAGGCGCAGCGCGCCGGCAAGAGCAAGCGCGAGGCGATCGAGCAGGCGGCCGAGACGCGGCTGCGGCCTATCCTGATGACGACGGCGGCGATGGTCTTCGGCGTCGTCCCGCTCGTGTTCGCCTCGGGCGCCGGCGCCGCGGGCCGCTCGGCGATGGGCCTGGTGATCTTCACCGGCATGTCGATCGGCACGCTGTTCACGCTGTTCGTCGTGCCGGCGATGTACCTGTTCATCGGCCAGGACCTGTCGCGCAAGGGCGCGACTGCGGCGACACCGGCCGCCGCCTGACGGGGTGACTCAGGCGCCGAGGTAGGCTTCCTGCACCCGCGGGTCGGCCAGCAGCTCGGCGCCGCTGCCCTCGAGCACGATGCGGCCGGTCTCGATGACGTAGCCGCGGTGCGCGATCTTCAGCGCCTGGCGCAGGTTCTGCTCGACGAGCAGGATGGACTGGCCGTCGCGGTTGATCTCGCGCAGCTTGCGGAAGATCTCCTGCACGACGATGGGCGCCAGCCCCATCGACGGCTCGTCGAGCAGCAGCAGCCGCGGCGCCGCCATCAGCGCGCGGCCGATCGCGAGCATCTGCTGCTCGCCGCCCGAGAGGTTGCCGGCGAGGCCGTCGCGGCGCTCCTGCAGGCGCGGGAAGAGGGCGTAGATCTTGTCGAGCTCGCGCGCGCGCGCCGCCGCCGAGAGGCGCCGCGTATAGGCGCCGAGCTCGAGGTTCTCGCGCACCGTCATCGTCGTCAGCGTCGCCCGCCCCTCGGCCACCTGCACGAGGCCCGAGGCGACGATGCGGTGCGGCGCCAACGCGGCGATCTCGCGGCCGTCGAAGCGCACGCTGCCGGCAGCCTTGCGCACGAGGGCCGACAGGGCCATCAGCGTCGTCGACTTGCCGGCGCCGTTGGCGCCGACGAGGGCGACGATCTCGCCAGCGCGCAGCTCGAAACCGATGCCGCGCACGGCCTCGACCGGGCCGTAATTCACGCTCAGGTCGCGCACGGCGAGCAGCGCCTCGCTCATCGCGCTTCTCCGTCGTCGTCGTCGCGCCCGAGATAGGCCTCGATCACTTGCGGATCGTTGCGGATCCGCTCGGGCCCGCCCTGGGCGATGATGCGACCGAAATTGAGCACCGCGATCTCCTCGCACAGCCCCATCACGAAGCGCATGTCGTGCTCGATCATGAACACGGTGTAGCCGCGCTCGCGGATGGCGACGATCTCGCGCATGAGGTCGTTCTTCTCGGCGCTGTTCATCCCCGCCACCGGCTCGTCGAGCAGCAGCAGCCGTGGCTCGGTCGCGAGCGCGCGGGCGAGTTCGAGCCGGCGCTGCTCGCCGTACGAGAGCTTGTCGGCGCGCTCGTCGGCCTTGTGATCGAGCCGCATCCACGACAGCAGTTCGCGCGCACGGTCGCGCGCGCGGCGCTCCTCGTCGCGAAAGCGCCGGCTGCCGGCCAGCAGTGCCCCCCAGCCGTAGCCGAGGTGGCGGTGGCAGCCGACGACGACGTTCTCCAGCAGCGTCATTTCCTTGAACAGGCGGATGTTCTGGAACGTGCGCGCGATGCCGCGCGCGGTGATGCGGTGCGACGCGAGGCCGACGAGGCTGGCGCCGTCGAGCTCGATCGCGCCGCTGGTCGGTTCGAGCAGGCCGGTGACGAGGTTGAACACCGTCGTCTTGCCGGCACCGTTGGGACCGATGAGGCCGAAGATGCGGCCCTCGGGGACGACGAGGCTGACGTCCTGCAGCACCTGCAGGCCGCCGAAATGGCGCGAGACGGATTTCAGTTCGAGCATCGATGCCGCGCCGTCAAGCCGCGCGACGCCACAGGCGCCGCAGCCGTTCCGGGTCCCACAAACCACGCGGCAGGAACAGCACGATGGCGACGAGGATCAGCCCGTTGGCCATCAGCCGGTAATCCTGCAGGCCGCGCAGCAGCTCGGGCAGCAGCGTGACGATGACCGCGCCGACGACGGGACCGGCGAGGCCGTGGACGCCGCCGAGGATGGCCATCGTGAGGATCTCGACGCCGCGGTCGAAGCCGAATTCGCCCGGGCCGATGAAGAACGTCAGGTGCGCGTTGAGCGCGCCGGCGAGCCCGGCGATCGCGCCGCCGGCAACGAAGGCCAGCATCTTCGTCGCGCGCACGTCGATGCCCATCAGCGCGGCCGCCGTCTCGTCCTGCTCGATCGCCGCGAAGGCGCGACCGACCTTGCTGCGGCGCATGCGCGCGATCGCGAACAGGACGAGCGCCAGCGCCAGCGGCACATGCCACCATTGCGTGAGCTGCGGGATGCCGTTGAGGCCGAGCGCGCCGCCGGTCCAATCCTCCGTATTGAGCACCGCGATGCGCACGACCTCGCCGAAGGCCAGCGTCGCCATCGCGAGATAGACGCCCGACAGCCGCAGCGTCGGCTTGCCGATGGCCCAGGCGACGAGCGCCGGCGCCGCCATGCCGCCGGCCAGCGCGACGGAAAACGGCGCGCCGGCGTTCATCGTCAGCAGCGCCGAGGTGTAGGCGCCGATGCCCATGAATGCCGCATTGGCCATCGCCAGCATGCCGCACGACAGCGTCAGGTAGATCGAGATCGCGAGCAGCGCGTTCGTGCCCAGCGTCAGCACGAGGTTGCTGTAGACGGCCCAGAAGTTGTTGAACGCGTCAAGCATGGCGTCGCCCCCAAGCAGACGCCGCGGAACCGGCTTTGCCGGGCCGCTGGGGTCGCCCCCCCGGGGGGGAGGCGCCGAAGGCGCTTCCGGGGGGGGTCACACTTTTCGTTCGTTGGTGCGGCCGAAGAGACCGCGCGGGCGCAGCAGCAGCACGCCGAAGAGCAGGCCGAAGGCGACGGCGTCGCGCATCGTCGAGCCGATATACGCCACCGACAGCACCTCGGCGAAGCCGAGGAACATGCCGGCGAGCATGGCGCCGCGGATGTCGCCCATGCCGCCGAGGATGATCACCGCGATGCCCTTGTGGAGCATCGGCTGGCCCATCAGCGGGAACAACGCGTTCGAGTACAGCCCGATCAGCACGCCGGCGACGCCGCCGAAGCCTGCCGCGACGAACGAGGTCAGCATGAACAGCCCCTCGACGTTGATGCCGAGCAGCGCCGCCGCCTTCGGCGATTCGGCGATCGCGCGCAGCGCGCGGCCGAGCTGGGTGCTGCGCAGCGCGAACAGCAGCGCCGCCATCAGCAGCAGCGACAGCGCGATGATGCCGAGCTCGATCGCCGTCACGTCGACGCCGCCGAAATGCAGCGTCTGCTGCGGCAGCAGTTCGGTCGGGAAGCGCTGGTTGGCGGCGCCGAACAGGCCTTGCGCGAAATTGTTGACCGCGATCGCCAGGCCTATCGTCGCGATCATCGGCACCAGGTGCGGCGCGCCGCGCGCGCGCAGCGGCCGCAGCACGGCGACGTCGACAGCCAAGCCCAGCGCGCCGGCGACGACGAAGGCGAAGGCGAGGTCGGCCCCGAGCGGCCAGTGCAGCTTCGTCGCCGCGACCAGTGCCGCGTAGGCGCCGACCATGAACACCGCGCCATGCGAGAGGTTGATGACGCCGAGCACGCCGAACACCAGCGTGAAGCCGAGCGCGAACAGCGCATAGACGCCGCCCAGCGACAGGGCATTGAAGAGCTGCTGCGCGAGCATCGGCGGGCCGCGTGCGCCTTACTTCGTGATTTCGTAGCGGGTGCCCTTGGTGACGCTGACGATCGGCAGTTGCGATGCGTCGTAGCCGGCGGGCTTGCCGGACTTGTCGGTGGCGCGGCGGAAGGTGAAGGGGCCGGTGGCGCCGTCCCATTGGACCGCCGGCAGCGCATCGCGCAGCGCGCTGCGGTCCTTCGCGAGGTCGCCGCTGAGCTTGACCTTCTTCAGCGCCGCAACGGCGATGTGCATCGCGTCGTAGGCCTGGGCCGCGAACTGGTCGGGCGCCGACTTGTATTTCTGCGTGTAGGCGACGATGAAGCTGTTGTTGGCCGGCGTGCGGTTCTCGATCGACCAGGGGCTGCCGACCCAGAGGTCGTCCGACGCGCCCTTGGCGAGGTCGAACACCTTGACCGAGTTCATGCCGTTGCCGCCGATGAAGGGCACCTTGATGCCCAACTGGCGCGCCTGCACCATGATCGGCGCGCCCTCGGCGATGAGCGCCGAGAGCACGATCGCGTCGGGGTTCGTCGCCTTGATCTTCGTCAGCTGGGCCTTGAAGTCGACATCGCCCTTGGCGAAGGTCTCGGTCGTCGTCACCGGCAGTTGCAATGCCTCGATCGCCTTCTTGAAGTTGTCGTAGCCGCTCTTGGTGAAGACGTCGTCGTTGCCGTAGAGCACGGCGACCTTCTTGATGCCGGCATGCTTGATCGCCGTGCGCAGCGTCACCGGCAGCACGTCGGCCTCGGTGACCGAGTTGCGGAACACGTAGTCGCCGATCGAGGTGATGCCGTCGGCCGTGTTCGAGGTGCCGAAGACGACGATCTTCGCCGCCTGCGCGATCGGGTCGGCGGCCTGCGCCGAGTTCGACAGCGTCGGGCCGAACAGCATCAGCACCTTGTCCTGGAAGATCAGCTTCTTGAAGGCGTTGATCGCCTCCTCCTTCTTGCCCTGCTCGTCCTCGACGACGAGGTCGAGCTTGGCGCCGCCGACACCGCCGGCGGCGTTGATCTGCTCGGCGGCGAGCTGGAAGCCGTTGCGGATGCTGAGGCCGTATTGCGCGGCGCCGCCGGTCAGCGCCTCGGCGACGCCGATGCGGATCTCGGCCGCGTGGGCCGATGCGGCCACGAGTCCTGCCGCGGCGCAGCAGGCGAAAAGAACGGTACGGCGCAACAGGGAAGACGGACTCAAGATGGGCTCCTCGATGACTCTGGGTGTCCCCGAGTTTACTTTCGGGCGCCATCGGCGGCGCGTATGCTGGTGCCATCGAAGAACCCACCAGGACATCACCCCCACCATGCGACACCATCCTCTCGGCCGCACCGGCCTGTACGTCAGCGAACTCTGCCTCGGTACGATGACCTTCGGCGGCGGCGCCGGCATCTGGGGCCAGATCGGCAACCTGCAGCAGGCCGAGTCCGAGCGCCTCGTCGGCCAGGCGCTCGACGCCGGCATCAACTTCATCGACACCGCCGATGTCTACGCCGGCGGCGTCTCTGAGCAGATCACCGGCCAGGCGCTGAAGAACCTCAAGGTCGAGCGCGACAGCGTCGTCGTGGCGACCAAGGTGTTCGGCGAGACGGGGCCCGGCGCGAACCAGCGCGGCCTCTCGCGCGTCCACATCCTGGCCGGCGTCCACGCCAGCCTGCGGCGCCTGCAACTCGACCATATCGACCTCTACCAGGTGCATGGCTTCGACCCGGCGACCCCCATCGAGGAGACGGTGCGCGCGCTCGACCAGCTCGTGCGCGACGGCGCCGTGCGCCATGTCGGCGTCAGCAACTGGGCCGCCTGGCAGATCGTCAAGGCGCTGGGCATCGCCGAGCGGCTGGGACTCTCGCGCTTCGAATCGCTGCAGGCCTATTACACGATCGCCGGCCGCGACCTCGAGCGCGAGATCGCTCCGATGCTGCACAGCGAAGGCCTGGGCCTGATGGTCTGGAGCCCGCTCGCCGGCGGGCTGCTCAGCGGCAAGTTCCAGCGCGACCAGCCGGGTGCCGCCGGCGACCGCCGCACCGCCTTCGACTTCCCGCCGGTGCAGCGCGAGCGCGCCTTCGACTGCATCGACGCGATGCGCCCGATCGCCGCCGCGCGCGGCGTCTCGGTGGCGCAGATCGCGCTGGCCTGGCTGCTGCACCAGCGCGCCGTGACGAGCGTCATCGTCGGCGCCAAGCGGCCCGAGCAGCTCGCCGACAACATCGCCTCGACGCGGATCGAGCTCACGGCCGACGAGCTGCGCGCGCTCGACGAGGTCAGCCGCCTGCCGCCCGAATACCCGGGCTGGATGTTCGAGCGCCAGGGCGAGCAGCGGCGCCGCCAGATCGCCGAGCGGCGCCAACACGGCACATAAGCGGCGCTCAGACGAGCTGCAGCCCGCTGCCCTCGAGCGGGAAGCTGCGGATGCGGCGCCCGCTGGCGCGGGTGATCGCGTTGAGCACCGCGGGTGCTGCGACGCAGATCGTCGGCTCGCCGACGCCGCCCCAGAAGCCGCCCGAGGGCATCACGATGGTCTCGACCTGCGGCATCTGCGCGATGCGCATCGAGTCGTAGCGGTCGAAGTTGCGCTGCTCGACGGCGCCGTCCTTGACCGTGCAGGCCTGCATGAACAGCGCCGACAGGCCGTAGACGAAGGAGCCGGCGATCTGGCGCTCGATCTGCGCCGGGTTCACGGCGTAGCCGCAGTCGGTGGCGCCGACGATGCGGTGCACCTTGACGCGGTGGCCGTCGACCGAGACCTCGGCGCAGGCCGCGACATGGCTGCCGAAGGCGTGGAAATGCGCCAGCCCGAGATGGTGTCCCGGCGCCGTCGGCCGGCCCCAGCCGCCGCGCTCGGCGACGGCGTTCAGCACCGCGAGCGACAAGGGATGCTCGGCCATCAGCCTGCGCCTGAATTCGAGCGCGTCGACGCCGGCGGCCTCGGCCAGCTCGTCGATGAAGCATTCGAGAAAGATCGCGTTCTGGTTGATGTTGACGCCGCGCCAGAACCCCGGCGGGACATGCGGGTTGCGCATCGCGTGGTCGATCTTCAGGTTCGGCACCGTGTACGCCAGTCCGTGGTCGCCCTGCGGCCAGTAGCCCTGGAAGACGATCGGGTCGAGGTCGGCGGCCTGCGCCGCCGGCCGCATCGAGGCCAGGATCGACTGCCCCGACAGGCGGATGCGCAGGCCGCTGAGCCGGCCCTCGGCATCGATGGCGCCGCGCAGCCGTGCCTGCATCACCGGGTGGTAGCGGCCATGCGTCATGTCCTCCTCGCGCGACCAGATCAGCTTCACCGGCGTGCCCGGCAGCTCGCGCGCGATCAGCACCGCCTGCGTGACGTAGTCGCTGAAGCCGCGGCGGCCGAAACCGCCGCCGAGCAGCAGCTTATAAACATCGCAGCGCGCCGCCGGCAGGCCGCTGGCCGCCGCCGCGGCGGCGAGCGCGGCCTCGCCGTTCTGCGTCGGGCACCAGACCTCGCAGCGGTCGGCGGTGACGAGCGCCGTCGCGTTCATCGGCTCCATCGTCGCGTGGTTCTGGTAGGGGTAGCGGTAGACCGCCTCGACCTGCTTGGCCGCGCCGGCGAGCGCCGCATCGACATCGCCGCGCTGGTTGTAGACATGGGCCTCGGCGGCGTCGAGACCGGCGGCGAGCTGGGCGGCTATCGTCGCGCTCGAGACCTGCGCGTTGACGCCGCCGTCCCATTCGCAGTGCACGGCTTCGAGCGCGGTCTTCGCCTGCCACCAGGTCTGGGCGACGACGGCGACGGCGCTGTCGCCGACGCGCAGCACGCGCTGCACGCCCGGCATCGCGGCGGCCTGGGCGGCGTCGTACGAGACGAGCTTGCCGCCGGCCACCGGGCAGTCGCGGATCGCCGCGTTGAGCAGGCCGGGCAGTTGCAGGTCGATGCCGTAGACCTGGGCGCCGGTGAGCTTGTCGCGCGTGTCGAGCCGGTGCAGCGGCCGGCCGATGAGCTTCCACTGCGACGGGTCCTTCAGCGGCACGACGGACGGCGGCGCCAGCCGCGCCGCCGCCGCCGCGACCTGGCCGTAGCTCGTGCTGCGCTGCGAACTCGAGTGGCTGATGACGCCGCGCTCGACGCTGCATTCACCCGCCGGCACGCCCCAGCCCTCGGCGGCCGCCTGCACGAGCATCAGGCGCGCCGCCGCCCCGCCCTTGCGCACGTAGTCGTGCGAGGCGCGGATGCCGCGGCTGCCGCCGGTGCCGAAATCGCCCCAGACGCGGTCGCGCGCGAGGTTGCGACCCGGCGTCGGGAATTCGGTCGTCACGCGAGACCAGTCGCATTCGAGCTCTTCGGCGACGAGCTGGGCCAGCCCGGTCAGCGTGCCCTGGCCCATTTCCGAGCGCGCGATGCGAATCACCACCGTCTCGTCGGGCCGGATCACGACCCAGGCATTGACCTCGGGCGGCTGCGCATCGGCGGCCTGGGCATCGGCCGCAGCGGCGGCCGGCGCCGGCAGGCCGAAGCCGAGCGCGAAACCGCCGGCGGCGCCGCTGACGATGAAGGCACGCCGATCGATCATCGCCATCCCCCGGCTCAAGCCTTGACCGCCGCCGCCGCGGCCGCATGCACGGCCTCGCGCACCTGCTGGTAGGTGCCGCAGCGGCAGATGTTGGTGATCGCGGCGTCGATGTCGGCGTCGCTGGGCTGGGGCTTCTCGGCCAGCAGCGCGGTGACGGCCATGATCATCCCGCTCTGGCAATAGCCGCATTGCGGCACCTCGTGGTCGAGCCAGGCCTGCTGCACGGGGCTCAAGCGGCCGCCTGCGGCCAGCGCCTCGATCGTCGTCACGCGCCGCCCCTCGACCGCCGCCAGCGGCAGGCTGCACGAGCGCACCGCGGCGCCGTCGAGATGCACCGTGCAGGCGCCGCACAGCGCGATGCCGCAGCCGTACTTGGTGCCGGTGAGGCCGAGCTGTTCGCGCAGCACCCACAGCAGCGGCGTCGCGGGGTCGGCATCGACCTCGCGCGCCACGCCGTTCACCGTCAGATGCGCCATGCCGTCTCCTCGTCGCGCCCCGCCAGATCCAGGGAAAAACGATCGTAGCGCCTACGCCGGGTGCCGGGCCTGGGCCTGGAACTCGCGCTGGTAGCGCTCGAGGCTGTCGATCGAGCCGCAGACGATGAGCGCGTCGCCGGCGTCGACGCGGAACGCGGCGTCGAACTCGACGGTGACCGCGCCGCCGCGCTCGACGGCGACGACCTTGGCGCCGGTGCGGTCCAGCGCCTCGACATGCCAGGGATGCGCGCCGACGAGCCGGCCCGGCCCGACGCGGATGAACTTGACGGCGGTCTCGACGCTGAGCACCTGCTGGTCGAGCAGGTGGTAGGCGAGGATCTGGCCCGTGACCTGGCCGAGCGAGATCGCGAAATCGGCGCCCGAGGCGTACAGCCGCGTCGTGTTCGGCGCCCGCAGCACGCGCACGATCAGCGGCACCTCGGCCGCGTACTCGCGCACCGCGGCGGTCGCGAACACCGATTCGCTGTCGTCGGCCAGTGCCAGGATCACGGCGCTGGCCTCGCGCACGCCGGCGCGCTCGAGCGTCGCGCGTTCGAGCACGTTGCCGACGATGTCGACGCCGGCGCCGGCGCGCTGGTCGATGACCACCGTGCGCTCGCCGGCATCGCGCAGCAGCTCGACGACCTTCTCGCCGACCGAGCCGTAGCCGGCGAGGACGATGGCGCCGTCGCGGCGCAGCGGCAGCGCCAGGCGCTCGAGCCGCTCGAGCTGGGCATGGGCGCCGACGGCGACGACGATGGCGCCGGCCTCGATCACCGTCTGCGGCCCGGCGGCGGCGCTGAAGCGGCCGGCGCGCCATTGGCCGATCACCGAGACGCCGTATTGCTCGCGCATGCGCAGCTCGCCCAGGCGGCGGCCGGCCAGCGGGCTGTCGGCGCGCACGCGCAGCTCGGCCATGCCGACGGCGTGGCCGATCAGCTGCATGCCCTCGGCCGGCGGGCTGATGCGGCCGCTGGCGCGCGAGGCCAGCGCGGCGCCCAGCACATGCGCCGGCGTGAAGACGTCGGTGGCGCCGATGCGCAGCATCGGCGCGCGGTACAGCGGCTCGGCGGCCAGCACGTAGAGCGCGCCGCGGTAGCCCTGGCCGCGCGCGGCGAAGGTGCAGGCGGCGTTGGCGTAGTCGCTGGCGTTGCTGACGACGGCCAGCGCGTCGGCGACGCCGGCCAGCGCGGCCGGATCGTCGGCGAGCTGGCTGTGCACGACGTCGAAGCCGCGGTCGCGCAGCTTGCGCGCCAGCACGGCGTCCTCCTCGAAGATCACGAACGGGCGGCCGTCGCGGTGGAACTCGTCGAGCAGCGATTCGATCGCCGGCCCGTAGCGGTAGAACAGCACGCGCTCGCGCATCGGCGGCAGCGTCTTCGGCAGCCGCACCTCGAAGCGCTCCTCGAAATACGGCAGCACGAACACCGGGATGAACAGCAGCACGAAGAACAGGCCGAGGAACTGCGCGACGATGACGAAGATCGCGACCGCCGGATGGCTCCAGTGGTTGTCGGCGCCGTAGCCGGTCGTCGTCAGCGTCTCCGACGCCCATTGCAGACCCTGCAGCAGCGTGCGCGGCCGGCCCTCGAGCCGGGCCATCACGAAGGCGTAGGTCGAGCCGAGCACCAGCACCGTCACCGGCAACAGCGACAGCAGCGCGATCAGGCGCCGGGTCGAGCGCTTCAGGCGGGGCAGCTTCACGGGGCGGCTTCGGGTGGAGGGACGGTCGGTCTCGTGCAGCATAGTCGACACTGCGACCCGGATTCTTGATCCAGGGCGCAGGCCGTACAGTTCGGCCGCTTCGCCCAGGCTCCATGCCCCGCCCTTCATTCCGACCTTCGTTCCGCCCTTCGTTTCGCCAACTCCTGCTGCTGGCGATCGGGCTCGTCGCCGGGCTGCTGGCGGCGGCGGCGCTGAGCAGCCTGTTCGCGCTCGAGCGGCTGCTCGCGCAAAGCCGCGGCGCGGCCGACCACGCTGTGCAGCTGAGTCAGGCCGTGCAGCGCCAGGCGGAACAGGGCGTGGCGATGGAGCGCGCGGCGCGCCAGTACCTGGTGCTGGGCGATGCGGCGCTGCTGCGCAATTACGAGGAGGCGGCGCAGGAGGCAAGGCGCCTTTTCGACGAGCGGCTGGCGCCGCAGCTCGCGCGCCCGCTGGCCGCGCGCTGGCGCGCCGACGTCGCGGCGATCAGCGACTCGCTCGCCGCCGGCGCGACGCCAGAGTCGGGCGCCGACGACGCGCTGGCGGCACGCTTTCGCGACCTCGCGGCGACGAATGCCGAGATCGCCGACGCCGTGCGGCTGTGGCGCGAGGCGCAGGACCGGGCCTTGCAGGCGCAGCTCGAGGCGGGCCGCGTCGAGATGACGCACCGCGTGCTCGGCGCGATCGCGCTGGCGCTGCTCGTCGCCGCCGCCTTCGGCTGGTGGCTGACGCGGCCGCTGCTGGGGCTGGAGCGCGCCATCATCGGCCTGGGCGAGAACCGGCTCGATGCGCCGGTGGCCATCGGCGGCCCGAGCGACCTGCGCTCGCTGGGCCAGCGGCTCGAATGGCTGCGGCTGCAGCTCAAGGAGCTCGACGCCGACAAGGCACGCTTCCTGCGCCATGTCTCGCACGAGCTGAAGACGCCGCTGGCGGCGCTGCGCGAGGGCGTGGCCCTGCTCGAGGACGGCGTCGCCGGCACGCTGACGCCCGACCAGCGCGAGGTGGCGACGATCCTGGCGCAGAACACCGCCGCGCTGCAGCGCCAGATCGAGGCGTTGCTGCGCTTCAACGCTGCCGCCTTCGAGGCGCGCCGGCTGCAGCGCCGGCGCACCGACCTGCGCGCGCTGCTGAGAGCGCTCGTCGACGAGCAGCGGCTGCAATGGCAGGCGCGGCGGCTGCGCGTCGAGGTCGAGGGGCCGGCGCTCGAGGCCGAGGTCGACCCCGACAAGCTCGGCACGGCGCTCGCCAACCTGCTGTCGAACGCGATCCGCTACGCGCCGCCGGGCAGCGCCGTCGAGATCGCGCTCGGCCGCGAGTCGGGCAGCCTGCGCATCGACATCTGCGATCATGGCCCGGGTGTCGCCGAGGCCGACCGTGACCGCGTCTTCGAACCCTTCTACCGCGGCGAGCGCCAGCCCGAGGGCGCCGTGCGCGGCAGCGGCATCGGCCTGTCGATCGTGCGCGAATATGTCGAGGCGCATGGCGGGCGGGTCGAGCTGATGCCCGGCCGGCCCGACGCCGGCGCCCATTTCCGGATCCAATTGCCCGATGTCCTCGTCTGAATCCCGTCGCCCACCGCGCCCCGGCCGGGAACCGGCATCGGCCTGCGCGGTCGCGCTCGCATGCGCATGTGCGCTTGCGATCACGCTCGGCGCCGGCTGCACGACGCCGCCGCCCGCGCCGGCCCCGGCACCGCCACCCCCGCAGCCCGTCGCGGCGGCGGCATCGGCGCCCGCGCCGCTGCCGC
>JAGWTU010000094.1 GCA_028868825.1 Burkholderiales bacterium | reverse complement strand
TTCTGGAACAGCGGCGAGCTGTGCGGGTCCTCGACGTCCTTCTCGATCGACATCAGGCCTTCCTTGCGCGCCTTCTGCAGGATGTCGTAGAGCAGCGCCAGCAGCTCCATGTAGCGCGCCTTGCTGAAGCGGCTGCCCTTGAAGCACGAGCCCATGCCCTTGAAGGTCGCCTTGACGACTTTCATCTGGTTGTTGGCGAGGAAGGCCCCCATCGCCGCGCCGAGGATGGTGATCATCTCGAACGGCAGCGCATGCAGGATGACGCCGATATTGCCCTCTTCGGCGATGAAGACGCCGAAGATGCAGCCCAATGCGAGGACCCAGCCGATGATGACAAACATGGGGTTCTGTGTGTTTCCTGGCCCGCGCGGCGCGACGCCGCTCCTGGCATGTGGGGGTTATCGGCAATCGCCTGCGCCGATTGAGCGTGGCGCCGGCGGCGCCGCTCGCTCGATGCGGTAGATCCAGACCGGACGCCGGCCGGGCCCGTCGAGGCGGGCGCTGGGCGGCTGGCCGGGGACCTCGAATTCGAGACTCACGAGCCAGGCGCCGGGCTCGAGTTCGCGCACCGCCTTGGCCCAGGCGCGCGCCATGCTCTCGGGGCGCTGGAACAGGTAGACGAGATCGTGACCGGCCCAGGGGCGTTGCCACATGTCGCCGCGCTCGATGCGGGTGCCGCGGCAGCGTCGCGCCGCCAGCCAGGCCAGCGGCGCACTCCACTCGATGCCTTGAAGCTCGGCTTGCGGCCACAGCCGTCGCAGCGCCGCCAGGCCGTGGCCGAGTCCGCAGCCGGCGTCGAAGATGCGCCGCGGACGGCCGACGATCGCGTCCAGCCCCTGCAGCGCCGTGGCCGGGGTGGGGAAGAACGGCGCGTCGCGCCAGGCGCGCAGCGGGTAGGCGGCGAACAGCGGCAAGGCCGCCAGCAGCCAGACCCAGGGCGGCAGCGGGGCCGCGGCACCGAGGACCCAGGACGAGAGCGGGAACCCGGCGCCGGCGATGACCCGGCGACGCGGGTTGCCGCCGGCCCAGCCGATGACGATGCCAGCGGCCGCGGCGGCGATCCAGGCCGGCAGCGCGGGCCAGATCGGCGCGGCGGCGAACCAGACCGCCCAGCCGGCCACCCAGGCCAGCAGGGCGGGCGCGGGCCAGCGCAGGCCGGCGAGTCGGTCGAGCGGGCGCATGTCGGTGAGGGGCCGGAGCGATGAGGCGGTGCGCCAGTGTCGATGCGCGCGGCGGCGCCCGAGGCGCGGAAAAGGGGTCGAAAACCGGCCGGCGGCGGACTACATCAGCGCCAGCAAGCGCTCGTGTTGCGGCCGCACCTTGACGAGGTGCGCCGCCACCGCGCCCTTGACGGCGTAGCGCGCACCCAGCGTGTCGCGCAGCGCGGGTTCGCCCAGCGGCATGCCGCTCGCCGAGACGAGCGAGGCGACGTAGGGCAGGTTCGCGCGCCGCCCGCGGGCGACGACGATGCCGAGCTCGCCGCTGACGAGCTGGACGAAGCTGCCCGGCGGGTACAGCCCCACGGCCTTGAGCAGCGCGCCACCGATCTCGTCGGGGACGCCGCCGGGGCCCAGGCAGGCCTCGCGCGCGGCCTGCACCGGCGACATCGGCCGCCGCGTGGCGCGACAGCTGATCTTCGCCGCATAGATGTCGACGCGGCGCAGCAGCCGCGCGAGCTTGCGCTCGGGCCCGAGTTCGTCCAGCGGCTTGTCGCCATCGCCGGCATCGTGGTGCAGCCGCACGGCCTCGATGGCCAGCGCGTCGCCGAAGGCGGACTCCTGCAGGCGTCGCGCTCCGGCCTCGGCATGGCCGCGGATCTCGGCGCGCATCGCGTCGCTGAGGCGCTGGTCGGTCGCGGCCAGCTGGTCCTGCAGCCGCAGCATCGCGACGTTCATCGTCAGCGCCGCGCGGCCCAGGCTGTCTTGCCACGGTGTGCTCCAGCCCAGTACGGCGGCCGCCTGCTCGGCGATCAGCATCACCAGCAGTGCATGACGGCAGCTGTATTTCTCGGTCGACGTGCCCGCTTCGTACACCAGGTGGTAGAGCGAGGCGTCGCCCTGGCGCTGCACGAGCTGGCGCGCCAGGCCATGCACGGCGAGCAGGCGCGCACGCCATTCGCTGCCGGGCCGCATCTCGCGCAGCGCCACTTCGAGCGCGGTTGCGAGCTCATGCCATTGCTCGGCGAGCTTGACGGGCACCAGTGGCGCCGCGACGTCCTTCGGGTTCAGATCGGGCCGCACCGAGGCGACTTGCTGGATCGACGCGCCGCCGCGGATCGCCGCGTCGGTGGCGGCGGCCAGGCGCCGGTTCCACTCCGCGGCCTCGGACTCCGCGGCGTACAGCGGCTGCGCCGAGAGTTCGTCCAACTGCTGGCTGCCGGTGAGCACCTGCCCGGCGGCCAGCAGCAGCCGACCGCCCGCGTCGCGCAGCCCGAACGGCACGGGTTCGTGGAGTCGCAGGTACTTCGCAGAAAAGGGGACGAGGTTCATTGCGCCGCTGGTTCCGGACCGGATACCGGCCACCAGAAAGTTATCGGACGGACGGACCCAGACTGAAGGCTTGATCCAAATGAAGTCGTGTGCTCCGTCCGCGCAAGGCCGGGGCGAAAAAAAGCGGGCCCCTGGGGACCCGCTTGAAAGCACAGGGATCTGTGCCAGGAGGAGACGAACAATGAACAAACCTAACGAACCTGTTTTCGGCGGCTCGGGCGTCGACTTGACCCCCGCCGAAGTCCGTTTCGGGCCTGTCCACCGTGATCAATGCCGCGCCTCGGCGCCCAATGCGAGCGCACCGGCGAACTTGCCCTTGCCGGCGCGCGCCGGCGGGTTGCACATGCCGCAGACGTAGTGGCGCGCGATCTCGTGCGGATGGGTGACGAAATGGCCGCCGCACTTGCTGCAAGGCGTCATCGTCAGCATGCCGTTGTCGACGAACTTCACGAGGCGCCAGGCGCGCGTGACGCTGAGCAGCGGCTCCAGCCCCTGCGCCTGCATCTGCTCGGTGTAGAGCTGGTAGGCCTTGATGACGCTGTCGATCTCGTCGAGCGCCGCGACCTTGTTGAGGTATTCGTGGGTGTTGAGGAAGAGGCTCGAATGGATGTTCGGCTGCCAGGTCATGAACCAGTCGGTCGAGAACGGCAGCTGGCCCTTGCTCGGGCTCTTGCCCGCGACTTCCTTGTACAGGCGCAGCAGCCGCTCGTAGCTGAGGTCGGTTTCGCTCTCGAGCACCTGCAGGCGGGCGCCGAGGTTGATCAGCGTCACCGCGCGTTCGATCTGGCGGGCTTCGGTCAGGATGCTCTTGGTGCGGGCCATGTTCTCGTCCTCCGGGGAATTCTTGGATGCAGCGATGCGCTCAGGCGGCTTCCTGATGGCGGCCGGCCATCAGGATCGACGCGTGCAGGCGCGACATGCCGTCGTTGGCGGCGCCCTTGCCATGGTTGGTCAGCAGGTTCCAGACGATGTCGTCGTCCATGCGGAAGCGGCACAGCAGCGTGTTGCCGTTGGCGATCTTCATCATCTGCGCCGGGGTCAGCGAGCCGATCAGCGCCGCCGTCTCCTCGCTCACGCCGAGGCGGAACAGCGCCTGTTCGCGGTCGATGCGCACGAGGCTCTGGGCCAGCATCAGGTACGACAGGTTGGCTTCACGGATTTCGGCGAGGATCTGGTCAGAGGTCATGGTGTGGGCTCCAGCGGTATGCAGTTGTGGTTCGATGTAGCGAACTGTACGGAGTTGAAATAGGACCCGACATCGGCCCAGTTCCGTCGCTGCAGTCCCGCTTCTTCCAATGCCGGTGTAGGGCAAATTCCTACACGCGGCGCGCGCCGCGACGCAGATCACGAATCGCCGTGGACCGGGGGGCCGCTCGCTATCCTTGTGGATAGGGCGCCGCGCCCGGCGGGGTCCGTTCCGTAGGGCGCTACGTCCGCTCGATGCGGGCGTAGGCCGAATGGTTGTGGATCGACTCGAAGTTCTCGACGTCGACGCTGTAGCGGCCGACGCGCGCGTCGGCATTGAGCGCGAGCGCGACGTCGCGCACGAGGTCCTCGACGAACTTGGGGTTCTCGTAGGCGCGCTCGGTGACCCATTTCTCGTCCTGGCGTTTGAGCATCGGCCAGATCTCGCTCGAGGCCTGCTCCTCGGCGTAGCGGACGAGCTGGTGCCACTCGATGGCCTGCAGCAGCTCGACGCGGATCGTCACCAGCGAGCGCTGGTTGTGCGCGCCGTAGTCCGAGATCTCCTTCGAGCAGGGACACAGGCTCTTCACCGGCACCGCGACCTCGGCCCACACGGCCGTGGCCCCGCCGCGCGTCTCGGCGATCCAGCGGCCCTGGTAGTCGAGCAGGCTCTGCAGTCCGCTGACCGGCGCGCGCTTGCGCAGGAAGAAGCTGAAGGCGGCCTCGATGCGGCCCTCGGTCGCGCCCAGGCGCTCGAGCATCTGCGCATGGCGCTCGCGCAGCAGCGCGGCGTCCAGCGGCGCGTCCAGCGCCTCGAGCCAGGCGACGAAGCGCGACATGTGGGTGCCCTTCTTCTGCGCCGGCAGCGCGACATCGAGCGTCCACAGTGCCGCCGTCGACTGCACGACGCCGGCTACGCGCAGCTGCAGCGGGTAGCGCAGGTCCTTGACCCCGACGCGCTGGATCGCCAGGTGGCGTTCGTCGCGCCCGCTCTGGGTGTCGGGGATGTGCAGGGCGTCGGTGAGGTGGTTCATGGGGGGTGCAAGCATGACACCTTTGCGGCGTCGGCGTTTTCGGCCGCCTGCAATGCGGGATGCGAATGCCTTGAATCAGGAATTGACGGCCGCCAGCGCGATGCGGCCGCCGAAGCGCTGGACGATGGACTGCTCGATGCCCGCGGCGTCGAGCCCGCACATCGCCAGCAGCGCCGCCGGCTCGCCATGCTCGACATAGTGGTCGGGCAGGCCGAGCTGCAGCACCGGCACCGCGACGCCGGCCTCGGCCAGGCATTCGAGCACCGCCGAGCCGGCACCGCCCATCACGCAGCCCTCCTCGACGGTGACGAGCGCGTCGTGGCTGCGCGCCAGGCTCAGCACGAGCTCCTTGTCCAGCGGCTTGACGAAGCGCATGTCGGCGACCGCCGCGCCGAGGTTGCCCGCCGCCGCCAGCGCCGGGTGCAGCAGCGTGCCGAAGGCGAGGATGGCGACGCGCTTGCCGCCGCGCGCGTCGGCGCGCGCTTCCAGCCGCAGCACGCCCTTGCCCCAGGGCCAGGTCGTCAGCGCCGGATCGATCTCGGCGCCGATGCCCTTGCCGCGCGGGTAGCGCACGGCCGTCGGCCCGGCGTGGCGGAAGGCCGTCGTCAGCGCCTGGCGGCACTCGTTCTCGTCGCTGGGCGCGAGCAGGCTCATGTTCGGCACGCAGCGCAGGAAGGCGATGTCGTAGGCGCCGGCATGGGTCGGGCCGTCGGCGCCGACGATGCCGGCGCGGTCGAGCGCGAACATCACCGGCAGGTTCTGCAGCGCGATGTCGTGGATCAGCTGGTCGTAGGCGCGCTGCAAGAAGGTGCTGTAGATCGCGACGACCGGCTTGACGCCCTCGCAGGCGAGGCCGCCGGCGAAGGTCACCGCATGCTGCTCGGCGATGCCGACATCGTGGTAGCGCTTGGGGAAGCGCTGGTGGAACTCGACCATGCCCGAGCCCTCGCGCATCGCCGGCGTGATGCCCACGAGCAGGGGGTCGGCGTCGGCCATGTCGCACAGCCACTGGCCGAAGACCTGGGTGAAGGTCGGCTTGCCGCCGGGCTTGCTCGGCGGGAAGCCGAGCTTGGGATCGAACTGGCTCGACGCCGCGTGGTACTTCACCGGGTCGGCCTCGGCGAGCTTGTAGCCGTAGCCCTTCTTCGTCACGACGTGCAGGAACTGCGGGCCGCGCTTGGCGCGCAGGTTCTCCAGCGTCGGGATCAGCGATTCGAGGTCGTGGCCGTCGATCGGGCCGACGTAGTTGAAGCCGAACTCCTCGAAGATCGTCCCCGGCACGACCATGCCCTTGGCATGCTCCTCGAGCCGCCGCGCGAGCTCGAACAGCGGCGGCGCGTTCTTCAGCACCGCCTTCGCGCTCTGGCGCGCGGCCTCGTAGAACTGGCCGCTCATCAGCCGCGCCAGGTACTTGTTCAGCGCGCCCACCGGCGGGCTGATCGACATGTCGTTGTCGTTGAGGATGACGAGCAGGTCGGCGAGCACGCCGCCCTGCGTCACGCCGGCGTTGTTCAGCGCCTCGAAGGCCATGCCGGCCGTCATCGCGCCGTCGCCGATCACGGCCACCGCGCGCCGGTCCTCGCCCTTGAGCTTGGACGCCAGCGCCATGCCCAGCGCGGCGCTGATCGAGGTCGAGCTGTGCGCGGTGCCGAAGGTGTCGTACTCGCTCTCGTCGCGGCGCGGAAAGCCGGCGATGCCGCCGAGCTGGCGCAGCGTGGGCATGCGGTCGCGCCGCCCGGTGAGCACCTTGTGCGGGTAGGTCTGGTGGCCGACGTCCCAGACGATGCGGTCGTGCGGCGTGTTGAACACGTAGTGCAGCGCGACGGTGAGCTCGACCGTGCCGAGGTTGCTGCCGAGATGGCCGCCGGTGCGGCTCACGGTCTGCAGCACGAATTCGCGCAACTCGCCCGCGAGTGCCGGCAGGTCGGCGCGCGGCAAGCGGCGCAGGTCGGCCGGGCTGTCGATGTTCTGGAGATGCAAGGATTTCATTTCAGTTGTCGCGCTCGACGATCTTGTCCGCAAGGACGGACAGCCATTCGGCGTTCCGGCCCAGGCGGCTGCGCTCGAGCGCGCGATGGGCGTCGGCGCAGAGTTCGCGTGCATGGTCGCGCGCCGCGGTCAGGCCGAGCACCGAGACATAGGTGGGCTTGTTGTGCTGGTGGTCCTTGCCCGCGGTCTTGCCCAGCGTCTCCGAGGCCTGGGTGACGTCGAGGATGTCGTCGACGACCTGGAACGCCAGGCCGATCGCCGCGCCGTAGTCGCCGAGAGCGTCCCAGACGGCGGGGCTGCACTCGCCGCAGGCCGCGCCCATGCGCACGCTGGCCTGCAGCAGCGCGCCGGTCTTCAGCCGGTGCATCTCGCGCAGTTCGGCCTCGTCGAGGCGGTGGCCGATGCTCGCGAGGTCGATCGCCTGGCCGCCGGCCATGCCGGCGTGGCCGGCGGCGCGGGCCAGCAGTCCGGCCAGCCGCGCCTGCAGCGCCGGCGGCATCGCCGACGCGGGCGTCAGCACCTCGAACGCCAGCGCCTGCATGGCGTCGCCGGCCAGCATCGCCTGCGCCTGCCCGTACTGGACATGCACGGTGGGCTTGCCGCGCCGCATCATGTCGTTGTCCATGCAGGGCATGTCGTCGTGGACGAGTGAATAGGCGTGGATCAGTTCGACCGCGACGGCCGCGCGCAGCGCGGCCGCGGCGTCGCCGTGCACCGCCTCGCAGCTCGCCAGCACGAGCAGCGGGCGCAGCCGCTTGCCGCCGTCGAGCACGCCGTAGCGCATCGCCTGGCCCAGCCCCGCGGGCGCGTCGTCGGGCACCCACGACTCGAGCGCGGATTCGACGGCGGCGAGTTGCCGCAGGGCCCAGCCTTCGTAGTCGCTGCGGGTCATGTCGCCGGCCAGGATTTGAGTTGACCGTCGTCCAGCACCTTGACCTGCGCCTCCACCGCCTGCAGACGCCCGCGGCAATATTCCAGCAGTTCGGCGCCGCGCCGGTAACCGTCGAGCAACTGGTCCAGCGGCAACTGCCCGCCTTCCATCTGGACCACCAGACGATCGAGCTCGGACAGCGCCTGCTCGTACGAGGTGGGTTCCTTGGGTTGGGCTGTTCGCGGCATTTCGAAGGATGAAATTGAAGGATCGATTCTAGACAATCGCCTCTCGGGCCGTGCCCCGCGCGCCCGCGCAGCCCCGGACGGCTAGAATCGCGCCCTCTCGCAGCCGCCCCCTTAGGCGGCAGCCGTCTGAGGGGCCACCAGGCGGCGAGGTCGATATCCGTGACAAGGAGGATCCGTTCGGATCATGTCGGACCTGAGCATCAGTCTCGAAGCTCTTGAGCGCAGTCGCACTCAACTTTCTGTAAACAGCTATTTCGACGAGGGCCTGTTCCGCAGCGAACAGGAACTCATCTTCGACCATGCGCCGCGCTACCTCGGTCACGAGCTTGCCGTGCCCGGGATCGGCGACCATCTGGCATTGGTACAGGAAGACGAAGGTCGGGCGCTCGTGCGCAACGCCGGCGGGATCGAGCTCGTCAGCAACATCTGCCGTCATCGCCAGGCCATCATGCTCAAGGGGCGCGGCAACACGCGCAACCAGATCGTCTGCCCGATCCACCGCTGGACCTACGACCTGCACGGCAAGCTCGTCGGCGCGCCGCATTTCGCGGAGGACCCCTGCCTCGACCTGCGTAGCTATGGCTTGCAAAATTGGCAGGGTCTGTTGTTCGAGAACAACGGGCGTTCGGTTGCCACCGACCTCGAAGCGCTCGGCGCCGCGGCGCAGCTCGATTTCAGCGGCTATGTCTTCGAGCGCGCCCAGCTGCACCAGTGCGACTACAACTGGAAGACCTTCATCGAGATCTATCTCGAGGACTACCACGTCGGGCCGTTCCACCCCGGCCTGGGCGGCTTCGTGACGTGCGACGACCTGCATTGGGAATTCGGCCGCCACCATTCGGTGCAGAAGGTCGGCGTGCAGAAATCGCTGGCGCGGGCCGGCTCGGCGGCCTACCAGCGCTGGCAGAAGGCGGTGCTGGACTTCCGCGGCGGCGTGCCACCCGAGCAAGGGGCGATCTGGCTCACCTACTACCCGACCGTGATGGTCGAGTGGTACCCGCACGTGCTCGTCGTCTCGACGCTGTTCCCGCAGTCGCCGCAGAAGACGCTCAACCTCGTCGAGTTCTTCTACCCGGAGGAGATCGTCGCCTTCGAGCCCGAGTTCGTCGCCGCGCAGCAGGCCGCCTACATGGAGACCTGCATCGAGGACGACGAGATCGCCCTGCGCATGGATGCCGGGCGGCGCGCGCTGATGCGGCGCGGCGACGACGAGGTCGGCCCCTACCAGAGCCCGATGGAGGACGGCATGCAGCATTTCCACGAGTGGTACCGGCGCGAGATGGGTCTGCTGCCCGGCCCCGTGCCGAACGCGAAAGGACCGTGATGCAGGACTCTCCTCTGATCTCGGGGAGCGAACTCGCCGCCTTGCAGCGCAGCGGCACGCCGCTGGTGCTGCTGGACTGCGGCTTCGACCTCGCCGACCCGCTCGCCGGCGAGCGCGCCTGGGCCGCAGGCCATATCCCGGGCGCCGCCTACGCCCATCTCGACCGCGACCTCGCCGGCCGCCCGAACGGCCGCAACGGCCGCCATCCGCTGCCCGAGCCGGCCGACTGGGCGGCGCGCGTCGGCCGCTGGGGCATCGCCCCGGGCGTGCGCGTCGTCACCTACGACGCCCAGGGCTCGCCCTACGCGGCGCGGGCCTGGTGGCTGCTGCGCTGGCTCGGCCACGACGCGGCGGCCGTGCTCGACGGCGGCGTCGCCGCCTGGCGCGCCGCCGGCGGTGCGCTGACGACCGAGGTCGCCGCCGTCGCCGCACGGCCGCCCTACCCTGCGCCGGCCGGCGCGCTGCCGGCGATCACCGTCGACGCGCTGCTCGAGCGACGCGCCGATCTGCGCATCCTGGACGCCCGCGCCGCCGAGCGCTACCGCGGCGATACCGAACCGCTGGACGCCGCCGCCGGTCACATCCCGGGGGCGGTATCGCGCTTCTTCAAGCTCAACCTCGAGCCCGACGGCCGCTTCAAGCCGGCGGCGACGCTGCGCGCCGAGTTCGAGCCGCTGGTCGCCGGCGCGACGACCGTGGTCCAGCAATGCGGCTCGGGCGTCACCGCCTGCCACAACCTGCTGGCGATGGTGCACGCCGGACTCGGCATGACCACGCTCTACCCCGGATCGTGGAGCGAATGGAGCAGCGACCCGTCGCGACCGGTGGCACGCGGGGATTGAAGCCGCCACGCGCCCGAGGTTCAAGGGCGCCTTGACGGCCGTCAACACGGCCGCCATCGCGACGGGAACACTGGCATCATGAACCGGCTCCCACCGGTTCCGATCCAGGAGTCCTCATGTACAAACGCATCCTCTTGCCGACCGATGGGTCGGACGTCACCACGAAGGCCACGGCGACCGCGATCGCGATGGCCAAGCTCACCGGTGCCGAACTGCAGTCGCTGGCGGTGAAGGAGCCCTTCCCCTACAGCGCCATCTCGGAGATGCAGCCGGTGCCGCCGCAGGAATTCTTCGACACCCAGGAACGCATCGCCGGGCAGCGCGTGAAGGCCGTGGCCGACGCCGCCGCCGCCGCCGGCGTCAAGCACCAGGGCTACACGGTCGAGGCGCTGCACCCCTGGGAGGCGATCATCGACCACGCCAAGTCGCAGGATTGCGACCTCATCGTGATGGCCTCGCACGGCCGCCGCGGCATGAGCGCCCTGCTGCTGGGCAGCGAGACGCAGAAGGTGCTGACGCACGGCAGCCTGCCGGTGCTCGTCGTGCGCTGATCGCGTCGCCGCCGATGGCGGCGGTTGGCGAATGGATACACGTGCCTCGCGACGTGCGCGCGGCGCGTCGGCCGTGCAGCGCCGGGTACGATCGAGCGATGGAATCAAGCACCCACCCGGGCGGACCGCTGGCCGCGGTCGACATGGGTTCGAACAGTTTCCGGCTCGAGATCGGCCAGTTGCCGCAGAGCCGCTACCGCCGCATCGACTACCTCAAGGAGACCGTGCGCCTGGGCGCCGGTCTCGACGCCGAGGGCATGCTCGGCGACGAGGCGGCGCAGCGCGGTCTGGCCTGCCTGCGCCACTTCTCGGCCCGCCTGGCCGACTTCCAGCCCGGCCAGGTGCGCGCGGTGGCGACGCAGACGCTGCGCGAGGCGCGCAACCGCAACAGCTTCCTGCTGCGCGCGCAGGAGGCGCTGGGCTTCCCGATCGAGGTCATCTCGGGGCGCGAGGAGGCGCGGCTGATCTACGCCGGCGTCGCACACCTGCAGCCCAGCGACGATCCGCGGCTGGTCATCGACATCGGCGGCCGCTCGACCGAGCTGATCCTCGGCCAGGGGCGCACGCCGCTGGTCTCGGAGTCGTTCGCCGTCGGCTGCGTGAGCCTGACGCTGCGCTATTTCAAGGGCGGGCGCATCAGCGAAGCGGCGTTCCGCGAGGCCCAGGTCGCGGCCGGCGCCGAACTCGAGGAGGCGCTGCAGCCCTTCGCGCGCGAACGCTGGCTGCTCGCGCTCGGATCCTCGGGGACGGCCGGCGCGGTCTCGCAACTGCTGCAGGCCGCGGGCATCACCGACGGCCGCATCACGCCGGCGGGGTTGCGCTGGTGCATCGAGCGCTGCCTCGAGGCGCGCCACATCGAACGCATCGACCTGCCCGGCCTCAAACCCGGCCGCAATGCCGTGCTGCCGGGCGGCCTCGCACTGCTCTACACGCTGGCCACGCATTTCGGCATCGACGATCTCTGGCCCGCCAAGGGCGCGCTGCGCCAGGGCGTGATCGTCGACCTCCACGAGCGGCTGCTCGCGCACCACCGCGGCCACGCCGTGGACATGCGCGACGCCACGGTGGCCGAGCTGCAGCGGCGCTACCAGATCGACCTCGCGCAGGCGCAGCGCGTCTCGGCGGTGGCGCTGGCCCTCTTCGACAGCGTGATGCCCGACGCCGAGCCCGAGATGCGGCGCGAACTCGGCTGGTCGTGCCTGCTGCACGAGATGGGGCTGACGGTCTCGCACCACGACCACCACCGCCACAGCGCCTACCTGCTGGCGCATGTCGACGCCGCCGGCTTCTCGCAGAGCCAGCAGCGCCGCATGGCCGAGCTGGTGCTCGGCCAGCGCGGCGGCCTGCGCAAGGTCGAGCCCCAGTTGGCCAGCGAGACCTTCGCCTGGCAGGTGCTGTGCCTGCGCCTGGCGGTGATCAAGTGCCATGCCCGCGGCGCCGCCGACCCGAAGGCGATGACGCTGCGCGCGCGCGGCCGCGACGCCGTGCTCGACTACGACGCCACCTGGTCCGAGGGCCACCCGCGCACGCTGTTCCTGCTGCGCGAGGAGGTGCTGGCCTGGTCGCGCAGCGGCCCGCTGCGCCTGCTGCTCGGCGCCGGCTGACGGCGCGCCGGTCGACAGCGGCGGCCTGCGCCATGTGCACGCGCTACATCGCCCCCGAGGTCGGCGACATCGAGCGCCACTGGCAGCTCGGCGCGCGCAACCCGCCGCCCTGGGCGCCCGAGATCTACCCGCGCTACCTCGGGCCGTTCATCCGCGCCGCGCGCGACCAGGCCCTGTTCGAGCGCGAACTCGTCGTCGGCCTATGGTCGCTCGTGCCCTGGTTCGCGAAATCGGCGCGCCTGGCCTACCCGACCAGCAACGCGCGCGCCGAGGAGCTCGCCGCCAAGGCGAGCTACAAACAGCCCTGGGCGCGCGGCCAGCGCTGCGTGATCCCGGCCCGGGCCTTCTACGAACCCTGCTGGGAGACGGGCCGCCACGTGCCCTGGTGCATGCGCCGCGCCGACGGCGCGCCCTGGGGCCTGGCGGGGCTGTGGAAC
>JAGWTU010000093.1 GCA_028868825.1 Burkholderiales bacterium | reverse complement strand
CTGATCGTCGACGCCGAATCGAACAAGCCGCTCGTGCAGCTCGCGCAGCAGAGTTTTTACGACGCGATGCTGGCCGCCGGCGTCGGCATCCACCGCCACAAGGGCAGCTTCCTGCATGCCAAGCATCTGAGCGTCGACGACGACGTCGCCCTCGTCGGTTCGTCGAACCTCGACATCCGCTCTTTCGCGCTGAATGCCGAGATCAGCGTGCTCGTCTACGAACGCGGCTTCGTGCGCGAGCTCGCGGCGATCCAGGACGGTTACCTCAGCCGCAGCGAGAGCGTCACGACCGAGGACCGCGCGCGCATGCCGCGGCGCATGCGCGTGCTGGAGAACCTGGCGCGGTTGACCGATTCGTTGCTGTAGCGACCGCCATGGAGTGCCTGTGGGCGGATCGCGACCGGTTGGCGGAGCGGCCGAAATCAATCGATCGATAGGCAGCCCTTGCGTTCGCGAAGCCTGGCCGGCTATTCGAGCGCGGCCTGCAGCAGCAGCCGCGCCTTGTCCCAGTCGCGGCGCACCGTGCGGTCGGAAACGCCCAGCGCGCTCGCGATCTCGGCCTCGTTGAGGCCGCCGAAATAGCGCATCTCGACGACCTGGGCCAGCCGCGCATCGGCCTGCGCCAGCACTTCCAGCGCCTCGTGCACGCGCAGCACGTCGGTCTCGGGCGCGCCGAGCTTGTCGCCCAGCGCGGTGTCGAGCGCGACATGCTCGGCACGGCCACCGCGGCGCTCGGCCTGGCGGGCGCGTGCGAAATCGACGATCACCGATCGCATCACCTTGGACGCGTAGGCGAAGAAATGGCCGCGGTCCTCGACCGGCAGCGACTGGGCACCGACGAGCTTGAATAACGATTCGTGCACGAGCGAGGTCGTGTCGAGCAGCGTCATCGTCCGGTGCTGGCGCAGGCGCGATCGGGCGAGCCGCCGCAAATCGTCGTACAGCATGCCGAAGGCCTGCCCGGCCGCCGCCTGGTCGCCGCCGCGCGCGGCCGCCAGCAGCATCGTCAGTTCCGTCATCGTCGCTCCGCCTGTCATCTCCGTGAGTCTCGCATCAAGCGCCGCGTTGCCGCGGCGCCGATGTCATCGGTCCGGTGGAGACGATGCCGGCGCCTCCGGTCGCGCCGTGGCGGCAACAGCCGCCGGAACTGTCGCCGTCGGTGTTTACCCCGATCGGCCGGCGGCCATGTCCGGTTCCGGACGCCGGGCCCGTACTTGCAATCGAGGGGAACCGCCATGTCGCGTGCCGACTGGCCCCCTCACCCCGCATCCGGCCATGCGCGGCGGCGATGCCCGATGGCGTACCAGGTCGGCCGCCATCGACGCGTCTCCTCGATCGGGCCATGCGGCCTCGGCCGCCGCGAACGGACATCGGCGCGGGTGCTTCCGCTACGATCTTCGCGCGCAGGCCGGCCAGGCCTGCGGCCGCCGCCATCGGCGTCGAGAGGAGGCATCCAGGGTGAAGCGGATCGATGCCGGCGCCAGGCGGGCGCGCATCGCGTCTGTCCGGTTCGGACGGCCGCGGCCGTACTGCGGATCGAGAGGTCGCGCAGCCGACCTCCGTGCCCCGCAGGAGGCCGGCCGTGAACCCTTCCCAGATCCTCGAAGCCGTGATGCTCGTCTGCTTCGGCCTCGCCTGGCCGCTGGCGACGCTGAAGATGATGCGGCGCGGTCGCGCGGAGGGCCGCGGGCTCGCCTTCACGCTCGTCATCCTCGCCGGCTATGTCGCGGGCGCGCTGTCGAAACTGCTGGCCGGGCCGGCCGCGGCGGGGCTGCCGCCGGTGTTCTGGCTCTACGTCCTGAATACGATTTCGGTCGGCGCCAACGCCGCGCTGCAGTGGCGCCTGAGCCGGCATCCGCCATCGCCACCGCCCGCGACGCCGTCGGCCGCCGCCTGAACGCGGCCTTGCCGGGAAGCCTGCACTGATGCGCTCGGCCGCCGAACTGCGCCTGCTGTCGGAGCTGCTCGATCGCGCGCTCGACCTCCCCGAGACCGAGCGCGAGTCCTGGCTGGCCGGCCTGCAAGGCGAGGCCGCCCGCCTCGCCCCGACGCTGCGCGAGCTGCTGGCGCGCGCGGCATCGGGCGAGACCGACGATCTGCTGGCCCGCGGGCCGGTGTTCACGATCGCGGAAGCGGAAGCGGCGGAGGCCGAGGCAGCGGCGTCGGAGCAGGGCTTCGTCGCCGGCGCCACCGTGGGCCCGTACCGGCTCGTGCGCGAACTCGGACGCGGCGGCATGGGCGAGGTCTGGCTGGCCGAGCGCGTCGATGGCCAGCTCAGGCGCGAGGTGGCGCTGAAGCTGCCGATGACCGGCCCGCGGCGCAGCGGGCTCATCGAGCGCTTCGCGCGCGAGCGCGACATCCTGGCCGGCCTCGTGCACCCGCATATCGCGCGGCTGTACGACGCCGGCGTGGCCGACGACGGCCAGCCCTATATGGCGCTGGAAGTCGTCGTCGGCGAGTCGCTGACGGGGTACTGCGACCGCCACCGGCTCGGCCTCGCGCGGCGCCTGGCGCTGTTCATGCAGGTGCTCGACGCCGTGCAGTACGCGCATACGCGGCTCGTCATCCACCGCGACCTCAAGCCCGGCAACATCCTCGTCGGCGACGACGGCCGCGTGCACCTGCTGGACTTCGGCGTCGCCAAGCTGCTCGCCGATGCCGACGGCAGCAGCGGCGATGGCGCAGCGGCGCCGCCGACGCAGCTCGGCGCCCGCGCCTACACGCCCGACTACGCCAGCCCCGAGCAGGTCAGCGGCGCGGCGCTCGGCACGCCCAGCGATGTCTACGCGCTGGGCGTCGTGCTCTACGAGCTGCTCTGCGGTCGCCGGCCCTATGCGCTGCGCTTCACGAGCCGCGCCCAGCTCGAGCAGGCCATCGTCGCCGCCGAGCCCGCCGCGCTCGCCGGCCACATCGACGCCGAGCTGGCCGCGCGCCGCGGCACGACGCCGCGCGAACTGCGGCGCGCGCTGCGCGGCGACCTCGAGGCGATCGTCGGCCGGGCGCTGCGCAAGCGGCCCGAGGATCGCTACGGCTCGGCCGCCGCGCTCGCCGACGACCTGCGCCGGCACCTCGACGGCGAGCCCGTCGCCGCACGCCGCGCCGGCCCCTGGTACCGCGCCGGCAAGTTCGTGCGCCGCCACCGCTGGGGCGTCGCCAGCGCGGCGGCGGTGATCGCGGCGCTGGCCGGCGGGCTCGGCGTCGCGCTGTGGCAGGTCGAGGTCGCGCAGCGCCAGACGGTGCGTGCAAGCGCCTTGCGCGACTTCATGACCGACCTGTTCAAGGCCAACTCCGACGCCCAGCCCGACCCCGAACGCGCGCGCCGCACGACGGCGCGCGAGCTGCTGGACATCGGCGCGCATCGCATCGAGGGCAACTTCGCGCGCGACCCCGAGGGCAAGGCCGACGCGCTGGATCTGCTGGCCGAGATGTATTTCGACCTCGGGCTCGACAGCGAGGCCGCCGACTTCTACCACCGCCGCGTCGAGACGCTGCGCCAGGCCTTCGGGTCCGACGACGACCGCGTCGCCCGGGCGCTCGTCGCCTACGCCAAGCAGCTGCAGGAGATGGATCGCGACGCCGAGCAGTCGCGCGCGCTGGACGAGGCACAGGCCGTCCTCGACCGCCATGGCGACACGACCTCGGAGGTGCGCGCTGCCCTGCTGGCCGTGCGCTCGCGCGCGGAACAGGGCGACAAGGCGCGCGCACGGGCCTATGCCGAGCAGGCGGTGCAGATCTACCGCCGCTACCACCCGGGCGGCGCGGAGCTTCCTGGACTGCTGATTGAACAGGGCATCTCGCGCAGCCGCAGCGGCGATCCGTTGGGCGCCGAAGCCACGCTCGCCGAAGCGCTGGACCTGCTCGGTCGCGACCCCCGGGCCAGCGTCAGCGGCATGCTGACGGCCTGGCTGATGCTCGCCGACGCGCAGATGCAGCAGCTGCATTTCGATGCCGCCGAGCGCAGCTACCGCCGCGTGCTCGCGCTGACCCTCGAACGCAACGGCCCGCGCCACGAGGACACGCTGCATGTGCTGGCGCGCTGGGGCTGGTTCCTTCATTACACGTCGCGCCGCAGCGAGGCGCGGCCGGTCCTCGAGCAGGCCTGGCAACTGCTGCACGCCGGCTCGTACACGCCCAACGCCATCTGGGCCGTCAACACCTATTACGGCCAGGCATTGACGGCCGAGGGCCGCGTTGCCGCCGCGCGTCCGGTCGTCGACGGCATGGTGGCGCGCGACCGCGCCGTCGCCGGCGGCGTCAACACGATGCTGATCACGAGCCTGCGCGCGCAGGCCGAGCTGGCGATGCTCGAGCATCGCTGGGCCGACGCCGACCGGGCGATGGACGAGTCCTGGGCGCTGCTGCAGCGGCCGGGGCTGGGCGCCAGCGCCTGGATCGCCGACAACGTGACGCTGGCCCGCGCCCGCCTGCAGCTGGCCGAGCGGCGCGCGCCCGACGCGCTGGCGACGCTGCAATGGCGGCGCGAACGAGCCGCGCCGGCCAGCGGTGACTATCCCGTCGCCGATCTGCGCGCGCGGGCGCTGCGCGCCGCCGCCGAGGCGCAGCTCGGCCGCCTCGCCGACGCGCGCGCCGACGCGCAGGCAGCGGTGTCGGGCATGGCGGCGCTGCCCGCGCGCGAGCGCTTCCAGAGCGCCGAGGCGGAGGCGCAATCGGTGCTCGGCGGCGTGCTGCGCGAGCAGGCGGGCTGCGCCGCGGCGCTGCCGGCGCTGCAACGCGCCGCCGCGCTGCTCGCCGCGCAGGACGATGCGAGCAGCCCGCGCCTGGCCGAGGCTGTCGGCGCCGTCGATGCCTGCCGCGGCCGGGCGGCGTCACGTTAGGGTCCTGTCGGCGGTGCATCGCGCGTGTCGTCTGCTGCGGCCAGCGCGGCTGGCACGGCCGGCGCGGGCGGCGCACCGCCGGGCGTCGCGGCAACCCAGGTCGCCGTGGACCCGCTCGAGGCCTGCAGCGTGTGCGAGCGCGACGCCTCGTCGTCGCGCGCGGCGGCGATCAGCAGACCGGCGCCGCCGAGGGCGACGGCGGCCATCAGCCACAGGATCGGGATTGGCGTCGTGCGCGGTGCGGGGCGCTGATTGCCGGGCTCCTGGATATCGTTCATGAATTGCTCCCTTGTCGCAGGCCTACCGACGCGGTCTGCCCTGCTATGGGGGAGTACGCAGGCGCGGCGCGATTGCGGACAAGGCGCGGCAGCTCCTCGATCGCCGGACGATCGAGGAACGGGTTCGGCCCGTCGCGGCTTGCCCGCGGCCGTCGAGGCGTCGGCGCGCAACACCACCGGACCGCCGGGGCCCGACGACGGCCACTAGCCGGTCACGAAGGGTGCATTGAGTTGCACGACGGCCCAGTTCAGCGCCACCGCGAAAGTCACCCAGAGCTGGTACGGGATCAGCAGGGCCGCCGCCGCCCGGCTGGCGCGGGCGCTCATCGCGATGAGCGCCGCGATCGAGAGCCACAGCAGGCCGACCTCCGCCAGCGCCCAGTCCGGCCGGTGCAGGCGAAAGAAGAGCAGGCTCCACAGCACATTGAAGATCGCGTTGGCACCCCACAGCAGCAGCAGGGTCCGGCGTCGCTTCGCATCGCCGCCGATGGCGCGCCAGGCCAGCGTCCCCGACACCGCGCAGAGCGTGAAGATCAGCGTCCAGACGGGTCCGAACCAGAAGTCGGCCGGCTGCCAGGGCGGTCGCCGCAGGCCGGCGTACCAGGGGCCGATGTCGGTGGCAAAGCCACCGAGCCCGGCAACGGCGATCGCACACAGCGCCGCCACGGCGCCGGCCGGCAGGCGGTGGCGGCGTGGCGGATTCGGCGCGGGGACTTCGGGACGCGGCCTCATATCCGGGCCAGGCAGAGCCGATGTGCCATGGCCTCGACGTCGATGCGCACATGGGCCAGGGGTCGCTTGCGCACGAGTCGCTTGTTCATACAGGCATCGATGTCGATCTGTTGCACGTCGAGGTCACGGCGGCTGCTCACGAAACGCTGGCGCCGAGCCCGATCAGCCCTTGGCGCAAGGCCCAGAGCGGCGCAGACTCGACGCGCCCAGCAGCCCGATGGTCACCCGCGCCAGCGAAGCGACCCGGCGAAGAGGCTGCCGGTCCCGGATTGAACGGCAGGCCGAATGCGCGTCCGAGACCGGCACCCCGGATCATCGCAGTCCCGCCCGTCGCAGTCTCGCCTCCAGCGCCTCGATGCGGTCCATCAGGTCGAGCGCGAGCGCGACCCCGGGCGTATTCAATTCGAGATCCTGCGTCAACGAGCGCGCGATGCGCGCGCGACGCACCGCCGCGCCGGCAAATCGCCATTCCTCGGCCGATACGCCGCGCGCCTCGAGCACGCCCTCGAGCACCCAGACCCGCACCTGCTGCTCGTCGGCGCGGCTCGCGCGGCACAACTCGACCAGCGTCAGCTCGACGCGCTCGTCCAGCACTTCCATCGCCATCGTCTGCTCGCTCATGCGTGGCTCCTCGGATCGAAATCGGCGCCGGCGGCGGCCTTCAGCGCCTCGTAGGCGCGCCGTGTCGCGTCGCTGCCGGCGCCGGGCAGCACGATCGTGATCACGGCGTAGAGGTCGCCCGCCGGATCGCCCGGGATGCCCTTGCCCTTCAACCGCAGCTTGCGGCCGGCCGCCGAACCGGCCGGTATCGTCAGCTCGACCGCGCCGTCGGGCGTCGGCACCGGTACGCCGGCGCCCAGAGCCGCCTCCCAGGGCGCCAGCGGCAGGTCGACATAGACATCGCGACCGTCGACGCGGTAGCGCGCGTGCGCATTGAATTCGATTTCGAGGAACAGGTCGCCCGCGCCACCGTGGCCCAGCCCGGGGCCGCCCTGTCCGGCCAGGCGCAGCTGCTGGCCTTGGCGGATGCCCTTGGGGATCGTCACCTCCAGCGTGCGCTCCCGCAGCACGACCTGGCCCTGGTCGTCGAACGCCGGCATGCGCAGCGACAGGCTGCGGTGCGCGCCGCGGTAGGCGTCCTCGAGGTCGATCAGCACCTTGGCGTGATGATCCTCGCCGCGCAAGTCGAAGCCGGCGCCGGCCGCACCGCCCGATCGCGACGCATGGCCCGTGCGGGCCGACCGTGACGAGCGCGCTGCGCGGCCGAACAACGATTCGAAGAAGTCGCTGTGGTCCTGCGCGCCGGCGCCACCGCCGTCGCCGCGGCCGTGGAACTCGTAGCCGGCGTCCCAGTCGGGCGGCGGCTGGAAGTCGTCGCCGCCGCTGCGCCGGCCGACGGCGTCGTAGGCGGCGCGCTTCTCGGCGTCCTTGAGCACCTCGTAGGCCTCGCCGAGCTCCTTGAAGCGCGCCTCGGCGTCGGGCTCCTTGCTCACGTCGGGGTGGTACTTGCGCGCGAGCTTGCGGTAGGCCAGCTTGATGTCGTCGGCCGACGCCTCGCGCGCCACCCCGAGCGTCTCGTAGTAGTCCTTGAACTTCATCGATTTCCCTCGCACGGCGGCCCGACGATGCCCCCGGGCATCATATGGGGGCGTCAGCGGCCGTTGCTAGAGCCCCAGCGCCGCATTCGGCCGCGTGTCGTCGGCCCCCGGCTGCGTGACCTCGCCCGGATCGCCGGCCCACAGCGCGACGGCGCTGTAGTTGTCCTGGCGCGGCGCGCCGCGCGCGACGACCTGCTCGCGCATCGCGTCGATCCAGTCCTGCGGCGTCAGCGCCTGTTCGAGCGTGCGTGCCAGCGCTGCGGGCTCGAAGCCGTCCCACCAGCCGTCGCTGCACAGCAGGAAGGCGTCGCCCTCGAGCAGCGCCACCGGCCGCGCGACGACATGCGGGTCGACCTCGCCGCTCATCCCCAGCGCCGCCAGCAGCTGGTTCTTCTGCGGGTGCGCGCGCGACTGCGCGGCGCTGATGACGCCGCTCTGCACGAGCTGCTGCACGACGCTGTCGTCGACGGTGACGATGTCGGTGCGGCCCTGGCGCACGCGGTACAGCCGCGAATCGCCGACATGGGCCCAGATCGCGTGCTCGGCCGCGGCGTCGATCCACAGCACGACGATCGTCGAATGCATGCGCGCCTCCAGGCGCTCGCTGTCCTGGTGGTGGACGAGCTCGGAATGCGCCAGCCGCACGGCCTGGCCGAGGTTGGCGGGCGAATAGGCCATCGCGTCGTCGAGCAGCAGCCGCTCGATGCAGTCGACCGCGCGCAGCGCCGCCTCGGCGCCGCGGCTGTGGCCGCCGGCGCCGTCGGCGACGATCGCGTAATGGCCGGCGCGCGCCGAACCATGGCGGATCTGGTCCTCGTTGTGGCGCCGCGCGCCGGTCTCGCTGCAGGCGCCGAAGCGGATGCGGATCATCGCTCGCCCCGCTTCAGCCGTTCGACCTGCTGCTCGTAGGCGGCGACGAAGGCCTTGCCGAAGACGCTGTGGAAGTCCTCCTGCGCATCGCCGCGGATCTCGCCGTAGCGACGCAGGTACTCGTCCCACAGCCGCGACTTGCGCTGGCCGGGCAGCAGCGATTCGAGGCGCGACGGCGGCGCCAGCCGCGCCTCGAGCGCGGCGGGGTCGAAGCGGTCGAGCAGGCCCTCGAGCGCGGCGCGCATGCCGGCCACGGTGCCGATCGAATGGCCGACGAGGTCGTGCATCGCGTCGTCGACGGCGGCCGCGCCGTCGAGGAAGCCGCGCGACGGCGGCTGCACGAGCTGCTCGATGCCGGCCTTGGCGTCGGGCGAGAACTTCAACGGGTTGTTGCTGACCTGGCGGATCACCGTGACCTCGGCGCGCATCTCGTGCTTGGTGCTGGCGCGCACGGCCATCAGCTGCAGCATGCCGGCCACGGCGCGGTTGAGCAGCGCGCCGACGAGCTGCATGCGCGGCGCGAGTTCGCCCGGCGGCAGCGGCAGGTCGACGCCGGCACCGGCGCAGAACGCGGCCCAGACGGCGTCGTCGCCCGCCGCCGTGCGTGGCGCCTGGGCGGGCGGCGGCGCGCCGCGCACCGGCGACGCGACCGCCGGCGGTGCGAAGGCCGCGTGGATGTCGGCCCCGGCGTCGGCCTGGGTCGGTCCGGCCGGCGGGGCCGGCGGCGCGGGCGCTCCAAAGAGCTCGAGCGGATCGGTGGGCAGCTCCGTCCCCGCGCCAGGCGAAGGCGCTGCCGTGAAGCGCGCGAGATGGCCCGCGCCGTCGTCGATGCCGAACACCGCTTCGATCGGCGCCGACGCCTGGGCGAAGCCGAGTTCGGCGAAGGGGTCGCCTGCCGGCGCCGGCGGTGCCGCGGCGGGGGCACGCCCGCGGTCGAAGAAGTCGAAGTCGGGCGGCAGCAAGGGCGCCGGTGGCGGCGGTGTCGCGATCAACGCCCGCGAGTCGGCCGCGATGCCGGCGGGCGCCGCCGGCTCGAAGCCCGGGGCGGTGCGCGCCGGCAGCGACGGCTGCAGCAGCGCCGAGAACGCCGTGTCGGTGGCCGGCTCGCCGCCGAGCAGATCCGCGAACGGGTTGCCGCCGGCCGGCGCCGCGGGGATCGCCACGGATGGGGCGGGCACGACCGGTGGCGGTACGGGCGCCGCCGTCCGCGCCGGCTGCGGCGCCGAAAACGCCGGCTGCAGCGCCACCGTCGCGTCGGACGGCGGGCTGTCGACCTGCAGCAGGTAGGCGCCGATGCGGATCGCGTCGCCATGCAGCAGCGCGGCGGTCTCGCCCTGGCCGACGGCGCGGCCGCCGACGATGATCGGGTTGGCCGAACCGACGTTGCGCACCATGTAGCCGTTGCCGCGCGCAAAGACCTCGGCCTGCAGGCGCGAGATGTGGCGCTCGGGGTCGGGCAGCGCCATCGTGTTGTGGTCGGCGCGGCCGATGGTGCCGCCGTTGGCGTCGAAGCGCGCGACGATCGGCTGCGTCAGCGGCTGATCGTTGAGTGCGACGGCCTGCAGCGTCAGGCCCATCGCAGCCCCAGCGCGACGGCGCCGAAGATCAGCGCCAGGATCAGCCAGGTCGCGGCGGCGCCGCGCCAGCGCCCGATGCGCGCACGCTGCACGAGCGCGAGGACGACGAACAACAGCGCCAGCCAGGGAAACAGCGCGTGCGGATTCATAGGCCCGTGACGCCGAGCCAGCGCTTCTGTCGCCATGCCGGCGCCGCCACCGGAAACAGCCGCTGCCCCGGCTGCAGCAGACACAGAGCGAGCGCCGCGAGCGCGCGCTGGCGCTGGGTGCCGTCCGCCAGCGCCAGGCGCAGCGACGCGACGTCGCGGCGACGGCCCAGGAACAGCGGCGGCTCGGCAGCGCCCAGCTGCGACTGCTCGCGCTCCCACCAGCGGCGCAGCCGCTGCGGGTCGGGCCAGGGCAGGCTGTCGTCGGCGTCGAGCGCGACGTCGTCGTCCTCGGGGTCGTCCGAGGGCGACTCGGACAGCGGCGGCGGCGTCAGCGTCTCGAGGTCCTGGCGCGCCAGGTCGGCGCCGCTGATCCAGCTCAGCGCCTCACCGGCGAGCCGCGCCAGCGCCGGATCGTCCATGCGCTCGATCAGCCAAGGGACGAAGCGCGGGTCGCCGAGCAGGCCGAGGGCCTGGATCAGCCGCCGCAGCGCGCGGCGCTCACCCGGCCGCGCCTGTGCCGCCGCCGACAGCGATTGCGCGATTTCCTGCGCCGCGCCGCGCTCGGCGGCGAGCAGCGCCATCTCGAGCGCCACCGCGGCTTGCGGCCCGTCGTCCAGCGCCAGCGCCGTCAGCCGCGGCAGCGCGCGGCCGCGCTCGCCGAGCAGGCAGGCGGCCCAGGCGGCGCGGCAGGCGACCGCCGGTGCGGCGTCGGCGATGGCAGCGACGACACGGTGCCGCAGATCGACGCGCCCGAGCGCGCCGGCGCAGCGCAACGCCTGCGCGCGCAGCGCCTCGTCGGGGTCGGCCAGCGCCGCATCGAGCGCCGCACCGGGATCGACGCGATGCAGCCGGCAGGCGACGAGCGCCAGCTCGCGCCGCTGCGGCGAGGACGCCGCCAGCAGCGGCGCGACATGCCCCTGCAACTGCGGCGCCGGCACCCAGCCGAATGCCGAGGCGAGACCGCGCCAGGCCTCGGGCAGGACCTCGCCGAGGGCGAGCAGATGTTCGAGCCGCGGCGCATCGCGCTGCTCGATCGAACGCACGCCGAGCGCGAAGACCTCGCCGGCGCCCGGCCGCTCGAGCGCCGCGACGAGCAGCGCCGTGCCGGCGTCGCCGGCGACGGCGAGGCCGTCGAGGTGCGCGGCGATGCGCTCGTCGAGCCGCCCCAGCTGCAGCAGCCGCACATGTGGCGCGCGCACGAGCACCGAGCGGACATGGCGCAGCATCGCCGTTTCCTCGGCGTGATGCTGGACGACGACGGCAACGACGGGGCGCCGCGGCGGGGTCGGATGGAGGGTCGTCTCGGCGTTCATGGCGGGTGCCGCGATCTTGGGTCGGCGCCGTCGCGCGGCACAGCGTCCAAAGTCATGCCCACGCCGGCCGGGACACCGCGGCGCCTTGGTCCGATACTTCCACCCTTCGGACGATCGCGGTCGACGCCGCCTGCCTTCACAATCACCGACGAAATGAATCTCAACCGCAAATCGAGCCTGGAACGTCTGGCGGCGCTGTTCGCCGGCGCTGCACTGCTGGCCGGCTGCGCGACGCCGCCGGGCGGCGCGGGGTCGGCGCAGACGTCGGCGGCAAAGGCCCAGACGCCGGCGCCGCCGCCGCCGGCTCCGCCGCCGCCGCCGCCACCACCCCCGCCGCCGCCGCCGCCGCTGCTGCAGGGGCCGGCGATCGGCCGCGCCTTCATCAGCGCGATGGAGATGCTCGAGCAGGGCCAGCAAGACGAGGCCGAGGCGCTGCTGCACGAGGTCCAGCGTGCCGAGCCCAACCACAAGCTCGCCGCGAGCCTGCTGCGCCAGATCCACGAGGATCCCGTGCAGATGCTGGGCAAGGAGAGCTTCGCCTACCGCGTGCAGGCGGGCGACACGCTGTCGCGCATCGCGCATCGCTTCCTCGGCGACCCGTACCTGTTCTACGCGCTGGCGCGCTACAACGAGATCAAGGTGCCGCGACTGCTGGCGGGCGGCCAGATGCTGCGCGTGCCGGGCAAGGCGCCGCCCGTGGCGGTCAGGGAACCGGCTCCGGCGCCGCCGCCGCCGCCGCCTCCGGCACCCGAACCGGCCTCGCCGCCGCAGCCGGCCCCGCCGCCGCCGCCGTCACCGGAGGTCACGGCCAAGCAGCGCGCCGCCGCGATCGCGCATTACCTGAAGGCCGCGCGCGCGGCCATGGCGCGCCAGGACCTGGACGGCTCGATCATCGAATACGACCGCGTGCTCGAGATCGACCCCAACCACCGCACGGCCCAGCTCGAACGCCAGCGCGCGGTCGAACTGCGCGAACGGCTGCGCAAGATCAAGTAGGCAGGCCGGCGCCGGACCGCGTCAACGCCGGACTTCCATCTCGGGCTCGGTGGGCTCGCCCGAAGGATGCCGCGACTCTGCGCGCCGCGTCGCGCGGGCGGCCTCGATGGCGCGCAGCGCCGCGATGGCGTCGGCGTCGTCGGGCACCTGGGCCAGCGCTTCGAGGTAAAGCTTCACCGCCTCGTCGACATTGCCGCGCAGATGCGCCAGCCGCGCCCGCTGCACCCGGGACGCGGCGGCCGCGCGCGCCTGCGCGCGGGCGCGATCGCGCCCGGCGAGTGCCGCCGCGTCCTGCGGGTGCAGCGCGAGCACGATGTCCCAGGCATCGCCCGCCTCGCGC
>JAGWTU010000008.1 GCA_028868825.1 Burkholderiales bacterium | reverse complement strand
GCCCGCGGCCAGCGGTGGCAGCGGCAGCGCAGTGCCGCGGCGCGGCTGCGGCGCCGGCACGCGGCCGGCGAGCAGCGCGTCGCCCAGCGCGTCGACATCGTCGGCCAGCGCGCGCAGCTGCGCCTGCAGCGCGGCCAGCGTGGCGTCCTGCTCATGGCGGTCCTTGACGGCGTCGAGATCGAGCTCGCAGGCCAGCAGGTGGTCGCGCAGGTCCAGCACCTGCATCAGGATGCCGGCCAGACGCTGGCGCTGCCGCGTGCGCGGCGATTCGAGCACGATGTCGCGCGCCGCCTGCAACTGGTCGGCAAGCGCCGCCTGGCGGCGCAGGATCTCGCCCAGCGGCTGCGCCGGCAGCGGCGTGGCGAGGAACTGCACGGCCTGCGCGCGCATCAGGCCGGCCGCGGCGTACAGCGTGTCGGCGAGCATCTGCACGCGGTAGCGGGCGTTGAGCAGCGCATTCGCCGCCGTCGCCCAGATCAGGTAGAAGGCGCCGCCGCCGGCGAAGGCCAGCGTGCTCGTCAGCGGCGTGCCGCTGTCGCCGCGCCGCGTCACCGCCAGCGAGAAGATCAGCGCGAACATCGCCGAGACGGCGATCGGCAGGCCGCGCTTGCCCCAGGCCGCGCCGAGGAAGGCGACGAAGGTCGCCGGCACCAGCAGCAGCCCGAGCGCCAGCGGCCAGGCGTGCAGCAGCCGCACGCCGAGGAACAGCGGCACGCCGACGACGAGCGCCGGCAGCAGATGCCAGAACTTGCCGCGCTTGGGCGCCGCCTGGTCGGGCGGGATGCAGCAGATGATGCCGACCGACGCCGACGCCGACGCCACGGGTCCGAAGAAGATGTGCACGGCGCCCGAGATCAGCAACAGCCCCAGCGCCGCGGCCGTGCCGTTGGCGACGTAATGGCTCAGCAGCGCGCGCCAGACGGGCAGCGCGCGGGGATCGGCGGGTATCGGCATCTGCATAGGCGCGCCGATTCTCGGCCATCGCCCCCGCGCCGGGAACCCGGCCGAGCGGATGTCAACTGCCGGCGCGATGGCGCGTTCAACCCTCCACGCACGTATCTCCGTGCCCTGACCAAGGATCCCCCGTGAAGAAGACTCTGTTCCTGATGCTGGCCGCCGGCCTCCTCGCTGCTTCGACCGCCCACGCCGAAGGCGCCGTGGCGGCAGTCGCCCAGACCGCCTCGGCGGCGACCGCCAAGGTCGCCCAGACGGCGTCGGCGGCGAAGGCCAAGGTCACGACCGCGGCCACCACCGCGACCGCTGCCGCCAAGGCCGAAGTCGCTCCCGCGGCCGGTGGCGGCGACGGCAAGGTGTGGCTGAACGGCAAGGTCTACCACTGCCAGGGCGACAAGTTCTACGGCAAGACCAAGCATGGCGAGTACCTGTCCGAGGCCGACGCGAAGGCCAAGGGCGCGCATGCGATGCACGGCAAGGCCTGCGCGAAGTGAGGTGATGGCGGGGTCGCTCCAGGTCTGCCCTGGCGGCCCCTCACTGCCGGCACGGGTCCTGCTTGCGACCGCCTGTCGCTTGCCCGGCTTGCACCCGGGAAGGAGGAACCATGCGGCTGTTCTCGGATATCGCACGCGATTGGCGCGCCGAACTGGTTCTCGCGTCCACCTTGGTGCTGGCGCTGCTCGCTTTGGCGTTCCTCGTCCTTCCCGATTGAACCCGCGACGCGGCGCTCAGCGCGTGGCCGGCGGCGCCTGCCAGAGTTCGGCGAAGCGCGCGAGTTCGGCCGGCTCGACGTCGGACACCGCGCTATAGCGCATCGCGCCGTCGGACCAGCGCAGCAGATGGAAGCCGCGCACGACCGCGGCGCGCGGCGTGCGGCGGCCCATGTTGGCGCTGCGGCTGCTCTCCGGCGCTATCGTCAGATCGATGAGATGGCGGTCGCGGCGGTAGACCAGCACCGCCACCGCATGGCCATCGTCGTGGTCGACGCGGCCGCCCAGCAGCGGGAAACCGGCGCCCGTGAAATCGAGCACCGGCGGCGCGTAATCGATGCGACCCTGGAACCAGGGCTTGACGGTATGGCGGTCGCTCGAAGCGACCTCGATCAACGGCCCCGTGCGCAACGCCTGCACATGGGCGGCGACGAGGTCGGCGTCGTCGGGGCCCTGCAGCGCGCGCCAGGCCTGCGGCCCGCCGATCGCGCAGGCCAGGCCGAGCGCGAATCCCAGCCCCAGCTCGGGCCAGCCCCAGGCGAGCCAGCGCCGGCGCGGCGCCCGCGCGGGGCGGCCGGCGGCGGCGATCGCGGCCTGGGTGCGCACGGCGGCGCGCAGCGACGCGGGCGCCGCATGGCGCGTCGCGCGGTCGCGAATGAGTGCCGAGAGTTCGGGATCGTCCATCGTCGTCATTCCCCGATCAGGGTCGCGGCGAGCGCCGCGCGCAGCCGCTCGCGGGCCCGCGCCAGCCGCGACATCACGGTGCCCACCGGCGCGTCGACGATGCGGGCGATCGTCGCGACGTCCAGGTCCTCGAATTCGCGCAGCACGACGACCTCGCGCAATGCCGGCGCCAGCGCGCGGATCGCGGCGTCGACCTGCCGCCGCGTGCGCTCGCGCGACAGCAGCGCCTCGGGGCCGGCGCCGGCGTCGCGCGCGGCGGCATGGGCCTCGAACTCGGCGCTGTCGAAATCGATCTCGTCGGCGGCATGGCGCCGGCGTTCGAGCTGGGTGTAGCAGGTGTTGCGCACGATGCCCAGCAGCCAGGGCCGGGCGTCGTCGCCGCGCAGGCGCTCGAAATAGCGCAGCGCGCGCATCGAAGCCTCCTGCACGGCGTCCTGCGCCGCCGCTTCGTCGCGCAGCAGCCAGCGCGCGAGGTTGTAGGCCGCGTCGAGATGCGGCAGCACCAGCGCCTCGAAGTCCGGCCGCCGGCTCACGGGTGGGCGCCTGCGCGCTCGGTCACGACGAAGCGGCCGTGCATGCGCTCGTGCCCTTCACCGCAGAAGTTGTCGCAGACGAAGTCGATCACGCCCGGGGTCATCGGCTGCAGTTCGAGCGTCGTCACGCGGCCCGGGATCAGGTCGAGGCGGCGCCCGAGGTCGGGCAGGTTCATGCCGTGGACGAAATCGATCGAGTGGATGCGCACGACGACCTTCTCGCCCGCGACGAGCGCGATCTCGCTGGGCTCGTATTGGAAGCGCCGCGCCGTGAGTTCGATCTCGCGCGGCGCCGGCTGCGCGACGGCGGCGCCCAGGCCGGCGCCGCAGCCCAGGCTGCCGGCCCAGACCAGCCAGCCGCGGCGCTTCACGTCGGCACCACACCGAACTCGGTCAGCCGCGCGCCGTCGTCGCCGGTCTCGACCTCGCGCCAGCCCAGGCCCCGATAAGGCGCCGCCGGGTCCCAGGGCAGCGGCGTGCGGTCGGGCTGCGACCCTGGCGCCGGCAGCGGGAAGATCAGCGACTTCGCCGCATGGTGCGCGATGGCGCCGGTCATGTGGTGATGCTCCTGGTGGATATGGCCGTAGAACACGGTGACATGGGCGAAATCCTGCAGCATCGCGAGCGCCTGCGCACCGTCGCGCGTCGCCCAGTCCCAGCGCGGCGCGAGGTCGAACAGCGGCCGGTGCGTGAAGACGACGATGGGCGCCGCGCGGTCGCGGCCGGCGAGGTCGGCGCGCAGCCACGCGAGCTGTTCGTCGCCGATCTTCGAGCCCAGTTCCGAGACGTTGTCGATGGTGATGAAGTGCACGCCCTTGTGGTCGAAGCTGTAGTGCGTGGCGCCGAACAGCTCCTGGAAGGCGGCGCCATGGTCGAGCCCGGCATCGTGCTCGCCCGGCATGTAGTGCACCGTCTTCACGTTCAGGGCCGCGGCGATGGTCTTGAATTCGGCCATGCGGCGGCGCCGCTCGTCGGCGTCGTCGGTGGTGTGCGTGAGGTCGCCGGTGAAGACGATGAAGTCGGGCGGCTGCGGCAGCGCGTTGACCGCCGCGATGGCCTTGGGCAGGGTGCCGCGCGCATCGGGGTTCGGCGGCCCCTTGAAGCCCCAGTGGGCGTCCGAGAGCTGGACGAAATAGAAGTCGCGATCGCTGCCGGCGCGGCTCGCGCAACCGGCGATGCCCGAGGCGAACACGGCGCCCGCACCGCAACCGGTGAGGGCCAGGAAATCTCGACGCTGCATGACGGTACCTCCGAGGGCTGCGGGACGGCGGCTGCCCTCCCTGCCTGAGATACCGGCGGCGGCGGCATTCCATTCCCGTCGCCACAGTTCTTTACGTGGCGCCGTCCCGTGCGGTTCAGGTCAAGCCGCGCACGGCCTCGATCGCTTCCTCGATGCGGTCGACGGCATGCACCGTCAGCCCCTCGATCGGCTTCTTCGGCGCGTTCGCGCGCGGCACGACGGCGACGCTGAAGCCGAGCTTGGCGGCCTCGCGCAGCCGCTCCTGGCCGCGCGGCGCCGGACGCACCTCGCCCGCGAGCCCGACCTCGCCGTAGGCGATGAAGCCGCGCGGCAGCGCGCGGCCGCGCAGGCTGCCGTGGATCGCCAGCAGCACCGCGAGGTCGGCGGCAGGCTCGGCGATGCGCACGCCACCGACGGCGTTGACGAACACGTCCTGGTCCATGCACGAGACGCCGGCGTGGCGGTGCAGCACGGCCAGCAGCATCGCCAGGCGGTCGCGGTCGAGACCGACCGAGAGCCGGCGCGGGCTCGCCCCGCCGCTGTCGACGAGGGCCTGGATCTCGACCAGCAGCGGCCGCGTGCCTTCCAGCGTGACGAGCACGCAGCTGCCGGGCACCGGTTCGCCATGCGTCGAGAGGAAGATCGCGCTCGGATTGCTGACGCCCTTGAGGCCGCGCTCGGTCATCGCGAAGACGCCGATCTCGTTGACGGCGCCGAAGCGGTTCTTGATCGCGCGCACGAGGCGGAAGCTGCTGTGCGTGTCGCCCTCGAAATAGAGCACCGTGTCGACGATGTGTTCGAGCACGCGCGGCCCGGCCAGCGCGCCTTCCTTCGTCACATGGCCGACGAGGACGACGGCACAGCCGCGCGTCTTCGCCAGCCGCGTCAGCTGGGCCGCGCATTCGCGCACCTGGGCCACCGAGCCCGGCGCCGAGGTCAGCTGCTCGGAATAGACGGTCTGGATCGAATCGATGACGCAGAAGTCGGGTGCCTCGGCCTCGATCGCGGCGGCGATCTTCTCGAGCTGGATCTCGGCCAGCACGCGCACCCGCGTGCCGGCCAGGCCGAGCCGGTGCGCGCGCAGCGCGATCTGCGCGCCGCTCTCCTCGCCGGTGACGTAGAGCACCTTCATCTGCGCCGACAGCGCGTCGACGGCCTGCAGCAGCAGCGTGCTCTTGCCGATGCCGGGGTCGCCGCCGATGAGCACGACGGCGCCCTCGACGATGCCGCCGCCGAGCACGCGGTCGAGTTCCTCCTGCCCGGTCGGCGTGCGCGCGATGTCGGCGGCCTCGATTTCCGACAGCGTGGCCACCGGCTGGCTGCGCGCCAGCGCCTGGAAGCGGCCGTTGCGCGTGTTGCTGGCGACCTCGGCGATCGTCTCGTCGAGCGTGTTCCAGGCCTTGCAATGCGGGCATTGGCCCAGCCACTTGGCATTCGTGCCGCCGCATTCGCGGCAGGTGTAGGTGGTCTTGGCCATCGCGCGATCGTAGACCGGCGGTTCGCCGCTGCGCCGACCTGTTCCCAAGTCTAAAAAATCTCTCGGGTTTCCTTTACACGACCAGGGGTATACCTAGGTATTGCATGCCAAAAACATTCATCGAATCAACGACATGGCGTCCATGTTCAGGGTGGCATGCGATTTGCGAACTATTCACGGATTCGTTGAGCCCGGCGCATGCGCCATCCCCCTGGAGACCGCCCCATCATGCTGAAGACATCCGCTGCCGTCGCTCTCGCGCTGGCCGCCATGACCGCCCAGGCGAATACGGTGTCCTACGATTTCGCCAACGCGCTGGCGGCCAGCGGACCCGGCCAGTCCGGAACCCTGGGTCTGTTCGATTCGAATCTCGGCAGCTTGACCGGCATCGACCTGCGGCTCGACGGCTCGATGGCCACGACCCTCACGGTGACCAACGACACGCCGAAGGCCGACATGTTCAAGGCCATCGCCAAGGTGGCGCTCGGTTTCGGCAGCACGATCGCGGACCTGAACGCCCTGCTGGGTGCCGGCGACCCGGCCAACCATGCGATGTTCAACCTGACCGCGATGACCGCGCCGCAGCTCTACGCGGCAGGCGCTTCGGCCACGTTCGGTCCGTTGATCGATACTTTCGCCGACGACCTGAACACCTCGCTGTCGGCGCTGCTGGCCGATTTCAGCGCCGCCGGCGGTGGCCAGTTCGGCATCAGCTGCAACGCGCTGGGCAGCGTCTCCGTGGCCGGCGGCGCACGCGGCGGCAAGGGCACGGCGAAGACCACGGCCACCTGCGGTGCGACGATCACCTACACCTACACGGCCACGGTGAACGGATTCGACGCCGCTGCACCCGAGCCCGGGTCGCTGGCCCTGGTCGGCGCCGCGCTCACCGGCATCGCCCTGGTGGCGGGCCGGCGCCAGGCCTGAAACGACCCCCGAGGCTCCCCGCCTTCCAGAGGCCGCCAGCACCGGCCCGCAGGTCACGTTCGACCTGCGGGCCGGTTTCGTCTTTTCCGCAGACCAGCCTTCGCAGGTCCTGTGCGCGAACCGCCGACGATGCGGCAGGCTTGTCGATTCAAATATGAATTGCACGAATGCAAACGATCGTCCAACGAACAAGAATGCATTTTGACAATATTTAAGTATTGACTTTTGGAATCATTTTCAGTCAAAACAAGACCAAAGATTTGATTTTTCGAACGGAAATCTTTACATAAGGACAGGTGCGCTTTAGTAGCGTTTTCCAAAAAATCATATAAATCAAAAGGATAGGTATTTATTTTCGACACGGCACACCGCTTGCGTGGCGTTAGCGAGTTTGCATTTCAAGCAAACCAAACGTCCTCACCTCAGGAGTCCCCCCATGTTGAAAATTGCAACCGCCCTGGCCGCGACGCTGGTGGCATTCGGCGCCCACGCCGCCACCGTGACCTTCTCGTTCGACAACCTCCAGGCGACGACGGAGATCAACCAGAACGGCTCGCTCGGCCTCTTCGATTCGAGCCTCGGCACGCTGACCGCCATCGACCTGCTGCTCAACGGCGGGATGACCACCACGCTCACGCTGACGAACACGGCGGCCACCGCAGTGCGGGCCAACGCCACGGTCGAGGTGGACCTGAGCTTCGCCAGCACGATCGCCAACCTGAACACGCTCCTCGGCAACAACGCCCCCGAGCTCATGCTGCTGGCGACCACCGGTTTCCAGAACTACGGTGCCAGCGGCAGCGCGACGGCCAGCGCCACCTTCGGCCCGCTGACGAGCACCGGCATCGACGACATCAACAGCGGCCTCGTGCTGGCCGACTTCATGGCCGCCGGCGGCGGCAACTTCGGCATCAGCTGCGCGTCGCTGAGCGGCCTGACCCTGGTCGGCGGCGGCGGCAACCTCAGCAGCCTGCAGACGTCGACCGCCGGCTGCGGCGCGACGATCACCTACACCTACACCCCGGCCGCGCAGCCTCCTGTCAACGTTCCCGAGCCCGGCTCGCTGGCCCTCGTCGGCGTGGCGCTGGCCGGTATCGCCCTGGCCGCGCGCCGCAAGGCCTGAAGCACGGGCCGCGTGGGCGGCTCAGTCGCCCACGCGCTGGCGCCCGGCCTTGACTGCCCCGCGGCGCGCCTTGCCTTCGAGCCGCCGCAGCTTCGATCCGCGGGTCGGCTTCGTCGCCCGGCGTGTCGCCTCGGGTTCGGCGACCTCGTCGACCATCGCCTGCAGCCGCGCCAGCGCGTCGGCCTGGTTGCGCGGCAGGCTGCGATGGCTGCCGGCCTTGATGACGACGACGCCGTCGGCGTTGATGCGCTGGTCGGGCAGCGCGCGCAGGCGCGCCTTCACGTCCTCGGGCAGCGACGAGGCGCCGATGTCGAAGCGCAGCTGCGCCGCGTTCGACACCTTGTTGACGTTCTGCCCGCCTGGCCCCTGGGCGCGCACGGCGGTGAATTCGACCTCGGCGCGGGAGACGTCGCAGCGCGGCGACTTCATCCTTCGGCGCGCAGCGGCACCCGCGGCGCCACCGCGCACATGAGCTCGTAGCCGATGGTGCCGGCGGCGTGCGCGACCTCGTCGATCGCCAGCACCGCGCCCCGCGGGCCGCGGCCCCACAGCGTGACCTCGCTGCCGCTGCCGGCCTGCGGCACCGGCGTGAGGTCGACGGCGATCATGTCCATCGAGACGCGGCCGACGGTGGCCGTGCGCACGCCGTCGACGAGCACCGGCGTGCCGGTGCCGGCATGGCGCGGATAGCCGTCGGCGTAGCCGCAGGCGACGATGCCGATGCGTTGCGGCGCCGCGGCGCGGTAGCGGCTGCCGTAGCCGACGCTGTCGCCGGCCTGCAGCGTCTGCACGCCGATGAGCTTCGAGCGCAGCGTCATCGCCGGCTGCAGGTCCCAGTGGACTATGTCGTGCGCCGGGTGGTCGGGCGCGCTGCCGTAGCACAGGATGCCGGCGCGCACCCAGTCGCCGCGCGCGCCGTGGCGCAGGATCGCGGCGCTGTTGGCGACGCTGCGCTCGCCCGGCAGGTCGCGCGTCGCGGCCTCGAAGACCTCGATCTGGTGCGCGATGCCGCGCTCGCCGTCGGCATCGGAGAAATGCGTCGCGAACGAGATCTCGTCGACCTGCGGCAGCGCCGTCAGCCGCGCCCAGGCGCTGCGGCAGGCACCGGGGGCGAAGCCGAGCCGGTTCATGCCGGTGTTGATCTTCAGGAACACGCGGTGCGGCTGCTGCGTCTTGTGCGCGGCCAGCCAGTCGATCTGCTCGGTGCAATGCACCATGTGCCACAGGTGCAGGCGCGAACACAGCTCGAGGTCGCGCGGCTCGAACACGCCTTCGAGCAGCAGCACCGGTCCGCGCCAGCCCAGCGCGCGCACGCGCTCGGCCTCGGCGAGGTCGAGCAGCGCGAAACCGTCGGCGCCGCGCAGACCGGCGTAGGCGAGTTCGATGCGGTGGCCGTAGGCGTCGGCCTTGACGACGGCCCAGACGCGGGCGTCGGGCGCCGCGGCGCGGGCGCGGCCCAGGTTGTGGGCGAGCGCCAAGGGGTGGACGATGGCTTCGATGGGACGCGGCATGGGGATCGCTCGGTGGCTCGCGCTTCATTCTGCCAGCCGGAGCCTGCATGCTATAACCGCGCGCCCTTAACGATATGGAAACTCCGCGCCGGCCGCTGGCCGCTAGCCGTGGCGCACGCGACGCGATGAAAAAAGGCTTTTCCATCATCATGGCGGCGCAGTTCTTCAGCTCGCTGGCCGACAACGCGTTGCTGGTGGCGGCCATCGAACTGTTGAAACTGCACGGCGCTCCGGCCTGGCAGGTGCCGGCGCTGGCGCCGATGTTCGCGCTCTTCTATGTCGTGCTCGCGCCCTTCGTCGGCGCCTTCGCCGACGCCGTGCCCAAGGGCCACGTGATGTTCGCGAGCAACGCGGTGAAGATCGTCGGCTGCCTGATGATGCTCGTGGGCGTGCAGCCGCTGCTGGCCTACGCCATCGTCGGCCTCGGCGCGGCGGCCTACTCGCCGGCCAAGTACGGCATCCTCACCGAGCTGCTGCCGCCCTCCCAGCTCGTGCGCGGCAACGGCTGGATCGAGGGGCTGACGGTGGGCTCGATCATCCTCGGCATCCTGCTCGGCGGCCAGCTCGTCGGGCCGCGGCTGGCGCCGATGCTGCTGAATTTCGACATGCCCTACATCGACACCGGCATCGACAACGCGCCCGAGGCGGCGATCTGCGTCATCGTCGTGTTCTACGTCATCGCCGCGATCTTCAACCTGCGCATCCCGCGCACCGATTCGCCGCTGCAGCCGCTGCGCGGCGGCTTCACGGCGCTGGTGCGCGACTTCTCGCAATGCAACGCGCGGCTGTGGGCCGACAAGCTGGGCCAGATCACGCTGTCGACGACGACGCTGCTGTGGGGCATCTTCAGCAACCTGCGCGTCATCGTCTTCGCCTGGGCCGCGGCGGCGCTGGGCTACGGCACGACGCAGGCGTCGAACCTCGCCGGCATCGTCATCGTCGGCTCGGTGATCGGCGCGGTGACGGCGTCGGCGACGATGAAGCTCGACCGCGCCACCAACGTGATCCCGCTGGGCATCGGTGTCGGCTTCCTGATGATCGGGCTGAACCTGCTCACCAACGTCTGGGTGGCGGCGCCCTTCCTCGTGCTGCTCGGCGCCGTCTGCGGCTTCCTCATCGTGCCGATGAACGCGCTGCTGCAGCACCGCGGCCACAACCTGATGGGATCGGGCCGTTCGATCGCGGTGCAGAACTTCAACGAGCAGGCCTGCATCCTGGGCACCGGCGCGTTCTACGCCGGCATGACGCGCTTCGGCCTCTCGGCCTTCGGCGCGATCGCCATCTTCGGCCTCACGGCCGCGGCGATCATGGAGGTGATCCGACGCTGGCACCGCCACAACTGCGTCGTCCATCGCGAGGAAGTGGAGCGGCTGCTGGCCATCGCCCGCAATGAAGACGACTAGGGCGGGCCCCAAGCCGGGCATCGCCCCGGTCCTCGGCCTGCTCGCCAACGCGCTGACCTGGGGCGTGTCGTGGTGGCCGTTCCGCCGCCTGGAGGCGCTGGGCCTGCACCCGCTGTGGGCGACGGCGCTGATCTACGCCACGACGCTGCTCGTGCTGACGCTTTGGAACCGGCGCGCCTGGGGCCAGCTGCTGGGCACGCCGGCGCTGTGGCCGCTGGTGCTGGCCGCGGGCGCGACCAACGCCTGCTTCAACTGGGGCGTGACGGCGGGCGATGTCGTGCGCGTCGTGCTGCTGTTCTACCTGATGCCGCTGTGGGCCGTGCTGCTGGCGCGCTGGCTGCTGGGCGAGGCGCTGACCGCGCGTTCGCTGCTGCAGGTGGCGCTGGCGCTGGCCGGCGCGGCGACCGTGCTGTGGCCGGCCGACGGCGACGGCTGGCCGCTGCCGCGCTCGCTGCCCGAGGCCCTCGGGCTGGTCGGCGGCTTCACCTTCGCGCTCAACAACGTGCTGCTGCGGCGCGAGGCCGCGCAGCCCGCGGCCGCGGTGGCGCTGGCGATGTTCGGCGGCGGTGCGCTCGTCTCGAGCGCGGTCGCACTCGCCGGCGGCGTGGCGCTGCCGCTGCCGCAGCCGCTTTGGCTGGGCTGGATCGCGGCGCTGGCGCTGGCCTTCCTCGGCGGCAACCTCGCGCTGCAGTACGGCGCGGCGCGGCTGCGCGCCGGCGTGACCTCGGTGATCATGCTGACCGAGGTGCTGTTCGCAGCCGGCTCGGCAATCGCGCTGGGCGCCGGCCGCCTGACCATCCAGATCGCCTGCGGCGGCGCGCTGATCGTCGGCGCCGCGCTGCTGGCGGGGCGCGAATGAGCCGCGGCACGTAGTCCGGACCGCGGAGGGTCCGTCTTCAGACCGCGGACATCCCGGCCTGCAGCTTCGGCGGCACCTTCAGCCCCTGGCGGCGCAGCAGCCGTGCGAGCTCGATCTCGTCGAGCGGCTTGCCGAGGTAGGCGTCGCAACCGGCGAGTGCGCCACGCACGCGGTCGAGCTCGCTCTGGTGCACGGTGACCATGATCACCAGCGTCGACACGGCATTGGGCATGCGCTTGATCTGCTGGCACAGCGCGAGCCCGTCGAGCTCGCTCGCCTCGCCGAGCTCGAGGTCGAGGAAGACGTAGTCGTAGCTGCGCCGGCCCAGCATCTCCAGCGCCTGGCCGCTGGTCGAGACGCGATCGACGCGCAGGCCCCAGGGTTTGAGCCGGGTTTCGAGGAAGCGCTGCGCGATCGGGCTGTCGTCGACGATGAGCACGCGCTGCACGGCCGGCACCGGCACCGCGGCCGGCGCCGAGGGCATCAGCAGCGACGAAGACGGTGGCGCCGCTTCGACCGCCGCGGACTGCGGCGCTCGAGCGGCAGGTGGCGCGCCGCCGTGCGGCGGCGGGTCGGACTGCGTCAGCCCCGACGGCAACGGCGGGCGGGAGGGCTGCGGCGGCCGATCGATGGGCTGCGGCTCCGGCTTGAGCGAGATCGCGAGGTCGTCCTCGGCGTCGCCATCGTCGTCACTCGCGGCCTCGGCCCGGCCGGCGCGCTCGACCATCGAGTCGAGTTCGCGCAGCACCTTGAGCGGGTCGATCGGCCGCGACATCCAGGCCATGGCGCCGGCCGGCGGAAGATGGCCGATGAAGATGGCCTCGTCCATGCGCTCGATCGCCTCGACCAGCTGCACCGACGGCAGATGGTCGGCGTCGGCGACGAGGTAGTCGGCCTCGGTCAGCATGGGCTCGAAGACATAGCTCGGCTCGCGATGCGAGGCGAGGCGGAAATACGAGGCCAGCGCGCCGCGCTCGAAATCGCTGAAACCCAGTAAGGCGACGCGCAGCTTCATGACCGGATCGGTGGCAGGGGGCCGGCGATGTTGCGGTGCGCCGTTCGCGCTGTCAACGCCGCGGGGCCTTGCTTGCAAATGGACACCAGCGCGGTGGCCGGGCGCTAACATGCGCGATCCCCGACCCCACCCGGAGACCCGCGATGGCCCCAAAAAGCGTCTACGACTTCGAAGCCGTCTCGATCGACGGCCAGCCGGCGCAGTTCGCGAGCCAGCGCGGCAAGGTGCTGCTGATCGTCAACACCGCCAGCGCCTGCGGCTACACGCCGCAGTTCGGCGGGCTCGAGCAGCTGTCCAAGGACTATGCCGCGCGCGGTCTCGTCGTCATCGGCTTCCCCTGCAACCAGTTCGGCGGCCAGGACCCCGGCAGCGAGGCCGAGATCGCGAACTTCTGCCAGAAGAACTACGGCGTCACCTTCCCGATGATGGCCAAGGTCAAGGTCAACGGCGCCGACGCCCATCCGCTGTGGCGCTGGCTCAAGGCCGCGGCGCCGGGCCTGCTGGGCATCGAGGCCATCAAGTGGAACTTCACCAAGTTCCTGGTCGGCCGCGACGGCCAGGTGATCCGGCGTTACGGCCCCGGCGACGCGCCGGACGGGCTGCGCGCCGATATCGAGCAGGCACTCGCCGCAGGATGACGATGATGTTCAAGCACCTCGAGCCGTACGCCGGCGACCCCATCCTGAGCCTCAACGAGGCCTTCCAGCACGATCCGCGGCCGCACAAGGTCAACCTCTCGATCGGCATCTACTTCGACGACGCCGGTCGCATCCCCGCGCTGGATTGCGTGCAGCGCGCCGAGGCCGCGATGCTGGCCCAGCGCCAGCCCAAGCCCTATCTGCCGATGGAGGGCTCGGCGGCGATGCGCGGCGCCGTCCAGCAGCTGCTGTTCGGCGCCGGCCACGAGGCGCTGACCGCCGGCCGCGTGGCGACGCTGCAGACCGTCGGCTCCAGCGGCGGGCTGCGCGTCGGCGCCGATTTCATCCGCCGCTGGTTGCCCGACAGCCAGGTCTGGGTCAGCGACCCGACCTGGGACAACCACCGCTCGATGTTCGAGGGTGCGGGGATCACGGTCCACACCTACCCGTACTACGACGCCGCCGGCGGCGGGCTGCGCTTCGACGCGATGCGCGACAAGCTCGATCAGCTGCCCGCGCGCAGCATCGTGCTGCTGCACGCCTGCTGCCACAACCCGACCGGCGTCGACCTGACGCGCGCGCAATGGCAGGCGCTGATCCCGCTGCTGCGCGAGCGCCGGCTGCTGCCGTATCTCGACCTCGCCTACCAGGGCTACGGCGACGGCATCGCCGAGGACGCCTTTGCCGTGCGCGCGCTGGCCTCGGCGGGGCTGAGCTTCTTCGTCGCCAACTCGTTCTCCAAGAGCATGAGCGTCTACGGCGAGCGCGCCGGCGCGCTCAGCGTCGTCTGCGAGGACGCCGCCGAGGCCGACCTCGTGCTCGGTCAGCTCAAGGCGACGGTGCGCCGCAACTACTCGAGCCCGGCGATCCACGCCGCCGGCATCGTCGCCCATGTGCTGAGCGACGCCGAACTGCGCGCCTCCTGGGAGGCCGAAGTGGCTTTGATGCGCGAACGCATCGCGGCGATGCGGCGCAGCCTGCACGCGGTGTTGAGCGCGAAGCGGCCGGGACGCGATTTCGGCTATTTCCTCAGCCAGCGCGGCATGTTCAGCTACACCGGCCTGGCCGCGGCGCAGGTCGACCGGCTGCGCGAGGAGTTCGGCGTCTACCTCGTGCGCTCGGGGCGCATCTGCGTCGCCGGGCTCAATAGCGGCAATGTCGAGCGCACGGCCGAGGCGATCGCCGCCGTGATCTAGGAAGGATCGCGCCGGTCATCGAAGATCTCGATCTTCGGCATGAGCAAAATTCACTTGCTCGACATGCGGGTTTACCCTAGTCTGCCGGTCATTGCCGCGGTTCGCGGCCTGCCACTGGACAGACCACCCCATGCCTTCGACCGCCGCCATCCGCTCCGGCCTGCCCGCCGGGCCCTCGTCCGCCGGGGGCCGCTGGAGCCCGCTCGCCGGCCTCACCCGGCTGCTCGGACGCTACCGCGAGAGCCGCTGCGAGCGCGCGCAACAGGCCCAGCTGGCCGAACGCGCCCAGGAAGCCGCCGCGGTGCGCGCCTACGCCCAACGCTTCGCCAGCCACGACCCGCGCTTCGTCGCCGACCTGCTGGCCGTCGCCGAGCGCCACGAGCGCTCGCGCTGAGCGTGGCCGCCCGGCTCAGGCGCGCCTGAGCTGGCGCAGCACCGGCGCCGGCAGCAGTTCGGCGTAGAGGTCGCGCGGATCGCGCAGCGTCGGGATCAGGTCGACCTGCTGGCCCAGGCCGAGCCCGGCCGCGAGTTCGCCCATCAGCCGCAGCGCGGCGTAGTCCTCGAGCGCGAAGCCGACCGAGTCGAACATCGTCACCGCGTCGGCGGCCACGCGGCCCGGCGCCGCGCCGCTGAGCACGCGCCAGAGTTCGGTGACCGGGAAATCGGCCGCCATCTGCTGCACGTCGCCCTCGATGCGGCTCTGCGGCTCGTATTCGACGAAGACGCTCGCGCGCTGCAGCACCTCGGGGTGGACCTCGGTCTTGCCGGGACAGTCGCCGCCGACGGCGTTCAGATGCATGCCGGGCTCGACCATCGCCGGCAGCAGCACGGCGGCGCGGCGCTTGTCGGCCGTGACGGTGGTGACGATGTCGGCGCCGCGCACGGCCTCGGCGACGCTGGCGCAGGACACGATCTCGAGATCGGGCTGGCCGCGCAGATTGCGCATCAGCTTGGCGGTGGCCGTGGCGTCGACGTCGTACAGCCGCAGCCTGCGGATGCCCAGCAAATGCGCGAAGGCGATGGCCTGGAACTCGCTTTGCGCGCCGTTGCCGATCAGCGCCATCGTCCGCGCATCCGGCCGGGCCAGCGCGCGCGCCGCCATCACCGAGGTCGCCGCGGTGCGCATCGCCGTCGTCAGCGTCAGTTCGCCGAGCAGGCGCGGCAGACCGGTCGCGACATCGGCGATGACGCCGAAGGCCATCACCGTCGGCAGGCCGTGGCGCGCGTTGCCGGGATGGCCGTTGACGTACTTGAAGGCGTAGTGCTCGGCATCGGCCACCGGCATCAGCTCGATCACGCCGACGCTCGAATGCGAGGCCAGGCGCGGCACCTTGTCGAACTCGCTCCAGCGCCGGAAATCGGCGGTGATCGCCGCTTCCATGCGCCGCAGCACCTCGGGCAGGCCATGGGCGGCGACGATGGCGGCGACGTCGTGGGTCGTGAGCAGGGTGGTCATGGTGTGCGATCGGGGCTGGGGATGGGAGGATTCTTCGAGCCCTGCGCGCCAACCGGAAGCGCGCCGACTGCATCGAAATCGTCAGGTTTCTGCCATTTCGGCAGCGATCGATGTCAAACTGCTGCATGGACTCGCTGGATCTGCAGCTCATGGGCCTGCTGCGGCAGGACGCCCGGGCCACTGTCGCGCAGCTCGCGCACAGGCTCGCGGTGTCGCGCGGCACCGTCAGCAACCGCATCCGCAGGCTCGAGGACGAGGGCGTCATCGTCGGCTACACGGTGCTGCTGCGGCCCGACCAGCAGACCAACCGCATCCGCGCCTGGATGAGCATCGCCGTCGAAGGCAACCAGACGCGCGCCGTGATCGCCAACCTGCTCGGCGAACCCGGCGTCGCCGGCCTGCACGACACCAACGGCCGCTGGGACCTGCTGGCCGAGCTGCAGGCGGCCCATCTCGGCGAACTCGCCGACGTGCTCGAGCGGGTGCGGCTGATCAAGGGCATCGGCGCCACCGAGACGAGCATCCACCTGCAGACCTACAAGCAGCCCTGAACGATGGCGGTGTCGCTGCTCCGCCGTCTTGCCGCCGCGTCTGGCGCCGCGCTCGTCGCGCTGGCCTGCGCCTCGGTGCTCGTGTTCGCGGCGCTCGAGCTGCTGCCGGGCGACGCCGCCCAGGTCATGCTGGGCCCGACGGCGACGCCCGAGGCGGTGGCGGCGCTGCAGTCGCAGCTCGGACTCGACCGGCCGGCGCCCGAGCGCTACGCGCGCTGGATCGGCGGCTGGCTGCGCGGCGAGACGGCGCGCAGCGTCGCCTACGACACGCCGACCGGCGAGCTCATCGCCGAGCGCCTGCGCGTGACGCTGCCACTGGCGCTGCTGGCGCTGGCGCTGACGGTGGTGCTGGCGCTGGCCGCCGGGCTCTACGCCGCCGCGCATCACGGCCGCAAGGGCGACTTCGCGGTGATGGCGGCGAGCCAGCTCGGTATCGCCGTGCCGGGCTTCTGGCTCGCCATCCTGCTGATCCTGGTCTTCGCGGTGAAGCTGCATTGGGTCGGCGCGGGTGGCTTCCCCGGCTGGACCGAGGACGAGGGCGGCGGCTTCCTGGCGGGGCTGCGCGCGCTGGCGCTGCCGGCGGTTTCGCTGGCCGCCGTGCAGGCCGCCATCCTCGCCCGCGTCACGCGTTCGGCGCTGCTCGACGTGATGGGCGAGGACTACATCCGCACGGCGCGCGCCAAGGGCCTGAGCCGGCGCCAGGCGCTGCTGCGCCACGCGCTGCGCAACGCGCTGATCCCGGTGCTGACGGTGGTCGGGCTGCAGTTCGCGAACCTCGTCAGCGGCACCATCGTCGTCGAGAACGTGTTCGTGCTGCCGGGCCTGGGCCGGCTCGTGTTCCAGGCCGTCGCCAACCGCGACCTCGTGCTCGTGCGCGATGTCGTGATGCTGTTCGTCGCGGTGGTGATCGCGATCAACCTCGCCGTCGACGCGCTCTATGTCGTCGTCGACCCGCGGCTGCGCCGCTCATGAAGTCCTGGCTGCGTCATCCCGGACTCGCCGCCGGCGCGCTGCTGACGGCCTCGGTCATCGCCGCGGCACTGCTGTCGCTGGTCTGGACGCCGTACGCGCCGGCGGCGATCGACATCGCGGCCAAGCTGCAGCCGCCCTCGGCCGCCCACGCGCTGGGCACCGACAGCCTGGGCCGCGACATCGTCAGCGAGCTGCTCGCGGGCGCGCGCTCGAGCCTGCTCGTCGGCCTCGTCGCGGTCGCCATCGGGCTCGTCGTCGGTGTCGCGCTGGGCGCCGTCGCGGCGGCCCGGCGCGGCTGGCTCGACGAGGTGCTGCAGCGCGTCGCCGACCTCGGCTTCGCCTTCCCGGCGCTGCTCACGGCGATCCTGCTCGGCGCCGTCTACGGCCCGGGCCTGGCCTGCGCCATCGTCGCCATCGGGCTCTTCAACATCCCGGTGTTCTTCCGCGTCACGCGCGGCGCGGCGATCGCGGTCTGGGCGCGCGACTACGTCACCGCGGCGCGCGCCGCCGGCAAGGGGCCGCTGGCGATCACGATCGACCATGTGCTGCCCAATATCGCCGCGCCGCTGATCGTGCAGGCGACGGTCTCGTTCGCCACCGCCATCCTCGCCGAGGCGGCGCTGAGCTACCTCGGCCTCGGCACCCAGCCGCCGCAGCCGAGCTGGGGCCGCATGCTCGCCGAGGCGCAATCGATGCTGTTCCAGGCCCCCTGGCTGGCGCTGTGGCCGGGGCTGGCGATCATGGCCACGGTGCTGGGTCTGAATCTGCTCGGTGACGGGCTGCGCGACCGCCTCGACCCTAAACTGACGAGCCGACGCTGATGCGCTGCTGCGAGACCCGCCCATGAAGATCGATTTCGTTTCCGACGTCGCCTGTCCCTGGTGCGCGATCGGCCTCGGCGCACTCGAACGCGCGCTCGCGGCGATCGGCCCCGAGATCCCGGTCGAGCTGCATTTCCAGCCCTTCGAGCTCAACCCGACGCTGGCCGCCGGCGGCGCCGACGCCGCCGAGTACCTGAAGGCCAAGTACGGCATGAGCGACGAGCAGCTGGCGCAGAGCCGCGCGACACTGCGCGAGCGCGGCGCCGCAGTGGGCTTCGAATTCGGCGAGCGGCAGCGCGTGTGGAACACCTTCGACGCGCACCGGCTGCTGCATTGGGCCGGTCTGCAGGGCGCCGATCAACAGCGCGCGTTGAAGCATGCGCTGCTGCGCGCCTATCACGGCGAGGGCCGCGACATCGGCGACGCCGCGGTGCTGGCCGAGGTCGCCGCCGGCGCCGGACTCGCCGCCGACGCCACGCGCGAGGTGCTGGCCAGCGGCCGCTACGTCGACGAGGTGCGCGCGGCGGAGCAGGTCTGGCAGCGCGCGGGCATCCGCGCCGTGCCGTCGGTGGTCGTCGACGATCGCCATCTCATCCAGGGCGGCCAGCCGGCGGCGGTGTTCGAAGAGGCGCTGCGCCGCATCGCCGCCGGCGCCGCGACCTCCTGACCCTGCGCCGGCCCGGGACGGCCGCCGTTCGACGCGTCAACGGCCGGCGTCGTCGCGTCCCGCGGCCTGCGCGCGCCGCCAGGCGGCCGGCGGCTGCCCCATCAATCGCTTGAAGGCGCGCGCGAACGCGGCCTCGGATTCGTAGCCGACCTCCTGCGCCACGGCGGCGACCTTGTTCCGCCCCTGGCGCAGCAGCCCGGCGCCGAGCTGCACGCGCCAATGCGCCAGGTACTGCATCGGCGGCAGGCCGACGCGCAGGACGAAGCGTTCGTGCAGCGCCGAGCGCGACAGGCCGACGGCGCGGCCGAGTTCGTCGACGCTCCAGTCATGCGCCGCGCGCTCGTGCATCAGCGCGATGGCGCGGCCGACATGGCGGTCGCGCAGCGCCGCCAGCCAGCCCGCGGCATCGGGCGGCAGACGGTCGAGGTAGCGGCGCGCGGCGTCGACGAAGACGAATTCGCTCGCCCGCTCGAGCACCGCGGCGCTGCCGGCGCGGTGCGCGCGCGACTCGGCCACGGCCTGGTCGAGCAGCTGGACCGTCCACGGTCCGAGATCGTCGCCGCGCAGATGCAGCTGGTGCGGCAGCGCCTCGATGAGCGGGTTGAAGGGCTTCATGTCGCAGGCCACGAAGCCGCAGACGACGACGCTGCTGGCCTCTTCGGCCGGACCCGGCGCGCCGGGCCGCAGCACGCCGCGGTGGTAGGCGACGTCGATCGGCTTGGGGTCGTCGCGCGTCGTCACGCGCCAGTCGCTGTGGTCCTCGTTGGCATGCAGGCCGGGCGCGCTGGAGATCGCATGCGCGTCGCCGCGCGGGAACATCACGATGTCGCCCGCCGCCAGCAGCACCGGCGCCTGCCCGTCGCAGGCGGCCCAGCCCTGGCCCTTGACCAGCAGGTGGTAGGCCAGCACATGGTCGGCGCCCGGCATCAGCGCGCGCGCCAGTTCGGGCGAGGCCGGCGTCTCGGCCGCCCAGTCGCCGCCGAAGCTGACGTAATAGAAGACCGCGCCGCGCAGACGCACGCTGCGCAGCACGTCGGACAGGGGGTCGTGGCTCATCGATCGACGGGTGGAGGCGGGCACGGCCGCGAAACGCGGACGCGCGGGCAAGTTTGTTGGACGTGCGGTGCAGCGTCAACGCGGCCGCGTTTTGACAATGAAAGCGTCGACGGCATGCCGCTTCGACTGCCCGTCAACCCTCGCACGCAAAGGACACCCACCATGAGCCAAGTCCTCGAAACACCGGCCGTCGATTACGACGCGATCAAGCAGCGCCAGCGCGGCGTCTGGGCCAGCGGCGACTACGCCGCGCTCGGCACGACCTTGCAGATCGTCGGCGAGACGCTGGCCGAGGCCGCCGACCTGCGCGCCGGCGAGGCGGTGCTCGACATCGCCGCCGGCAACGGCAACGCGACGCTGGCCGCCGCGCGACGCCACACGACGGTCACCTCGACCGACTATGTGCAGGCGCTGCTCGACCGCGGCCGCGCGCGGGCACAGGCCGAGGCACTGACGGTCGAGTTCCGGCTTGCCGACGCCGAGGCGCTGCCTTTCGGCGACGCAAGCTTCGACGCCGTGCTGTCGACCTTCGGCGTGATGTTCACGCCCGATCAGCGCCGTGCCGCCGCCGAGATGCTGCGCGTGACGCGCCCCGGCGGCCGCATCGCGATGGCGAACTGGACGCCGGGCGGCTTCATCGGCCGCCTGTTCAGGCTGATCGGCGCGCATGTGGCGCCGCCGCCGGGCCTGGCCTCGCCGCTGCTCTGGGGCACCGAGCCGCATCTCGTCGAGCTGTTCGGCGCCCGGGCGTCGAAGATGCGCTGCGAGCGGCAGTATTTCAATTTCCGCTACCGCTCGGCCGCGCATTGGCTGCAGGTCTTCCGCGACTGCTACGGCCCGATGCACCGCGCCTTCGCCGCGCTCGACGCCGAGGGCGCCGCCGCGCTCGAGCGCGAGATCACCGGCCTGCTCGAGGAACTCAACGTCGCCGGCGCGGGCTCGCTCGTCGTCCCGGCCGAGTACCTCGAGATCGTCGTCACCCGATGCTGACGCGGCGCGGCCAGTGGCGGCGACGCGCGGGCTCCGCTATCGTCGCGCGACCATGCCACGCAATATCGAGATCAAGGCACGCATCGCCGATGTCGAATCGCTGCTGCCGCGGGCCGCAAGCGCCGCCGGCGCCGGGCCCGAGGTCATCGATCAGGACGACACGTTCTTCGACGTGGCGCAGGGTCGGCTGAAGCTGCGCGAATTCGCCGACGGCAGCGCCGAGCTGATCCATTACGACCGGCCCGACACCGCCGCCGCCAAGGCCAGCGATTACGTGCGCGTCGCCGTGCCCGACCCCGCGGCACTGCGCGAGGCGCTGGCGCGCGGCTGCGGCCTGCGCGGCCGCGTGCGCAAGCGGCGCTGGCTGTTCATCGTCGGCCAGACACGCATCCATGTCGACCGCGTCGAGGACCTGGGCGACTTCATGGAACTCGAGGTCGTGCTGCGCGACGCCCAGACCGACGCCGAGGGCGCTGCCATCGCCGAAGCGCTGATGGCCGAGCTCGGACTCGCCGACGCGGAGCGCATCGCCCCCGCCTATCTCGATCTGCTGATCGCGGCGGCCAGGAAGTCGTAGCCGCGACGCACGACCGGGTCGCCGCGGATCGCGCGCTGCACGGCGAGCCCGCAGGGCAGCGGCGGAATATCCAGCACCGGCAGCAGTTCGCGGGCATCGCGCGGCGTGCCGTGCCGCGCGAGGCAGCTCTCCTGCGCCGCGGTGGCGATCGCGATGTCGCCGAGCTTGCGCGCGGTCAGCCAGCCATGCGCCGCGCTGCTCGAGCTCGCAGCCGATCTCCACCTCGGCCTCGGCACATCCGCGGGCTCCGTTATCGTCGCGTGACCCACTCCGACGAACCGCATTGATCACCGTCACCGACCTCCATGTCACGCTGCGCAGCGCGCGCGGCGAGGTCGAGGCGCTGCGCGGCCTCTCGTTCGCGCTGCAGCGCGGCCACACATTGGGATTGATCGGCGAATCGGGCAGCGGCAAGTCTCTCACCGCGCTGGCGCTGATCGGGTTGTTGCCCGATGGCGCGCGCGCGGCAGGGTCTGTCCGCTTCCAGGAACGCGAGCTGCTCGTGCAGGACGAGGCCGCCTGGTGCCGGCTACGCGGCGACCGCATCGCGATGGTGTTCCAGGAGCCGATGACGGCGCTCAACCCGCTGCACCCGATCGCGCGCCAGATCGCAGAGCCGCTGCGCCTGCATCGCGGCCTGGGCACGGCGGCGGCGCGCGCCGAGGCGCTGCGGCTGCTCGACCGCGTGCGGCTGGCCGATGCGCGCGCGCGGCTCGACGCCTATCCGCACCAGCTCAGCGGCGGCCAGCGCCAGCGCGTCGGCATCGCGATCGCGCTGGCCTGCGCGCCCGACGTGCTGCTGGCCGACGAGCCGACGACCGCCCTCGACGCGACGCTGCAGCGCGAGCTGCTGGGCCTGCTGCGCGAACTCGTGCGCGAGGACGGCATGGCGATGCTGCTGATCAGCCACGACCTGGGCCTGATGGCCGAGCACAGCGACGAGCTGATGGTGATGTACGGCGGCCGCATCGTCGAAGCCGGGCCGACCGCGGCGCTGGCCGCGCGCGCCGCGCATCCCTACACGCGCGCGCTGCAGGCGGCGCGGCCGCGGCTGGGCGCGCAGGCCCATCGCGCCGGCGCCAGGCTGCCGACGATCCCCGGCAGCGTGCCCGCGCTCGCCGATCTGCCGCCGGGCTGCCCCTACGCCGACCGCTGCGCCGAGGCCGTCGAGGCCTGCCGCGCCGCCGTGCCGCCGGCCGTCGTCGTCGCGCCCGGACATGCCGCCGCGTGCCTGCGCATCGTTCGATGAACGCGCCGCTGCTCGCCGTCGAAGCCCTGGGACGCGACTACGCGCGGCCGCCGCTGCGCGCGCTCGACGACGTCAGCTTCGAGCTCGCCGCCGGCCGCAACCTCGGCGTCGTCGGCGATTCGGGTTCGGGCAAGAGCACGCTGGCGCGGCTGGTGATGGCGCTCGACGCGCCGACGCGCGGCCGCGTGCTGCACGCGGGCGAGGACCCGCGGCGCCTCGCGCCGGCGGCGCTTCGCCGCGCGCGTGCGGGCTTCCAGATGGTGTTCCAGGATCCCTATGGCTCGCTGGACCCGCGCCGCAGCGTGCTGCAGACCGTCGCCGAGCCGATGGCGCTGCTGACCGAGGCCGGTCGCGGCGAGCAGCGCGAGCGCGCGCTCGAGGCACTCGCCGCCGTCGGGCTGCGCGCCGCCGACGGCGCGCGCTATCCCCACGAGTTCTCCGGCGGCCAGCGCCAGCGCATCGCGATCGCGCGCGCGCTCGTGACGCGGCCGAAATTGATCGTCGCCGACGAGCCGGTGAGCGCACTCGACGTCAGCGTGCGCGCGCAGGTGCTCAACCTGATGCAGGAACTGCAGGAACGCTGGGGCGTGAGCTACCTGCTGATCAGCCATGACCTCGCCGTCGTCGACTGGCTCTGCGACGAGGTCGTCGTGCTGCAGCGCGGCCGCATCGTCGACCGCGGCGCGCCGCGCGAGTTGTTCCGCGCGCCGGGTCATGCGGCGACGCGCGCGCTCGTCGAGGCGGCGCCATAGAAGGCGGCCACGGCATCGCGCAGAATGGCGTCACGGGCCCGCCGACCGGGCCCGGGAGACGACGATGACCCTGGCCCGACGCGAATTCCAGTCCCTGCTTGCGGCGACGCTGGCGCTCGGCCCCGCGTGGCTGCGCGCCGCGCCGGCCAAGGACAGCGCGGTGCTCGGCATGGTGCTCGAACCGACGGGGCTGGACCCCACGGTGGCCGCCGCGGCGGCGATCGGCGAGGTCGTGCATTACAACGTCCTCGAGGGTCTGACGAAGATCGCTGCCGACGGCTCGGTGCTGCCGCTGCTGGCCGAGAACTGGACCGTCGGCGACGACGGCCTGCGCTACGACTTCCTGCTGCGCAAGGGCGTCACGTTTGCCGACGGCAAGCCCTTCGACGCCGCCGCGGTGAAGTTCAGCTTCGACCGCGCGCGCGCCGCCGGCAGCACGAACAAGGCACGCCGCGCGCTGTTCGACAACCTGCGCAGCGTCGATATCGTCGACGACCACCATGTGACGCTGCAGCTCGACCATGCCGACGCGCTGATCCCGTTCCGGCTCGGCGAGAACACCGCCGTCATCCTGCACCCGGCGAGCGCCGAGCAGGCGGCGACGCGCCCGGTCGGCACCGGCCCCTACCGGGTCGAGAACTGGGCCCGCGGCTCGAGCATCACGCTCGTGCGCCGCGACGGCGCGCGCGCGCCTGTGCCGCCGCTGCGCCGCGTCGTGTTCCGCTTCATCGAGGACCCCGCGGCGCAGGTCGCGGCGCTGCTGGCCGGCGACATCGACGCCTTCCCGCGCTTCGGCGCGCCGGCGGCGCTGGCGCAGCTGCGCGCCGATGCGCGCTTCGCGGTCGAGGTCGGCAGCACCTCGGGCAAGGGCATCGTCGCGATCAACAACCGCCGCAAGCCCTTCGACGACGTGCGCGTGCGCCGCGCGATCACCCATGCGATCGACCGCAAGGCCTTCATCGCCGGCGCCGAGGAAGGGCTGGGGCGGCCGATCGGCAGCCATTTCGAGCCCACGGTGCTCGGCTATCTCGACCTCACCGGCGTCTACCCCTACGACCCGGCGCGCGCCCGCGCGCTGCTGCGCGAGGCCGGCGTGAAGACGCCGCTGGACGTGACACTGACGCTGCCGCCGCCGAACTACGCGCGCAAGGGCGGCGAGATCGTCGCCGCGATGCTGGCGCAGGTGGGCGTGCGCGCGAAGATCGAGAACGTCGAATGGGCGCAATGGCTGTCCGGCGCCTTCAAGGGCCGCTTCGACCTCACGGTCATCAACCATGTCGAGCCGCTCGATTACGCCACCGCCTACACCGAACCGAACTACTACTTCGGCTACGACAGCGCGAAATTCCGCGGTCTCGTCAGCGCGCTGGGCGTCGCCGACGACATGAAGGAGAAGGCACGGCTGTGGCGCGACATCCAGCGCCAGCTCGCCAACGATGCCGTCAACGCGTTCATCTGGAACCCGGCCCAGGTGGCGGTGCGGCGGCGCGCGCTGCGCGGGCTGTGGACGAGCTCGCCGATCATGGCCAACGACCTCGCGGCGCTGAGCTGGGCCTGAAATGAAACCCCCACGCTCACTTCGTTCGCTGCCCCCCCAAGGGGGCGCTCAGTGCCTTCGGAACGGCCGGGCGGCACTGAGGCGATGACGGCGCTGCACGAACTCGGCGCCGCCGCGCTGGCGCGCGCCTACGCCGCGCGCGAGTGCTCGCCGGTGGAGGTCGTGCGCGCCGTCCTCGACCGCATGGCGCAATGCGAGCCGCGGCTGCACGCCACCTGGGCCGCCGATGCCGATGCGGCACTGGCCGCCGCGCGTGAATCCGAGTCGCGCTGGCTGCGCGGCGATGCGCTCGGCCCGCTCGACGGCGTGCCGGTGACGATCAAGGAGAACATCGCCACCCGCGGCGTGCCGCTGCCCCTGGGCACGGCGGCGACCGAACTCGTGCCCGCGGCCGACGATGCCCCGCCCGCGGCACGCCTGCGCGAGGCCGGCGCGGTCCTCGTCGCGAAGACGACGATGCCCGACTACGGCATGCTCTCGTCGGGACTGTCGAGCTTCCACGCGCTGACGCGCAACCCCTGGGACCTGACGAAGAACCCGGGCGGCAGCAGTGCCGGCGCCGCCGCCGCCGCTGCCGCCGGCTACGGCCCGCTGCACCTGGGCACCGACATCGGCGGCAGCATCCGCCTGCCCGCCGACTGGTGCGGCGTCGTCGGCTTCAAGCCGAGCAACGGCCGCGTGCCGATCCGCCCGCCCTATGTCGGCCGCGTCGCCGGGCCGATCACGCGCAGCGTCGAAGATGCGGCGATCGCGATGAGCGTGCTCGCCCGAGCCGATGCGCGCGACGCGACGAGCCTGCCGCCGCAGGACCTCGACTGGTGCGCGGCCGGCGCCGATCCGCATGACACGCTGCGCGGCCTGCGCATCGGCCTGCTGCTCGACGCCGGCTGGGGGCTCGACTGCGACGCCGAGATCGCCGCCGCGGTGCGCGACGCCGCGCACCGCCTCGAAGCCGCGGGTGCGCGCGTCGAGCCGCTGGCGCCGTTCACGACGCGCACGATGGCCGACGGCATCAACCTGTTCTGGCGCATGCGCTCGTGGCTCGACATCTCGGCGCTGCCGGCGGCGCGGCGCGAGCGTGTCCTGCCCTATATCCGCGAATGGGTGGCCGCCGGCGCGCGTTTCAGCGCCGCCGAGGTCTTCCACGGCTACAGCCAGATCGCCGCGCTGCGCGACGCCGCCGTGGCCGCCTGCGCGCCGTTCGATTTCGTGATCTCGCCGGTGGCGCCGGTCTCGGCCTTTGCCGCCGACTGGGCCAGCCCGACGAACGATCCGCTGCGCGCGATGGAGCACATCGCCTACACGCTGCCGTACAACATGAGCGAGCAGCCGGCCATCAGCCTGCCCTGCGCGCAGGGCACGACAGGCTTGCCGATCGGGCTGCAGATCGCCGGCCGGCGCCACGACGACCTCGGCGTGCTGCGCGTCGCCCGCGCCTTCGAGCGCCTGCGCGCGCCGCTGCCGCCCTGGCCCCGTCCCTGATCGCGCTACATTGCACACCATGTCGTTCCCCGATCGACGCGGCAACCCCGGCAGCAGTTGCGCCCACGCGGCGCTCGACGCGGCCGAGTGCGCGCTGCGCCGGTTGATGAGCTACGACGACAGTCCGCTGCCCGACCTCGAAGCCGCTGCCGCGGCCGACCCGGCCTGGCCGCTTCCGCACCTGATGCGCGCCGGCTTCCTCTACGCGCAGCTCGACCCCGAGCGCGATGCCGAGGCGGCAACGCATCTGGCGCAGGCGGACGCGCGCATGGCGCACGCGACGCCGCGCGAGCGCGCGCACGGGCAGGCCCTGCAGGCGGTGCAGGAAGGCCGCTGGGAGGCGGCTTGCCGCATCTGGGACCGGCTGCTCATCGACCACCCCTGCGACGCGCTGGCGCTGCACAGCGCGCACCACTGGGACGAGTTGCGCGGCGACGCCGCGGCGCTGCGCCAGCGCCCGGCGCGCGTGCTGCCGGCCTGGGACGAGGCCGATCCGCTGTACCCGCATCTGCTCGCGCTTTACGCCTGGGGCCTGCAGGAGAACAACCTCTATCCGCAGGCCGAGGAGGTCGGGCGACGCGCGCTCGCCGGCGGCGCGAATGCGCCCTGGGCCGTGCATGCGGTGGCGCATGTGATGGAGATGCAGGGCCGCTACGAGGAAGGTTCGGCCTGGCTGCGCCAGCACCAGCCGAGCTGGGACGAACGCAGCCGCTGGTCGCACCACCTGTGGTGGCACAAGGCGCTGTTCAGGCTCGAGGCGATGGACATCGCCGGCGTGCTGCGCCTGCTCGACACCCATCTCGCGCCCGCGACGCTGCGCACGACCGCCTCGCGCATCGACGGCGCCGCGCTGCTGTGGCGGCTGCACCTGATCGGCGAGGACATCGGTGCGCAGGCGGCGGCGCTGGTCGAGGCCTGGCCCGACATGGGCGCCGGGCACTACGCCTTCGTCGACCTGCACCACGTGATCGCGCTGCTGGCGGCCGGCCTGCTGCAGCGCGCCGAGGCCTGGGTGGCGCAATGCGCGCTGCGCGCGTTGGCGCTCGAGGACCTGCATCGCAGCAACCACGCCGTGGCGCGCGAGGTCGCGTTGCCGCTGATGCGCGGCCTGCTCGCCCATGCCCGCGGCGATGCCGACGGCGCGGTGGCGCAGATCTATCCGCTGCGCGCGCAATTCCAGCGGCTGGGCGGCAGCCAGGTCCAGCGCGACCTCATCGAGCAGACCCTGCTCGCCGCCGCCGGCGACGGCAGCGAACGCGCGCTCGGCCAGGCCCTGCTCAACGAACGCGGCATGGCGCGCCAGGCGACGCCGCTGATGCGCCATTGGGTCGACCGCCTGACGCTGCCGACCGAGGAGCGCGCATGACGGCCACGGTGAGGCGGGATCCCGAAAGGCACGAATACACCGCCACCGTCGAATGGCAGCGCGGCCAGCAGGAGGCCTATACCGACAACCGCTACAGCCGCCGCCACGAACTGCGCTTCGACGGCGGCGCCGTCTGGGCCGGCTCGTCGTCGCCGCTGTCGGTACCGCTGCCGATGTCCGACGCCAGCGCCGTCGACCCCGAGGAGATGCTCGTCGCCGCGACGTCGAGCTGCCACATGCTGTGGTTCCTCTCGCTCGCGGCGCAGCGCGGCTTGCGCGTCGATCGCTATCTCGACGAGGCGGTGGCGACGCTCGCGCGCGACGCCGAAGGCCGCATGGCGATCACCGTCGTCACGCTGCGCCCTCTCGTGACCTGCAGCGGCCCGATGCAACCCGATGCCGGAACGCTGCGCGAATTGCACCACCGGGCGCACGAGTCCTGCTACATCGCACGTTCGATCCGCGCCGAATTGCGCTGCGAACCGCGCTTCGATTGAGCGATCCCCCGCCATCGCGGGGACTTGAAACCGACCCGGCGCGCGCCCAGATCGTCCGGTGACGGCGCTCATTCCCATCCTCCTGTTCATCGCCCTCGCGCTGGCCGTCGCGGCCTGGCTCGGCGGCCCCGCCGCGCTCGCGGCCTGGCGCCGCGCGCGCATCGTGCGGCGGCCCTTTCCGCAGGCCTGGCGCGAGATGCTGCGCCGGCGCATGCCCGCCTACGCGCGGCTGCCCGCCGACCTGCAATGGCGACTGAAGAAACGCATCCAGGTGCTGGTGGCCGAGAAGCCCTTCATCGGCTGCGCCGGTCTCGACGTCAGCGAGGAAATGCGCGTGCTCGTAGCGGCCCAGGCGGCGCTGCTGCTGCTGCACGACCACGCCGGCTATTTCCCGCAATTGCGCCAGATCCTGATCTACCCCGGCGCCTTCGTCGTCGACCGCAGCCACAGCGACGCTACCGGCCTGACCCACGAAACGCGCCGCGCGCTCGTCGGCGAATCCTGGCAGCAGGGCCAGGTGCTGCTGGCCTGGGACGAGGTACTCGCCGGCGCTGCCGACCCCGCCGACGGCCGCAACGTCGTCGTGCACGAATTCGCGCACCAGCTCGACCAGGAACGCGGGCGCGCCAACGGCGCGCCCTGGCTCGGGCGGCGCGAAGGCTATGCCCGCTGGGCGGCCGTGCTCGGCGCCGAATACGCGGCCTTGCAGCAGCGCGTGGCGCGCGGCGAGGACGGCCTGATCGCGCCCTATGGTGCCACCGATCCGGCCGAATTCTTCGCCGTCGTCAGCGAGCATTTCTTCGAGCAACCCACCGCGCTGGCGCAGCAGCATCCGGCACTCTATGGCGAATTCGCCCGCTATTACGGCGTCGATCCGGTGCAATGGTGATCCAAAGGTCTAATGGGTCGCGGCAATCGATGTTCGATGATCTCGACCTCTGATTAGGTGGTCATGGTTTTTAACATCGAGAAACGCATTAGGACCATTTCTGGCCATAATACGCAGCCGATAGACGCGAAATCGCGAATGGCGTCGCATCAGGCCCTTCCAAGGAAGGAAGATCCCGAAACGGGTGCTTATGGATCCATCGAAACCATGACCAAGACTTACGCCCAGATCGTCAAGCAAATCGAGGCCCTCAAGGCGGACGCCGAAATGGCACGCCGCAAGGAAATCGAAGGCGTGATCGACCGCATCCGCGAGGCGATCAGCGTTTACAACCTGAATGCCGAGGATCTCGGATTCGGCGGCCAGCCGCGGCGCGCCGGCAAGACCACGGGTGCGCCGAAAGGGCGCGGCCGCAAGGCCGCGAAAACGGCCCGCGCGGTGAAGTACCGCAACGACAGCGGCGGCACCTGGGGCGGCCGCGGCAAGCGTCCGCAATGGCTGCGCGACGCGCTGAATGCCGGCAAGACGCTGGAGGACTTCCTCGTCCGCTAGGCGGTTCTTTCAGTCGTTCAGCGTTTCGGCCAGCGCCTCGACCCAATGCATGACGGGGGTCGTGGTGCCGCTTTGCAGGTGCTGGATGCAGCCGATATTGGCGCTGACGATGGCCTGGGGTTCGAGCGGCTGCAAATGCGCCAGCTTGCGGTCGCGCAAGGCGGTGGCCAGTTCACCCTGCAGGATGCTGTAGGTGCCGGCCGATCCGCAGCATAGATGCGCTTCGGCAGCAGCCAGTTCGACTTCGAAACCCAGTTCGCGCAAATGGCTCTCGACGCCGCCGCGCAGCCGCTGGCCATGCTGCAGCGTGCACGGCGGGTGGTAAGCGAGCCGCCGCGCCCTCGGCGCGCGCAATTTGCCGCGCAGCGCGGCGGTGATGTCGGGCAGCAGTTCGCTGAGGTCGCGCGCCAGTTCGGCGACGCGGCGCGCCTTGTCGGCGTATTCGGCGTCGTGCGCGAGCGCGCGGCCGTAATCCTTCACCGCGACGCCGCAGCCCGAGGCGTTGACGACGATGGCCTCGACCTTGCCATGTTCGGTGACGCCGGTGACGAGCGGCCACCAGGCGTCGATATTGCGCCGCATGTCGACGAGCCCGCCTTCGACATCGCCCAGATGCGTGCGCAGCGCGCCGCAGCAACGCGCCTCGTCGGCGACCAGGGTCTGGATGCCGGCGGCGTCGAGCACGCGCGCCGTCGCCGAATTGATGTTGGGCAGCATCGAGGGCTGGACGCAGCCCAGCAGCAGCAGCACCTTGCGCGGGTGGCTGCGCGTGGGCCAGCGATGCGCGCGCGCGCCGGGGCGCGGCGGCACCTTGGCCTTGAGGGCCGCGGGCAACAGCGGCCGCAGCGCCTGGCCCAGCTTCATCGCCGGCGCGAAGGCCGGCGAGGTCATGCCCGCCTTCAACAGCCAGCGCATGGCCTGTTCGCCGCGCGGCCGCGGCACGCGCGCATCGACCAGTTCACGGCCGATGTCGATGAGGCGCCCGTATTCGACGCCGCTCGGACAGGTGGTCTCGCAATTGCGGCAGGTCAGGCAGCGGTCGAGATGCAATTGCGTGCTGCGCGTGACCGGCGCACCTTCGAGCATCTGCTTGATCAGGTAGATGCGGCCGCGCGGCCCGTCGAGTTCGTCGCCCAACAGCTGATACGTCGGGCAGGTCGCGGTGCAGAAGCCGCAATGCACGCAGCGCCGCACGATGGCCTCGGCCTCGGTCCCGGCGCGCAGGTCCTTGAATTCTGGGGCGAGGTTCGTTTGCATCGGGCCGGCAGGGAAGAGGTTTCTTTTCAGATGCCCGGAGTCAGCCGACCCGGGTTGAAGATCGCGTCGGGATCGAAGGCGCGCTTGAGTTCGCGCTGGATCTTGAATTGCACCGGCTTCAGCGGCGCGAAGGCGCCGGCGCTCTTGTCGCGGCCGCGGAACAGCACCGCATGGCCGCCGGCGGCGGCCGCGGCCTCGCGCATCACGGCCGCCGGCGCGCTGGTGCACAGCCAGCGCTGCGCGCCACCCCATTCGACGAGCTGCTCGCCCGAAAGCTTGAGCGGCGCCGTCGTCGCCGGCACCGAGAGCCGCCACAGCGCCGCGCCGGCGGCCACCGCCTTGCCCGCGCCGACGAAGAACTCGTCGCGATGGTCGCGCAGGCCGGTCCAGAACGCCACCGCGAGCGCGTCCTCGACGACCTCGCCGCCGATCTTCTGCGCCGCCGCGCCCACGGCCGCCTCGGCACCCGCGAGGCGCAGCACGGCCATGCCGTCCCACCAGGCGGTGGCGTCGATCGGCAGCGGCTGGCCGGCCCATTCGTTGAAGCGGCGGATCGCGCCGGCGGGGTCGGTCTCCAGGCGCAGCGTGAGCACGGCGCGCGGTCGCGGCAGGACCTTGAGCGAGACCTCGCAGATCAGGCCCAGCGTGCCCATCGATCCGGCGAGCACGCGCGAGACGTCGTAGCCGGCAACGTTCTTCATCACCCGGCCGCCGAAGCTCAGCAGTTCGCCGCGGCCATCGAGCAGCGTCGCGCCGAGCAGGTAGTCGCGCACGCCACCGACGGCCGCGCGCGCCGGCCCGGCGAGCCCGGCCGCGACCATGCCGCCGACGCTGCCGCCGGCGGCGAAGCGCGGCGGCTCGAACGGCAGGCATTGGCCCTGCGCGGCGAGCACCGCCTCGAGTTCGGCCAGCGGCGTGCCGGCGCGCACGGTGACGACGAGCTCGCTCGGCTCGTAGCTGCTGATGCCGGTGAGCGAGGCGACCTCGAGCGGCTCGCCGCGCGGCTCCTCGCCGTAGAAGGCCTTCGTGCGGCCGCCGCGGATCTCCAGCGGCGTCTTGCTCGCGCGCGCCGCCTGCACGCGCTCGACGAGGGCGGCGAGGGCCGGCGAGGAAGTGGCGGGCAGCGCGTCCATCAGAAACGCTCCAGTTCGGGAAACGGCAGCAGCCCGCGCTTCACATGCATGCGGCCGTATTCGGCACAGCGCTGCAGCGTCGGGATCACCTTGCCCGGGTTGAGCCCGCCGGCGGGATCGAAGGCGCGCTTCACCGCCAGCATCTGCTGCAGTTCGGCGCCCGAGAACTGCACGCACATCGAATTCAGCTTCTCGACGCCGACGCCATGTTCGCCGGTGACGGTGCCGCCGAGCGCGACGCTGGTCTCGAGGATCTCGGCGCCGAACAGCTCGCAGCGGCGCATCTGGTCGGGATCGTTGGCGTCGAAGAGGATCAGCGGGTGCAGGTTGCCGTCGCCGGCGTGGAAGACGTTGCAGCAGCGCAGCCCGTATTTGCGCTCCATCGCGGCGATCGCCAGCAGGATCTCGGCCAGCTTCTTGCGCGGGATCGTGCTGTCCATGCACATGTAGTCGGGGCTGATGCGGCCGCTGGCGGGAAACGCGTTCTTGCGCCCGCTCCAGAACTTCAGCCGCTGCGCCTCGTCCTTGCTGACCTCGAGCCGCGTCGCGCCGCAGCCGGTGAGCACGTCCAGCATGCGCTGGATCTCCTCGGCCACCTCCTCGGGCGTGCCGTCGCTTTCGCACAGCAGGATCGCCGCGGCATCGAGGTCGTAGCCGGCGCGGACATAGTCCTCGACGGCGGCCGTCATCGGCTGGTCCATCATCTCCAGGCCCGCCGGGATGATGCCGGCGGCAATGATCGCGGCCACCGCGTCGCCGGCACGGCGCACATCGTCGAAGCTGGCCATGATGCAGCGCGCCAGCAGCGGTTTCGGCACCAGCTTGACGGTGACCTCGGTGATGACCGCGAGCATGCCCTCGCTGCCGACGACGAGCGGCACCAGATCGAGCCCCGGCGTGTCGAGCGCCTCGCTGCCGAATTCGATCGCCTCGCCCTCGGCCGTGTAGCCGCGCACGCGCAGCACGTTGTGCAGCGTCAGGCCGTATTTCAGGCAATGCACGCCGCCCGAGTTCTCGGCCACGTTGCCGCCTATCGTGCAGGCGATCTGGCTGCTCGGGTCGGGCGCGTAATACAGGCCGTAGGGCGCGGCGGCCTCGCTGATCGCGAGATTGCGCACGCCGCATTGGACGGTGGCGGTGCGCGCCTGACGGTCGATCATCACGATGCGGTTGAACTTCGCCAGCGACAGCGTCACGCCCAGCAGATGCGGCATCGCGCCGCCCGAGAGGCCCGTGCCGGCCCCGCGCGCGATCACCGGCACGCCCAGGCGGTGGCAGGCCTGCAGCACCGCGGCGACTTGCGTCTCGGTCTCGGGCAGCGCCACCGCCAGCGGCTGCTGGCGGTAGGCGGTGAGGCCGTCGCATTCGTAGGGCTGCGTCTCCTCGGCATGCCACAGCAGTGCATGCGCCGGCAGCAGCGGCGCCAGCGCCGCGACGACCTCGGCCTGGCGCAGGGCGCGGGGATCGGTGGTGGTGGGTGGAGCAGTCGCAACGGTATTCATGCGGTGAACACGGTGAGCACGCCGGTGTAGCCGTACAGATGATGGCGCGCGATTTCGCCGCCGGCGAAATAGCCGACCAGCGGCACATCGCCGAGCGCATGCTGGACGATCTGCAGTTCGGCCGATGGGCCGCCGAAATGCGGGCCGCCGCGACCGGCGCAGCTGACGTAGATCGCGCCGCGCAGCGGCCGCGGCGCGGCGCCGGGCTCGCCCGCGAGTTCCTCGCGAATCTCGCTGCAGATGCGCACGAGGTCGCGCCGCGCCGCCGCCACGTCGCGCTGGCAATAGGCCATGCGCAGACCGGGTGCCAGCGGTTCGGCGACCGCGACGGCACTGCGCGCGGGGTCGATGCCGATGAGGTGGCGCACGCGCGTCGCGCTGCCGAACTGGCCGGCACGCGCGCCCGCGTCTTCGCTCGCATCGGTGAGGCCGACGAGCGTGCCCCGCAGACGCGGCAGCAGTTCGCGCGGGTTGCCGAGATCGGCGACGCCGAGGTCGCGCAGCAGGCAGGCCAGCGCCGGCTCGCCGTCGAGCGTGATCGCGATGTTGCGTTCGCAGGCCTCGATCGCGCGCGCCGGCCCGATCGGCTGGCAGCCCTGGGTGACGCGCGAGACCAGCGCCACGTCGGCGTCGAAGGCCACGCCCGACAGGCCGCCCTCCCAGACGCCGTCGGCGATGTGCAGCGCGCGGCGGCGCGGCGACGCCAGGCCGCCGAACAGATAGCCCGAGCTCATGCGCTCGGCGAGCTCGGTGATCAGCTCGCCGAGGTCGGGCGTGGCCGGGTCGGCGTGGACGAGGGCGCTGTACGGCTCGATGCGCTGCAGCTTGCGCGCCCCCGAATAGACCTCGAAGCTGCCCGCCGGCAGGTCGGCGAGCATCAGCACGAGCGCCGGCTCGTCGAAGTATTCGACGCCGCTGGCGGCGACGCCGACGCCGACGCTGCCGACCCAGGCGACGCCGGGCCAGCGCTGCTGCAGCTCGGCGAGGATGGCCTCGGCCGCGCCGGCATAGGCGTCGGTGAGGTAGACGAAACCCAAGGTCGGCGTCGCGGCGCTGCGCGCACGCGCGCCGTCGATCTGCGCCGCCGCCAGCGCCAGCGCGCCGCGCCAGTCGGGGTGCGTCGCGTGGCCGACGACGAAGCCGCTCATCGGCCCCTTCAGCTCGCGCGCTTGCGCGCGGCGGCGGGCGCGGGCGCTTTGGCCGCGGCCTTCTTCGCGACGGCGGCGGCGCCGGCCGGCTCGGCGACGCGCGCCAGCGGGCTCTCCTGCATCGCCTTGGCCGCGAGCTCGGTGAACTGCTGCGTCAGTGCGCCCCACCATTGCAGCGGATCGACGGCGGGCGGCGCCGACTTCGCGTCGGCGTCGGCCGCGGGCGCAGCGGCCTTCTTGCGCGCGGCCGGTGCGGGTGCGGGTGCAGGCGCAGGCGCAGGCGCGGCAGCCGGTTCGCGGATCTTCAGCGCGTCGCGCAGATCGACCATCGGCAGGTTCATCGTCTCCAGCGTCGACAGCGTCATGCGCTGCACCTCGAGCGCCTGCACCGTGGTGCCGATCAGGCGCGCGTTCTGCTCGAGCCAGAACTGCACCGTCTTCAGCTCCTGGATGCGCTTGTCGAGTTCCTTCGGGTCGAGCGTCGGCGCCACCCATTGATTCATGCCGGGGATCGCGGCCCCGGCGTTCTTCATCAGGTTCTGCAGGAATTCGAATCCCGGGACCATCTTCACCAGATCATTGCCGTCGGCCATCGCTTGCTCCTCGTCGTTTGGCTTCGATTGTGCTTCGAATGGATCAGGGTGCGATGCGCTCGACTGCGAAGCCGCGGCGGCGCAGCAGCTGCGGCAGGCCCTGCGGCCCGGTCATGTGCAGCGCACCGACCGCCGCCAGCAGATGGTGGCCCTGGCGGTGCAGCGCCTCGATGCCGTCGGCCAGATGCGGGTTGCGATCGTCGTTGAGGCGGCGCATCTGCGCGCGTTCGGATTCGGTGTCGGCGCATTCGCACCATTGCGCGTAATGCTCGAGCGCCTGGAAGTCGCCGCGCTCCCAGGCGCCGACGAGGCGCTCGAGCACGCGGCGGCCGCTGCCGTCTTCGATCTGCTGCAGCGAATCCTCGATCGCCTCGCGCCGCTCGGTAGGGTCGTCGGGCATCAGGGCCTGCATCTGCAGCGCCGCCGTCTCGAGCGCCGTCACCGGCCGTCCGCGCTCGCGCTGCGCGGCGGCGAGCAGTCGCTCCTGCGCATAGCCGGCGTCGAAGCCGAGCCAGCGCGCGTCGATCAGCGTCAGCGTCATCGCCTGCAGCAGCGGGTCGACGCCAGCCAGGGCGGCGGCGGCGATGCAGGCGCGCGCCAGTGCGTGCGCCAGTCGCTGCTGCAGTTCCGCGGGCAGCGGCGGCGTCTCGCCGCCGGCGGCCAGCGCCGCGCCGAGTTCGGGGTCGTCGGGGTCGAGCTCGAGCGCGAGCAGGTCGCTGGCCGCCAGCGCCGCCTCGAGCCGCGGCCCCGGGCGGCGCCAGGCCGGGCGGCCGACATGCATCGTGCCGTAGAGGTAGCTGCTGTGGCCGTCGCGCGTGATGCGCCAGAGCAGGCCACGGTCGCGCACGACCGCGGCCTCAGCGGTCGGCAGCGGCGGCGGGCAGCTCGCGGCATGGGCCCCCGGCGTCAGCAACGTAAGCACCGCCAGGACGCCGGCGGCAGCACGTCGGCACATCCGGGGACGCGAAACAGGCATGCCGCAACGATGCCACGTTTCGAGCGACGACGACGCGCTCAGCGCCTTCAGCGCGCGGCGCCGAGGTCGATGCGCAGCACGCCCTGCCGCTGCTGCAGCGGCAGCCGGCCCAGCACGTCCATGCCCAGCAGCGGCCCGGCGAGTCCGGGCAGCGCCGTCATGCGCAGCCGCTCGATGCGCACGCCGCCGTCGAGCTCGACCGTGCCGACGACGACGATGCCCGGCGCCACGCCGGCGGCGGTGTCGGTGCGCACGCGGCCGATCGCCTGCAGCCCGAGTTCGCGCGCCAGTGCCAGCGGGATCGCGGTGCCGGTGGCGCCGGTGTCGACGAGGAAATCGACGCGGCGACCCTCGACGCGACCGGGCCAGTGGTAATGGCCGCCGGGGCCGCGCTGCAGCTCGACCCGGCCGCCGTCGTAGCTGTAGCGCGTGCGCTCCTGCCGTGCCTGCCAGGACTGGACGCCGAGGAAGACGGCGACCGCCAGCAGCAGCCAGACCGTCGCGTGCTTGAGCCAGGGCGGCAGATCGCTCACCGTGCGCGCGTCGCGACGACGCGCCGGTCGATCGCGCCGCACAGGCTGTGGCCGTCGGCGCCGACGATCTCCAGGCGGATGTGGTCGCCGTCGTGCAGCGCCGCCCGCGCCGGGCCGAGGGCGGGGCAGCCGACGAGGGTGCCGGCATGGACCGGCCGTTCGCGCGCAAGGCGGGCGACGAGCGAACCGAAGGACCAGCGCAGCGCCGCCGCGACCTCGATGCGCGCCGGCGGCTCCTGGTTGAGCAGCGCCTCGAGCGGCAGGTGCAGCCGCCCGCGCTGCCAGGCCGCGCCCGCCTCGTCGAGGGTCGATGCGACGGGGCCATAGGCGGTGGCGCCGCCGCGGCCATCGGCGTGATGCCAGCGGTGCGTGAGCAGCAGCAGCCGCACGCCGTCGAGCGCCTGGCCGGCCGTGGCGCGCGCGGCGACCTCGCCGGTGACGACGGCCAGACCGGGTTCGGAGACGGCCGCCTGGCCGCCGGCGTGCCCGGCTTCGTGCCCGGCTTCGTGCTGGGCAGCGTCTTCGCCGGCTTCGTCGTCGCCCGCCTGGACTTCGTCGTCGCCGGCGTCGAGCATCACGTCGTCGCAGCCACCCCGCCCGTCGTCCCCGGCCGCCTCGACGAGCCGCGGCTTGTCGTCCGGTCCGACCTCGGCGACGACGCAGCGGTAGGCGCGCGGCAGCGGCGCCATGCAGTGGCGCGGGTCGAAGGCGAAGGCATGGCGCGCCTTGCCGCCGTTGAGCGTCGCGTACAGGTCCTCGAGCTGCGGGCTGATGAAGTTCCAGTCGTCGAGCAGGTCCTGCAGGCGGCTGGCGATGCCGACGGCGAAATGGGCGCTGGCGAGGTCGCGCGAGACGACGGCCAGCAGGCCGTCGCGCGATCCATCGTTGAGAGTGGCGAGTTTCATGAGCTGGGCCACCCTGCGCGGTGCAGGGCGGCGGGTCCGGGGAGCAGTATTGTCGGGTGAGCGCTCCTCCGCCCCCTCCCGGGCCGGTGCGCGGGGCTTGGCGATCGACCTGGCGGTCGGCCTGGCCGGGCCCGCGCCGCCGCGCCGCGATCGCGATCTGGATCGCGGTACTGGCGCTGCACGGGTCGCTGTGGGCGCCGCTGCCCGGCGCGGCACCGGGGCCGGGGCGGCTCGGCGAGGCGCCGCGCCTGGTCCAGGTGCGGCAGTTGCGCCTGCCGGCGGCACCACCCGTCGTCGAGCGGCCGGTGGTGGCCGTCCACCGGCCGTCGCTGCCGACCGCACCGCCGCCGGTGGCCGCGGCGCCTGAGGCGTCGCCCGAACCGCCGCCGCCCGGCGCCGCACCACTGCCACGCTACGCCACCCACCTCGCGCCGCCCGCGCTGCTGCGCTACCGCCTGCGCCGCGGCAGCGCCGAGGGGCTGGCCGAACTGCGCTGGCGGCCGCGACCCGACGGCGGCTACGAGATCACGCTGCGCAGCCAGGCGCCCGGCATCCCGGCGCTCGAATGGACCAGCACCGGCCGCCACGACGGCAGCGGCCTCGCGCCGACCGAACACAGCGAGTGGCGGCGCGGCCGCGCCCGCCGCGGTGTCGCCTTCGACGCCGCGGCGGGCCGCATCCGTTACGGCGGTGCGCTGGCCGAGACGCCGTGGCAGGCCGGCGCGCAAGACCGCGTCAGCTGGCTGATCCAGCTCGCCGCCATCGTCGACGCCGATCCGGCGCGCGCCGAGGTGCTGCAGTTCGTCGCCGGGGTCGCCGGCCGCGCCGAGGTCTGGCGCTGGCTCCGCGTCGACGACGACGATGGCAGCGGCGACGAAGGCGTGCACCTGCGGCGCGCCGCGCTGCGCGCCTGGGACCCGCAGATCGATGTCTGGCTCGCGCCGCGCCGCCACCATCTGCCGCAGCGCCTGCGCTGGTCGCAGCCCGGCCGGGTCACCGAGTGGACGCTGATCGACGACGCCGGCGCGCCCGGGCATTGAAATCGCGCGTCGCGGACCCAGTTGCAGGACCTGGAGAACCGACGATGCAGATGCTCTACAACTCCGACAGCTATGCCGTGGTACAGATCAACGTGCCGGCCGAGCCCGGCGACCTGCGCCGTGGCGGCTACGAGATCGTCGACAAGTTCGCGCGCAAGGACATCTACATCGAGGGTGCCCTGGCCGAGCGCTTCCAGCAGGGCGTCCAGGAACTCGTGCGCCTGCACCCCGACGGCGCCGAGCCCGAGGTCTTCGACGACTACATCGCCGGCTTTGCCACCCTGGCCGCCCAGCCGCTGATCCGCCACTGATCGCCATCGCCGGTGGGCCCGCGAGCCCCCGGCCTGGGCGGACGGGGCTTGTCTCGGCCGCGGCCCTGGTCCAAGATGGCCTCTCCGCGGTCCCGGATCACCACGATGGTGCGCGCCTACGCCGATTCCCGCTGCCTGCTCTCGCCCGGCCTCGCCCAGGCCCCGGTGCTCGACGTGCTGTGCTCGCATTTCGTGCTCACGCTGACGCTGCGCCAGGGCGCGCGCTTCAACCCGCGGCGCGACTGGAACAGCCTGCTCTCGCTCGTCGGCCGCCATCTCGTCTGGAGCACGCCGGTGCTCGGCCGCGTGCGCACCTTCCTGAACCAGCGCTGCAAGGGCAACCCGCAGTGGAAGGGCCATGAGCAGCTCGGCGACGAGGCCTTCCTCGAACGCCACGGCCCCTGGCGCGGCCCCTATGAGGAGGGCACGCTGTTCTTCTACCTCGACGAATACGTCAAGGACGCGCCCAAGGACCTGATGACGGTGCTGGCGCTGACCTGCGACTGGCTGGCGCGGCGGCTGAAGAAGGAATCGACGCTGGTGCAGAAGAACATCGACGCGCTGGCCGGGCTGCTCCAGCTCAACCCGGCCGAGCGCGCGCTGCTGCTCTACGGCACGCTGGCGCGCTACCAGCGCGACCTGCGCGGCCTGCTCGTCGAGTTCAAGGTCAGCAACGCCCAGGAGGCCTATGCGGCGCTGGCGGCGGTGGCCGGCGTCGAGGCCGGCGAGGTCGCCGAGGCGCTGCGCGCCGGCTCGCGCCTGGAGCGCATCGGCATGATCGAGAACCTGATCTCGGAGCAGAACATCACCGACCTCGCCGACCTGATGAAGGTCAGCGACCAGCTGCCGCCGGTGCTGATGCGCGAGTACCGCGCCCCCGACGAGCTGATGGCCGTGTTCACGCGCCCGGTCGCGCCCAGCGAACTCGGCCCCGGCGATTTCGCCTATGTCGAGGCCGACGCGACGACGCTGACATCGCTGCTGAAGAACGCGACGCGGCGCCGCGAGGCCGGCGTCAACGTGCTGCTCTACGGCCCGCCGGGCACCGGCAAGACCGAGCTCGCCAAGGTCTGCGCCGCCAGCGCCGGGCTCGCGCTCTACGAGGTCGAATACGCCGACCGCGACGGCAACAGCCTGTCGGGCCGCGACCGCTACCGCAGCCTGCAGATCAGCCAGGTCTTCCTCAAGGGCAGCCCGGCGGTGGCGCTGCTGTTCGACGAAGTCGAGGACGTGTTCCCGCCGATCTCGAGCGAGGCGGCGCAGATCATGGCGCGGCTGGACAGCGGCGATGCCGCGCCCGGCAGCAGCGTCAGCGGCAAGGCCTGGGTCAACCAGATCCTCGAGACGAACCCGGTGCCGGTGATCTGGATCACCAACCGCATCGAGCAGATCGACCCCGCGTTCCGCCGCCGCTTCCAGTACCACCTGCGGCTGCTCAGCCCGCCGCCGGGGGCGCGCCGTGCGCTCGTCACGCGGGCGCTGGCCGGTGCCGAGGTCGGCGCCGATTTCGCCGACCGCCTGGCCGAGCGCCGCGGCCTGACGCCGGCGCAGATCCGCACGGCCGTGCGTTTCGCCAGCCTCGCCCAGCCCGAGCAGGCCGACCCGGCGGCGTTCGAGGCGCTGATCGAGCGCCAGCTCGCCAACGCCGACCAGGCGCTGGGCCAGGCGCGCGCCGACCGCGGCGCGCGGCCGGTCGTCACGAGCTACGACCTCTCGCTGCTGAACCTCGAATCGCGCTTCGAGGTGCCGCGCATCATCGAGGCGCTGGCGCGCCGCGGCCATGGCACGCTGTGCTTCCACGGCGCCCCCGGCACCGGCAAGACGGCGCTGGCCGAGCACATCGCGCAGACGCTGCACCGGCCACTGATGATCCGCCAGACGAGCGACATCGCCAGCAAGTACGTCGGCGAGACCGAACAGAACATGGCGCGCATGTTCGAGGAGGCGACGCGCGAGGGCGCGGTGCTGCTGCTCGACGAGGCCGACAGCTTCCTGCGCAGCCGCCGCCTCGCCGAGCGCCATTACGAGGTCACCGAGGTCAACGAGATGCTGCAGGGCATGGAGCGCTACGGTGGCGTCTTCATCTGCACGACCAACCTGTTCGACGACATGGACGAGGCGGCGCTGCGCCGCTTCGCCTTCAAGATCCGCTTCCACCCGCTCAACCCCGAGCAGCGGCTGCGCATGTTCGTCGCCGAGGCGCTCGGCGGCGACGCTTCGCGGCTCGACGCCGGGCAGCGCGAGCGGCTGGCGCGGCTGGACCAGCTCGCGCCGGGCGACTTCGCCGCCGTGCAGCGCCAGGCCGAGATCCTCGGCGCCGCGCTCGATGCCGACGAGTTCCTGGCCCAGCTCGAAGGCGAGCATCGGGTCAAGCCGGAAGTACGGCTACGCCGCGGTATAGGGTTCCAGAAAACATGAGATCGAGGCGGGATCCGCCTCAAGGCGCCAGAGGCCGGGGTCGATAAGCCCTCCATGGCGCCCCTCGCTGCAGAGTTCTTTTCACTCCTCCATTCGGAAGCAGCCACCTGGCTGCTCAGCGCCACCGTGCTGGCTGCACTGGGGCAGCTCTGGCGCGCCGAGCGGGCGCGCTCGCAACTGCGCAGGCGGCTGTCGGCCGCCAACAATCGGCTCGACCAGGCCCACACCCATGACAGCCTGACCGGGCTCATCCTGCGCGACGGTTTCGAGGCCGAGCTCGACACCGCGGTCGCGGCCTGCGACAGCGGCCGGCGTGCGCTGGCCCTGCTGTGCGTGGGCCTGGACAACTTCCGCCCGCTCAACGACGGCTATGGCCACCGCGTCGGCGACGCCGTGCTGGTCGAGGTCGGCCAGCGCCTCACCGCGCTGGCGGGGCCGCGCGGCGTCGTCTCGCGCCTGGGCGGCGACGAATTCGCGCTGCTGCTGCCGGCGCAGCTCGCCGACGCCTGCGAAGCGGCGCAGCAGGTCCTGCAGTCGCTGCAGCAGCCTTATGCCGCCGAAGGACTGAACCTTAGGCTAGGCGCCTCGGTGGGCATCGCCGTCTATCCGGAGCAGGGCTCGCGCCCACGCCTGCTGGCCAACGCGTCGATGGCGATGCGCACCGTCAAGCTCGGTGGCGGCGGCGCCCACGCCCACTACCACCCGGCGATGTCGGTCGACGTGCGCGAACAGGCCGAACTCGTGCAGGACCTGCGCCAGGCGCTGGTGCGGCGCCAGCTGCAGCTGTACTACCAGCCCAAGATCGATGCCCGCAGCCTGCAGGTCACCGGCGCCGAGGCGCTGCTGCGCTGGCAGCATCCGCAACGCGGCATGGTCAGCCCGGCGGTCTTCGTGCCGCTGGCCGAGCGCTACGGGCTGATCGTCGAGATCGGCCGCTGGGTCATCGAGGAGGCCTGCCGCCAGGCCGCCGAATGGCGCGAACAGGGGCTGCGCATGCGCGTGGCGATCAACCTGTCGGGCCACCAGCTGCGCCACGACGACCTCGTCGACCACCTGCAGGCCATGCTCGACCGCCATGGCATCCGGCCGCAGCGGCTGACCTGCGAGATCACCGAAACGGTGGCGATGGAGGACACCGGCGTCACCCGCGCCGCCTTCGAGCGGCTGCGCAAGGCCGGCCTGCGGGTCTCGATCGACGACTTCGGCACCGGGCATTCGAGCCTGGCGACGCTGCGCCGGCTCCCGGCGGCCGAGCTGAAGATCGACCGCGCCTTCGTCAGCGACCTCGCCAGCGGCGCCAGCGCGACGACCATCGTCCAGACCATCGTGCAGATGGCGCACCAGCTCGGACTGCGCGTCGTCGCCGAGGGCGTCGAGACAGAGAAGCAGCGCGACCAGCTCGTCACGCTGGGCTGCGACGAGCTCCAGGGCTACCTGTTCGCCAAGCCGATGACGGCGGTCGCGCTGGCGCTGTGGGCCAGCGGCGACGACGACAACCATCAAGACGGTGCATTCCGGCCTTCTTTGTTCGATCCGACCGCTCCTGCCGAATTGAGTAGCTGACCCCTTTTGTCCCGGGCCCGGACAATGCGATGATCCGTTCCGGACCTAGCCTGCCCCAAAGCCCATGACAACGACGACGTCCGCCGACTCATCCCTGCTGCTGTGGGGCCTGAGTGCAGGCATCGCCATGCTGACCCTGCATGTGTCGCTCGAATGGCTGCGCCGCACGCGCCAGGCACCTTCGCTGCGGGCAACCTGGCCCAGCGTGATCCTGATCGGCGCCGTGCTGGGCACCGGCCTGTGCTCGTCGATGATCGTCGCCGCGGCGTCGGCCGGCATCGACTACCCGCTTGGTTTCCGCCGCTGGGCGGCGCTGGCCATCTGGTTCGGCGCCATCGTCGGCGGCACCGTCGTCGCCGCCGGCCTGACGCGGGCACAGCGCTGGTGGTGGCTGCTCGCCTGCGGCGTCGGCTTCGGGATCGTCGCCTGGCTGGTGCAGATCGGCTGGGTCAGCGCGGCCGGGCTGCAGCCGGGCCCCGACTGGACACCCGAGCTCCTCGTCGCCGCCGCGTCGGTACTGTGGCTGGGCTGCGGCGCCGGCCTGTGCGGGGCCTTCGCGCCGCAGATGAAGACGCGACGCCGGCGCACGCTCTGGCTCGTCGGCGCGGCGGCGATCATCGCCGTGAGCCTCGTCGCCGGCCAGGAGGTCGTGATGGCCGCCGGCGGCCTCACCGACCAGGTGAGTTCGATCTACAGCGACGAACTGCCGGCCTCGATCCTGGGACTGGCCTGCGCCATCCTGACGCCGCTGGCGCTGGGGGCGATGGCGATGGACCTGGCGGTGCGCCGCGACCAGGAACGCCGCCGCCGGCGCAGCAAGTCGCTGGCGCCGCGCACGTTCGCGGTCTCGCAGTTCTCCGATCCGGGGCCCGATTCGCGCTTCGCCCGGCATCCGTCTTCGGAGCGCTCCGAGACCCGCTGACGTCGCCGGCCGGCGCCGCAAGGCGCCCAAAACTACAATGCGCGCATGAAATCCCGCGCCTACACCCGCGGCGGCGCGCTGGCCGAGTTGCTGCAGCGCCGCATCGCCGTCATCGACGGCGCCATGGGCACGATGATCCAGCGCTGGAAGCTGACCGAGGCCGATTTCCGCGGCAGCCGCTTCGCCGATCACCCCAAGGACCTCAAGGGCAACAACGACCTGCTCGTGCTGACCCGGCCCGACGTGATCCGCGCCATCCACGACCAGTACCTCGGGGCCGGCGCCGACCTCATCGAGACCAACACCTTCGGCGCCACTTCGGTCGCGCAGGAGGACTACGGCCTGGCGCATCTGGCCGGGGAGATGAACGAGGCCGCGGCGCGCCTGGCGCGTGCGGCCGCCGATGCCCATGCCACGCCCGAGCAGCCGCGCTTCGTCGCCGGCGCGCTCGGCCCGACGCCGCGCACGGCCAGCATCAGCCCCGACGTCAACGACCCGGGCGCGCGCAACACCAGCTTCGACGAACTGCGCGCCGCCTACCGCGAGCAGGCCGAAGGCCTGCTGCGCGGCGGCTGCGATGTCTTCCTCGTCGAGACCATCTTCGACACGCTCAACGCGAAGGCGGCGATCTTCGCCCTCGACGAGCTGATGGAGGACACCGGCGAGCGCCTGCCGGTGATCGTCTCGGGTACCGTCACCGACGCCTCGGGGCGCATCCTCTCGGGCCAGACGGTGGCCGCGTTCTGGCATTCGGTGCGCCATGCGCGGCCGCTGGCGGTGGGGCTGAACTGCGCGCTCGGCGCCACGGTGATGCGGCCCTACATCGAGGAGCTGCACAAGGTCGCCGGCGACACCTACATCAGCTGCTACCCGAACGCCGGCCTGCCCAACCCGATGAGCGACACCGGCTTCGACGAAACGCCGGCCGTCACCGGCGCGCTGATGGAGGAGTTCGCCGGGGCCGGCTTCCTCAACATCGTCGGCGGCTGCTGCGGCACGACGCCCGAGCACATCGCCGAGATCGCGCGCCGCGTGCGCGGCTACCGCCCGCGTTCGCGCCAGGATCCGCTGTTCACGCCGCTGCTGGCCGCTTGACGCGCCGGCGCGCTGCGGCCGTCTAGATCTCGACCTTCGTCCCGAGCTCGACGATACGGTTGGTCGGCAGGTGCAGGAAGTCGGCCGCCCCGGCGGCGTTGCGGTGCATGCCGGCGAAGAGCTTCTCGCGCCACACCGCCATGCCGCCACCGAAGGTCGGGGTCACGGTGTCGCGGCTGAGGAAATAGCTCGTGTCCATCGGCTCGAGTTCGACGCCGCGGCCCTGCAGCAATTGCAGCGACTGCAGCGCCTCGGGCACGTCGGGCTCGTTCTTGAAGCCGAAGTTCAGCGTCACCTGCCAGCAGTCGTGGCCCAGCGGCTCGACCTGGCAGCGACGGTCGAAACCGATCCAGGGCACTTCGTGGTGGCGCACGGTGACGAACAGGTTCTGTTCGTGCAGCACCTTGTTGTGCTTGAGGTTGTGCAGCAGCGCGAACGGCGTCGAGTGCGGATCCGGGCAGAGGAAGACCGCGGTGCCGCCGACGCGCAGCGGCGGATTGGCGAAGATCGATTCGAGGAATTCGGGCAGCGCGATCGATTCCTGGCGCAGCCGCTCGGCCATCAGGCGCCGGCCGCGCTTCCAGGTGCTCATCAGCGTGTACATCAGCCCCCCGACGAGCAGCGGCAGCCAGCCGCCTTCGAACACCTTGACCGCATTGGCGGCGAAGAAGGCGCTGTCGATGCACAGGAAGAACGCCGTCGCCGCGAGGCACAGCGCCAGCGGCAGATGCCAGGCGTAGCGGATCACGAAATACGTCATCAGCGTCGTGATGACCATGTTCGTCGCGACGGCGACGCCGTAGGCCGAGGCCAGCGCGTCGCTGGACTTGAACATCAGCACCGCCAGCACGACGAAGCCGTAGAGCCCCCAGTTGACGAATGGCACGTAGATCTGCCCGATGTCGCGCACGCTGGTGTGCAGCACGCGCAGTCGCGGCAGGTAGCCGAGCTGGGTCGCCTGCTTGCTGACCGAGTACGCCGCCGAGATCAGCGCCTGCGAGGCGATCACCGTCGCTGCCGTCGCCAGCACGATCAGCGGCCCCACCGCCCAGCGTGGCGCGAGGCCGTAGAAGGGGTTGCCCGACTGGCCCGGATCGGCCAGCAGCAGCGCGCCCTGGCCGAAGTAGTTGACGACCAGCGCCGGCATCGCGATGCCGAACCAGGCCAGGCGGATCGGCCCGGCACTGAAATGCCCGAGGTCGGCGTACAGCGCCTCGGCACCCGTGACGGTGAGGAAGACCGAGCCCAGCGCAATGAAACCGAGCCCCGGATGGCGCAGCACGAACGCCGCCGCGGGCGCCGGCGAGAGCGCCTGCAGCACCTCGGGATGGCGCCAAATCGGCGCGATGCCGAGCACGGCGAGGGTGATGAACCAGGCCAGCATCACCGGCCCGAACAGGCGCCCGACGGCCGCCGTGCCATGGCGCTGGCCCGCGAACAGCGCCGTCAGCACGAGCAGCGTCAGCGGCACGACCCAGCGGTCGAGCCCGGGCGCGGCGATCTCCAGCCCCTCGACGGCCGAGAGCACGCTGATGGCCGGCGTGATCACGCCGTCGCCGAAGAAGATCGCCGTGCCCAGGATGCCCAGCAGGAGCAGGCCCGCGCGCAGGCGCGGCCGCTCGCGCAGCGCCTGCGAGGCCAGCGCCATCATCGCGATCAGGCCGCCCTCGCCGTTGTTGTCGGCGCGCAGGATCAGCGCGACATATTTCAGCGACACCACGAGCGCCAGGGTCCAGAAGACGAGCGAAAGCACGCCCAGCACGTTGTCGGGCGTCAGCGGCACGCGGTCGTGTCGGAAGACCTCCTTGAGCGCATACAGCGGGCTCGTGCCGATGTCGCCGTAGACGACGCCGACGGCAGCGAGCGTCGTCGCGGCCAGCGCGGCCCTGGATCTCGGCGTCGAACTCATGGCCGGCGCGATTGTGCGCGCCAAGCGGCGCGGCGACCCGACACCTTCTACTGGTAATTCTCGGCGTCGGGGTCCGTGGCCTCGAGTTCGTAGGACGACGCCAGCATCGACAAGCGTCCCACCACGCCGTACATGTAGAAGCGGTTGGTGGCATTCGCGCCGGGCTTGACGCCGGCGCGCGGCATCTGGCTCGCACCGGCGAAGGCCAGCGGCACATAGCCCGAGGCGGCGCCGCACAGGTCCTCGTCGGCCGCGCGCTCGGCGTGCACGCGGTAATAGCCGCCGACGACGTAGCGGTCGACCATCATCACGACCGGCTCGGCCACGGCGTCGTTCATGCGCTCGAAGGTCGGCACGCCTTCCTGGATCACGAACTCGGCCGGGGCCGCGCCGCCACGGCGCAGTCGTGCCGGGTCGTCGAGTTCCTTGGCGTCGCGCAACGTGAGCAGGCCGATGCCGGCGGCGTCGTCGGACTTGACGACGACGTAGGGCTTGTCGGTGATGCCGTATTCCTTGTACTTGCGTCGGATCTTCGTCAGCAGCGCGTCGGCATGACCGCGCAGCGCCTCGAGCCCGGCCGCGCGCTCGACGTCGAGCGCGCCGCAGCCCGCGTGCAGCGGGTTGATGAGCCAGGCGTCGAGGCCGAGCAGCTTGGCGAACTTCTTCGCCACCTCCTCGCAACTGCGGAAATGGCGGCTCTTGCGGCGCAGCGGCCAGCCCGCGTGCAGCGGCGGCAGCAGGTATTGCTCGTAGAGATGCTCGAGCTCGCGCGGCACGCCGCCCGAGAGGTCGTTGTTGAGCAGGATCGTGCAGGGATCGAAGCGCTTGAGGCCGAGCCGGCCGCGGTTGCGCACCAGCGGTTCGAGCGTGAGTTCGCTGCCGTCGGGCAGCACGAGCTGGGTCGGCGTCTTCATCGTCGTGTCGAGCGCGCCCAGACGCACGTTGAGACCGGCCTGCGTGAAGATCTCGATCAGGCGCTGCAGGTTCTGCAGGTAGAAGGTGTTGGCCGTGCGCGCGTCGGGGATCAGCAGCAGGTTCTTCGCCTCGGGGCAGATCTTCTCGATCGCCGCCATCGCCGCCTGCACGGCCAGCGGCATCATCTCGCGCGTGAGGTTGTTGAAGGTGCGCGGGAAGAGGTCGTTGTCGACCGGCGCGAGCTTGAAGCCGGCGTTGCGCAGATCGACCGAGGTGTAGAACGGCGGCGTGTGCTCCATCCATTCGAGCCTGAACCAGCGCTCGATCGCCGGCATCGACTCGAGGATGCGCTGCTCGAGTTCGTTGATCGGCCCGTTGTGTGCGGTGGTGAGGTGGGGAACCATGGGAGCCTTGTCGGAAGATCGAAGAATTCTGGCAGATGGGGTCGCTGCGCGGATTTCATAGCGCCACGGGCGCCATGGCCGGACTACAAATGCAAACGGGGCGCCCTGAGGCGCCCCGCGGTCAGGGCGGCCCGCAGGCCGCCCCGGGTTCCGAAGTTCAGTGGCTGTACGCCGACTCGCCGTGCGAGGTGACGTCCAGACCCTCGCGCTCCTCGTCCTCGGGGACGCGCAGGCCGATCGTCATGTCGACGATCTTGTACGAGATCAGCGAGACCAGGCCCGACCAGACGATCGTCACGCCGACCGCCTTGGCCTGGATGATGAGCTGGTCGAACGAGCTCACCGAACCGACCGCGCCGGTGACCCAGTCGGTGACCATGCCCGGGCCGCCGAGGGCCTGGGTGTTGAACACACCGGTCAGCAGCGCACCGGTGATCCCGCCGACGCCGTGCACGCCGAACACGTCGAGCGTGTCGTCGGCACCGAGCAGCTTCTTCAGGCCGGTCACGCCCCACAGGCAGACGAAGCCCGCGACCGCACCGATGACGAGCGCGCCGACGATGCCGACGTTGCCGGCGGCCGGCGTGATCGCGACGAGGCCGGCGACGGCACCCGAAGCGGCACCCAGCATCGAGGCCTTGCCCTTGAGCAGCGCCTCGGCGCCGCACCAGGCCAGCACCGCCATCGCGGTCGCCGAGAAGGTGTTCAGGAAGGCGAGCGCGGCGCTGTTGCCGGCCTCGAGCGCCGAGCCGGCGTTGAAGCCGAACCAGCCCACCCACAGCAACGAGGCACCGACCATCGTCAGCGTCAGGCTGTGCGGCGCCATCGATTCCTTGCCGTAGCCGATGCGCTTGCCGATCATGAAGGCACCGACGAGGCCGGCCACCGCGGCGTTGATGTGCACGACCGTGCCGCCGGCGAAGTCGAGCGCGCCCCACTGCCAGATCAGGCCGGCCTTGGCGTTCATCGCGTCGACGACGGTCTTGCTGGTGTAGGCGTCTGGACCTTCCCAGAACCAGACCATGTGGGCGATCGGCGCGTAGCTGAAGGTGAACCACAGCACCATGAACATCAACACGGCCGAGAACTTGATGCGCTCGGCGAAGCTGCCGACGATCAGGCAGCAGGTGATGGCCGCGAAGGTGGCCTGGAAGACGACGAAGACGATCTCGGGCAGCACGACGCCCTTGCTGAACGTGGCCGCGGTGGCGAAGGTGCCGCCGTTGGCGTCGGGCGTGAACACGCCGTTGAGGAACAGCCGCGAGAAGCCGCCGATGAACTGGTTGCCCTCGGTGAACGCGAGGCTGTAGCCGTAGACGATCCACAGCACGACGATCATCGAGAAGGTGACGAAGACCTGCATCAGCACCGACAGCATGTTCTTGCTGCGCACGAGGCCGCCGTAGAACAGCGCGAGGCCGGGGATCGACATCATGATGACGAGGGCGGTGGACACGAGCATCCAGCTCACGTCGCCCTTGTTGACGGTCTCGGTCGGACCCGAGGCGGCGGCGGATGCCGGTGCCGCCGCGACCGCCGCGGCAGCTGCCGGCGCCGCTGCCGCGTCCGAGGCCGCGGCGGGCGCGGCGGCGGCAGCCGATGCGTCGGCCGCAGGCGCGGATGCGGTGGGGGCGGCTGCCGGCGTCTGCGCCAGCACGGAGCCGCCGAAGCCCAGGGCGGCGACGCCCAGGGCAAGGATGGTGATGAGTTTTTTCATGATGGTCTCGTGGGATGCGCTGCTTAGATGGCGTCCTTGCCGGTCTCGCCGGTGCGGATGCGGACGACCTGCTCGAGCGAGGTGATGAAGATCTTGCCGTCGCCGATCTTGCCGGTGCGCGCCGAGCTCTCGATGGCCTCGATGACCCGGTCGACGATGGCGTCGTCGACGGCCGCCTCGACCTTGACCTTGGGCAGGAAATCGACGACGTACTCGGCGCCGCGGTAGAGCTCGGTGTGGCCCTTCTGGCGCCCGAAGCCCTTGACCTCGGTCACCGTGATGCCCTGCACGCCGATGCCGCTGAGGGCCTCCCGGACTTCGTCAAGCTTGAAGGGCTTGAGGATCGCTGTCACCATCTTCATGGCATTTCTCCGTTGATATTCAGAACGTGTACTTGACGCCGACGACCAGGGTCGCGTCGGCCAGGTTCTTGCCGGCCGGGCTCACGTAGGCGGTCTTCTTCGCATCCGTGTTCAGGGCCTGCGCGCTCACGACGACGCCGTTGCCGAAGTCCTTGGCGAAGGTCAGTGAATACATCGTGTACGAGCCGAAGCTGAAGTGGGCGATCTGCTGGCGCGCGACCTCCGGCGTCAGGGTCATGCCGTTGCCGAGGTCGATGTTGGCGGTGAGGTCGAGGTAGCCGCTGTTCTTGCTGTTGGGCACGCCGAACAGGTTCGTCAGGCTGTGCGAGTACTTCGCCGAGAAGATGCCCGCGGTCAACTGACCGTAGATCTCGAAGGTGTTGGCGTTGGCGGCGCCGATATCGGCCAGCTTGTTGCCGACATAGAGGTAGTACAGGCCGCCGACGTCGAAGGTCAGCGTGTCCTTGATGACGTCGCCGCGATAGCCGCCGTAGAGGTCCCACTCGGCCGGCGTCTTGCCGCTGTCCAGCGCCGGCGACGAGAGCTTGCCGGCGTCCTTGATCCAGCTGATCGTCGACAGCCAGGTGCCGACATAGGCGCCGCTCGGGCTGACGTAGTCGGCGCCGCCCTGCAGGGCCGGATCCTTGCGGCTTTGCGAGATGCCGCGGTAGCGGTAGTCGCTGAAGACGCCGATGTTGAAGGTCAGCGGATCGGCCGGCGCGGCGGCCGGGGCCGGTGCCGAAGCCGCGGCAGCCGGGGCCGCGGCAGCAGCCGGCGTCTCGTCGGCCAGCGCAAGGCCCGAGGACATGCTCAGCGCGGCTGCGACGGCCAACAGGGCGTGGATCGAATTCTTCATGCGGACTCCGTAAGGGGGGTTGAGTTTCGAGGGCACTGCACCAGCGTTCGCAGCTTCCGTGCCAGCGTTCGACATCGCCCTGGCGCCTCAGGGAGACGGGGCGCATGCACCGAACAATTCGCCCGCCGAGCGGAGGTATCCCAAAGTAGTGCGCACCAATCGCGTGCATCGGTGCACGCAACGATGAATGGCGTGCAATGAGCCTGGCGGCGACTCGCCTGCGCTGGTGCGCGCGGCGCTGCATGGCCAGAATGCCTGCGCCATGAACGCGGCACCGAGCCATCGACCATGAGCGCGCCGGCGTGCGGACCGCGTGGGGCCGGGCGATGACGCTGGCCCTCGTCGCCAGCCGGGCGCTGCTCGGCCTCGAGGCGCCGGCGGTCCAGGTCGAGGTGCATCTGGCCAACGGCCTGCCCAGCTTCACGCTCGTCGGACTTGCGGACGTCGAGGTCAAGGAGGCGCGCGAGCGCGTGCGCGCCGCGCTCCAGCACAGCGGCTTCGAGTTCCCGGCGAACCGGCGCGTGACCGTCAACCTCGCGCCGGCCGATCTGCCCAAGGAATCGGGCCGCTTCGACCTGCCGATCGCGCTCGGCATCCTCGCCGCGTCGGGCGCCATCGACGCGGCGCGGCTGGCGGCCTGCGAATTCGCCGGCGAACTCTCGCTGGCCGGCGAATTGCGGCCCGTGCGCGGCGCGCTGGCGCTGGCGCTGGCGGCGCATGCGGCCGGCGCCGGGCGCACACTCGTGCTGCCGGCGGCGAGCGCGCGCAGCGCCGCCCGCGTCGGCGGGCTCGACGTGCGCAGTGCGCACACGCTGGCCGAGGTCGTCGCGACGCTGCAGGGCGGCGACGCCGCGCCGACGCTGGCGCGGGCCGAACCCTGGCCGCCGGCAACGCCGGCCGCGCAGCCCGATCTGCGCGACGTGAAGGGCCAGTTCGGCGCCAAACGCGCGCTCGAGATCGCCGCCGCCGGCGGGCACAGCCTGCTGCTCGTCGGCCCGCCGGGCACCGGCAAGTCGATGCTGGCGCAGCGCCTGGCCGGTCTGCTGCCGCCACCGACCCCCGAAGAAGCGCTGGCCAGTGCCGCGATCCAGGGGCTCGCGCGCGAGGTCGACGACGCGCTGCCCATCGGCTTGCGTCCGCTGCGTTCGCCGCACCACAGCGCCAGCGCGGTGGCACTCGTCGGCGGCGGTTCACCGCCGCGCCCGGGCGAGATCTCGCTGGCCCACGGCGGCATCCTCTTCCTCGACGAGTTGCCCGAATTCGCGCGCGCCGCGCTCGAGGCGCTGCGCGAACCGCTGGAGACCGGCTGCATCACGATCTCGCGCGCCGCGCGCCAGGCGACCTTCCCGGCCGCCTTCCAGCTCGTCGCGGCGATGAATCCCTGCCCCCGCGGCTGGCTCGGCGCGCCGGCCGCCGGCGGCCATGCCTGCCATTGCACGCCCGACGCGGTGGCGCGCTACCGCAGCCGGCTCTCGGGGCCGCTGCTCGACCGCATCGACCTCCAGGTCGAAGTCCTCGCCGCGCCGCCGGCGCAGTTGCTGGCGCAGGGCGATGGCGAGCCCAGCGCGCGTGTCGCGGCGCGCGTCGCGCACGCGCGGGCGCGCCAGCTCGCGCGCCAGCAGCGCACGAACGCGGCACTCGACGTCGCGGCGCTGGATCGGCATTGCGCGCTCGACGACGCGACGCGCCAGTTCCTGCTCGGCGCCGCCGAGCGGCTGGGCTGGTCGGGGCGGCGCGTGCACCGTTGCCTGCGCGTGGCGCGCACGATCGCCGACCTCGCGGCCAGCGCATCGATCAACCGCAGCCACCTCGCCGAGGCGCTGCAGCTGCAGCGCGTGCTGACTGTCTGAAGCCCCGGCGACTCAGATCGCCAACGGGTCGACGTCGACCGCCCAGCGCAGCAAGCCGCGGTGCTGCGCGCGCAGTCCCTGCAGCCCCGGCAGCCAGGCGGCGAGCATGCGCTGCAGCGCGCCGCGCGTGGGCGACTCGACGAGCATCTGCACGCGCTCGACATCGGCCACGCGGGCCACCGGCGGCGGCACCGGCGGGTAGACGGTGACGCCGCCATGTTCCCGCGCCAGTGCCGACGCGTCGCGCAGGAAGGCCAGCGCGACCTCGGCGCTGCGCGCATCGGCGCGCAGCAGCGCCAGGCTGGCGAAGGGCGGCAGCCCGGCGGCGCGGCGCTCGTCGAGCTGGGCCGCGGCGAAGGCCGGGTAGTCGTGGCGCATCAGCGCCGCGTACAGCGGGTGGCGCGGGTTCCAGGTCTGGATCCACATCTCGCTGGCCGCCGCCTGCGCCGCGTCGCGGCCGGCGCGGCCCGCGGCCTGCATCAGCAGCGCGAACAGCCGCTCGGGGGCGCGGAAATCGCTGCTGAACAGCGCCGCGTCGGGGTTCACCGCGGCGACCAGCGTGACGCGGCGGAAATCATGGCCCTTGGCCAGCATCTGCGTGCCCACGAGGATGTCGACCTCGCCCGCGTGCATGGCGCCGAGCTGCTGTTGCAGGCTGCCGCTGGCGCGCGTGCTGTCGGCGTCGATGCGGCCGATGCGCGCCGCCGGCAGCCGCTGCGCGAGCTGCTCCTGCAGCTTCTCGGTGCCGCGGCCGATCGGCGCGATGTCGAGGTTGCCGCAATCGGGGCAGGCGCGCGGTACGCGCTGGCTGAGCCCGCAATGGTGGCAGCGCAGCGTGCGGTCCTGTTTGTGGAAGACGCGCCAGGCGCTGCAATGCGGGCAGGCGCTCTTCCAGGCGCAGGCCGGGCAATGCAGCACCGGCGCGTAGCCGCGCCGGTTCAGCAGCAGCAGGCTCTGCTCGCCGCGTTCGAGCCGCTGTTCGAGCGCCGCGAGCAGCGCCGGCGCCAGCACGCGCTCGCCGCCCTCGACCTTGGGCAGCGCGCTCATGTCGACGAGGCGCACGCGCGGCATCGCGCCGCCGCCGATGCGGCTGGGCATCGTCACCTTCGTGTAGCGGCCTTCCTCGGCGCGCTGCCAGCTTTCGAGCGAGGGTGTGGCCGAGCCCAGCAGCACCGGCAGGCCGCCATGGTGGCCGCGCCAGACGGCGAGGTCGCGCGCCGAATAGCGCGCCCCTTCCTGCTGCTTGAACGAGGGGTCGTGCTCCTCGTCGACGACGATCAGCCCCAGCCGCGGCAGCGAGGCGAACACCGCCAGCCGCGTGCCGAGCACGAGTTCGGCGCGCCCCAGATGCGCCAGCAGCCAATGCCGCAGCCGCTGCGCCGGTGTCAGCGCGCTGTGCAGGCTGACCATCAGGCGGCCCGGGAAGCGCTCGGCGAAGCGCGCTTCGAGCTGCGGCGTGAGGTTGATCTCGGGCACCAGCACCAGCACCTGCCGGCCGTGCTCGAGCTGGGCCTGCGTGGCGCGCAGGTAGACCTCGGTCTTGCCGCTGCCGGTAGCGCCGTGCAGCAGCGTGACACCGCTCGCGCCCTCGATGCGCGCCAGCGCCGCCGCCTGCTCGGCGCTCAGCTCGGGGCGCTGCGGCGGCGCCTCCGCTGCCGGCGCCGGCAGCTGCGCCAGCTTGGCGAGGCGGCGCGCGAGCCGCGTGTCGTCGAGCTTGCGCAGCTCGGGCGGCAGGACGGCCAGCGCCAGCTCGCCGATGCCGCGCTGGTAGTAGCCGGCGGCGAAGTCGACGAGGGCGCGCCAGTCGTCGCCCAGCGGCGGCAAGGCGGTCAGCGCGGCGCTGATCGGTCGCAGTTCGACCTCGGATTCGACCTCGGCCGAACCCGGTCCCCAGACCAGCCCGGCCACCTCGCGCCGCCCGAGTGGTACGCGCAGCAGCGTGCCGGGTGGCAGCGGCTGCTCACATCGGTAGTCGAGCAGGCCGCCGACGGCCGTATGCCGTGGCGTTTCGACCGCCACCGCCAGCGTCGCACCGTCGCTCATCCCGAACCCGATCGAGCTTGCGCCCGAAAGCTAGGTTGCACTTCAAGGAACGGCGACAAGTGCATGATTGGAAAGGACTTTTCAAGTTGCCCACGAAACTTGTGGATAACTTTGTGCAAAAGCTGCGTCGACGCGCGCCAAGTGCTTGATTTTGCGTACCCCGGCTGACCTTGCCTGTTTTCGTGGCAGTTTCAAGACATCTTGAAAATCAATGGCTTAGCACGAAAACCGGCGCTTTTCGACGGGGACTCCTCACTCTCGTCCCGGTGCTGCGGCGCGTCACCGTTTTTGGGGATAAGTCAAGCCCTGAGCACTCACTCACCGGTTCCGTCGCGACCCGCGGCGCAAGGGCTTCAGGTGCGGCTGCGCTGGGCGACGGAATGCCGGTGCACGGCCTCGACGAGAGCCGTCACATGGTCGGGCGGCGTGTGCTGGCTGATGCCGTGTCCGAGGTTGAAGACATGTCCGTCCCAGCCGCCGTCGGCACGCTGCGGCGCCCCGAAAGCGTCGAGCACGGCCACGCCTTCGCGCGCCACGACCTCGGGCGGCGCGAACAGCACCGAGGGGTCGAGATTGCCCTGCAGCGCGACCCGGTCGCCGACGGCGCGGCGCGCCGCGCCGAGATTCACCGTCCAGTCGACGCCGACGACATCGGCACCGATGCCGGCGATCTCGTCGAGCCAGGCGCCGCCACCCTTGGTGAAGACGATCACCGGCACGCGCCGGCCCTCGGACTCGCGCTTGAGCGCGGCGACGACACGCCGCGTGTAGTCGAGGCTGAAGCGCTGGAACACGCCGTCGGCGAGCACGCCGCCCCAGCTGTCGAAGATCATCAGCGCCTGCGCGCCGGCATCGACCTGGGCGTTGAGGTAGGCGGCCACGGCCTCGGCGTTGACCTCGAGGATGCGATGCATCAGGTCGGGCCGGCTGTAGAGCATCGTCTTGACGAGCCGGTAGTCGTCGGACCCCGCGCCCTCGACCATGTAGCTGGCGAGCGTCCAGGGGCTGCCCGAGAAGCCGATCAGCGGCACGCGCCCGTTGAGGGCGCGCCGGATCGAACTCACGGCGTCGAAGACGTAGCGCAGGCTCTCGAGGTCGGGCGCGCGCAGCGCGGCGACGGCGGCCTCGTCGCGCAGCGGATGCGCGAAGCGCGGGCCCTCGCCGGCGCCGAAGCTCAGGCCCAGCCCCATCGCGTCGGGCACGGTGAGGATGTCGGAGAACAGAATCGCGGCGTCGAGGTCGTAGCGCTCGAGCGGCTGCAGCGTGACCTCGGTCGCGTACTGCGGGTTCGTCGCCAGGCCCATGAAGCTGTTGCCGGCCCGCGTGCGCGTGGCGCGGTACTCGGGCAGGTAGCGGCCGGCCTGGCGCATCAGCCAGATGGGCGTGCGGGGGGTGCTCTGGCGCAGGCAGGCGCGCAGGAAGCTATCGTTTTGCAGGGGGGTCGACATAGGCGCGATTATCGCCACCGCCAGCGGTCGCAAGTCTGACTCCTGGCTGCATTAGCATCCCGCCATCCACACCGGAGTTAGTCCATGACGATCCCGACCCTGATCAAGCGCTGCGGCGCATGGCTGAGCATCGCGGGCCTGGCCATGCTGCTGGGCGGCTGCGGCTACAACGACTTCCAGCGCCTGGACGAGCAGACGAAATCGGCCTGGGCCGAAGTGCTGAACCAGTACCAGCGCCGTTCCGACCTGATTCCCAACATCGTCGCCACGGTCAAGGGCGAGGCGAATTTCGAGCAATCGACGCTGACCCAGGTCATCGAGGCGCGCGCCAAGGCGACCTCGATCCAGGCCACGCCCGAGCTCGTCAACGACCCCGCGGCCTTCGCCAAATTCACGGCTGCGCAGAGCCAGCTCACCGGTGCGCTGAGCCGGCTCATGGTGGTCAGCGAGCAGTACCCGAGCCTGAAGGCCAACCAGGCCTTCCAGGACCTGCGCGTCGAGCTCGAGGGCACCGAGAACCGCATCACCGTCGCCCGCAACCGCTACATCAAGGCGGTGCAGGACTACAACGTGCTGGCGCGCAGCTTCCCGACCAACCTGACGGCGATGATCTTCAGCTACGCCGTCAAGCCCGGCTTCACGGTCGACAACGAGGCCGCGATCAAGACGCCGCCGAAGGTCGACTTCGGCCAGCCGGCGGCGCCCGCCCCGGCCGCATCGCATTGAGCGGCAAGCGACGATGACGCTGCTGCTGCGCGTCCTGTTCCTGGCCTGCGTGCTGCTGGGCACGGCGCGGGCGCAGGACGTGCAGCCGGTGCCGCCGCTGTCGGGCCGCGTGATCGACCGCACGGCCACGCTCGACGAAGGCCAGAAGGCCGCGCTCGAGTCCAAGCTCGCCGCCTTCGAGTCCCAGTCGGGGCCGCAGATCGTCGTCCTCATCATCGCCACGCCGGCGCCCGAGGACATCGCGGCGTATGCGCAGCGCGTCGCCGACCAGTGGAAGATCGGCCGCCGCGCCGTCGGCGACGGCCTGCTCGTCGTCGTCGCCAAGGACACGCACGAGATCCGCATCGAGGTCGCGAAGGCGCTCGAAGGCGCCGTGCCCGACCTCGCGGCGCGCCAGATCATCGACCGCGCCATCGTCCCGGCCTTCCGCAGCGGCGACTTTGCCGGCGGGCTCAACGCCGGCGTCGACCAGCTGATGGCGCGCATCCGCGGCGAGAACCTGCCGCTGCCGCAGCCGCGCGGCGGCGGCTCGGCGCGCACGGGTGGCGGCGGTGTGCCGATCGACCAGCTGCTGATGTTCTTCTTCGTCGGCGTGCCGGTGATCGGCGGTCTGCTGAGTCGCCTGCTCGGCCGCCGCTTCGGCTCGCTGCTGACCGCGGTCGGCGCCGGCTGGCTCGGCTGGCTGCTCAGTGCCAGCCTGCTCATCGGCATCGGCGCCGGCGTCGTCGCCCTCGTGATGGTCGGCGTGATGGGCGTCGGCTCGATGCTGCGCGGCGGGCCCTACATCGGCGGCTTCGGCGGCGGTGGCGGCGGCGGCTTCGGCGGTGGGGGCGGCGGTGGCGGCTTCTCGTCGGGCGGCGGCGGCGATTTCGGCGGCGGCGGCGCCTCGGGGAGATGGTGATGGGACGACTGACCCGCATCGCCCGCCACCGCTGGCATGACGAGGCCGATGTGCGGCGCGCGCTCGACGCCGCCGCGATGGCGCGGCTGAAGGAGCGCATCGCCGCGAGCGAGCAGCACCACAGCGGCGAGATCCGCGTCTGCGTCGAGGCCGGCCTGCCGCTGTCCTACCTGTGGCGCCACGCGACGGCGCGCGAACGCGCGGTGGCGCTGTTCGGCAAGCTGCGCATCTGGGACACCGACCATCGCAACGGCGTCCTCATCTACCTGCTGCTGGCCGAGCACGCGATCGAGATCGTCGCCGACCGCGGTCTGGCGCGCCGGGTCGACGCCCAGACCTGGCCGCGGCTGCTCGCCGGCATGAGCGAGGCCTTCCGCTCGCACCGCTTCGAGGCAGGCCTGAACGATGCCATCGCCGCCGTCGATGAACTGCTGGTCCGCCATTTCCCGCTCGCGCCGGGAGCCGCGAACCCGAACGAGCTGAGCGACGACGTCACCGTCCTGTGAGCCGCAGGCCTGGCGCACGGGCGGGGGAACGAACGGGCGAGGGGCAGCGATGATCGACCGCGACGCCTGGCAGCAGCTCTCGGCCCTGCTGGACGAGGCGCTTGCACTCGAAGGCGACGAGCGCGCGGCCTGGCTCGCGGCGCTGGCGCGGCGCGAACCCGCGGCGGCCGCGCGCGTCGAACGCGCGCTGGCGGCGGCGCAGCAGACGACGGCGCCGACGATCGCGCGCACCGGCGGCCTTTTCGCAGCCGCGCTCGGCCCCGCCGTCGCAGCCGAGGACCTGCGCGGGCTGCGCCTGGGCGCCTGGGAGCTGCGCGAGAAGATCGGTCAGGGTGGCATGGGCGAGGTCTGGCGCGCGCTGCGCGCCGACGGCCTCTACGACGCCCAGGCGGCGATCAAGCTGCTGCGCAGCGACCTCGCTCTCGAGATGCTGCGCGCGCGCTTCGACCGCGAGCGCGCGCTGCTGGCGCGGCTGAACCACCCGGCGATCGCGCGGCTGCTCGACGCCGGCATCGACCAGGGCCGCGCCTACCTCGTCCTCGAACTCGTCGAGGGGCGCACGCTCGACGACCATGTGCGGCTGCACGAACTGCCGCTGGCCGCGCGCGTGCGGCTGCTGATGCGCATCGCCGAGGCTGTCGATTACGCCCATGCGCGGCTCATCGTCCACCGCGACCTCAAGCCCGCGAACGTGCTCGTCACCGAGGCGGGCGAGGCCAAACTGCTCGATTTCGGCATCGCCGGGCTGCTCGCCGAGGGCGACGAGGGCGCCGCCGGCGATGGCGAGCTGACGCGGCTGACGGGGCGCGCGCTGACGCCCGGCTACGCGGCGCCGGAGCAGATCTCGGGCGAGCCCATCGGCACCGCCGCCGACGTGTTCTCGCTCGGCGTCATGCTCTACGAGCTGATCAGCGGCTGCCTGCCCTTCGGCGCCCGGCGCTCGACGCGGCAGGCCTCGGAGCGGGCCGTGCTGCACGACGAACCGCGGCGCCTGACCGAACTCGGCGAGATCGAACCCACCGGGCCGGGCCGCCCGGTCGATTTCGCGAAAGCGCGCGGCGACCTCGAGGCGATCGCCGCGAAAGCGCTGCGCAAGGACCCGGCGCAGCGCTACGGCAGCGCCCGCGCGCTCATCGACGACCTGCAGCGCTGGCTCGCGAGCGAGCCGGTGAGCGTGCGCCGCGACGACTGGCGCCACCGCGGCCGCCTCTGGCTGCGCCGCAACGCCTGGCCTGCCGCGGCGGCGGCGCTGGTGACGCTGGCGCTCAGCGTCGGCCTGGGGATCAGCCGCTGGCAATGGCTGCGCGCCGATCGCGCCGCACACCAGTCGAATGCCGTCACCACCTACATGACCGACCTGCTGGCCTCGGCCGGGCCCGAGGCGCATGGCGGCCATTGGCCGACCGTGCTCGAACTGCTCGACCGCAGCGCCGCCGAGCTGCCGCAGAAGTTCCGCGACGACCCGGCGACGCGGCTGCGCCTGATGCAGGTGCTGACCGAGACCTATCTGGCGCTCAACCGCTTCGATACGGCGAGGAAGATAGGCCGCCAATGGCTGGCGTTGGCGACCGCGCAGGGCGGGTCGGATTCGCCATCGGCCTTGCTGGCGGCGATGAACCTGGGCCAGATCGACCAGACGACCCACGATGCGGCCGCTGCGATCGCGATCCTCGAGCCGCTGGAGCAGCCGATGCGCAAGGCGTTCGGCGACGGCGAGGAGCTGCGCAACTACGAGGCCGTGATCGCCAACGCCTACGCGCTGGCGATGCGCTTTGCCGACGCCGACCGCGCCGAGGCCGAATACGGACGCCTGAACGAACGCCTGCGACCCGACGATGTCCAGGCGCAGCTCGACTATCAGAACAGCGTCGCCACGCTGCGTTCGATGGAGGGTCGCATCCACGAGGCCTGCGACATGCTCCGGCAGTCCGAGCGCTACTGGAATCGCACCGAGCCCGAGATCGCGCGCCAGCTGCTGATGATGCGGCGCAACCGCCTCGAGTGCCAGATCCGCCTCGGCGAGTATCGCGACGTCGAGGCGCGCAGCCGGCAGCTCGTCGTCGATCTCGACCGCCTGTTCGGCCCCGGCACGCTGATGACCGACCTGCAGTATCAGATGCTGGCGACGTACGAGTCGCAGCTCGGTCGCCACGACCTCGCGGCGACCGAGCTCGAAGCGCTGCTGCGGCTGGGCCGGGACCAGGGCCGCACGGGCGACGCCACGATGGCGATCGCGCGCGCGCAGCTGCAGCTGGCGCTCGCACGGCAGTGGAGCCGCCCGGAGCCGCGCGCCGCGCTGCGCGCCGAGATGGCCTCGCTGCTCGCGACCGGCGCGCGGCAACTGCCGGGGCGGCGCTCGGCGCTGATCGCGCTGGCCGAAGCGGCGCTGGTGCGCGATGACGCGGCCAGCGCTGCGGCCGGCCTGGCCGGGCTGAGCGACGCGGATCGCGGGCAGAAGACGCGCTTCGGCGAATTCGAACGTGCCGCGGGCGAACTCGCGCGGCTGCGCGGCGATCTGGTGTCCAGCCGCCGCCACCTGGCGCAGCGCATCGCCGACTTCCCGCCAGCGAGCGACGGCACGCTGAGCTGGATCTGGGCCGCCCGGCTCGACCTCGCGTACACGCTGGTGCTGATGCGCGACCCCGGCGCCGCCGCCGCGCTGGCCGAGGCGGCGACGCACCGCCCGCCGCATCTGCCTGCCGGGCAGCCGCTCGACGAGGTCGCGGCCTATCTGCGCGAGCGCCTGGCCGCCGGCAGCGACAATGCCGCGCCGGTGCGTGCAGCGCTCGACCGCCTGGCGCGGGCTCAGGCGCGCCCCGGGCCTTGGCCTGCCGGCAGCGGCCTCGCGTCGCTGGGTGGCGCCTTCCTCTGAATCTTCCTCTGAACCTTCCGCTGAAAAGACAGGGAGCCTCGCGATGGCGCCGACCGATTCCGACCTCTGGTCCGACTGGCTGCTGCGGCGCCGCCAGGCCGGCGATGCCGATTACCGACGCCAGGTGCAGGCCGAGGTCGCGGCCATCGCCGAGCGCGTCATCGACGGCGCGCGCCTGGCGCCGGGCATGACGCTGGCCGATGTCGGCAGCGGCGAGGGCGTCGTCGTCTGGCGCGCCTTCGAGCGCGTCGGGCCGACGCTGGCCGCGATCGTCACCGACATCTCGCAGCCGCTGCTCGACCACGCCCGCGAACAGGCGCGCGAGCGCGGCGTGCTCGATCGCTGCCGCTTCCTCGCCGATTCGGCCGAGCGGCTCGACGGCATCGCCGACGCCTCGGTCGACGCGCTGACGATGCGCGCGGTGCTGGCCTATGTCGGCGACAAGGCGGCGGCCATGCGCGAGGCCTGGCGCGTGCTCAAGCCGGGCGGAAGGCTCTCGATCGCCGAGCCCATCCTGCGCGGCGAGGCGCTCAAGGCGGCGGCGCTGCGCCGCCTCGTCGAAGCGCAGCCGCCGGGCGCTCGCGACCGCTTCATGGAGCTGATGCTGCGCTGGAAATCGGCGCAGTTTCCCGCCACCGACGAGGCCATCGCCGCGAGCCCGCTCGCCGGCCACGACGAACGCGATCTGCTGCGGCTGGCGCAGCGCGCCGGCTTCGCCCCGCTGCACCTCGAACTGCATATCGACGTGCGGCCGAGCAAGGTGCCGAACTGGCAGGTCTTCCTCGGCGTCGCGCCGCATCCCTGGGCGCCGTCCCTGGGCGAACTCTTCGAGCGCGAGTTCGACGCCGACGAGCGCATGCTGCTCGAGCAGGTGCTGCGACCGACGATCGACTCGGGTCAGGGTCTATCGGAGGACCCGATCGCCTATCTGCAGGCGGTCAAGCCCGCGGCCTGAACGCAGGGCTCAGATCGGCCGCAGCGGTCCGCGAAACCGCTCCTTGCGCGGCGCGCGGCCCAGCGGCGGCAACTCGACCGCGACCTCGGGCAGGCGGTAATCGGGCAGTCGCGACAACAGGTCGCGGATCAACGTCAGCCGGCCGCGGCGCTGGTCGTTGAAGTCGACCAGGGTCCAGGGCGCCCAGCGCTTGTGCGTCGCTTCGAGCATGGCGTCGCGCGCATGGCCGTAATCGATGTATTTCGTCCGCGCCTGGGCGTCGACCTCGGAGAATTTCCAGCGCTTGAGCGGATCGCGCAGGCGGTCGGCGAAGCGCTTTTCCTGCTGCGCCTGGTCGACCGTGAGCCAGTACTTGAAGAGCAGGATGCCGTCGTCGACGAGCTGGCGTTCGAACGCCGGCGCCTGCTTCAGGAAGGCCTCGACCTGCGACTCGGTCGCGAAGCCCATCACGCGCTCGACGCCGGCGCGGTTGTACCAGCTGCGGTCGAAGAGCCGGAGCTCGCCCGCCGCCGGCAGGTGCGGCACGTAGCGCTGGAAATACCATTCGCTGCGTTCGCGCTCGTCGGGCCTGGGCAGCGCGACGACGCCGCATTGGCGCGGGTTCAGCGTCTGCGCGATCGCCGCGATGACGCCGCCCTTGCCCGCCGTGTCGCGGCCCTCGAACAGCACGAGCAGGCGCTTGCCGCTGTGCTGCAGCCAGCGCGCGACGGCGTTGAGCTCGATCTCCAGCGGCAGCATCTGCTGCGCATAGGCCTGCTTGGAAATCCTGCCTTCACCCATCGCCGCTCCTGCCGTGTCGCCATGGCCGGATTCTCGCGCTGCACGACAGGCCGCAAACGACAAACCCGCCAGACCTTGCGGCGCGGCGGGTTTGTTGCGAAAGACAGCGGCCGCCGGTTACTTCTTGCGCAGCTTCTGGATCGCGGCCAGCTGCGCCGCCATCGCCGCGAACTCGCCCTGCGCCGCGGCCAGGTCGATGTCGCTCTTGGCGTTCTTCATCGCTTCCTCGGCCTGCTTCTTGGCCTCGGTGGCCTTGGCCTCGTCGAGGTCCTTGCCGCGGATCGCCGTGTCGGCGAGCACCGTCACCGTGCCCGGCTGGACCTCGAGGATGCCGCCGGCGACGAAGACGAATTCCTCTTCGTTGTTGTCGGCGCGCTCGATGCGCACCGCGCCCGGCTTGATGCGCGTGATCAGCGGCGTGTGGCGCGGCAGGATGCCGAGCTCGCCGTTCTCGCCCGGCAGGGCGACGAACTTGGCCTCGCCGGAGAAGATGTTCTCCTCGGCCGAGACGACGTCGACATGGATGGTCGCCATGGCGGCTCCTTAGTTGATCTTCTTGGCCTTCTCGAAGGCCTCGTCGATGGTGCCGACCATGTAGAAGGCCTGCTCGGGCAGCGCGTCGCATTCGCCGGCGACGATCATCTTGAAGCCGCGGATCGTTTCCTTCAGCGGCACGTACTTGCCCGGGCTGCCGGTGAAGACCTCGGCAACGTGGAAGGGCTGGCTCAGGAAGCGCTGGATCTTGCGCGCGCGGCTCACGGCCAGCTTGTCCTCGGGGCTCAGCTCGTCCATGCCCAGGATGGCGATGATGTCGCGCAGTTCCTTGTAGCGCTGCAGCGTCGACTGCACCGCACGCGTCGTCTCGTAATGCTCCTGGCCGACGACGTTCGGGTCGACCTGGCGGCTCGTGCTGTCGAGCGGGTCGACCGCGGGGTAGATGCCGAGCGAGGCGATGTCGCGCGAGAGCACGACGGTGGCGTCCAGGTGGGCGAAGGTCGTCGCCGGCGACGGGTCGGTCAGGTCGTCCGCAGGGACGTAGACGGCCTGGATCGAGGTGATCGAGCCGACCTTGGTCGACGTGATGCGCTCCTGCAGGCGGCCCATTTCCTCGGCCAGCGTCGGCTGGTAGCCCACGGCGGAAGGCATGCGGCCCAGCAGCGCCGAGACCTCGGTGCCGGCGAGCGTGTAGCGGTAGATGTTGTCGACGAAGAACAGCACGTCGCGGCCCTCGTCGCGGAACGATTCGGCGATCGTCAGACCGGTCAGCGCGACGCGCAGGCGGTTGCCCGGGGGCTCGTTCATCTGGCCGTAGACCATCGAGACCTTCGAGTCCTGCAGGCTCTCCAGATTCACGACGCCCGAATCGGCCATCTCGTGATAGAAATCATTGCCCTCGCGGGTGCGCTCGCCGACACCGGCGAACACCGACAGACCCGAGTGGGCCTTCGCGATGTTGTTGATCAGCTCCATCATGTTGACGGTCTTGCCGACGCCGGCACCGCCGAACAGGCCGACCTTGCCGCCCTTGGCGAACGGGCAGATCAGGTCGATGACCTTGATGCCGGTTTCGAGCAGTTCCTGCGACGGGCTCAGCTCGTCGTAGGCCGGGGCCTTGCGGTGGATCTGCGCCGTCAGCTCCTGGCTCACGGGGCCGCGCTCGTCGATCGGGTTGCCGAGCACGTCCATGATGCGGCCCAGCGTCGCCTTGCCCACCGGCACGGTGATCGCCGCGCCGGTGTTGCTGACCATCAGCCCGCGGCGCAGGCCGTCGGACGAGCCGAGCGCGATCGTGCGCACGACGCCGTCGCCGAGCTGCTGCTGCACCTCGAGCGTCAGCGCAGTGCCTTCGAGCTTGAGCGCGTCGTAGACGCGGGGCATGCTGTCGCGCGGGAACTCGACGTCCACCACCGCGCCGATGCACTGGACGATCTTGCCTTGAGCCTGAGTGCTAGCCATTTTTGAGTCCTTCTAACTTGAATCGCTGAATTCGGATGCGGGGCGGATTCGACCGCGTTCAACCGCCGATGGCGGCCGCGCCGCTGACGATCTCGGAGAGTTCCTTCGTGATCGCCGCCTGCCGCGTCTTGTTGTAGATGAGCTTCAACTCGCCGATCAGCGTGCCGGCGTTGTCGGTCGCCGCCTTCATCGCGACCATGCGCGCGCTCTGCTCGCTGGCCATGTTCTCGGCCACGGCCTGGTAGACCAGGGCCTCGATGTAGCGCGTCATCAGCTCGTCGATCACGGTCGCCGGATCGGGCTCGTAGATGTAGTCCCAGCCATGCTGGCTCTTCTCGGCCGCGGTCTGCTCGAGCTTGTTCGCCGGCAGCGGCAGCAGCTGCTCGACCATCGGCTCCTGCTTCATCGTGTTGATGAACTTCGTGTAGCAGAGGTGGACGGCGTCGAGCTTGCCGGCGACGAAGGCGTCGAGCATGACCTTCACCGGGCCGATCAGCTTGTCGAGCTGCGGCGCGTCGCCGAGCTGGATCGCGTGGCTGACGACGTTGGCACCGATGCGGTTCAGGAAGCCGAAGCCCTTGTTGCCGATCGCCACCGCCTGGATGCTGTTGCCGGCCGTCTGCACGTCCTTCATCTTGACCGTGACGGCGCGCAGCACGTTGGTGTTGAGGCCGCCGCACAGGCCCTTGTCGGTGGTCACGACGATGAAGCCGACGGCCTTCGCGTCACCGCCGCTGCGCTGGTAGGGCGAGCGGTATTCCGGGTTCGCCTGCGCCAGGTTGGCCGCGATGTTGCGCACCTTGTCGGCATAGGGCCGCGCCGCGCGCATGCGCTCCTGCGCCTTGCGCATCTTGCTCGCGGCAACCATTTCCATGGCCTTGGTGATCTTCTTGGTGTTCTCCACCGATTTGATCTTGCCGCGTATCTCTTTGCCGACCGCCATGGTCCTGCTCCTGAAGCGTGCTTAAGCGAAGGACTTCTTGAACGCCGCGATGGCGTTGCCGAGTTCTTCTTCGGCACCCTTGTCCATCGCCTTGTCGTTCTCCAGCTTGGCCAGCAGGGCCGCGTGGCTCGACTTCAGGTGCTGGTGCAGGCCATGCTCGAAAGCGAGGACGCGCTTGACGTCGAGGTCGTCGACATAGCCCTTGTTGACGGCGTACAGCGTCGCGGCCATCAGGCTGATCGGCAGCGGCGAGTACTGCGGCTGCTTGAGCAGCTCGGTGACGCGGGCGCCGCGGTCGAGCTGCTTGCGCGTGGCCGCGTCGAGGTCGCTCGCGAACTGGGCGAAGGCCGCGAGTTCGCGGTACTGCGCCAGGTCGGTCCGGATGCCGCCCGACAGGCTCTTGATGAGTTTCGTCTGCGCCGCACCACCGACCCGCGACACCGAGATGCCGGCGTTGATGGCGGGACGGATGCCGGCGTTGAACAGCGAGGTTTCCAGGAAGATCTGGCCGTCGGTGATCGAGATCACGTTCGTCGGCACGAAGGCCGAAACGTCGCCGGCCTGGGTTTCGATGATCGGCAGCGCCGTCAACGAACCCGTACGGCCCTTGACCTCGCCCTTGGTGAAGGCCTCGACATAGTCGGCGTTGACGCGCGCGGCGCGCTCGAGCAGACGGCTGTGGAGATAGAACACGTCGCCGGGGTAGGCTTCGCGGCCCGGCGGGCGGCGCAGCAGCAGCGAGACCTGGCGGTAGGCGACGGCCTGCTTGGACAGGTCGTCATAGATGATCAGCGCGTCCTGGCCGCGGTCGCGGAAGTATTCGCCCATCGTGCAGCCCGAATAGGCCGACACATACTGCATCGCCGCCGATTCGCTGGCGCTGGCCGCGACGACGATCGTGTAGTCCATCGCGCCATTGGCTTCCAGCGCGCGCACCACGTTCTTGATCGACGAAGCCTTCTGGCCGATCGCGACGTAGACGCAGGTCATGTTCTGACCCTTCTGGTTGATGATGGCGTCGATCGCCACCGCCGTCTTGCCGGTCTGGCGGTCGCCGATGATCAGTTCGCGCTGGCCGCGGCCGATCGGCACCATCGAGTCGATCGACTTCAGACCGGTCTGCACCGGCTGGTCGACGCTCTTGCGCGCGATGACGCCCGGGGCGACCTTCTCGATGACGTCGGTCATCTTGGCGTTGATCGGGCCCTTGCCGTCGATCGGCTGGCCGAGCGCGTTGACGACACGGCCGATCAGCTCGGGGCCGACCGGCACTTCGAGAATGCGGCCCGTGCACTTCACGGTGTCGCCTTCGGAGATGTGCTCGTACTCGCCCAGGATGACCGCGCCGACCGAGTCGCGCTCGAGGTTCAGCGCCAGGCCGTAGGTCGCCACGCCGGCGGCCGTGGGCGGGAATTCGAGCATTTCGCCGGCCATCACGTCCGAGAGGCCGTGCACGCGCACGATGCCGTCGGTGACGGACACGACGGTGCCCTGGTTCTTGATGTCGGCCGAGACGGCAAGGCCTTCGATGCGGCTCTTGATCAGCTCGGAAATTTCTGCGGGATTCAGGTTCATGCGATTCTCCTGGGTGCGCCGTGCTCGCCTTCAGGCGGCGGTCAGCGCAGCTTTCATCTGATCGAGACGGGCGCGCACCGAGGTGTCGAGCACCTCGTCGCCGACCGCAACGCGGATGCCGCCGATCAACTCGGGGGCGATTTCCACCTGGGCATTGAGCTTGCGGCCGAAGCGCTTCTCGAGCGCCGCGACGACGTCGCGAAGCTGGTTGGCGTCGATCGGGAAGGCGCTGTGGATCGTCGCGTCCGACACGCCGGTGCTGCCGTTGACGAGCGCGCCGAACTGCGACGCGACCTCGGGCAGCGCGGCGAGCCGGCCGTTCTCGATCACCGTGCGCAGCAGGTTGCCGATCTTCGGATCGAGCGTCAGGCCGCGCTGCAGCGCGACGCCGGCGACGAGGTCGAAGACCTGGGTCGCGCTGACCTTCGGGTTGTCGGCGAACTGGCGCAACTCGGGGTTCGCCGCGAGTGCGGCCAGGCCTTCGATCTGCGGCTTGAAGGCCGCAGCCGATGCACCGGCCGAACTGAACAGCGCTTCGGCGTAAGGCCTTGCGATGGTCGCCAGTTCAGCCATTTCAGAGCTCCGCCTTGAGTCGGCTCAGCAGGTCCGCGTGGACGCTCGGATTCACCTCGCGGCGCAGGATCTGCTCGGCGCCCTTGACGGCGAGTCCGGCGACCTGCTCGCGCAGCGCCTCGCGCGCCTTCACGGATTCCTGCTCGGCCTCGGCGCGGGCGGCGGCGATGATCTTCTCGCCTTCGATCGTCGCCTTGCCCTTGGCTTCCTCGACGATCTGCTGCGCCAGGCGGTCGGCGTCGGCCAGCCGCTTGGTCGCGTCGTCGCGGGCGGCGGAAAGCTGCTGCTCGACGCGCTTGTTGGCGACGGCGAGTTCACTCTTGGCCTTGTCGGCGGCCGACAGGCCATCGGCGATCTTGCGCGCGCGCTCGTCGAGCGCCGTGGTGATCGGCGGCCAGACGAATTTCATCGTGAACAGCACCAGCAGTGCGAACACGATGATCTGGATGATGAGGGTACCGGTGATGCTCAATTGATTGCCTCGATCGCGGTGACGGATGGGTCCGCCCCGTCAGCACGGGGCGGCGACTGGCGGGACCGCGACGCGCGCGGCCCCAGCGCCATCACTTCGGCAGGTTGGCGATCTGACCCAGGAACGGGTTGGCGGTGGCGAACCACAGCGCGATACCGGTGCCGATGATGAAGGCCGCGTCGATAAGGCCGGCGAGCAGGAACATCTTGGTCTGCAGTTCGCCCATCAGCTCGGGCTGGCGCGCGGCCGACTCGAGGTACTTGCTGCCCATGATGCCGATGCCGATACAGGCGCCGACGGCGCCGAGACCGATGATCAGGCCGGCGGCCAGGGCGACAAAGCTGATGACTTCCATGATGACTCCTAGAGGATGAAGTTGTTTAAGTGAAAGGGGCGGAAAACGGGAATACCGGTCAGTGCGAATCGTGGGCCTGACCGATGTACACGAGCGTGAGCATCATGAACACGAAGGCCTGCAGGATGATGATCAGGATGTGGAACACGGCCCAGCAGAAGCCGGCGAAGATCTGCAGCGCCGCCAGTCCGAAGCCGCCGGCCGTCAGCGTGAAGGCACCGCCGAGCAGCGCGATGAGCAGGAAGATCAGCTCGCCCGCGTACATATTGCCGAACAACCGCATGCCGTGCGAAACGGTCTTGGCGACGAACTCGATGATCTGCATCGCCAGATTCACCGGGTACAGCAGCCAATGGTCGCCGAAAGGCGCCGTGATCAGCTCGTGGCCCCAGCCGCCGAGACCCTTGATCTTGATGTTGTAGGCCAGGCAGACGAGCAGCACCGAGATCGACAGACCCATCGTGATCGAGAGGTCGGCGGTCGGCACGACGCGCAGATAGGCATGGTGCGGGTCGCCGCCGGTGGCGCCGACGAGGTGCTGCCAGATATAGGGAAGCAGGTCGACCGGCAGCAGGTCCATCGTATTGAGCAGCACGATCCAGATGAAGACCGTGAGCGCCAGCGGCGCGACGAGCTTGCGGCTGGTGGCGTTGTGCACGATGCCCTTGGCCTCGTTCTCGACCATCTCGAACAGGATCTCGATGGCGGCCTGGAAGCGGCCCGGCACGCCCGAGGTCGCCTTGCGCGCGCCCAGCCACAACAGCCAGCAGCCGACGACGCCGAGCAGGATCGAGAAGAACAGAGAGTCCCAGCTCACGACGCTGAGGTCGAAAGTGCCCGTGAAGGGCTTGTTGCGCAGGTGCGTCAGGTGATGGACGATGTACTCGCCCGGCGTCTGGGCGAGTTCTGCGGCGTGTTCTTCGGCGGCCATGTTCTCTCGTCAGTTCGATTTCGATCGGCCCCGCCACAACAGCGCGAGCCAGTAAACCTTCATGCACAACACCAGACCCGCCAGCAGCGCCAGCCAGTTCAGGTGTTGAACGATCTTCGGCGCCAGCACCAGCATGACGACCGAGACCGCGATCTTGACTGCTTCCCACAACATGAAGCTGACGGCACTCGTGCCGGGCGACATGCTGCTGAGTTTGCTGGTCATCCCGCGCGCCATCAAGGCACCCGGTATCACCACCGTGGCCGCGCCGTACAGCGCCGACCACCCTGCCTCCTGCTTTCTCGTCAGCAGCGCCGCGAACAGCGCCACCACCACACCGACCCAGGCCTGAACCATCAGGACACGCCATGGCGACAGCGGCGGATCCTTCAGGCGCAGCGCCTGCGCTTGCTCCCTGGTCAAAGGCTTGAAAGCCTTGTCCCGTGCTGCCGCCTCAGCTTCTGGGTCGCCCCAGCGGTCGTCTTGCATTTCGATCGCCATGGCTTCGTTTGAGGTCGGCAAAGCCTCGGGATTATACGAAGAAACCCGCACTCGCCCGAATCCGGGGCCCATGGCCGCGCGGTTGTGGTGCCGTGGTTACATCGCGGTACGAAGCGACGGCGCGGCGGCAGGCGCCGCACAATCACAGTCCGGTCGAGGAACCGAGACCGGTTCCGGACCTCCAACGCGCCACATGAAATCGCCCAACTTCTATATCGCCCCGCTGCTCGCCGCAGCGGGGTTCGTCTGTTCGGGCGTCGCCATCGCCGCGCTGCCCGGCGCCGTGGTCACGACCGACCAGGTGCGCGCCGAACTCGTGGCGCAGGCGCCCGACGGCGTCGTCGCCGGCAAGCCGCTGTGGCTGGGGCTGAAGATCGACCACCAGCCGCATTGGCATACGTATTGGAAGAACCCGGGCGATTCGGGTCTACCGACGACGCTCGATTGGACGCTGCCGCCGGGATTCACGGCCGGCGAGATCGCATGGCCGACGCCCCAGCAACTGCCGATCGGCCCGCTGCTGAACTACGGCTACGAAGGCCGGCTGCTGCTGCCGGTGGCGGTGACGGTGCCGGCCGGCTTCCAGGCCGACGCGCTCGACGTGAAGCTGCACGCCGAGTGGCTCGTATGCAAGGATGTCTGCATCCCGCAGAGCGGCGATTTCGCGCTGCGCCTGCCCGCGCACGCGGCGACCGCCAGCGACGCGGCGTTGTTCGCGGCCACGCAGGCGGCGCTGCCGCGCGAGGTCGCCGGCGTCAGCGCAAGCGCCGCGGTGGCCGACGGCGCCTTGCGCGTCAAGGCCGCCGGTCTGCCGGCCGCCTGGCGCGGTCGCGACCTCCAGTTCTACGTCGAGACCCCGGGCGTGATCCAGTACCAGACCGGCCACGCGGGGCGCTGGGACGGTGCCGACTGGTCGACGCGCATCCCGCTCGATGCGCAGCGCAGCGCCTCGCCGCAAGTGATCCCGGCCGTGCTGGCCGCGCCGGGCGAGGCCGCCGGCATCCGCGTCGAGGTGGCAGTCACCACGCCCTGGCCGGCGGCGGCCTCGGCCGCCGCGGCACTGCCCGCCTTGACGGCCACGGCACCCACGCCGCAGACCCCGCCGCCGACGACCGCACCCGCGACCGGCCTGGGACTGGCCATCGTCCTCGCGCTGCTGGGCGGCATGCTGCTCAACCTGATGCCCTGCGTCTTCCCGGTGCTCTCGCTCAAGGTGCTGGGATTCGCGCGCCACGCCGAGGACCGGCGCGCGCTGCTCGTCGGCGGACTCGCCTACACGGCGGGCGTGGTGGTCTCGTTCGTCGCCCTCGCCGCGCTGCTGCTGGGCCTGCGTGCCGGCGGCGAGCAGCTCGGCTGGGGCTTCCAGCTGCAGTCGCCGGTGGTCGTCGCCTCGCTCGCGGCGCTGTTCACGCTCATCGGCCTGAATCTGGCCGGCGTCTTCGAACTCGGGTCGGTGCTGCCGGGTTCCTGGCTCGCCGCGCGGGCGCGCCACCCGGTGACCGATTCGCTGCTCACCGGCGTGCTCGCCGTGGCCGTCGCCTCGCCCTGCACGGCGCCGTTCATGGGCGCATCGCTCGGCGCCGCGGTGACGCTGCCGGCGGTGCAGGCGCTGACGGTGTTCGCGGCGATCGGCCTGGGCATGGCGCTGCCCTACCTCGCGGCGAGCGCCTGGCCGCGGCTGGCCGCGCTGCTGCCGCGACCGGGGATCTGGATGCAGCATTTCAAGAACCTGATGGCGTTCCCGATGTTCGCGACCGTCGTCTGGCTCGTCTGGGTCCTCGGCCAGCAGGCCGGCATCGACGGCGCCGCGGCGCTGTTGCTGCTGCTGCTGGCACTGGCCTTCGCGGCCTGGGCGCTGGGTGCGCCGGCGCTGGGGACGCGGGCGCGGCGCGGCTTCGGCGCGCTGGCGCTGGCCGGCCTGATCGCGGCGCTGTTCTGGGCCGGGCCGCTGCTCAAGCCCGAAGCCTCGGCCGCGGTCGCCGCCGACATCCAGGGCCAGACCTGGCAACCCTGGTCGACGGCGCGCGTCGCCCAGGCGCAGGCCGAGGGCCGTCCGGTGTTCGTCGACTTCACCGCCGCCTGGTGCGTGACCTGCCAGTTCAACAAGCGCACGACGCTGGCCGACGCCGGCGTGCGCGCCGCGTTCGACCAGCGGCATGTGCTGCTGCTGCGCGCCGACTGGACGCGCCGCGACGCGGCGATCAGCGCCGAGCTGACGCGGCTGGGTCGCAGCGGCGTGCCGGTCTACGCGCTCTACGCGCCGGGCCACGCCGAGCCGAAATTGCTCAACGAGATCCTGAGCCCCGACGAGGTGCATCAGGCCCTCGACGCGATCGCGCCGAAGACCTGAGTCGCAGGCTTCAGGGCAGGCTGCGGTACTGCAGCGCGAGGGCCTCGAAGCCCGCCGGGTCGACCTCGCGCCCGGTCTCTTCGGCGAGGATCGCCGCGACGCGCTCGGCGAGCGCGCCGGCCGCCGCGGCGTCGAGAAACAGCAGCCGCGAACGCCGCGCCAGCATGTCGCCGACCTCGCGCGCCATCTCCTCGCGTGCGGCGTAGCGCACCATCGCCTCGCTGAGGCCGCCGCTGCCGGTCTCGGGGTCGCGCCAGAGCCAGTTCGCGGCGCCCGGCAACTCGCGCAGCCGCGCCGCTTCGCTGCCGTAGAGATGCTCGCCCGGCGGCTCGGTCAGCGGGCGCCCCGGCGCCGCACCCAGCAGCGGCAGCCGCGCCGTCACACCGCCCGGCCGACGCGGCAGCAGACCGCGCGTCATCGCGTGGTCGAGCACGTCCTCGGCGATGGCGCGGTAGGTCGTCCATTTGCCGCCCGTCACCGTGACGAGGCCCGAGCGGCCGACGATCACCGTGTGCTCGCGCGAGATCGCCTTCGTGTTCGCGTCGCCGTCGTCGCCGCGATGCTTGACGAGCGGCCGCAGGCCGACCCAGATCGAGCGCACGTCCTCGCGCCGCGGTGGCCGCGCGAGCACGCGCGCCGCTTCGCCGAGGATGAATTCGACCTCGGCGGGGTAGGGCGTGGGCTCGCGGGCGAGGTCGTGGCGCGGCGTGTCGGTGGTGCCCAGGATGGTCTTGCCGAGCCAGGGCACGGCGAACAGCACGCGGCCGTCGGCCGTGCGCGGGATCAGCAGCGCATGGCCGCCCGGCATGAAGCTGCGGTCGACGATCAGGTGCACGCCCTGGCTCGGCGCCACCAGCGGCGGCTGCGCCGGCGCCTCGGGCTCGTGATCCATCGCGCGCACCGCGTCGACCCAGACGCCCGCGGCGTTGACGACGCAGCGCGCGCGCAGCGTCGCCGCGACGCCGGTCTCGGCATCGCGCACGACGACGCCGCGCACCTGGCCGCCCTCTTTCCCTTCTCGCACGAGGTCGATCGCCGGGCAATGGTTGAGCAGCCGCGCGCCGCGCGCCTGCGCCGTGCGCGCCAGCAGCAGCGCGTAGCGAGCGTCGTCGAACTGCGCGTCCCAGTAGCGCACGCCGCCCCACAGCCCCTGGGCGCGGGCGCCGGGCAGCAGGGCGCGTGTGCGCGCGCTCGACAGCCATTCGGTCGCGCCCAGGCTGCGACGGCCGGCGAGCGCGTCGTAGGCCTTGAGGCCGACGCCGTAGAAGCCGCGCTCCCACCAGTGGTAGCCCGGCATCACGAAAGGCAGCCGCTGCGCGACATGCGGCGCGTTGGCGAGCATCGCCGCGCGCTCGTGCAGTGCCTCGCGCACGAGGCCGATGTCGCCCTGCGCGAGGTAGCGCACGCCGCCATGGACGAGTTTCGTCGCGCGCGACGAAGTGCCGGCGGCGAAATCGTCGGATTCGACGAGTGCGACGCGCAGGCCGCGCACCGTGGCGTCGAGCGCGACGCCCAGCCCCGTGGCGCCGCCGCCGACGACGACGAGGTCGTATTCGACCGCCTCGCGCAGCCGCGCGAACGACTCGGCGCGACCGGGTGAGGCCGAGTTCATCGCCTCAGCCGCGCGCGAAATGCACCGGCAGCCCCGGCACCTCGACGCGCGCCGTCAGCACGCGGCCGGCCAGCGGCTGCGCCGCCAGCTCCTCGGCACTGCGGTGGTTGCGCGCCGTCGTCACGTACAGCGTGCGCAGGTCGGCGCCGCCGAAGCAGACCATCGTCGGGCAGCGCACCGGCAGTGGCAGTTCCTGCAGCAGTCGCCCGTCGGGGGCCAGGCGCAGCAGGCGCTGGCCCTCGAACATCGCGACCCAGTAGGCACCCTCGGCATCGACCGCGGCGCCGTCGGGGCGGCCGCCGTAGGTCGCGAGGTCCTGCTCGGGCTGCTTGAGCGGGAACTCGGCGAGCACGCGGTGGCGCGACAGCGTGCCCTCGGCGCCGTCGTAGTCGTAGGCCGAGATGCGGTGGGCCGTCGTGTCGCTCCAGTAGATCGTCGCGCCATCGGGGCTGAACGCAAGGCCGTTGCTGACGGTGACGTCGCCGGCGACGCGGCGCAGCTTCTCGCCCTTGCCCGGCCAGCAGTACAGGGCCGCGAGCGCCGGCCGGCGCGGCTCGTAGATCGTGCCGACCCAGAACCGCCCCTGGGGGTCGGCCTTGCCGTCGTTGAAGCGCTCCTGCGCCGGGTCATACGGTGCTTCGACGACGCGGCTGCACTTGCCGCTGCGCGGGTCGAAGCGGTGGATGCCGTTGCGCAGCGCCAGCAGCAGGTCGCCGCCGGGCAGCGGCGCGCAGCAGCCGGGCTCGCTCTCGAGATCCCAATGGTCGTGCCGCTCACCCGCCGGATGCCAGCGGTGCAGCGCCCGGCCCGGGATGTCGCACCAGTACAGCGCCGACTCGTCGGGATGCCAGAAAGGCGATTCGCCGAGCAGCGCCGCCGGTGCCGGCAGCGCGGTCCACACGAGATTCATGCTTCGGCGATCTCGATCTTCATCCAGGCGTCGAAGGTCGCACCGGGGGCGACGCTGCGCAGGCCGTGGGCCGCCGGGTCGGACATGTGCAGCGCGTTGCTGACATGGCTGACCGGCTCGACGCAATAGTAGGGCTTGGTCTCGGGCGTGAAGACGACGAGGTAGGGCAGCGACGAGGTCAGCCGCAGCGAGAGCTTCTCGTCGCGCAGCCGCGCCGGGCCGCGCCAGCCCTCGAAGCAGTTGTCGAACGCGAGATGGGCGACGTCGCCGTCGATGCCGGGCTGCGGCACGCGCCGCGTCGGCAGGCCGCTGGCGTCGTTCTCCCAGCGCTCGCTCGATTCGATGTGCAGCCGGCTGCGGCTGCGCTTGGGGAAATAGGGGTGCCAGCCCAGGCCCACCGGCGCCGGCTTGTCGGCGCGGTTCGTCAGTGCGAGGTGGAACTCGGCCGCGCCGGGCGTGAGGACGTAGCGCTGGCGCAGTTCGAAATCGAAGGGCCAGTCGGCGTCGGCGCGGTGGACGTAGCGCAGTTCGGCTTCGGCCGCGCTCGTCGACACCGTCTCCCAGGGCCGCGTCCACGCCACGCCGTGCAGCGAATGCGGGCTGTCGTCGAAGTTTGGCGCCGTCTGGTGGTCGTGGCCGAGCCAGCGGAAGCGCCGGTAACCCAGACGGTTGGAATAGGGCGCCAGCGGATAACAGCCCGACAGCCGCGCCGCGCCGAGTTCGGCGCCCTCGGTGCTGCGCAGCACCGGCAGGTCGCGCAGCCAGAGACCGGCGACGGCGCTGCCGAGGTCGGGTCGCAGCGCCATGCGGAGTTCGCCGGCGCGCAATTCGATGGTGGGGTTGCTCATCGGCCCGATGATGCCCGAAGCCGAAGCCGTCGCGACCGGCCTTCAGCCGCCGAGGCGGTAAATCCAGGTGGCGAGGGCGGCGCAGGCCAGCGCCCAGGTCAAGGCGAGGAGCCGCGTCGAAAGGCCGTCGACGCTGGCCGGCGTCGCGACCGGCAGCGCCTTGTCGCCGGACCACATCGGCCGCACGAGATCGGTGGCGCGGCGCCAGCGGTACCAGGCGATCGCCGCCACGTGCAGCGCCACGAGCGTGAGCACGATCCACTGCCCGGGCCCATGGTGCCAGGCGGTGAGCCGCAGGCCGGTAGCGGTCGCGACGAAGGGGTTCAGCGGCCCGACGGTGGCAATCTCGTCGTCGGCAAAGAGCCCCGTGCCGACCTGGATCGCGAGGATCGCCAACAGCGCCCAGACCGACAGGCTGCCGAGCGGGTTGTGGCCGATGTCGAAGCGCTCGCCGGGCAGCGCCGCGCCGCGCAGGTAGCGCGCGATGGCCGCCGGTCCCCAGGCGAAGCTCGCAAAACGCGACCAGCGCCCGCCGAACAGACCCCAGCCGATTCTGAACACCAGCAGCGCGAGGACCGCGCAGCCCAGCCGCACATGCAATACCATAGTATTGCCGCCGATCCAGGCGGTAGCGACGGCGCCGACGACGGCCAGCGCGAGCATCCAATGGAACAGCCGCGTCGGCAGGTCCCAGACGCGGACCGGGGTCGTGGTGGCGGCGGAATCGGACATCGACGCCATTGTCCGGCAGTTGAACGTGCAACCCTTGGCAAGCCCTGTCAACGGCTGCGCCGACCCAGACGCTAAGATCACGGCCTCGCCCGGCGCGGCCCCCGACTTGAAAATATCGATGCCCGAGCCCGGACCGCCGCTGAAAGTGCTGATCGTCGACGACCACGACATCGTGCGTCTGGGCGTACGCCATCTGCTCGGCGAGCCCACACAGGTGCACGAGGCGGCCAACCTGGCCGACGCGCGCGCCCTGCTTGCACGCGAGCCGTTCCGGCTGCTGATCCTGGACCTGGGTCTGGGTGACGAGTTCAGCCTCACGGTGCTGCCGCAGATCCGGCGCGACCACCCGGAGTTGAAGATCATCGTCCTGACCTCGATGGCCGAAGAGCTCTACGCCGAGCGCGCGCTGCGCGCCGGCGCCGATGGCTATGTGATGAAGACCGAACTCGCGCAGACCCTGGCCGCCGCCGTCACCGCGGTGCTGGCGGGCGATGTCCATGTCAGCCCGCGCCTGCGCTCGACGCTGCTGCGCCGCGTCGCCGGCGGGCCGGCCGCCGCCGCCGCGGGCCCCGAACTCTCGCCGCGCGAGATCGAGGTGCTGCGCCTCGTCGGCCAGGGCCGCAGCACGCGCGAGATCGCCGAACTGCTCAACCGCAGCGTGAAGACGATCGAGACCCACAAGCAGGCGCTGAAGGACAAGCTGGGCGCCGAATCGCCGGCGATGCTGATCAAGATCGCCCTGGCCTGGTGCGGGGACGCGTCATGAACGGTTGGCGCTTACTCTCTCTGACAATGGCTGTTTCTATGGCCTGGCCGCTCGCTGCACGCGCCGACGAAGCGGTCTACGAACTCGCGGTGGCGAAGGGCGACACGCTGATCGGCATCGGCCAGCGGCTGCTCGCCGACCCCGCTTCCTGGCCCGAGATCGCGCGGGCGAACGCCTTGCGCAACCCGAATCGCATCGCAGTCGGCACGACGCTGCGGGTGCCGCTGCGGCTGCTGCGCAGCGACAGCGTGCGCGCCAGCGTGCTCAGCGTGGCCGGCAACGTGCGCGATGCCGACGGCGCCGCGCTGCAGCCGGGCCAGGGCGTGGCCGAGGGCGGCGCCGTGGCCACCGGCGGCGACGGTCAGGCGACGATCCGCCTCGTCGACGGCACGGTGCTGCGCCTGCGCCCCGACAGCCGGCTGGTGGTCCGCGAGTCGCGCCAGTTGCGCGACGTCGGAGCGACGCGCTCGGGCGCGCGGCTCGAGCGCGGCCGCGTCGAGATCAAGGCGGCGCCCGCACACGCCGGCCAGCCCGGCTTCTCGATCGAGACGCCGCAGGGCGTGCTCGGCGTGCGCGGCACCGAGTTCCGCGTCGCCGCTGCGCAAACGACGCATGGCGAGGTGCTCGAGGGCACGGTCGCCATCGCCGGCGGCCAGGGCGCCGCGGTGCCGGTGCATGCCGGCTACGGCAGCGTCGTCGACGCCGGCGGCCATGTCGCGCCGCCCGTGCGGCTGCTCGACGCCCCCGGCGTCGCCGGCCTGCCGGTGCTGCAGGACCGCGTGCTGGTGCGCTTCAGCCCGCAGCCGGTGGCCGGTGCCACCGCCTACCGCGGCGAGGTCGCGCGCGACGCGCGGTTCGACACCGTGCTCGCCGAGGTCACCTCGCCGACACCCGAGCTGCGCTTCGCCGGCCTCGCCGACGGCCGCTACCTGCTGCGCGTGCGGGCGATCGACGCCAACGGCCTCGAGGGTCAGAACGCCGACCTCGCCTTCACGCTCAAGGCCCGTCCCGAGGCGCCGCTGCCGGCGACGCCGGCGTCGCGTGCCGTCAGCTTCGGCAGCCGCGTCGAGTTCGGCTGGGCCGGCAACCCCGACGCCGCGCATTACCGGCTGCAGCTCGCCGCCGGCGCCGATTACGGCCAGCCGCTGCGCGACGTCGCCGACGTCCGCGGCACGACGCTGGCCGTCGACGGCCTCGCGCCCGGCGTCTACCACTGGCGCATGGCCAGCGTGCGCGGCGACGGCGACCAGGGCCCCTGGGGCGTCGACCGCAGTTTCGAGCTGCGGCCGCTGCCGCCCACGCCCGCGCCGCCCGCGGTCGGCGAGCGGGGCGTCGATTTCAGCTGGGAAGGCCTGCCGGGCCAGACCTTCGAGTTCGAGGTCGCCAGCGACGCCGCCTTCGGCCACAAGACCTTCGAGACGAAGCTCGCCAAACCCGGCCTGACGCTGCCGCTGCCGCCGCCCGGCCGCTACTTCGTGCGGCTGCGCGCACGCGATGCCGACGGGTACCTCGGCCCGTACACGAGGCCGCAGCTGTTCGAGATCCCGAACTGCCTGCGCGACGTCGCCGGCAGTTGCGTGCGCGCCGGCGACGGGACGCTGAACCTGGCCCAGTGAGCCGCGACCGGCGCCAGGCGCCCGCCCTGCGCCGCTGGCGCGACGAGGCCGCGATCGCCGCGCTGCTCGGGCTGCTCGCCTGCATCCTCGCCCTTGGCGGCTGGACCTGGCGCTTCGACCGCCTCGTCTACGACTTCGGCCTCTCGCTGTGGCGGCGGCCGGCGCCGGCCGACATCGTCATCGTCGCCATCGACGATGCCAGCGTCGCCCGCATCGGGCGCTGGCCCTGGCCGCGCGCCGTCCACGCGACGCTGCTCGAGCGGCTGGCGCAGGCGCACCCGCGAGCGACCGCGCTCGACCTCGTGCTCAGCGAGCCCGACCCCGATCCGCAGCAGGACCTGCTGCTGGCGCGCGCGCTGCGCCACGCCGCGCCCGTCGTGCTGCCGGTGGCCTGGCAGCGCCTGCCCGGCGCGCCGCTGGGCCTGCTGCTGCCGGTCGAACCGCTGGCCGGCGCGGCCGCACTCGGCACCGCCGAGGCGCCGGTGGACGAGGACGGCGTGCTGCGGCACGCCTTCCTCCACGCCGGACCGACCGACTCGATCTACCCCCACCTCGCGACGACCCTGCTGCAGATCGGCGGCGGCGCGATCGCTCCGGGGCTGGCCCTCGAGGAAGAGACGCAGAGCAGCGGCGGCGCACACCGCGACGGCCGCTTCCTGATCCGCTACCTCGGACCACCGGGCACCTTCGAGCGCATCTCCTACGTCGACCTGCTGCTGGGCCGCGTCGCGCCCGGGCGGCTGGCCGGGCGCTACGTGCTCATCGGCATGACGGCGCAGGGGCTCGGCGATACGCTGGCCACGCCGGTCAACGGCAGCCACGAGGCGATGCCCGGCATCGAGGTGCTGGCCAACACGCTGGCGACGCTGCGCGACGGCGATGCGCCGCGCGCGCTCGCGGCGTCGACGGTGGCGGCGGTCTCGGTGCTGCTGCTGCTGGCGCAGCTCGTCGCCTTCGGCCGCGGCGGGCCGCGGCTGGCGCTGCCCTGGGCCGTGGCCTCGGTGCCGCTGGCGCTGGGCGCGGCGCTGCTGGCGCTGCGCGCCGGCGTCTGGTGCGCACCGGGGCCCTATGTGCTGGCCTCGGCGCTGGCCTACCCGCTGTGGAGCTGGCGCCGGCTCGAGCGCGCCGTCGCCGGGCTCGACCGCGAGATCGCCCGCCTGACGTCGGAGCCGCTCGAAACCCGCTTCGTCGCCCGCCAGGGCACGTCCGACGGCGGCGACGCCATCGGCGCGCGGCTGCAGACGCTGCACCGCGCCGGCCTGCTCGTGCGCCAGGCGCGGCGCTTCCTCGCCGACACGCTGGCGGCGATGCCGACGGCGATGCTCGTCGCCGACGAGCGCATGCAGGTCGTGCTCGCCAACCCGGCCGCGGCGGCGCTGTTCGAGGTCGAATCGGCCGACGAGCTGCGCGGCCTCGACGCGCTGCGCCTGCTCGGCGAGTTCGCCACCGACCCGGCCTGCGACTGGGCGCGCGCGGTCGCCGCGCTCGGGCCCGAGCAGCCCGGCATCGCCGTCGAGGCGCGGCTGGGCGAGGTCGAGCAGGGCGACTACGTGATCCGCGTCGCCGCCGTCGACCTCCATGGCCAGCGCCGTCTGCTCATCGCCATCGTCGACATCGCGCCGGTCAAGCAGGCCGAGCGCGAACGCGAGGAGGCGCTGGCCTTCGTCTCGCACGACCTGCGCTCGCCGGCGAACTCGATCGTGCTGCTCGCCGACATGAACCTCTCGGGCGCCGTGCACACGCCCGTCGACGCGCTGCTGCGCGAGATGCGCGCGCTGGCCACGCGCACGCTGGCGCTGTCCGAGGCCTTCGTGCGCGCCGCCCATGTCCAGTACCAGCCGCTGCAGCGCGCCGCGGTGGCGCCGGCGGCCGTCGTCGCCGACGCCATCGGCGAGCTGCGCGCGCAGGCGCTGGCAGCCGGTGTCGAGCTGCGCACCGCCGTCGCGCCGGCGCCGGCCGAGGTCGTCGTCGACCGGCTGCTGCTCGTGCGCGCCGTCACCAACCTCGTCGGCAACGCCATCCGCCACAGCCCGCGCGGCCAGGCGGTGGAGATCGGCACCGAGGCCCTCGGCGCCGGCTGGCGCCTGACCGTGCGCGACCGCGGGCGCGGGCTCAGCGCGGCCCAGCTCGAGCAGCTGCTGGGCGGCCACACCGGCGCGCTGGTGCGCGACGCGCGCGGCGTCGGCCTCGGCCTGCTCTTCGTCCAGCGCGTCGCGCACCGCCATGGCGGGCGGCTGACGGTGACCGCCGCCGAGGGCGGCGGCTCGCGCTTCGCGATCGAGTTCCCGGCGCCCGAGCACTGACGCCGGCGCCCGCCCGCGCCCCGGCATCGCCGCGGCGCTCAGGGAATCCCTGACCCCGCAACCAGGGTTGCGGCACGCCCCGAATCCGCCGCTGCCGGATGTTCGCGACTGTCCCCCGGTCCTAGCCTATGGGCATGTTTCGGGACACCACGGGAAGTCGTCAATTGAACCAGTCCGGCCTCTGGGACCTGCTCCGCGCCAAGCTCGGCGGGGGTGCCCTCGAGCGGCCGCGCGTGCGCTTCCAGCACCTCGGCCTGACGGCCGTGGAGATCCAGGCGGCGCGCGAACTCCTGGCCGCCGCCGGTCAAGAGATCGGCCTGACGCTCGAACTCGCCGAGCGCGGCGGCGAGATCGTCCTCGTCGGAGGGCCGCGGGCGCAGGGCCCGTCGCCGCAGATCGTCCATGCCTACGCCGAGGGGCGCCCGGTGATCCGGCTCGCCGCCTTGGGTGAGACCGGCCTGGCGCAGCAGGCGCTGGCCAGGCGCCAGTTCATCGTCCAGTTCGAAGCCCTGCTGCCGCCGACGCCGCGCGCCGCCGCCGCCGGCCACAGCGAGAACGCCTTCGATTCCACCTTCGATTCCCGGCTCGACGCCGAGGCCTGCGCCCGCGACGAGGTCGAGACCGGCCAGCGCGCCTTCGTCGAAGCCGTGCTGCGCGGTCGCGCCGATGCGGCGACGCCCGCGCTCGAGGCCAGCTACCAGCCCGGTGCGAACCTGGTTTTCGACTTCGCCCGCCAGCAGGTCCTCATCGACCCGTTGGCGCTGCAGTACCTGGTGCTCGAACGCGAGCTGCCGCAGCCCGCGCCCGGCGAGCGCCCCGGCAGCAAGGCCGTCGTGCGCACGCTCGACCAGGCGCTGTGGAAGCTCGGCCTGGCCTGCGGTGCGCTGCCGCTGCAGGGCGAACCCGAGGATTGGTGGCACCGACCCCTGCTGCGTCAGCCCGGCGTCGGACCCGAGCGCTACTCGCGCCAGCCGCTGCACCTGGAAATGACGCACCGACTCACCGAGAAGCCGCTCACGCCTTCGCAACTGCGCCGTGCCGCGCGCGTCGGCGTTGCCGAACTCCGGGCCTATGTCCAGGCCTGCCTGATGTTGGGGCTCCTGCAATGGGCCCCGGCACCGACCCTGGGCCATTGAGCCGCGACCCTGAACCGACCCCACCTGAGGATGTCATGAACCCGATTCGAGTCTTCGTCGTCGACCACCACCCGATGTTCCGCCGCGGCATCCAGGCCCTGGTGGCCGGCGAGCAGCAATTCGCCTGGGCCGGCGAATCCGGCGACAGCGACGACGTCGTCGCCGACGTGCTGGCGGCGCAGCCCGATGTCGTGCTCGTCGACCTCATCATGCCGGGCCTGGACGGCATCACCGTGATCGAGCGGCTGCGCCCAAGGCTGCCGATGGCGCGCTTCGTCATCCTCGCCGGCGCCTGCGACGCCAACGACGTGCGCCGCGCCATGGCCGCCGGTGCCGGCGGCTTCGTGCTCAAGTCGGCATCGAAGCAGGAGATGGTGACGGTGATCCATTCGGCCCATGCCGGGCGGCGCGTGTTCTCGCCCGAGGTCACGGCGACGCTGTCGTCGCGCCACGCCGAAGCGCCGGTCGGCGCCGACCTCACCGAGCGTGAGCGCAGCCTGCTGTCGCTGATGGCGCGCGGGCTGCCGAACCAGGAAATCTCGTCGCGCCTGTCGATCGCGATGCCGACGGTCAAGTTCCACGTCACCAACATCCTCTCGAAGCTGCATGTCGAGAACCGCACCGCGGCCGTGATGACGGCGCTGCGGCACAAGATCGTCTGCCTCGAGTAATCGGGACAGCGAGCGCAGGCGCGGTCAGCCGATCTCGACCTCGCCGTGGATGCAGGCGGCGACGTCGCCGCCGATCCAGATCTCGGCGCCTTCCTGCTCGACCTGGACGCGCCCGGCGCGGCCCAGCGCCGCGCCCTGCGCGGCGACGTAGCGCGGCGGCGCGAGGCCGGCGCCGATCAGCCATTGCGCCAGCCCGGCGTTGAGGCTGCCGGTGACCGGGTCCTCGGCGACGCCGAGCGAGGGCACGAAGGCGCGCACCTCGAAGCGCGTCTCGCTGCCCGGCGCCTGGGCGCCGACGAGGCCGAGCTTGAGGTCGCCGAGCCGCGACCAGTCCGGTACCACGGCCAGCACCTGCGCCGCGTCACGCAGCATCACCGCGCACCAGCCGGGACCGTTGTCGACCCATTGGTCGTGCAGCAGGTCGGCCTCGGCGACGCCCAGGCCGGCGGCGATGCGCGCGCGCAGCGCGGCGCCGAGCGGCCCGCTGCGCCGCAGCGGCGGCGCGGCGAACGCCAGCCGGCCGTCGCGGCGGCGGATGCGCACGAGGCCGACGCCGCATTGCTGGACGACGACACCCGCCTCGCGCGGCTGCCCGCCGGCGGCGAGCCAGGCATGGCAGCTGCCCAGCGTCGGATGGCCGGCGAAAGGCAGCTCGCCGCCCGGCGTCCAGATGCGCACGCGGTAGTCGGCCGCGGGGTCGGTCGGCGGCAGCAGGAAGGTCGTCTCCGACAGGTTGGTCCAGCGCGCGAAGGCCGCCATCGTCGCGTCCGACAAGCCGTCGGCGGCGTGGACGACGGCGAGCGGATTGCCCTTGAGCACCGCCGCGCTGAAGACGTCGAGCTGGTCGTAGCGGCGCTTCATGCGCAGGTCTTCATGGCAGATGCAGCCGATAGGGCGCGCTCGAGGACGCCGGCGAGCGTCGCGACGGCGGCGTCGATCTGTGCCGGCGCCGCGGTGACGAAGCTCAGCCGCAGCGTGTTCGCGCGGCCGGCATCGGGATAGAAGGTCGCGCCGGGCACATAGGCCATGCCGGCGGCGACGGCCTGCGGCAGCAGCGCCGTGGCATCGAGACCGTCGGGCAGCTCGACCCAGAAGAACATGCCGCCGGCCGGCGTCGTCCAGCGGCAACCGGCGGGCAGGTGACGCGTCAGCGCGGCGCGCATGGCGTCGCGCTGGACGCGGTAGCGGGCGCGGATCGTCGGCACATGCTGGTCGAGGAAGCCGTCCTTGATGACCTCGTGGACGAGACGCTGGTTGAATCCCGGCGTGTGCAGGTCGGCCGCCTGCTTGGCCTGCAGCAGCTTCGGGTACAGCGGCTTCGGCGCCACGAGGTAGCCCAGCCGCAGCCCCGGCGCCAGCACCTTCGAGAACGAGCCGAGATAGACCGCGGCATCGCCGGCCAGGGCCGCCAGCGGCGGCGGCGGCGGCGCGTCGTACCAGAGGTCGCCATAGGGGTTGTCCTCGACGATCGGCAGGGCGCAGCGGGCCGCAGCCTGCACCAGCGCGGCGCGGCGCGCGGCGGCTATGCAGCGGCCGCTCGGGTTCTGGAAGTTCGGCAGCAGGTAGACGAAGCGCGCACCGCGCGCCGCCTCGAGCGCCGGCGGCAGCGGCCCGTCGTCGTCACCGGCAATGGCGACGAACTCGGGCTCGTAGGGCGCCCAGGCCTGCAGCGCGCCGAGGTAGGTCGGCGACTCGACGGCGACGCGGCTGCCGGGGTCGATCAGCACCTTGCCGACGAGATCCAGACCCTGCTGCGAGCCGGTCGTGATCAGCACCTGCGAGGCGTCGCAGCGCAGGCCCTGCGCCGACATCTGTTCCGCGACCCACCCGCGCAACGGCGCGTGACCCTCGCTGGCGGCGTATTGCAGCGCCTCGCGCGGCTGCTCGCGCAGCACGCGGGCGGCGGCCTCGCGCATCGCCTCGACCGGGAAGGTGTCGGCCGAGGGCAGGCCGCCGGCGAGCGAGACGATGCCCGGCCGCTCGGTGACCTTGAGGATCTCGCGGATCGTCGAGGGATTCAGCCGCTCGGCGCGGCGGGCCATCTGCCAGTTCATCGGGGAGCTCCGGGTCGGGGTCGGTCAGTGGATGTCAGGCGGCGCGCACCGTCGCGCGGCGCCCGAGATGGACGGTGGCGATGACCGCGACCGAGAACAGCAGCGTCGAGGCGTCGAGCCGCTCGCCGAGCACCGGCACGGCGAAGAGCAGCGCCAGGAAGGGCTGCAGCAGCTGGACCTGGCTGACCTTGACGACGCCGCCGAGCACGAGGCCGCGGTACCAGGCGAAGAAGCCCAGCCACATCGAGAACAGCGAGACGTAGGCGAAACCCAGCCAGGCCTGCCAGCGCACCGGCGCGCTGGGCCACGACCACAGCGCCGCCGGCAGCGTCAACGGCAGCGACATCACGAGCACCCAGCAGATGACCTCCGAGGCCGGGCGCTCGGTGGCGACGCGGGCGCCGCCGACATAGCCGACGCTGGCGCCCAGCACGGCCAGCAGCAGCAGCGCATCGCCCCAGCCCAGTGCGCCGCCGCCGCGCCAGGCGGCGAAGGACACGACGATCGCGCAGCCGGTGCAGGCGCAGATCCAGAATGCGGCCGAGGGCCGCTGGCGCAGCGCCACCGCGGCGACGGCCGCCGTCGCCAGCGGCAGCAGACCGGTGACGACCGCGGCGTGCATCGCATCGACCCGGCGCAGGGCCAGCGCGAGGGCCAGGGGGAACGCAAAGACGGTGCCGAACGCGCTCAGCGCGAGGGGTCGCCGCAACGAGGCCGATGGTCGCGGCGCGCGGTGCCAAGCGAGCCAGGCGACACTCAGGCAACCGGCCACCGCCGCGCGGCCGGCGGTCACGAAGCCCGGGGGCAGTTGCGGCGCCGCATCGGAGCCGACCGCCAGCCGCGTCATCGGCAGCGTCATCGCGAACAGCGCGACGCCGAGCAGGCCGAGCGCATAGCCCCGCGCGGCGTTCTCGTTGGGCAGTGAAGGGGCGCTCGACATGAGGGCCGCAGTCTAGGCGCGCAAGCGATACAGCAGCGGTACAGTTGCCGACACAGTTCAGCACTCTGTATCGATGACAGCGACCGCACAGACCACCGCACCGCCGGCCGGGCCCGCGTCGACCCTGGCCGAGCAACTCGCGCGCCATTACGCCGAGCGCATCGCGCGGCGGCTGATCGGCCCCGGCGCCCGGCTGCCCTCGGTGCGCGACTGCGCGGCGCGCCACGGCGTGAGCCCGAGCACCGTCGTCGCCGCCTACGACCTGCTGCAGGCGAGGGGCGTCGTGCAGGCCAGGCCCCAGCGCGGCTACTACGTGCGCGACGGCGGCGCCGGCGACGCCACACCGGCGGCGCGCGAGGCGAACGCGGTGCCGGCGCCGGTCGATGCGACGCAGCTCATCCGCGGCATGTTCCAGGCCCAGGGCGGCCTGCCGGCGCCGGGCATGGGCACGCTGCCCGAATCGTGGCTCGACGCCGGGCTGCTGCAGCGCGCGCTGCGCCGCGTCTGCACGAAGCCCGAGGCCTGGCTGCGCTACGGCGAGCCGGCGGGCGACCCGCTGCTGCGCGCCGCACTCGCGCGCCGGCTCGCCGATGTCGGCATCGCGGCGGCGCCGTCGCAGATCGTCACCACCGTCGGCGCCACGCATGCGCTGGACCTCGTCAGCCGCACGCTGCTGCGGCCCGGCGACGCCGTGCTCGTCGACGAGCCCGGCTGGGCCGTCGAGTTCGCCCGGCTGACGCGCATGGGCATGCGCCTGCTGCCGGTGCCGCGCGGCGAAGACGGCCCCGACCTCGCCGTGCTCGAGGCGCTGCTGCGCGAGCATGCGCCGCGCCTGTACGTGACGGTGCCCGTGCTGCACAACCCGACCGGGCATTCGATCTCGCCGGCCTCGGCGCACCGGCTGCTGCGCCTGGCCGAGGACCATGGGCTGCTGATCGTCGAGGACGACAGCTATGCCTGGATCGCGCCGCCGCACGCCACGCGGCTGGCGCAGCTCGACGGGCTGCAGCGCACGATCCATGTCTCGGGCTTCTCGAAAGTCCTCGTGCCGCAATGGCGCGTCGGCTTCGTCGCCGCGGCGCCGGCACTCGTCGAGCGGCTCATCGACACCAAGCTGCTGAGCTCGCTGACGACGCCGGCGGTGCTCGAGCAGGCGGTCGGCATCTGCCTGGAGCAGGGCGCGCTGCGCCGCCACGCCGAGCGCGTGACGGCACGGCTGGCGGCGGCGCGCGAGCGCGCCGTGCGGCTGGCGCGCGATGCCGGCTGCCGCTTCGCCGCGCCGCCGGCCGGGCTGTTCGGCTGGATCGACGTCGGCACCGACACCGAGGCGCTGGCCCGCGTGCTGCTGGCCGAGGGCTGGTTGACGGCGCCCGGCACGCTGTTCCACGCCGCGCCGCGGCCGACGACGCTGATGCGCATCAACTTCGCGACCTCGCAGGACGCACGCTTCTGGCGCTGCCTGAGCCGACATACATCCGGAAACAGCTGAAACATGCGGCAGCGCAGCAAAGGCGCCGCGGCGGGTTCCAATCGCGGCTCGATCGAACGCCGCCCATGTCCAGTCCTGCCCCGATGTTCCAGACCCTCGGCTCAGCGCCCTTCGCGGGCCTGATGCAGGTCAGCGAGTTCCAGCGCCAGCATGCCTCGGAAGCGCGCGATTCCAGCACCGGCTGCACGCGGCTGAGCGCGCTCGACCCGACGCTGCTGCAGGACCTGATGCGCTTCGACCGCGGCCCCACCAGCGCCGAGGGGCTGGACCTGCTCGAAGTGATGGCGGCTTCGCTGCGCCATGGCCGGGCGCTGCTGCTGCACCTGCATCTGGGCTACCGCGTGTTCCCGCTGGCCGTCTGGCCGCGCGAGCGCGAGCTGCTCGCGCCGGTCGCGCTCGAGCGGCTGCTCGCGCTCAAGCTGCCCGACATGCGCGTGCTGCGCGTCGAGCCGGCGCCGCCCGAACTCGCCGATCCGAAGCGGGCCGAGGCGCTCGAGCCGCCGCTGCGGCACCGCGCCTCGCTCAATCCGCTGCTCTGGGAGCTGGCGCTGCGCGGCACGCGCGAGGCGCTGCTGCCCGAGATCGACGGCGCCGTCGCCTACCGCGTCGCGCCGGGGACCGACTTCGGCGACCTCGAGCTCGAAGGCTCGCTCGCCGACGGCGTCGCGCGGCTCAAGCACCGCACGACGCTGCTGCGCGACATGGCGCGCTGGCCCGGATTCGACCTCGGGCGCGCGACGCGCATGCTCAACGGCCTGTACCTGCAGGCGGCGCTGATGATCAGCCGCGCACATCCGGGCGCCGTCGGCGCGTAGATCGGCGCAGCGGCGTGCCGCACGGGGGCGGCGCCCTCGCCCTCAGCGACTGCCGAGCAGCTCCCAGCGCTCGAGCGCGGCCATCAACTCGTCCTCGATCGCGCTGTGGCGCGCCTGCAGCGCCGGCACCTGCGGCGCCTGTTCGGTGTAGGTCGCCGGGTCGGCCAGGCGCTGCTGCAGCTCGCGCTGCTCGACCTCGAGCGCCTCGATGCGCGCCGGCAGCGCGTCGAGTTCGCGCTGCTCCTTGTAGCTGAGCTTGGTGCGCGCCGGCGCCGCTTTCGGGGCCGCGGCGGCCGCGCCGGCCTCGGTCCGCGCCGCCGCCGCCGCCGGCATGACCCGGGCGCGTTCGCGCTGGCGCTTCCAGTCCTCGTAGCCGCCCTCGTATTCGCGCCACAGCCCCGGGCGGCCGCCGTATTTCGGGTCGCCCTCCCAGGCGATCGTGCTCGTCACGACGTTGTCGAGGAAGCGCCGGTCGTGGCTGACGAGGAACACGGTGCCGGCGTAGGTCTGCAGCAGTTCCTCGAGCAGCTCGAGCGTGTCGATGTCGAGGTCGTTGGTCGGCTCGTCGAGCACCAGCACGTTGGCCGGCAGCGCGAACAGCCGCGCCAGCAGCACGCGGTTGCGCTCGCCGCCCGAGAGCGTGCGCAGCGGCGAGTTCGCGCGCTCGGGCGAGAACAGGAAGTCGCCGAGGTAGCTCATCACATGCTTGCGCGTGACCTTGCCCTCGGTGCCGAACTCGATCCATTCGCTGCCCGGGCTGATGGCCTCGACGAGCGTCTTGTCGAGGTCGAGCCCGGCGCGCAGCTGGTCGAAATACGCCACTTGCAGCTTCGTGCCCTGGCGCACCTTGCCCGCAGTCGGCTCGATCTCGCCAAGGATGAGTTTCAGCAGCGTCGTCTTGCCGGTGCCGTTGGGGCCGATGAGGCCGACCTTGTCGCCGCGCAGCACGGTGCCGGTGTAGCGGTCGATCAGCGTGCGCTCGCCGTAGCGCATCGTCACGTCGGTCAGTTCGGCGACGATCTTGCCGGTCGGCAGCCCGCTGCTGATCTCCAGCCGCACGCTGCCGAGCTGATCGCGCCGCGCCGCCCGCCGCTCGCGCAGCTCGACGAGGCGCTGCACGCGACCGACGCTGCGCGTGCGCCGCGCCTCGACGCCCTTGCGTATCCAGACCTCCTCCTGCGCCAGCAGCTTGTCGAAGCGGGCGCGTTCGAGCGCCTCGTTTTCGAGCTCGCGCAGCTTGGCCGCCTCGAAGGCGGCGAAATTCCCCGGGTAGCTGCGCAGCTGGCCGCGGTCGAGCTCGACGATGCGGGTGGCGACGGCGTCGATGAAGGCGCGGTCGTGCGAGACCAGGATCAGCGCGCCGCGGCGCGCGACGAGCAGGCCCTGCAGCCATTCGATGGCGTCGACGTCGAGGTGATTCGTCGGCTCGTCGAGCAGCAGCAGCTCGGGCTCGGCAACCAGCGCCTGCGCCAGCGCGACGCGCTTGCGCTGGCCGCCCGAGAGCGCGGCCACGGGTTTCGCGCCGTCGAGCTCGAGGCGGTGCAGCGCCTCCTCGACGCGCTGCTCCCAGGTCCAGCCGCCGAGCGCCTCCAGGCGCGTCTGCACGGCGTCGAGGTCGTCGCCGGCCTCGTGGCGCTCGTAGCGCTCGCGCAGCGCGCGCGCCTCGGCCACGCCCTCGGCGACGGCGTCGAAGACGCTGGCGTCGGCGGCGAACAAGGGCTCCTGCGCGACGTAGACGCGGCGCAGGCCGCTCTGGAACTGGATCAGCCCGTCGTCGGGCTTCTCGATGCCGGCGAGGATCTTCAGCAGCGAGGACTTGCCGGCGCCGTTGCGGCCGATCAGCGCCAGCCGCTCGCCGAGTTCGAGCGAGAGCGAGGTGCCATCGAGCAGCGGGACATGGCCGTAAGCGAGGTGGGCATCGACGAGAGTGAGCAGGGCCATGCCCCGATTGTGGCCGGGCGCGCCGCCGGCGGACTCAGCGCAGCGCCGCCTCGAGCGCGTCGAGGTAGCGCGCCGCGACGTCGTAGCCGCTTTGCTGCGTGATCTCGACGAAGCAGGTCGGGCTCGTGACGTTGATCTCGGTCAGGCTGTCGCCGATGACGTCGAGGCCGACGAGCAGCAGCCCGCGCGCGGCGAGCACGGGCCCCAGCGCCTCGGCGATCTCGCGGTCGCGTGCCGACAGCGGCCGCGCCACGCCCTTGCCGCCGGCGGCGAGGTTGCCGCGGATCTCGCTGCCCTGCGGGATGCGCGCCAGCGAAAACGGCACCGGCTCGCCGCCGATGACGAGGATGCGCTTGTCGCCGAGGGCGATGGCGCTGAGGTACTTCTGCACCATCAGCGTCTGCGCGCCGCCCTGGTTCAGCGTCTCGACGATGCTGCCGAGGTTCAGGCCGTCGGCGCCGACGCGGAAGATGCCCATCCCGCCCATGCCGTCGAGCGGCTTGAGGATGATGTCGCGGTGCTCGGCGTGGAAGGCCTTGACGTCGGCCTCGCTGCGCGTGACCAGGGTCGGCGCGATGTATTGCGGGAATTCGAGGATCGCGAGCTTCTCCGGATGGTCGCGCAGCGCCGCCGGCTTGTTGAAGACGCGGGCGCCCTCGCGCTCGGCCTGGCCGAGCAGATGGGTGGCGTAGAAATATTCCGAGTCGAAAGGCGGATCCTTGCGCATCAGCACGGCGCCCGCCTCGCGCAGCGGCATGCGGGTGCTGCCGCGCACGCGAAACCAGTCGTGGGCGTCGCCGCTCAATTCGATGGCGCGCACCGCCGCGCTCACCGGCTCGCCGCGAACCCAGTGCAGGTCGCGCGGCTCGCAGGCCAGCAGGCCATGGCCGCGGCGCGCGGCCTCGGCCATCATCGCGTAGGTCGAATCCTTGGTGGTCTTGAACGATTCCAGCGGGTCGGCGACGAAAAGCAGATTCACGTATCTATCCTCGGGTGGGGTCCGACACTGTGGCACATGGCGCAATATCGTGCTTTCGAATGACTCGATTTCCGGCGCCGAATGACGATGATGTGACAATAGGGTCATTCCGATGTGCCGCCTCGCAGCCTATCTGGGCGAACCGCTCTACCTCGAAGAGCTCATCGCCAAACCGCGCCATTCGCTGTTGCGCCAGTCGCTGCACGCCGACCTGGCCAAGGTGCAGACCCACGGCGACGGTTTCGGCATCGGCTGGTACGGTGACCGCGACGAACCCGGCATCTACCGCGAGGCGCTGCCGGCCTGGAACGACGAGAACCTGATCGCGCTGGCGCAGACGCTGCGTTCGCGGCTGTTCTTCGCCCATGTGCGCGCCGCCACGGCGGGTGCCAGCACGCGCGCCAACTGCCACCCGTTCCGCCACGGCCGCCACCTCTTCATGCACAACGGGCAGATCGGCGGCTATGCCGAACTGCGGCGCGCGCTCGAGGCGCGGCTGCCCGACGACCTCTATGCCGAGCGCCGCGGCGGCACCGATTCCGAGCTGATCTTCCTGCTCACGATCGCGCGGCTGCGCGACGGCCTGACGCCGGACGCGGCGCTGCTGGCGGTGATCGCCGAGATCACGGCGCTGATGCACGAACGCGGCATCGAGGCGCCGCTGCGCTGCACCGCCGTGCTCAGCGACGGCCGCACGCTGTGGGCGCTGCGCGCAGCCAGCGACGGCAGGCCGCCGACGCTGCATCTGCGCCGCTGCGCCGGCGGCACCATCGTCGCCAGCGAGCCGCTGTGCGACGACCACCACGGCTGGCAGGCGCTGCCGCCCGGCGCGCTGGTGACGGTCGACGCCGACGGCTGCCGCATCGACGCCGGCTGCGAAACGGCGCTGGCCGCCTGAGCCGAACCGATAGGCCGCGCGCGCCCTTCGCCGGCGCCCGGCGCCGCGCGCTCCCTACAATGCGGCGAACTCGCGAACAAACCGTGCCGACCGAACAGCAATTCGTCCTCACCCTGGCCTGCCGCGACGCCAAGGGCATCGTCCACGCCGTCTCGGGCCTGCTCTACCAGGCCGGCTGCAACATCATCGATTCGCAGCAATTCGGCGACCTCGAGGGCGACGACGCGACGGGGCTCTTCTTCATGCGGGTGCATTTCCAGGCGCCGCCGCAGCTCGCCGACGCCGTGACGCTCGCCACGCTGTTCGAGCACACGCGCCAGCAATTCGGCATGGTCGTCCATTTCCATGCCCTGGCGCGGCGCCCGCGCATGCTGCTGATGGTCAGCCAGCACGGCCATTGCCTGAACGACCTGCTGTTCCGCTGGAAGAGCGGATCGCTGGCCGTCGACATCCCGGCCATCGTCTCGAACCACCGCGATTTCGAGCCGCTGGCGGCCAGCTACGGCATCCCCTTCCACCACCTGCCGATAGCCCGCGGCAGCGCCGATCCGGCGCAGGCCAAGCGGGCGCAGGAGCAGCAGGTGCAATCGCTGGTCGAGGCCGAGCGCGTCGACCTCGTCGTGCTCGCGCGCTACATGCAGATCCTCAGCCCCGAGTTCTGCGAGGCGCTGGCCGGCCGGGCGATCAACATCCACCACAGCTTCCTGCCCAGCTTCAAGGGCGCGCGGCCGTATTTCCAGGCCCATGCGCGCGGCGTCAAGCTCATCGGCGCGACGGCGCATTACGTCACCGCCGACCTCGACGAGGGGCCGATCATCGAGCAGGACGTGCAGCGCGTGGACCACACGATGTCGGCCGAGGACTACACGGCGGTGGGCCGCGACATCGAGTCGATGGTGCTCGCGCGCGCCGTGCGCTGGCACCTCGAGCACCGCGTGCTCGTCAACGGCCACAAGTGCGTGGTCTTCCGCTGACGGCAGCTGGCGATGGCGCATCCGAACCGGCCGCCGCCCTCGCTGCTCGGCGGCAGCGCCGACGAGATCGAGGCCCAGTTCTACGAGGCGCTGCAGCGCGGTGACGTCGACCGCCTGATGTCGCTGTGGGCCGACGACGACGAGATCGTCTGCGTCCACCCCGGCGGCGTGCGCGCCGTCGGCGCCGCGGCGATCCGCGCCAATTTCGAGGCCATGCTGGCGCAAGGCGGCTTCGCCGTCCAGCCCGAACAGATCCACCGGCTGCACCAGCATGGCTGCGCGCTGCACCACCTCGTCGAGCGCGTCAGCGTGACGACGGCCGAGGGCCAGCGCCAGGGCTGGATCCTGGCGACCAACTTCTACGTCAAGACGGCGCAGGGCTGGCGCCTGGCCGCGCACCATGCGAGCCCGGCCGCGGCGCAGCCGCCAGGCGGCGCACCCGAGGCGCCCGCCACGCTGCACTGACATGGCCGCCGCCGATTTCGGCGCCCGCTACCGCGCGCCGGCGTGGCTGCCGGGCGGCGACCTGCAGACGATCTGGGCCGCGACGCGCGCGCGGCACCACCGTGGCGCGCCGCCGCGCTTTGCGCGCGAGCGCTGGGACACGCCCGACGGCGACTTCATCGACGTCGACCACCTCGAATCCGCCGCCGACGACGCCGGCGCGCGCCACCTCGTGCTGTTCCACGGCCTCGAAGGCAGCAGCACGAGCCCATATGCGCAGGCCTTCGCCTGCGTCGCGCGCGAGCGCGGCTGGCGCTATTCGGTGCCGCATTTCCGCGGCTGCTCGGGCATCATGAACCGCGCGCCGCGCGCCTACCACTCGGGCGACCACGTGGAGATCGACTGGATCCTGCGCCGGCTGCGCGAGCGCAGCGCGCGGCCGCTGCAGGTGGTCGGCATCTCGCTCGGCGGCAACGCGCTGCTGCGCTGGGCCGAGGAGCAGGGCGACGCCGCGGCGGGCGTGGCCGCCGCCATCGCCGCGGTCAGCGCGCCGCTGGACCTCACCGCCGCCGGCATGGCGCTGGACCGCGGCGCCAACCGGCTCATCTACGCGCGCATGTTCCTGGCGACGATGAAGCCGCGCGCGCTCGCCAAGCTGGAACGCTTTCCCGGTCTGTTCGATGGCGAGCGCGTGCGCGCGGCGACGACGCTGCGCGCCTTCGACGACGCCTTCACCGCGCCGGTGCATGGCTACCGCGACGCCGCCGACTACTGGGCGCGCGCCTCGGCGGGGCCGCAGCTGGCGCGGCTGCGCCTGCCGACGCTGCTGCTCAACGCGCGCAACGATCCCTTCGTGCCGGCGGCGTCCTTGCCCGGGCCGGCTGCGGTCAACGGTCATGTCACGCTGTGGCAGCCGGCGCAGGGCGGCCATGTCGGCTTCCCGCGCGGCGCGGCACCGCCGGGCGACGTCTTCGCGATGCCCGCGGCGGTGGCCGGCTGGCTGGCGGCGCAAGGCTGAAGCGCCGCGGCTGCATGTAGTAAGTTCACGCCATGGACGCCATCGTCGAAGCCGCGCTGCGCAAGTGGCCGCATGTGCCGCATTGCTACGGCTGGCTCGCGCTCGACGCGCGCGGCGACTGGTACATGCGCGACGAGCGCATCCAGGCCGCCGGGCCGTTCCCGCGCCCCAAGGGCAGCCGCATCGAACACGAGAAGCTGCGCGAATTCATCGAACGCAACTACGACCACGACGCCTCGGGCGCCTGGTTCTTCCAGAACGGCCCGCAGCGCGTCTACGTCGAGCTCGAGGCCGCGCCCTGGGTCTGGCGCGTCGCCGCCGGTCCGGGCTGGCCGGTGCACAGCCACACCGGTCGAGCGGCGCGGGTGCTGTCGAGTTGGCTCGACGAGGGCGGGCGGCTGTTCCTCGCCACCGACCTCGGCCACGGCATCGTGCACACGCAGGACATGGGCGTGGCGGCCAGCGCCGTCGAATGCGGCGACTGGCAGCCGCAGGAGATCGAATTCAGCGCGATGCCGGCGCGCTTCGGCTATGCGCTGCGGCCGGCGTCGGCCTGAGGGCCCGCCGCCGACCGCGCGATCGATCGACGGGCGATCGACCGATCAGGTCGGCGCGCTCGCCGCCGCGGCGGCGGTGGCCGCCGAAGCGGCCGGCGCGGCGGGCTCGGGGAAGCTCGCGCCGGCATGGTTGGCCATGTAGACGACGCCGCGCGCGACCTCGAGGTCGCTGAAGTCGCCGCCGCCCTGCGGCGGCATCGCGTTCTTGCCCTTGAGCGCCGAATGCCACAGCGCGTCGAAACCGGTCTTGATCCGCGGCGCCCAGGCGGCGGCGTCGCCGAACTTGGGCGCGCCGAGCATGCCGGCCGTGTGGCACGAGGTGCACTGCGCCTGGAAGACCTGCTCGCCGCTGCGCGGTGCGCCGGCGCTGGCGGCGTCGCGGATCGACACGGCGCCCACGGGCGCGATGCGCAGCGCGACGGCTTGCGGCTCCAGCGTGTCGCTGCCGGCCGCGGTGCGCGTGCCGAAGTCGACGAAGTTGACCAGCAGGATGATGCCCAGGATGGGAATCAGGAACGACAGCACCACGACGACGATGAGCTGCCCGGGCGTCTTGATGGGGCCGGTGGGTGCTTCGTCGCTGCCGTGCGCGGCGTGATCTGCGTTGTCGCTCATGGAATCCTCGGCTCCGATCTCGGTTCTGCAGCAGCGGGTCTGCTAGGGAAAAACCGGCGGATTATAGGGGCCGGGCCGACGCTCGACTGACAGGGCTGCCAGGCCCGCGCGGGCGGGCGGGGCGTGCGCGCTAGAATGCTCGGCTGGCCGCGCGACCGTGGTGAAGTGGATATCATTGGGCCCTCCGAAGGCTTAGTCGCAAGTTCGATTCTTGCCGGTCGCACCAGGATTCGAAAGCCGGAAAATCAGCGCCTGTTGTGCCTTGAACCATAGTCTGGCCACTTTGGCCAGCCGCAAGTAGATTCGGCAAACGGCCAAACTGCGCTTCACCACTCTGGCAAACGCCGATCTGCGGGCGCTCGCCACGGGCCGCAGCCAGTAAGCCCAGCAACCACAGGGCGTCGCCCTGACCGATCTCGACCGGGTTGTCGGCCGCGCCGCAACGAAATGACCTCGAGACGGCTACCGGGCGGTACGGCGCGGTCTGCTCGGCCCGCGGCGCCGGCCCGCGGCAATCAGCCGGTTTCCGACATGACTTGCTTGCGGCCTTTCATTCCTCGGCTGCACCACCGCCGCGGCCTGCCGGTGGTGCCAGCCACTGCAGCAGCTTCGCGTAGACCACCCTCGGCTCCGCCGGCTTGGCGATGAAATCGTTCATCCCCGCCTCCAGGCACATGCGGCGATCCTCGGCGAACGCATTCGCCGTCATCGCCAATACCGGCGGCTGCACGATGCCGGGCAGTTCGCGGATGCGTCGCGTGGCCTGCAATCCGTCCATGCGGGGCATCTGCATGTCCATCAGGATGACGTCGTAGCGCTGGCTGCGCACGCGCTCGAAGGCCTCGAAACCGTCGGCGACGGCGTCGCAGTCGAGCCCGACATCGTCGAGCAGATTGAGCGCGATCTCGCGACTGACGGGCTCGTCCTCGGCCAGCAGCACCTTGCGGCCATGAAATTCGGCGCGCAGCCGGCTGCGCGCCGCCTCGAGCGTCAACTGTTCAACCCGCTGCGGGGCCGCTGCGCCGACGGTCAGCCGCGCGCTGAACCAGAAGGTGCTGCCGACGTCGGGCACGCTGTCCACGCCACAGCCGCCGCCCATCAACTCCGCGAGCTTCTTGGTGATGCTCAGCCCGAGTCCGGTGCCGCCGTAGCGCCGCGTCGTCGACGTATCGGCCTGTTCGAAGGCCGCGAACAGCCGCGCCTGCGCCTGCGGCGGGATGCCGATGCCCGTATCCCGGACCTCGAAGCGCAGCAGCAGGCCGCGCGCATCGCGCTGCTCGACCGTCACCCGGATCGCGATCTCGCCGCGCTCGGTGAACTTCACGGCATTCGTCGCATAGTTCAACAGCGCCTGCTGGATGCGCGCCGCATCGCCGATCAACGGCGGCATTGCGGGCAGGGGTTCGACGCTCAGCGCCAGGCCCTTCTCGTGCAGCCGGGGCTCGATGATCGAGCGCACGCGCGCGATGATCTGGGCGACATCGACCTCGATCCGCTCGAGTTCGAACCGTCCGGCCTCGATCTTGGAGAGATCGAGCACGTCGTTGATGATGGCGCCGAGGTGTTTGCCGGCCATCTCGATCTTGCGCAGCCGCTCGTCCTGCTCCTTCGTCACGCCGCGACGCCGGATCAGATGCGCCATGCCCAGGATGCCGTTGAGGGGCGTGCGGATCTCGTGGCTCATGTTGGCCAGGAAGGCGCTCTTGGCCCGCGTCGCGGCTTCCGCGGCATCCCGCTGGACCCGCGTGCGCAAGGTCATCACGCCGTAGCCGATGTTGTGGGCCAGTTCCTCCAGCAGTTTCACTTCATCGTCGTTGAAGGCGAAGGGCTCGGCGGCATAGACCGTCAGGACGCCGAAGACCTCCGCGCCGCTGCGGATCGGCAATCCGATGCTCGCTTGATAGCCCCGTCTGGCCGCCGCCTCGCGCCACGGCGTCATCTTCGGGTTGCGGTGGATGTCCTGGACGACTTCGACGCAGCCCGTGCGCAGCGCAGCTCCCGTGGGCCCGTGGCCGATCGCCGAGGCCTCGTCCCATGACACCTGTATCGAATCGAGGTAGCCCTCCTCGAAACCCGATTGCGCAATCGGTCGCACCCGCTTCGATGCGTCCTGTTCGCCCACCCCGACCCAGCCCATCAAGTAGCCGCCGCTGTGCACGACCAGCCTGCAGACCTCGGCCAGCAGCATCGGCTCGTCGGTGGCCCGAGCCAGCGCCAGATTGCAGTCGCCGAGCAGGCGCAGCGTCCGCTGCAGCCGGGCTTGCGCCCGCGCGGCGGCATGCCGTTCGGTGAGGTCGAGCCCGAAGGCCCAGTTCTCCTGGCCGCTGGTCTTGAAACCCCAGAGGATGTTCTTGCGCGAGCCGTCCTTGCAGGTCACCACGACCTCCATCGGCTCGATCTCCGAGTGCGTCTCGATGGCGCGCTGGACCCTTCGATTCCACTCCTCGGTCACCTGCCGGCGGTAGGCCTCGTCGGGATAGGCCTTCGGCCACCACTGCTCCACGCTCGGCACTTCGTCCAGCGCGTAGCCGAACAGGCGCACGAAGGCCGGATTGACGTAATTGGCCTTCTGCTCGAGACCGACCGAGAGGTAGATTGCCAGCGGTGAGGCATCCGCGGTGGCCCGGAATCGTTCCTCGCTCTTGCGCAGCACCTCTTCGGCGCGCCTGCGCTCGGTGAGATCCTGCTTGATGGCGGCGTAATTCGTGATCCGGCCATCGAATTGCCGCAGCGGCGTGATCAATGCGGATTCGATGTATTCGACGCCGTCCTTGCGCCGGTTGTGCAATTCGCCTTTCCAGACCTGCCCTTGCGCGAGCGCCGCCCACAAGGCTCGATAGGTCTGCGCCGGCGTCTTGCCGGATTGGAGCATGCTGGGATTGCGCCCCATCGCCTCCTCGCGCCCATAGCCGCTGGTCTTGACGAAGGCTTCGTTCACATACTGGATCTTCGCTTCCAGGTCCGTGATCATGACCACGGATGGCGTCTGCTCCACGACCAGGGAAAGCTTGCGCAGCATGTCCAAGGTGTGGCTCTGCTCGCCGACGATGCGCCGACGGCCGCGGTACATCAGGACCGCGGCCAGGAGACAGGAAAGGATGGCCAGACCCGCCAGGCCGGCCACGACGAGGAGATGGCGGCGGCGTCCGTCGACATCGTCGTCGGCGTCGCTGCCGACGCTGACGTAGAACGGATGGCGCGCCAGTTTGCGATGGGCGTCGTCCTGGCGACCCACGGCCTCGCGGGACGCCGGCAGGCGGGCGACGAGAACGCCACCGGCGGTGTACAGGGCGGCCACGGCGTGGCGACCCGCGTCGATCGAGTTCAGCGCCTGTTCGAAACGCAGCGCCGGAACCTCCGCATAGACGACGCCGGCGAAGGATCCGTCTTCGGCATTCAAGCGCCGCCCGCAGGGCAGGACCCACTGCTTTGCAAGCGGCGCGAAGACCGGTGCGGCGACGATCAATCCGGATTGGGGCTCGTCGCGGGCCCGCGCGCGGATCTCGCGCTCGCCGGGATGCGCTGCGCCGGCGGTCGGGCCGCTCCCGCCGCCCCGGATGTCGCCGTCCGTGTCGACGAATCGCAGCCCGTCGACTTCAGGAAACAGCGCGTCTTGTTGCGCCAGACAGTCGTTCAGGGCGGCCGGATCGGCGCGGCCCTGCCGGGCCCGGCTGCCGCAGACCATCGCCGTAGAACGCAGTGCGAGGTCGATCCTGTCGAAGACCTCGGTCAACCGTTGATCGAGCAAATGCGCCATCGTCTGCGTCGCCGTCGTCGCGCGTTCGCGCGTGCGCAACTGGTCCTGCCATAGATCGAGCGCGGTCAAGGCGACGACGAGGATCGAAATGACGGCTACGGCGACGACATAGGGAAGCAGCGACGGCGGTCGGACCCGAGTCTGGAAATACGGATCCGATCGCGCTTCCATGTCGCAGGCTTCCGGCAATACAGGCGGCCAGGCTGGCCGCGTCGAATTCAAGACGTTAGGTGCGTTTGGACCTCATAACCATACGCTTCTTGCGGATTTATATCAGCCTTTCGCCTCGATTCAGATCAAAACTTCGGGATAGCTTTGATCCGCCAACCAGCCTAAGGCCTGGACCGCGCCAACCGATCGGTCGCAGCGACCGGGCGCCGCCATCCAGGGCTTCGTCAGCGGGTCTCGACCTGGCGCAGGGCCTCGACGACGAGACCCAGCGCAGGCGACGAATGGCGGCTCGCGTAATAGGCGTGGTAGCCGGGGAAGGTCTGCGACCAATCATCGAGCACCGTCACGAGTTGCCCGGCCGCGGTGTATGCGGCGACGGCATCGTCGGGCACCCAGGCCAGGCCCTGCCCGGCGAGCGCCGCGGCGACGACCAGGTCGCTGGAATTGAAGACCAGCCGCCCGCCGACATGCGCGTGGATGGTCTTGCCGCGGCGCTTGAATTCCCAGGGCAGCAGGCCGCCATGCGACGGCAGCCGCATGCAGATGCAATCGTGGCCGGTGAGATCGTGCGGCGTGCGCGGCCGGGCGTGGCGGGCGAAATAGGGCGGGCTGCCGACGACGACCAGGCGCATGTCGGGCGCGATGCGCATCGCGATCATGTCCCGCGCGACATCGCCGCCCAGGCGCACGCCGATGTCGTAGCGCTCGGCGACGATGTCGATGAAGCGGTTGTCGCTGCTGATCTCGATGCGGATGTCGGGGAACTGCGGCAGCCAGGGCTGCAGCCGCGGCCAGATCAGCGTGCGCACCGCGTGATCGGTCGCCGTGATGCGCACGGTGCCGGCGGGCTTGCCGCGCAGCTCGCCGAGGACCGCGAGCTCGGCCTCGATGTCGGCGAAGCGCGGACCCACCGTGCGGTACAGGCGCTCCCCCGCCTCGGTCGGTGCGACGCTGCGAGTCGTGCGGTTCAGCAGTTTGAGGTCGAGCCGGCGCTCGAGCGCGCGCACCGTCTGGCTGAGCGCCGATTGCGTGACGCCCAGCTGCGCCGCGGCGCGCGTGAAGCTGCCCGCGCGCACGACGGCGGCGAAGGCGGCGAGGTCGTCGAACCGGGCCATTGATGAGCGTGGCTTATGAGTTCATGTCGGTTCAGCAGTCTAGTCATCAAGGGGTCGACTGCCTAGAGTAGCCGGCATGGAACCCATCAAGGAAAGCACCGACATGAAACTCCGTCGACTGGGCCGCAGCGGCCTCGAGGTATCGGCGCTCGGCTTCGGCTGCATGGGGCTGAGCTACGGCTACGGCCCCGCCGTCGACCGCGCCGCCGGCGTGCAGCTCATCCGCGCTGCCGTCGAGCGCGGCGTGACCTTCTTCGACACGGCCGAGGCCTATGGCGCGCTGAACGAGGAGATGGTCGGCGAGGCGCTGGCGCCGGTGCGCGATCGCGTCGTCATCGCCACCAAGTTCGGCTTCAGGGACGGCCATGTGCAGGCCGGTCTGGACAGCCGCCCCGAGCGCATCCGCGCCGTCGTCGAGGCCTCGCTGCAGCGCCTGCGCACCGACCGCATCGACCTGCTCTACCAGCACCGCGTCGACCCCGACGTGCCGATGGAGGATGTCGCGGGTGCCGTGAAGTCGCTCATCGCCGCGGGCAAGGTGCGGCATTTCGGCTTGTCGGAAGCCGGCATCGAATCGATCCGCCGCGCCCATGCCGTGCAGCCCGTCACCGCCCTGCAGAGCGAATATTCGCTGTGGTGGCGCGAGCCCGAGCAGGCGCTGCTGCCGCTGCTGGAGGAACTCGGCATCGGCTTCGTGCCGTTCAGCCCGCTGGGCAAGGGATTCCTCACCGGCGCGATCGACGCCAGCACCGAATTCTCGAAGGACGATTTCCGCAACGTCGTGCCGCGTTTCGCACCCGCGGCGCGGCAGGCGAACCGCGCGCTGATCGACGCGCTGACCGTCATCGCGCAGGCCCAGGGCGCCACGCTGGCCCAGGTGGCGCTGGCCTGGCTGCTGGCGAAGAAGCCCTGGATCGTGCCGATACCGGGAACGACGAAGCTGCACCGCCTGGAAGAGAACCTGGCGGCCGCGGATGTCGAACTCGGCGCTGCCGATCTGCAGAGGATCCAGGAGGCGCTGGCGGGCATCGCGATCGAAGGCGCGCGCTATCCGGCGGCGTTGGCGGGCCGCGTCGGTCGCTGAGATGTCGAGATGAACATTTCGAATGCCGACCAGCCCGCCGGCACCATGCAAGGTTCGCCATGAAGGAAGTCATCGTCGTCGTCGGAGCCGGCTTTCTCGGCCAGGCCATCGCGCGGCGCGGCTTACCGCCGCATGATCGAGACCAGTGCCGTCGGCCGCGCCGGCACGCCCGACGAGGTGGGCAACGTCGCGGCGCTGCTGATGGGCCCCGACGGCGGCTTCATCACCGGCAGCGATTTCCTGATGGATGGCGGCGTGACGGCGACCTTCCGCTTCGGCGATTTGCTTGCCTTCGATGACAAATTAAGTCGCCCTTAATCGACCGGACCCGGGTCTGATCGAGAATCGAAACCTCCATCGATCCCGGAGGTTTCGATCATGAAACCGATTTGCCTGTCGCACCTCGCTGCCGCCGTCGGCGCGCTGCTGCTGTCCGCGGCGGCGCATGCGGCCACCGACGTGTACAGCCAGCCGCCCAGCGGTTCACCAGCGGCGACATCGGCGGTCTACAACGTCGGGCCGACGGATCCCGGATTCACCTGGTCGCTCGACCAGGATGCCCAGGCCTGGGTCTACTTCAGCCTGCCGGCGGACGTCACCTTCAACCGCATCAGCTGGTACGGATCGAGCGGCGACGGCAATTTCGCCGTCGACCTGTTCGCCGCCTCGTGTTTTTCCTGCGGCGCGAATCTGGTGCAGACCGGTGGCACCTTCTCGAGCAACCTGCTGCCGGACGCGGGCCCCTACGCTGCGGCACAAGTCCATATGTCGGCTCTGCCCACGGCGGGCCTCTATGCCTATTACATCGACCTCTCGGCGCCCGTGACCCTGTCCGCGTCCAGCGCCTATGCGATTTCCGTGGTCAACAACTACACATCCGCACCCTTCGTCTGGGGCGGATCGGCCACCGGCAGCGGCACGCATCTGCAATATGTCGTCGGCCAAGCCATGTTCCTGCCGGGCCCGGGCAACCTGGCCTTCGCGCTGACCGACACCTCGGCCGTGCCCGAATCCTCGAGCGCCTGGATGCTGGCGCTGGGCCTGGGCGTCCTCTGGGGCGCAGCGTACAAGGCCGGCTCGCGGCGGCGCGCCGGCTGACGAGGGGCCCTCGAGGCTCGCGACAAGGACCGCAGCGGCTGCGGCCTGCCGTCAGGATCACTTGACCGGCTTCGCCGCCGGCGGCCGGATGATCGTCTTCTGGAACCAGGCCTCGTTCATGCGGCCGAGAAAGCGGCCGTCGATGGTGTAGCCCGAGGCGTCGCCGATCACCGATTCGCTGCCGCAACGCGGGCACAGCGCGGTGCCCGACGTTTCCAGCGCCTGCGGATCGTCGAAATCGGCCGCGTCGAGCCCGGACCAGGCGACGATCTCCTGCGGTTCGAAGGTCGCCATGCAGCAAAAGCAGCCGCAGACCCGGCTGGTGTCGATTTCGGCGCGGTTGTCGACCGCATGCGTCTGGGCGGCGAGCAGATCGTTCATTCTTTTCGCTCACCCGTTCGAGTCGTCGTGGCCATCGCTGCCTCCTGGATCCCCATCCCGTCCACTGCGTCGGGCCGATCGATGTGGACGCGGACCAGTGTAGCAACGGAACCCCATCGGAAGTCCGGGTGCCTGCCGCGCGCGGCTCAGTCCGGTGCCGCCCCGAGTTCGTCGCGCAGCCGCGCGACGAGCCCGCCCAGTTCGTCGCCGACGATGACCTCCAGCTCGCGCGTGGCCGCCTCGTCCGCGGCCGCCGCCGCGGCCTCGTAGGCCTGCACGGCGGCGTGCACCTGCACGGCGCCGATCGCGGCGCAGGCGCCGCGCAGCGAATGGGCGCGTTCGCGGTCCGGCGGCTCGAAGGCTTCGGCGTAGACCTGCACGAAGCGCTCGAGCACGCGGCGCAGCACGCCGAACTGGCCGCCGACGTGGCGCAGGCCCTGGGCCAGGTCCAGGCCGGGGATCGCGGCCAGTCGGTCGGCGAGCGGCAGCGCTTGCGCCGCCGGCCCGTGCGGCGGCGCCGGCAAGGCGTGCGGAGCGGCCGCCATCGCCGCGTCGGGCTGCGGCAGCCAGCGCAGCAGCGTCGCGTACAGCTGCGCCGGGTCGACCGGCTTGGCGAGATGGTCGTTCATGCCGGCGGCCAGGCACAGCGCCCGGTCTTCGCCGAAGGCGTTGGCCGTCATCGCGACGATCGGCAGCCCGCTGCGGCCGGCCTCGCGCAGGCGACGCGTGGCGGCGATGCCGTCGAGCCCGGGCATCTGCATGTCCATCAGCACCAGATCGAAGGCGCCGGCCAGCACCATCTCGATGGCCTGCACGCCGTCGGCGGCGACCTCGACCGTCAGACCGACCGAGCTGAGCAGTTCGACCGCGACCTCGCAATTCACCGGGTTGTCCTCGGCCAGCAGCACGCGGCGGCCTTCGTGGCGGCTGCGCAGCAGCCGCTCGACCTGTCCGTCGCCTGCGGTCGCGGGCAGCGGCCATGCGGCGCCGCGGCGCAGCCGCTGCAGCGCGTCGTGCAGCGTCGACGTCGTGATCGGCTTGACGAGCACGGTGTCGAAGCCGGCGTCGCGCGCGCGTTCGCGCAGCGTCTCGTCGTCGTAGGCGGTGACGAGCAGCGCCGCCGCGCCCGCCAGGCCGCGCAACGCGCGCAGGCGGCCGAGCAGCTCGATGCCGTCGGGCGGGCCCATGCGCCAATCGAGCACGATGAGCGCGTAGTCCGGCGCCGCCGCCGCTTCGTCGGCGAGGGACTGCAGCGCCGCGGTCGGGCTGGCATGGGCGTCGACCGCCATGCCGAGGATGCGCAGCTGGTCGCGCAGCGATTGCAGCGCCTCGGGCAGGTCGTCGACGAGCAGCGCGCGCCGACCGGCCAGCGCCATCGGCGCCGCCTCGGCGTTGGCCCGGGCGCCCGCCTGCAGCCGCGCCGTGAACCAGAACCGGCTGCCCTCGCCCAGGCGGCTCTCGACCCCCACCTCGCCGCCCATCATGTGCGCGATGTGGCGCGTCAGCGCCAGCCCCAGACCGGTGCCGCCATGGCGGCGCGTCGTCGAGCTGTCGGCCTGCTCGAAGGCGTCGAAGAGATGATCCAGGCTCTCGGCCGCGATGCCTTCGCCGGTGTCGCGGACCTCGAAGCGCAGCAGCACGCCGTCGCCATGGCTGGGCACCGGTTCGACGGCCAGTCGCACCCAGCCGCTGCTCGTGAACTTCACGGCATTCGCCAGCAGGTTGATGAGCGCCTGCGACAGCCGCGTCGGATCGCCGAGCAGCCGCGCCGGCGTGTGATCGGTGTCGAGCACGAGCTCGAGACCCTTGGCGCGCGCCGGGCCCTCGACGAGCGCGAAGGCGCGCGCGAGCAGCTCGTCGAGCGAGAACTCGACCGCCTCCAGCACCATCTTGCCGGCCTCGATCTTCGACAGGTCGAGGATGTCGTTGATGACCTGCAGCAGGTGCCGGGCGGCCGCGTCGACCTTGGCCAGGCGGCCGCGCTGCAGCGGCTCGGCGGTGTCGCGCGCCATCAGGTAGCTGAGGCCGAGGATGGCGTTCATCGGCGTGCGGATCTCGTGGCTCATGTTGGCCAGGAACGCGCTCTTGGCGCGATTCGCGGCCTCGGCCTCGTCGGCGCGGCGCGCCAGCTCGAGCTGCATCGCGACGATGCGCTCGTCCCAGGCCTTGCGCTCGCGGTTGTCGACGACCACCGTCCGGCTCGAGACATGGCGGCCCGCGGCATCGCGCACGACGACCCCGTTGACCAGCACCGGCAACAGGCTGCCGTCCTTGCGCACGAAGTCGAATTCGAGATCGCGCGCGCCGCCGTCGGCGAGGAACGCGGGGTAGCGGTGCTTGAACAGCGCGCGGCTCGCGGGCGTCATGAAGCGGTCGATCGGCTGGCCGACGAACTCCTCGCGCGCGTAGCCGAGCATCGCGAGCTCGGTGGCGTTGACGGCGCTGACGGTGCCGTCGGGCGCCAGCGAGTGGTAGCCGCAGGGCGCGGCGTCGTAGAGATCGGCGATGGCCGCCGCGCGCTCGATCAGCGTCGCGTTCGCCGCCTCGAGCTCGGCCGTGCGACGCGCCACCAGCGATTCGAGTTCCTCCTGCTGACGCTCGAGTGCGCGCCGGGCCTGCTGCTGCGGCGTGATGTCGACGATCATCGAGACGAAATGCGGCTGCCCGGCGATCTCGACGCGGCACGACGACAGCGAGACGTCGATGCACTCGCCCGATCGCCGCCGCATCTGCCCCTGCACCGGCGCGACGGCGCCGCGCTGCTGCAGCTGGCGCAGGGCGTCGCGGCGGAACTCCGGGTCGACCCAGAGATCGAGCGCCGCGCTCGTGTTCCCCGTGACCTGCTCGCGCGTGTAGCCGGTCAGCGCTTCGAAGGCGCTGTTGACGTCGCTCAGCCGCAGCTCGTCCAGGTCGCCGGCGACCATCGCCACCGGCGCGCTCTCGAACAGCGTCGCGAAGCGCTCGCTCGCCTCGCGCAGCGATTCGATCATGCGGCGCTGCTCGGTGACGTCCTCGTCGGCGATGATCAGGCCGCCGACGGCGCCGGCGTCGTCGGTCCAGGGCTGCACGACCCAGCTCAGCCACTGCTCGCGGCCGTCGGCATGCACCCAGCGCTCGCCGTCGCTGCTGACGGTCTCGCCCTGCAGCGCGCGGCGGTGCACCTCGCGCCAGGCGGCGGGCAGGTCGGGCAGCAGCGCGTAATGGTTGATGCCGACGGCGGATGCGAGCTGCGGGCCGTACTGGCTCAGCCAGCGCCGGCTCGTCGCGAGGTAGTTCATGCCGCGGTCGAACATCGCGATGCTGTGCGGCGCCTGCTCGATGAGGGCCAGCAGTTGCGCGCGCGATCGGTGCAAGGCCTCGAGCGCCGCCTGGCGCTGCGCTTCGGCGCTCGCGATGAGCCGGCGCGCCGCCTCGATCTCGGCGAAGGGCGATGCGGCGGCGTCGCCGCCGTGTCGCGCCAGCCCCGCGACGGCGCGCGCCAGGCGCCGCCCGCCGCGGCCGGCACCGATGCGCCCGATCGCCGTGGCGGCGGCGATGGCCAGCGCCAGCGCGGCCATCGAGGCCAGCAGCGGGCCGCGGCGACTGGCCGCCGGCTCGTCGACGACCAGGGTCCACGGCGCCTCCGCCGCCGCCAGCTGCACCCGCGCGCCACCGTCACCGGGCGCCGCGGCGTTGCCGCCGCTGCCGTAGCCGCCGGCGACGATCTCGCCCCGGCTGTCGAGCAGCGCGACATGCCAGCCCGGCGGCACGCCGGCGCCATCGATGCGCCGCTGGAACGCGCCCACGTCGATCGCCGTCAGCAGGACCTCGTCGGCGCTGCCGCCGCGCAGCACCGGCACGGCGACGGCCACCAGCGCATGCCCGGCCAGCGGTCCGACGAAGAGGTCGCCGACCGCGGCGTGTCCGCTGGCGAATGCCAGGGGAACGGCGGCACGGCCATGCGGCAGCGGCAGCGCGGGCAGCTCGCGGCCGTAGGGCACGCCGGTGTGCAGCAGCATGCGCCCGTGGCGGTCGGCGAGGATCAGCGCGCTGCCGAACTCGCGCTGGAAGACCTGGGCGCGGCGCTGGAAATCCTCGAGGCGGCGCTGGTCGAGCAGCGGCGATGCCGCCAGGATCTCGAGCGCCAGCTTGCGATCGCGCAGCATCTCGTCGATGCCGTCGGCGAGCTTGGCGGCCAGCAGCTGCGCCGCACGGTCGTCGGCGGCGCGCACGTGGCGCACGGCGTCGGCGGCCATCGCCAGCGCCAGCAGCAGCAGCGGCAGCATCGACAGCCACAGCAGGCGCTGCAGATAGCGCGCCAGCGTCATGGTGCCGGCCGCCCGGGCCGTCATCGGCCGGCCTCGAGCCAGGCGAGGACCTTCTCGTAGAGCCGGTCGGCCGCGACCGGCTTGTCGATCACGTCGTCGAGATCGGCGTCGAGGTCCGCCGCGGCGCCCGTGACGGGCGCGCTCAGCAGCGCGATGATGGGCATCTGCCGCAGCGCGGCGGTGCGCACCGCGCGCGCCGCGGCGACACCGCCGCGCTGCGGCAGCTCGAGGTCGAGCAGCAGCAGCGCCGGCTCCTGTTGCAGCGTGTAGCTGAAGGCCTCGACACCGGTGCGCGCCGGCGTGACGGCCAGGCCCGCACGCTCGAGCAGCGCGCAGACGAGCTCGCGCATCACGGGTTCATGCTCGGCGACGACGACGCGCTCGCCGGCGTGGCGCTCGCGCAGCCGCTCGAGCGTGGGCAGCGGGTTGTCGGGGGCGATCAGGCGCCGCGCCTCGAGCTCGATGCGGTGCAGGCGCTGTGCCTGCCGCGCCGTCAGCGCCTCGCGGCCGATCAACGCCGCCAGGCCCTGGATCGCATGCGCCGGCGCGCGCAGCGCGCTCTGGTGCTCGCACAGGCGCTGCGTGATGTCGAGCGCCGCGCAGACGATGCCGACGACGCGGCCGGCGGCGTCGCGCTCGGGCTCGACAACGAGGTCGAAGCAGCCGAGCCGGCCGTCGTGGGCGACCCAGACATCGCGCCGCTCGGGCCAGCCGGATTCGAGCACGCGGCGCTTGATCGCGACGAGCGGTGCTGCCGCCTCGGCACCCATGATCTCGACATCGCTGCGGCCGATGAGCTCGCCCTCGCTGGCGCCGAGCGCCGGATTCGCGACCCAGGTGTAGCGCAGCTCGCGGTCCTGGCGGAACACGAGCATGTTCGACGAGCGCAGCACGACGCCGAGCCGGCTCTGCGCATCACGCAGGCCTTCGACGAGTTCGCGCCGGTCGCTGACCTCGGTCAGGAAGCCGATGAGGAAGGGTTCGCCGTCCCGTTCGACGATGCGTGCCGAGATCTCGAGGTCGCCGACCTCGCCTTGGCGGTTGCGATAGCGCGCCTCGAAGCCGGCGACACCGCCGCGCTGGCGCACGAGCTCGAGCAGTCGCTCGCGCTGCTGATCCTCGGGCCACAAGCCCAGCTTGGCCGAGGTGCGACCGATGATCTCACGACGGTCGTAGCCGAACAGGCGGCAGAAGGCGTCGTTGACCTCGACGAAGGCGCCGCTGGCCAGGCTGCTGACGCCGACCGCGACATGCGCGGTGCCCGCGGCGGTCGCCAGCCATCCGGTGAGGCTGCTCGTGTGGCTGCTGTCGTGCTCGTCCAAGCCACCCTCACTTCGGCGTGCATCCCAAGGCGCCAGACTATCGCATAGTCGGATGCTTCGCCGGGATGATCCACAGCAAAGGCCGGCATGCGCCGGCGACGAAAACGCCGGCGCACCCTGCGGATCGATCACGGCCGCGGTTCGGCCGGCCGCACGCCGGCCGTCGCGCCGGCGAGGTCGCGCCAGCGATCGGTGTCGGCGCGGAAGGCTTCGGCGCTGCCGCTGAAGACGACTTCGCCGCCGTCGAGCACGCAGACGCGGTCGGCGCGCTCGACGGCGGCGCGCAGGTTCTGTTCGACGAGCAGCACGCCCATGCCCTCGTCGCGCATGCGGGCGACGGCCGCGAAGACCTCGCGCGCGACCAGCGGCGCCAACCCCTGCGACGGCTCGTCGAGCACCAGCAGCTGCGGGTTGAGGATGAGCGCGCGGCCGATCGCCAGCATCTCCTGCTCGCCACCCGAGAGCTGGCGGCCGGCCTGCGCACGGCGCTCGCCCAGGCGCGGGAAGAGGCGGTAGACGGCAGCGACGTTCCAGGGGCCCGGGCGCTGCAGCGGCACCTCGAGGTTCTCCTCGACGCTGAGGTTGGCGAAGACGCGCCGCCCCTCGGGCACATAGCCGACGCCGAGCGCCGTGATGCGCCCCGGCAGCCGGGTCTCGACGCGCCGGCCGAGGATCTCGATGCGGCCTTCGACCGGGCGGATCAGCCCGAGCAGCGCGCGCAGCGTCGTCGTCTTGCCGACGCCGTTGCGCCCGAGCAGCGCGAGCAGTTCGCCGGCGCCCAAGGCCAGGCTGACGCCATGCAGCACCCGGCTCTTGCCGTAGCCGGCGTGCAGCGCGTCGACGGCCAGCAGCGGCGTCGTCATGCCTCGGTCCCCAGGTAGGCCGCCTGCACGGCCTCGTCGGCGGCGATCTGCGCCGGCGCGCCGTCGGCCAGCACGCGGCCCTCGGCGAGCACGACGATGCGGTCCGAGAGGTCGAAGACGATGCGCATGTCGTGCTCGATGAGCACCGTCGTCAGGTGCTCGCTGCGGTGCAGGCGCCGGATCAGGCCGGCGATGCGCTGCGTCTCCTGCTCGCCCATGCCGGCCGTCGGCTCGTCGAGCAGCAGCAGCTGCGGCTGCAGCGCCAGGCTGAGCGCGATCTCGGTCGCGCGCTGGTCGCCGTACGACAGTTCGCCGACGCGGTGCGCGGCGGCCGCCGGCAGCTCGATGAGTTCGATCAGCCGCGCGACCCGCTCCTCGACGCGCCGCTCGTCGGCCGCCGCCAGGCGCAGCCGCAGGCCCAGGCCCAGCGCCGCCTCGACGGCGCAGCGCAGCGTCTGGCGCAGCGTCAGCTCGGGGAAGATCTCGGTGATCTGGAACGTGCGCGCGATGCCGGCGCGCACGCGGCGGTGCGCCGCCAGCGTCGTGATGTCGCGCCCGTCGAAGCGGATGCGGCCGGACGTGGGCGCGACGAGGCCGCTGATGAGGTTGAAGAAGGTCGTCTTGCCGGCGCCGTTGGGGCCGATCACCGAACACAGCGAGCCGCGCTCGAAACCCAGCGTGACATCGGCCACCGCCGTCAGGCTGCCGTAGCGGCGGACCAGCGATTCGACCTCGAGCAGCGCGTTCATGCGGGGCCCCGACCGCGGCGACCGAAGTCGATCAGGCCCAGCAGGCCGCGCGGGAAGAAGCGCACGACGACGACGAAGACGAGGCCGATCACCGTCATCCAGTTCTGCGTGTGGCTGGAGACGAAGTCCTCGAGCACGACGAAGACCGCGGCGCCGACCAGCGGGCCCCAGAACGAGCGCATGCCGCCGAGCACGGTCATGATGACGAAGTCGCCCGACTGCTCCCAGTGCAGGCCATGGGGATCGGCGAAATCGTTGAGCAGCGCGTACAGCGATCCGGCCAGGCTGACGAAGGCGCAGGAGACGACGAAGGACAGCCAGATGTGCCACTCGACGGCGATGCCGAGGAAGCGCGCGCGGCGCTCGTTCTCGCGGATCGCGACCAGGCTGCGGCCGAAGGGCGAGCGCAGCAGCCACGCCATCGCGACGACGGCCAGCGCGCACAGCGCGAACACGAAGTAGTAGAAGGCCGTGTCGCTGCCGGCGATGTCGATGCGCCAGGGCCCGATCGCCAGCGGCTGGCGCTGCCAGCCGGTGAGGCCGTCGTCGCCGCCGGTCAGGCTGTTCCAGCGGAAGGCGATGAAATAGAAGACCTGGCCGAAGGCGATCGTGACCATCGCGTAATAGACGCCGCGCAGGCGCGAGATCAGCGCGCCGACGACGGCCGCCGCCGCGGTGCCCAGTGCGACGCCGGCCAGCACCGCCAGCGGCGTGCTCGGCACGCCGTAGCGCAGCGTCAGCCCGGTGCCGTAGGCGGCCAGGCCGAAGAACGCGGCGTGGCCGAACGAGAGCACGCCGGTGTAGCCGAGCAGGACATTCAGCGCCATCGCCGCCAGCCCCATCACCAGCACGCGCGTGCCCAGCGCCGTGTAGCCGCCGAGCAGCGGCAGCCACAGCGGCAGCGTTGCCAGCACGAGCACGACGGCGGCGTCGGCCGCCGGCGGCGCCAGGCGGGGCCCGGCGCTCATTGCGTGCGCCCTTCTTCACCGAGCAGACCATGCGGACGCACCAGCAGCACGAGGGCCATCAGGACATAGATCACCGCCTCGGAAGCCGCCGGGAAGTAGACCGTCGTCACGCCCGACGCCAGACCGATCAGCAGCCCGCCGAGCAGCGTGCCCGGCAGGCTGCCGAGCCCGCCGACGATGACGGCGACGAAGCTCGGCATGATGAGCCCGCTGCCCAGCGTCGGCGTCAGCCCGAGCATGCCGGCGGCGAGCACGCCGGCGAGCCCGGCGAGGTAGATGCCGATGCCGAAATTCAGGCTGCGCAGCCAGCGCACGTTGACGCCCAGCGTCGAGACCGTCTCGAGGTCGCGCGTGCCGGCGCGGATGCGCAGCCCCAGCCGCGTCTTCGTCAGGATCAGGAACAGGGCGAGCACGGCGGCGCAGACGAGTCCGACCATCGCCAGCCGATAGCCGGTGATGAAGAAATAGCGCTCGCTCAGCGGCGACCCGAGCCAGGCCGGGACCTGGAACGGCAGCGTCTGCGCGCCCCAGATCGTGCGCGTGAGGTCTTCGAGGATCAGCGCGAGGCCGAAGGTCAGCAGCAGCCCATAGAGCGGATCGCGGCCGTAGAGCGGGCGGATCAGCCAGCGCTCGACGGCGATGCCGACGATCGCCACGGCCAGCGGCGCGACGACCAGCGCGCCCCAGAAGCCGAGCCAGGGCATCAGCGTGTAGGCGGCGTAGGCGCCGAGCGCGAGAAAGCCGCCATGGGCGAAATTGATGACGCCGCTGAGATTGAGGATCAGCGACAGGCCGAGCGCCATCAGCGCGTAGAAAGCGCCGATGACGAGACCATTGAAGACGTTGAACAGCAGCAGTTCGTTCATGCTGCCGCCCGCGCCTCAGTGCCAGCTCATGCGGCAGCCGGTCGCGGCCACCGAGGGCGCGGCCTTCAGGCCGGGGACGACGTCGTCGACGACGAACAGGTCCTCGGGCGTGGCGCCCTTGGACACGGCGTGGCCGACATAGAGGTCGGGCATCAGCTGGTGGTCGCCGGCGCGCAGCATCACCGGGTCGGGCATCAGCGCCACCTCGGGCGGCAGCGTGTAGCCCTCGAGCGCCTTGGCGAGCTTGACGGCGTCGAGCGTCTTCTCGCGATTCGCGATCAGCGCGCAGGTCCAGGTCGCGGCGTAACCGAACCAATGCCGCGCCGTCGGCTTGTGGCCGGTCTTCTTCTCGATCGCGGCGACGAACTCGGCCACGTGCGGCACCTTGGGCTGGTTCCAGTACCACTCGAAGACCCACGTGCCGATGCGCGCCTCGGGCGGCAGGCCGCGCAGCACCTCGAGTTCCTGCTGCGCGCCGGCGATGTGGAAGCGCTTGTCGAGGCCGAACTGCACCGCCTGCTTGAGCGAATTCACCGCGTCCTGGCCGGCGGTGAGGAAGATCACGACGTCGGGATGCGCGTTCTGCGCCTGGATCAGATAGGCCGAGTAGTCGGACGTGCCCAGCGGCGCCAGCGCGACGCCGACCTCCTTGCCGCCGAACTCCTTCAGGCTGGCCTCGAAGCCCTGCTGCAGCGTGTGGCCGAAGGCGTAATCGGGGGTGATGAAGAACCAGCGCTTGCCGTATTTGTCGAACAGCGTCTTCGAGACGGCGTTCGTCTGCATGCGCGTCGTATTGCAGATGCGAAAGACGTTCCAGTGGCAATCGGTGCCGGTCACCGCGTCGGTATGGCCGCCGGTGACGATGTGCAGGACCTTGGCCTCGTGCGTGACCTGGCCGATCGCCAGCGCCATCGCCGAGTTGACGTTGCCGAGCATGAAGTCGACCTTGTCACGCGAGATCAGCTTGCGCGCCTTCTGCACCGCGGTGCCGGTGTCGGCGCTCGTCGAGTCCTCGACGATGAGCTCGACCTGGCGGCCGAGGATGCCGCCCTTGGCATTGATCTCCTCGACCGCGAGCTGGCAGCCCGTCATCTCGTTCTTGCCCAGTTCGGCATAGGTGCCGGTGAGCGTGTCGTCGAGCCCGATGCGCACCGGCGCGGCGGCGCGGGCGCTGCGGATCCAGGGCGGCGTCGACTGCATCGCGGCGAGTGCGAGGCCGGCACCGAGCAGGGTGCGGCGGCGGGTTGGAGGCAAGGACGGGGTCATCGCATTCCCTTTCATCGTTTCCGCCGGCATAGATGGGGCGATCAGGGAGCCGGGCGGACGGCGGCTCGCAGCGGTCGGTGGTGACCGGCTCCGGGGTCGGAGGCGAGCGGCGGGGTCGGTGCCAGGCCATCCTAGGCAGGCATGGCCGCCGATGTGAGTGGCCCGCGTCATCCGCGCGGGATGCAATTGGTCACCGCGTGTAGCGAGCGCGGGCCGGCGCGATGAGGAAAGTCATGGCGCGCCCGCGAGGGCGGGCGGGACTACGGCGCGTCGCGCTGCGCCAGCAACTGGCCGGCGGGCGGCGTCTGCGGCGGGCTCTGCGGGAAATAGCCTTCGGTGTGGATCAGCTCGGGCCTGGCGCCGAGTGTTTTCGCGGCGGCCACGCAGTCGTCGACGAAGGCCGGCGAGCCGGCGACGAAGACGCTGTGCCGCGAGAGGTCGTTGAACAGCGTCGGCAGCAGCGCCGGGATGCGGCCGTGCAGCGCCTTCGGGTCCGCGGGCGTCTCGCGCGTGAGCGTCGGCCGGTAGCGGAAATTGCGGTGCCGCGCCTCCCACCAGGCCATCATGCCGCGGTCGTAGAGGTCGTCCGCGGTGGCGGCCGAGAACAGCAGCGTCACCGGGTCGGTGTAGCTGCGGCGCAGCGCCGCCTCGGTCAGCGCGAGGATGGGCGCGAGTCCCGATCCGGCGGCCATGCACAGCACCGGCGTATCGACCGAGGGGTCACCGATGAAGGTGCCGTAGGGCCCGTTGACGGCGACGCGGGTGCCCGGCAGCAGCGTGTCGTGGGCCCAGGCGCTCGTCAGCCCGTCGGCCGCGCGCGTGATCTGCACGACGATCTCGCCGTCGTTGCGCGGCGCATTGGCGATCGAATAGCTGCGCAAAGGCACGCCGGCAGCCGGGTCGCCGAGCATCAGGTATTGGCCGGGCCAGTAGCGCATCGCGTCGCGCAGCGGCCGCAGGCGCAGCTCGACGATGCGCGGCGTGCGCTCGATGCGGTCGGTGACGACGAAGCGCTGGCCCTCGCGCGGCGGGAACAGCTTGGGTTTCGCGTCCTCGGTGCCCCATTCGATGACGAGTTCGTCGGACAGCGGCTTGGCCATGCACATCAGGCCGTAGCCCTGGCGCCGCTCGTCGGGCGAGAGCGCCATGTCCATCACGAAGCCCTGGTCGAACTGCCCCTCGAGGACCTTGACCTTGCATTCGCCGCAGGCGCCCGCGCGGCAGTTGTTGGGCAGCGCGTAGCCGGCCTTCTCGAGCGACTCGAGCACCGTCGCGCCCGCGCCGACCTCGACGAGCCGCCCCGAGGGATGCAGGCGGATGCGCGGCATGCCTAGAACACCGGGATGATGTCGACCATGTCGGCGTCGGTGACCTCCTGGCCGGTGATGCCGACCTCGGGAATCGCCGGGAACGGGATGTCGTACTTGTCGAGCACGCCCTTGAGGTTGAGCATCGCGGTCTTCCAGTTCTCGCGCTTGCCCTCGTATTCGGGGATGTGGAAACCGGCCTCGCGGGCGACGGTCTCGATCTCGCGCTGCCAGGCGATGAAGTCGCTCGGGATGTCCCAGAAATCCTCGGGCGGCTCGAACAGCACGCCCGACAGGAACAGGAAGCCGGCGCGGATCTGCTTGGTGATCAGCGGCTTGTCGGCGAGGTTCATCTTCGGGTAGTCGCGCTCCATCAGCGACAGGCAGATCGCCATGTGCCGGCCCTCGTCGCGGCCGATGTTGCGGAAGGCCTCCTTGAACACCGGCTCGGTGCACTTGGCCGCCATCTGGTGGAAGATCGTCGCCGCGGCGATCTCGCCCATCAGGAACGAGCTGAACAGCACCGCGAGGTTGTACTTGGGCACCGCCGCCTTGTAGCCGCTCCAGTAGCGGCCGCCGTTGTAGTACAGCCAATGCGCATTGCGCTGCGCCTTGCGGCCGATCTCGGTCTTGGGCACATAGGTCAGCGGATCCGGGTGCTCGAGCATCTTCGTGATCGCCAGGCCGCAGACCTGCTCGTGGTTCTGCTCGTCGCGCGTCACGCTGAAGAAGCAGCGCCGCACGGCGTCCTCCTCGTGCGCCTCGTAGGTCTTGACGAAGGCGGCGGCGAATACCGGCGGCGCCGAGGCGTCGAACACCGAGAGGATGGTCCACCAGTAGGCGATCGCCTCGCGCTCCTCCCAGGTGTAGCGGCTGGCGTCGAAGCTGGACCAGTCGAGCTTCTTCGGGTCCCAGTTCTCGCGCTGCGCGGCGTCCCAGATCTCCTCGAGCTTGGCCGTGTGCGCCTGCCAGCTCAGCGGATAGACGTTGGGCTGTTCGGTGGCGGGCGGCAGCGCCATGCGGGCGGCCAGTTTCTCGTGTCTTGCCATGATCGACCTCCAGTCGGTTGCTAGTTCGCTAATTCGCTAATTCGCTAATTCGCGCCCTTGGGACGCTTGTCGACGACGCGCCGGGCCTTGCCCGTCTGCGTGCGTTCGACACTGCCTGCGGCCATCACGCGCACCTTCGCGCTGACACCGATATGGGTCTTGATGCCATGTTCGAGCTGGCGCGCGATGGCATCGGATTCGACGCCCGAGAGCCGGGCCGAGACATCGGGCCGCGCCTCGACGAGGATGTCGAGCTTGTCCAGATGGCCGTCGCGCGTGACGACGAGCTGGTACACCGGCGCGAGCTGGCCCTGCTTGATGATCAGTTCCTCGACCTGCGTCGGAAAGAGATTCACGCCGCGGATGATCAGCATGTCGTCGCTGCGGCCGGTGATCTTGCCCATGCGGCGCATCGAGCGCGCGGTGGGCGGCAGCAGCTTCGTGAGGTCGCGCGTGCGGTAGCGGATCACCGGCATCGCCTCCTTCGTCAGCGAGGTGAAGACGAGTTCGCCGTCGCTGCCGTCGGGCAGCACTTCGCCGGTGTCGGGGTCGATGATCTCGGGGTAGAAATGGTCCTCCCAGATCACCGGACCGTCCTTGGTCTCGACGCATTCGTTGGCTACGCCCGGGCCCATGACCTCGCTCAGGCCGTAGATGTCGACGGCGTCGATGCCGGCGCGGGCCTCGATCTCGGTGCGCATCGCGTCGGTCCAGGGCTCGGCGCCGAAGATGCCGATCGAGAGCGAGCTCTCCGCCGGATCGAGGCCCTGGCGCAGGAACTCCTCGACGATGTTGAGCATGTAGCTCGGCGTGACCATGATGATGTCGGGACGGAAGTCCTGGATCAGCTGCACCTGCTTCTCGGTCTGCCCGCCCGACATCGGGATCACCGTGCAGCCGAGCTTCTCGGCGCCGTAGTGCGCGCCGAGGCCGCCGGTGAACAGGCCGTAGCCGTAGGCGACATGGCAGATGTCGCCGGCGCGGCCGCCGGCGGCGCGGATCGAGCGCGCGACGAGGCCGGCCCAGGTCTCGATGTCGTTGCGCGTGTAGCCGACGACGGTCGGCTTGCCGGTCGTACCCGACGAGGCATGGATGCGCGCGAGCTGCTGGCGCGGCACGGCGAACATGCCGAAGGGGTAGTTGTCGCGCAGATCCTTCTTCGTCGTGAAGGGGAACTTCGCGAGGTCGGCGAGCGAGCGGCAGTCCTCGGGGTGCACGCCGGCGGCGTCGAAGGCCTGGCGGTAATGCGGCACGTTGTCGTAGGCGCGCCGGAGCGTGACCTTCAGTCGCTGCAGCTGCAAGGCCGTGATCTCGTCGCGGCTGGCGCGCTCGATCGGATCGAGTTCGACTGCGGTGGGTACACGTCGGGCCATGGGCGGTCTCCTGATTCTGTGGTGGCGGCGATGGCAGGGATGGCGCATCGATCGCCCGGCGATGCGCGGATCGTAGGATCGCGCGTTCGCCGGCGGCAGGTGCTTAGTTCTGAGCGCGGATCAGGGAAAGTACCGAGCCGGGCGCGAACGAGGAAGAACTGCGAACCCATGCCTGCGGACGATCCGGACGCCGAAGTCAACGCCGCCGACGCGACGTCGCGCCGCGTGCCGACGATCGTCGCCGCGGCGTTCTTCATGGAGACGCTGGACGCCAGCATCATCGTCACGGCGCTGCCGAGCATCGCGCACAGCTTCGGCGCGACGACGCTGGCGCTGAGCCTGGGCATCTCGGCCTACCTCGTCGCCGTCGCCGTGCTCGTGCCGGCGGCCGGCTGGGTCAGCGAGCGCTGGGGCGCGCGCAACGTCTTCGCCGCCGCCGTCGGCCTTTTCACGCTGGCGTCGCTGCTGTGCGGGCTGAGCCCGAACCTGGGGGCCTTCATCGCCGCGCGTGCGTTGCAGGGCGCGGCGGCGGCCTTCATGTCGCCGGTGGGCCGCCTCGTCGTGCTGCGCACGACGCCCCGGCACCGCCTGATAGAGGCGCTGGGGATGATCGTCTGGCCGGCGCTGATCGGCCCCGTCGTCGGTCCGCCGCTGGGCGGGCTGATCTCGACCTATGCCTCGTGGCGCTGGATCTTCTTCATCAACCTGCCGGTCGGCGCCATCGGCCTGTGGCTGGTGCTGCGCTACATCCCGCAGCCCGCGGCGGGCGCGCGGCGGCCGTTCGACGGCATCGGCTTCACGCTCACCGGGCTGGCGCTGGTGGCGCTGATCGAGGGGCTGTCGCTGCTGGCCGAGGCGCGCGGCAGCGCGCTCGCCGGCGGTGCGCTCGCGCTCGCCGGCGTCGTGCTGGGCGCGCTGGCGCTGCGCCATGCGCGGCGCCATCCGCATCCGCTGCTCGAACTCGAGGCGGCGCGCGACGCGACCTTCGTCATCTCGACGCTGAGCGCCGGGCTCGTGAGCCGCATCGCGATCCAGGCCACGCCGTTCCTGCTGCCGCTGATGTTCCAGATCGGCTTCGGCCGCAACGCCTTCGAGGCCGGGCTGATGCTGCTCATCTACATGGCCGGCAACTTGTCGATGAAGGTCGCGACGACGGCGGCGCTGCGGCGCTGGGGCTTTCGCCGCGTCATCGTCGTCAACGGCCTGCTGAGCGCGGCTTTCATCGCCGGCTGCGGGCTCATCGCGCCGGGCTGGCCACCGCTGCTCGCCGGCGCCGTGCTGTTCGCCGCCGGGCTGACGCGGTCGATGCAGTTCACGGCGACGAACACGCTGGCCTTCGCCGAGATCCCGGCCTCGGCACGCGCCGGCGCGACGACGCTGGCCGCCATGGCGTCGCAGGTCGGCGCGGCGCTGGCCGTGGCCTATGCGACGCTGGCGCTGGCGGCGTCGCGCGACCTGCGCGGCGGCGGCGGGCTGGCGCTGATCGATTTCCGCGTTGCGCTCGTCAGCAGCGGCGCGCTGATGGCGCTGGCGGCGCTGTGGTCGCTGCGGCTGCACCGCGACGCCGGCGCCGAGGCCAGCCGCCCCAGCGCCAGGGCCGGTGACCCCGACGCCGCGGATCAGGCGAGCACGGCCGGCTCGAGGTAGCGCAGCGTGCCGGCATCGGCGTCGATCTCGACGTCGAGGCCGATCGGCAGCGTGAACTTGCGCTTGATGTGGCCGAAGCTGGCACCGGCGTAGACGGGGATGCCGAGGCCCTTGAAGTAGTCGTCGAAGATCTCGTCGAGCGTCAGCGCGCCGTAGCCGTCGGAGTTGGGCGCGCAGTTCGTGAAGGCGCCGAGGACGACGCCGGCGAGGCGATCGAGCGCGCCGGCGAGCTTCATCGTCGAGAGCATGCGGTCGACGCGGTAGAGGTACTCGTTGATCTCCTCGAGGCAGAGGATGGCGCCGTCGAAATCGGGCCAGTACGGTGAGCCGGCGATCGAGCTCAGCACCGCGAGGTTGCCGCCGACGAGCCGGCCGCGCGCGCGGCCGCCGCGTATCGTCTGGATGCGGCCCTTGCGCGGCACCAGCTCGTCCTCGGGCTCGCTGCCGTTGACGAGCGTCTGCGCCTGCGCCTCGATCACCGCGCCGCGCAGCCAGCGCACGCTGAACTCGTTCCATTCCGAGCCGCCCATCGGGCAATGGAAGGTGACGAGCCCGGTGCGGCGCTGCACGGCGTTGATCAGCGCCGTGAGGTCGGAAAAACCGCCGAGGAACTTGGGGTTGCGGTGGATCAGGTCGTAGTCGATCAGCGGCAGGATGCGGTTGCAGCCCGAGCCGCCGGTCAGCGCGAGGATGCCCTGCACGCCGGGGTCGGCGAACATCGCGTTGATGTCGCCGGCGCGTTCGGCGTCGGTGCCGGCGAACTGGCCGCGGCGCGAACGCAGATGCGGCGCCTGCCGCACCTTGAAGCCCAGTGCCTGCAGCGACTCGATCGCGATCTCGGTCGGCTCGCGCTCGAAGGTCGCGTTCGCCGGGCTGACGAGGGCGATCGTGTCGCCGCTCTGCAGGCGCCTGGCGCGCAGGCGCTGCGGTGACGCGGTTGAAGCGGGTGGCGCGGCGAGCGCCGGCAGGCTCGCCGCGGCGAGACCGGAGGTGGCAAAGAAGCGGCGGCGACTGATGGGCATGGGGCGATCCTGAAGGTGCCGAGGAGCCAGGTGAAGGTCGATGCGAATGATGTTGTTTTCGCGCACCGACCGACCCGGGCCTCAATCGATTGTGTCGCCAACGTGTCGGAGCTTGAGTTACCGTAACCCCTACTAACAACCAGGGTCTTGGTCGATCGGCGAAGCAATTGCCCCGTCGATGACCGAGCAAGCCATGTCGGAAGGAAACCGGATGATGAAGTTGAAGACCGTCGTCGGCAGCCTCGCGCTGCTGGGTCTGGCCAGCCACGCGCTGGCGCAATCGGCCGACCAGCCGCAGCGCGTCGAGATCACCGGTTCGAGCATCAAGCGCATCGCCAGCGAAGGTGCGTTGCCGGTGCAGACGATCACGCGCCAGGAGATGGAGCGCGCCGGCATCGTCACCGCCGAGCAGCTGATCACGCAGCTCAACATCAACGGCAACGGCGTCGACAACCTGTCGAGCAATTCCGACGTCGCCGCGGGTTCCTCGCGCGGCAACAACGGCCTCTCGGCGGCGAACCTGCGCATGCAAGGTTCGGCGGCGACGCTGGTGCTGCTCAACGGGCGCCGCGTCGCGATCGCCGGCCTCAGCGGCGGTGTCGTCGACCTGCAGCAGATCCCGTTCGCGGCGATCGAGCGCGTCGAGGTGCTCAAGGACGGCGCGAGCTCGCTGTACGGCACCGACGCCGTCGGCGGCGTCATCAACTTCATCACGCGCAAGGATTACACGGGGCTGCAGATCTCGGGCTTCGCCGACGTCGACCAGCATCCGGGCGGCAACATCTACAAGGGCTCGATCACCGGCGGCTTCGGCAACCTCGAGACCGACCACTACAACGTGCTGGCGACCGTCTCGCATGTCGAGAACCAGGCGCTGCGCGGCGACCAGCGCTCGTTCGTCAACACCTTCCAGAGCGACCGCGGCCTCTCGGTCGACACGCGCGGCACGCCGTACGCGACGGTGTTCGCGATCGGCAACATCCCCAACGTGCTGAGCACGCCGACGTCCAACAGCAGCGGCCCGAAGCTGCCCGGCGGCACCCAGGCCTACAACGGCATCAACGTGCTGAACCTGCCCGGCGGCGCCGGCTGCTCGAGCGTGCCCGGCATGGCGGCCTACGACTACCTGCTGTGGGCCTCGCCGGCGGCCAAGTACGGCTGCGCCTGGGACACCGGTGCGGCGGCAGCGCTGCAGCAGCCGGTGAAGAACGACAACCTTCTCGCCCGCGGCACGCTGCGGCTGGGCGGGAACGAGCTGTTCGCCGAGGTCACCGCGGCGCGGGTGCAGACCGAGAAGAGCTTCTCGCCGAACCAGATCTCGACCAGCACCTCGAAGTCCAGCTTCTTCTACGACCTCGGCTACCCGAGCACGGCCCCGGCCTACGCGAGCGTGTTCAACGCGCTGGCCGCGACGTTCCCGACCGTCGCCGCCAACAACGGCGCGCCGATCGGCTTCCGCTGGCGCTGCATGCCCTGCGGCAACCGCAAGATCGGCACGACCTCGGACACGGCGCGACTCGTCGTCGGCGCCGAGGGCGGACTCGACCTCGGCGACTGGACCTACAAGACCGGCCTGTCCTACGCCACCAGCGACTCGAAGTCCAAGCTCGACAGCGGCTACTTCTACGGCGCGGCCTTCGCCAAGCTGCTCAACACCGGCGTGCTCAACCCGTTCTCGCTCGACGGCTCGCAGACGCCGGACGCGCTGGCGGCGCTGGCCGCGGTCTCGGCCGACGGCGTCGCGCTGTACGGTGGCAAGTACACCAACACCGAGGTCGACGCGACCTTCACCGGCACGCTCGCGAAGCTGCCCGGCGGCGATATGCAGGCCGCCATCGGCCTCGACCTGCGCACCGAGAAGTACAAGTTCAACGGCAACGCGAGCGACCTCGCGACGCAGGCCGCCGTCTACAACGCGCCGTTCGACAGCATCAACTCGCTCAACACCGTCAAGCGCAACATCGACGCGATGTTCGCCGAGCTGCTGATCCCGATGAGCAAGCAGCTCGAGTTGACGCTGTCGGCGCGCTACGACAAGTACACGGGCTTCGGTTCGACGACGAACCCCAAGGCCTCGCTGCGCTTCACGCCGCTGCCCGACCTGCTGTTCCGCGCCTCGTACAGCACGGGCTTCCGCGTGCCGACGTTCGCACAGGAATTCTTCGGCGTCACCGAGTCGCCGTACACCGGCGCCAACCTCGTCGACCCGGCGAGCTGCCCGGCGCTGGTCGTCTCGAGCGCGCCCGGTTGCGCGTCGATCACGCCGACGATCCTCACCGGCGGCAAGCCCAGCCTCGGCCCCGAGAAGGCCAAGGAAGGCGATATCGGCACGGTGTGGGCGATCACGCCGCATCTGGCGGTCAACCTCGACTGGTGGAGCATCACGCGCACGAACACGATCCAGAGCCTGGATCTGACGACGCTGTCGCAGAACTACGCCTCGTTCACGAGCGCCTTCATCCGCGATGCCAACGGCGTCCTGCAGACCATCGACGATCGCTGGATCAACTCCGGCGGCACCGTCACGCGCGGCCTGGAATTCGGCCTCAAGGCCGACGGCAAGGTCGGCGCCGGACGCTGGGGCGTCAACTACGACCTCTCGTACCTGCTGGCCAAGAACACCAAGCTGGTGCCCAACGGCAGCTGGGGCGCCACCGAGATCGCCGTGGCCACGCGCACCGGCGACCTCGGCGTGCGCTGGAAGCACACGCTGGACCTGACCTACGCCCAGGATGTCTGGGGTGCGAGCCTGACCCAGGTCTACCGCAGCGGCTATGCCGACTTCCAGCTGCCCGGTGTGGCCAATGGCACCGACGTCGGTCCGAACTGGAACCCGCGCGTCAAGCCCTACATCCTCTACAACACGAGCGTCTCGTACTCGGGGATCAAGAACGCGACGATCACCTTCGGCATCAAGAACCTGTTCGACACCAAGCCGCCGTTCAGCGCCACCTACGACACCAACACCGGTGCCGGCAGCGACTGGGAACCGCGCATCGCCGACCCGCGGCTGCGCTCGTTCACGCTGCTCGTAGACTACAAGTTCTTCTAACCGACCCCCGCCCGCCGGCGACGAACCGGCGGGCCGTCGCGCCGATGCCTGCCGACGCCGAGCTCGCCGAACGACTCCTGCGCGCCGTGCGCGCGCAGGACTTCGGCGCCACGCCCGACAGCGAGCGCGGCGGCGCGGCGATCGCGCATCACCCGAGCATCGACCTCGCGCTGGCGCTCTTCACCCCCGGCGCCGCGCCGCGGTTCGCGAACGTGCTGTTCTCGCGCGAGCATCCGGGCGGCATCGCCGCGCCGCTGGGCGACGACGCCGGCGCACTGCGCGGGCTGCGCTTCGACGCCGACATCCAGGACGCGCAGGGCGAGTCGATCGCCTGGCGGCCCGATGCCGACTGGTCGCGCCTGCCCTTCGAGCCGCTGCAAGGCGACGGGCCGCTGCGTTTCGTCGCGCCTTATCCGGCCTCGGTGCTCAAGCTGATGGTCGCCTTCGGCATCGCGCTGGCGCGCGACCGCGGTCTCATCGACGAATGGCCGGCGGCGATGGTGCCGATGATCACCGTCAGCGACAACGACGCGACGACCGAACTCGTCGCCTTGCTGCACCGGCTGGCGATGATCGAGCCGCTGCACGCGGCCTTCGTCCGCTGCGGCCTGACCACGCTGCGGCTGCGCGGCACCACCGCGGCCGGCGGCTGGGGCAACCGCGATGGCGCCGGCGTCGGCCGCATCCAGATGACGGCCTGGGACACGTTGCGCCTGCTCTGGCTGATCGATGCCCAGACGCCGCAACCGCCGTGGCTGAAGCCGGGATCAAAGCCGCTGCGGCCGGAATCGGCGGCTCATCTCGTCGATCTGCTGCGCCACCAGCAGCTCGACGGCGTGCTCTCATCGGGTTCGCTGCGCGACCTGCCGGGCTGGGTCGAGGGCCTGCCCGATGCGCCGACCTTCGCGCACAAGACCGGCAATACGCAGAACTACGCCGCCGACGCCGGCATCGTCCAGCGCGGCGGCAGCGACGGCGGCTACGCGATCGTCGTCGTGTTCACGAACCTGGGCACGCGCTACGCGCCGCAACCGCGCTGCGCCAGCACCTGGCGGCTGCCGGCGCTGGGCGGTGCGATCCGCAGCCTGATCGATGCCGCCTGAGGCGGCAGCAACATGATCTGGCTGCTGGCCTGCGTCGCCGGCTATTTCGCGCTGCTGCTGTTCATCGCCTGGCGCACCTCGCGCCACCAGGCCGGCGATGCCTTCTTCAGCGGCGGCCGCAACAGCCCCTGGCTCGTCGTCGCGTTCGGGATGATCGGCACCTCGCTGTCGGGCGTGACCTTCGTCAGCGTGCCAGGCGCCGTCGGCCTCGGCCGCTTCGGCTATCTGCAGCTCGTCATCGGCCAGGCGCTGGGCTATGTCGTCATCGCCTTCGTGCTGCTGCCGCTGTATTACCGGCTGGGCCTCACGTCGATCTACGGTGTGTTCGCACAACGGCTGGGGCCGCGCTCGCACCGCACCGGCGCGGCCTTCTTCATCGCCGCGCGCACGCTCGGCGCGACGGCGCGGCTGTACCTCGTCATCGTCGTGCTGCAATGGCTGCTGCTCGACGCGCTGGGCGTGCCTTTCTGGCTCACGGCGGCGGTGATCCTGGCGCTGATCCTCGTCTACACGATCGAGGGCGGCGTCCACACCATCGTCTACACCGACACGCTGCAGACGGCGGCGATGCTGCTCGGCCTCTTCGTCTGCACGGCGATGCTGCTGCAGCGGCTCGGCCTCGACCCGCTGGCCGGCTGGGAGGCGATGCGCCGCGCCGGGCTGGCGCAGGTCTGGGTGCTCGAGCCGCGGGCGCCCGACTACGCGGTCAAGCAGCTGCTCGCCGGGGTCTTCATCGCCATCGCGATGACCGGGATGGACCAGGAGATGATGCAGAAGAGCCTGTCGGTGCGACGCCTGGCCGATGCGCAGAAGAACATGCTGCTGCTCGGCGTCGTGCTGCTCGCCGTCGTCGCCGTCTTCCTCTACCTCGGCGGCCTGCTCACGCTCGTCGCACCCGAGGTCGGCGTGACGGCGCGCGGCGACCGCCTGTTCCCGGCCATCGTGCAGACCGCGCTGCCGCCGGCGGTGCAGCTGCTCTTCGTCGTCGCGCTGGTCTCGGCGCTGTTCCCCAGCGCCGATGGCGCGCTCACCGCGCTGACCGCCATCGCCTGCATCGACCTGCTCGGCCTGCCGCAGCGCGCCGACCTCGACGAGGCGGCGCGCAAGCGCATCCGCCGCCGCGTCCATCTCGGTTTCGCGGCGCTGTTCATGGCGCTGGTGCTGGGCTTCAAGGCGCTCGACGACCCGAGCATGATCGCCCTCGTGCTCAAGCTCGCCGGCTACACCTACGGGCCGTTGCTCGGCCTCTACGCCTTCGCGATGCTGAGCCGGCGCCGCGTCGTCGCCGACCGCTGGACGCCGGCGGTGGCCATCGCGGCGCCGCTGCTGTGCTGGATCGTCGACAGCCACCAGGCGCAATGGCTGGGCGGCTGGCACATCGGGCTCGAGCTGCTGCTGTTCGACGGCGCGCTGACCTGGGCCGGGCTGTGGCTGCTGTCGCGGCCGGCGCCGCCGACTTCTTCTCAGTCGATGAAGAGCTGAGCCGGCGATTCGAGCCGCCCGCGCAACGCCTGCACGAAGGCGGCGGCGACGGCGCCGTCGACGACGCGGTGGTCGAACGACGACGACAGGTTCATCAGGCGCCGCGGCACGACGCCGCCGTCGCGCCAGACCGGCCGCTGGACGATGCGGTTGACGCCGACGATCGCGACCTCGGGCATGTTGATCACCGGCGTCGACGCGATGCCGCCGAGCGCGCCCAGGCTGGTGAGCGTGATCGTCGAGCCGCTGAGCTCGGCGCGCACGATGCGGCCGGCGCGCGCCGCGTCGGCCAGCCGCGTGATCTCGGCCGCCGCCGACCAGAGGTCGTGCGCTGCGGCGTCGCGCAGCACCGGCACCATCAGCCCGGCCTCGGTCTGCGTCGCGATGCCGAGATGCACGGCGCCATGCTCGGTGATGACGCCGGCCTCGTCGTCGAAGGTCGCGTTGACGCGGCCGTGTTCGCCCAGCGCGAGCACGAGCGCGCGCACGAGGAACGGCAGCAGCGTCAGATGCGGCCGCGCCGCGCCATGGCGCTCGTTGAGCCGCGCGCGCAGCGCCTCGATTTCGGTGACGTCGACCTCCTCGACATAGCTGTAATGCGGGATGCGGCGTTTCGATTCCTGCATGCGCTGGGCGATCTTGCGCCGCACGCCGATGACCGGGATGCTGCGGTCGGCCGCGGGCGCGGCGGCGCTGCGCGGCGCTGCCGCGACGGGCGCGGTCGACGGTTGTGCCGGCTTCGGCGCGGCATCGAGGTCGGCCTGCAGGATGCGGTCGCCCGGGCCGCTGGCGCGCACCGTCGCGAGGTCGATGCCGAGCTCCCAGGCGCGGCGGCGCACGGCGGGCGAGGCGATCGGGCGCTCGTCGGGCGGCGATGCCGACGGCGCCAAGGGCGCGGTCGCCACGACCGGTGCGGCCGGTGCAGGTGGCGCAGTCACTGCGCTGGCCGCAGCTTTCGCTGCCGCGCCGCGCTTGGCGCCACGCGCCTCGCCTTCGACCTCGATGCGTATCAGCGTCGCCCCCACCGCCATCACCTGCCCGACCTCGCCGCCGAGCGCGACCACGGTGCCGGCCACCGGCGACGGGATCTCGACGTTGGCCTTGTCGGTCATGACGTCGGCCAGCCCCTGGTCTTCCTTCACGCGGTCGCCCGGTGCGACATGCCAGGCCACGAGTTCGACCTCGGCGATGCCTTCACCGAGATCCGGAACCTTGATCAGATGCTCGGCCATGTCATTTCTCCAGCGCTCGCTGCATCGCGGCGGCGACGCGCGCCGGCCCCGGGAAATAGTCCCATTCCTGCGCATGCGGATACGGCGTGTCCCAGCCGCAGACGCGCTCGATCGGCGCTTCGAGGTGGTAGAAGCAATGCTCCTGCACGAGCGCCGTCAGCTCGGCGCCGAAGCCGCTGCTGCGCGTGGCCTCGTGGACGACGACGCAGCGCCCGGTCTTGCGCACCGAGGCGACGATCGTCGCCAGGTCCAGCGGCCACAGGCTGCGCAGATCGACGATCTCGGCGTCGATGCCGGCCTCGCGCGCCGCGGCCTCGCAGACATAGACCATCGTGCCGTAGGTCAGCAGCGTGATCGCGCTGCCGCTGCGATAGACCGCGGCCGTCTCGAGTTCGACGCGGTAGTGGCCCTCGGGCACCTCGCCCAGCGCATGTTGCGACCAGGGCACGACGGGCCGCTCGTGGTGGCCGTCGAACGGGCCGTTGTACAGGCGCTTGGGCTCGAGAAAGATGACCGGGTCGTCGCATTCGATCGCCGCGATCAGCAGCCCCTTGGCGTCGCGCGGGTTGCTCGGCATCACGGTGCGGATGCCGCAGACATGGGTGAACAGCGCCTCGGGGCTCTGGCTGTGCGTCTGGCCGCCGTAGATGCCGCCGCCGCAGGGCATGCGGATCGTGATCGGCGCCGTGAAGTCGCCCGCCGAGCGGTGGCGCAGCCGCGCCGCCTCGGAGACGATCTGGTCCGACGCCGGGTAGAAGTAATCGGCGAACTGGATCTCGACGACCGGCCGCAGCCCGTAGGCGCCCATGCCGACAGCGACGCCGACGATGCCGCCCTCGTTGATCGGCGCGTCGAACACGCGCGACTGGCCGTATTTCGCCTGCAGCCCTTCGGTGCAGCGGAAGACGCCGCCGAAATAGCCGACGTCCTGGCCGAAGACGACGACATCGTCGTCGCGGCCGAGCATCAGGTCCATCGCCGAGCGCAGCGCCTGCACCATCGTCATCGCGGCCATGTCAATGCTCCCCGCGATGGAGTTCGCGCGCCTGGCGCAACTGCTCGCGCAGATGCGCCGGCATCGTCGCGTAGACATCCTCGAACATCGATTCCAGCGGCGGGATATGGCCGTCGATCAGCGTGCCGTGGCTCTCGGCCTCCTTCTGCGCCGCCAGCACTTCGGCCTCGAGCTCGGCCTGCGCGGCGGCCTGGCGCTCCTCGCTCCAATGGCCGCTGGCGATCAGGTGGCGTTGCAGGCGCTCGATCGGGTCGCCGAGCGGGAAGCGTTTGCTGTCATCGGCGGGGCGGTAGCGCGACGGATCGTCCGAGGTCGAATGCGCGCCGGCGCGGTAGGTCACCCATTCGATCAGCGTCGGCCCGAGATTGCCGCGCGCGCGCTCGGCGGCCCAGCGCGAAGCGGCGAGCACGGCGAGGAAATCGTTGCCGTCGACGCGCAGCGAGGCGATGCCGCAGCCGACGCCGCGCGCGGCGAAGGTCGTCGCCTCGCCGCCGGCGATGGCCTGGAACGTCGAGATCGCCCATTGGTTGTTGACGACGTTGAGGATCACCGGCGCGCGGTAGACATGGGCGAAGGTCAGCGCGGTGTGGAAATCGCTCTCGGCCGTGGCGCCGTCGCCGATCCAGGCCGAGGCGATCCGCGTGTCGCCCTTGATCGCCGACGCCATCGCCCAGCCGACGGCCTGGATGAACTGGGTCGCGAGGTTGCCCGAGATCGAGAAGAAGCCGCGCCGCTTGTACGAGTACATCACCGGCAGCTGGCGGCCCTTGAGCGGGTCGCGCTCGTTGGACATCAGCTGGCACATCATCTCGACCATGTCGACATCGTCGCGCGCCAGCAGCAGCCCCTGCTGGCGGTAGGTCGGGAAGCACATGTCGCCCGGGGCGATGGCCAGCGCATGGGCGCAGGCGATGGCCTCCTCGCCCAGGCATTGCATGTAGAACGAGATCTTCTTCTGGCGCTGCGCGATCAGCATGCGGGCGTCGAAAAGTCGCGTGCGCATCATCGCCCGCAAGCCCTTTTCGAACAGCGCAGGCTCGACGGCCGGGGCCCAGGGCCCGACGGCGCGACCCTCGTCGTCGAGCACGCGCACGAGCGCAGTGGCCATCGCCGCCGTGTCGGCCGCGGCGACGTCGACGGCCGGCTTGGGCACGGCGCCGGCGGCCGAGACGTGGAGGTAGGAGAAATCCGTCGCGCAACCGGGGCGGCCGGTGGGCTCGGGGACATGCAGCCGCAGGGGCGGGTGCGGGGGTGGGTGAGTCATCGCGTCTCCTCTCGTGCGCGATCGTGTCGCGCGCCGGTTCGAGGCCGGTGGCCGCGGGATCACCGCGACCTGCGCCGGACCCTTGCGAGGTTAGCCGAATTCCGGTTTCAGGTGCATCCGGAAACGCGACGTCACCGGCCCGTGGTATACCGCTGTAGAACAGATACAAGTCCAGATCCTGGACGCTCGATTCCGGCCGTGCCACAACTGACCGAACCGAATTCCGCCGTCGCGGGTATCCACCGCTATCCGGGTTGGGAGCTGCGGGTCGGGGAGCGCAGCCTGCTCGTGCGCGGCGAGCCCGCCCGCATCGGCGGTCGCGCCTTCGCGCTGCTGCTGGCGCTGATCGGCGGCCGCGGTCGCGTGTTGAGCAAGGACGAGCTGCTCAGCGCCGCCTGGCCCGGCCTGGTCGTCGAGGAGAACAACCTCTCGGTGCAGATCACCACGCTGCGCCGCCTGCTCGGCGCCGACGCCATCGTCAACGTCTCGGGCTACGGCTACCGGCTCGCGCATGCGCCGGTGACGGCGGGCATGCCGCCGCCCGCGCGCGACGCCGCACCCGAGATCTACGGCCGCGAGGCGGACATCGAGCGCCTCTTGACCAGCGTCGGCAGCGCACCGCTGGTGACCATCGTCGGCACCGGCGGCGTCGGCAAGACGACGCTGGCGCGCGCGGTCGTCGCGCGGCTGGGCGCGCGCTGGCATGACGGCGCGCATTGGATCGACCTCGCCGCCGTGCGCCGCGGCGCGCCGCTGATGCCGCTGGTGGCCAAGGCGCTGGGCGTCACCGCGGGCGAGCGCGGCGAATCGCCCGAGGATCTCTACCTGACGCTCGAGCGGCTCGACGCGCTGCTGGTGCTCGACAACTGCGAGCACCTCATCGACGATGTCGCGGGCTTCCTCGGGCCGCTGCTGCAGCGCGCCGGCGGCGTGCGCTGGCTCGCGACCTCGCAGGAGCGACTGCACCTGGCCGGCGAAACGGTGTACCGGCTCGGCCCGCTGGACCTGCCGGCACCCGAGGCCGGGCTCGAGGAGGCGCTGCAAAGCGGTGCCTTGACGCTGCTGTGCCGGCGCACGCGCGCCGCCGACCGCCAGTTCGAGCTCGACGCCGCGGGACTGGCGACGGCCATCGACATCTGCCGCCAGCTCGACGGCCTGCCGCTGGCCATCGAGATGGCCGCCGCGCATGTACCCACGCTGGGCCTGCGGGGCGTGCACGAGCAGCTCGACCAGCGCCTGCGCCTGCGTGCCGGCCTGCGCGACGCGCCGGTGCGCCACCACACGCTGCTGCAGACCTACGAATGGAGCTACGGCCTGCTCACGCCGATCGAGCAGGCGGTGTTCAGGCGGCTGGAGCCGTTCCTCGGCGGCTTCACGGCCCAGCTCGCGCAGCAGCTGTGCTGCGGCCTGGAAATGAACGGCGCCACGCTCGACCGCTGGCAGATGCTGGACGCGCTGACGGCGCTGGCCGACCGCTCGCTGGTGCAGCGCGGCCCGGCCAGCGATTCGGCGGGACCCGACCGGCTGCACCTGCTCGAAAGCGCGCGCGATTTCGCGCGCCTGCGGCTGGACGAGGCGGGCGAGACCGAGGCCGTGCACCGGCGCCATGCCGAGGTCGTCGCCGACTGGTTCGGTACGGCGCGCCACGATCTCGAACTCTGTCGCGACGACGACTGGGCGGCGAAGTACATGCCCGAGCGGCGCAACGTCATCGCGGCGCTGAACTGGGCGACCTCGCAACACGAGGCCGCGCTGGCGGCGCGGCTCGTCGCGGCGCTGGCACCGATCGAGGACTTCGGGCCCGCCAGTTCCGAACTCGCGCGCCTGCAGATCCCGCTCGAACTGATCGAGCAGGCGCCGCCGCCGCTGCGCGCGCCGGCCTGCCTCGGCCTGGCCTGGACCCAGTTCCGCGAGGGCAACCGCGAACTCGCGACCCAGCTCGGGCTGCGCGCACTCGGCGATTTCGAGGCGCTGGGCGACATCACCGGCTGCCACGAGACCTTGACGCAGCTGATCAGGACCTACCGCGGACGGCCCGGGATGATGCCGCAGGCCCAGGCCTGTCTGGAGCGCCTGCAGCGCGTCGATGCGGCCGCGTTGCCGCTGCGCGCGCGGCTGGCGACGGAAATCACGATCTCGCTGCAGCTGCTCGGCGACCGCAGTTTCGAAGCCTTGCAGCGCCTGCTGCGCGTGGTCGAGCATTCGGGGTTCGACTACCTCGCTGCGGTCTGCCGCGTCAACATCACCGACACGCTGATCGTCGAGCAGCGCTACGAGGAGGCGGTCGAGACCGCGCGGGCGATGCTCGCCGGCGGCGAGCCGCGGCCGCGCGTGCGCGGCATGATCTGCCACAACCAGGCGCTGGCCCTCGTGCGGCTGGGGCGCGTCGACGAGGCCCGCGAGGTCGCCGCCGTGATGCTGCGCGCGCTGCCCAGCGCAGCGCACCTGATCCTCGACATCTTCGCCTGGGCCGCCGTGCAGGCCGGCCGCGACGAGGACGCGGCGCTGATGATGGGGCGCAGCCAGCACATCAAGCGCGAGCGCAATCGCCATTCCGACCCCGCCGAGGCGGCGCTGATCGCAGAGACGCTGGCGCAGCTGCAGGACAGGCTCGGCGCCGAGCGGCGCGAGGAATGGATGCGCCTCGGTGCCGCGATGTCGACCGCCGACATGCTCAAGCGCGCGCTGGCGCCCTGATCAGCGCGCCCAGGGACGATCGCGCAGCAGGCCGTCGAGATCGATCGTCTTGACGCGGTGCCCGACCATCCAGGCCAGCAGTCGGCGTGCCGCCGCGGGCGCGATCGCCGCCGGGCCGACCATGACCTCGTGCATGCGCTCGACGCTGCGCTCGCCGAACCAGAGCTCGCGCAGCGCCGCGATGAGGCGGCGCTGCGAGCGGCCGGCGATGCCGAGCGCGTCAGCGCGCTGCTCGAGCGCGTAGCGCAGGTTGACGAGCGCCTCGGTCAGCGGCAGGTAGGGCGGCTCGCCCAGGTGCAGCAGCGCCAGCTCGTCGTCGCGGAAATCGGCGCGGCGCGCGAACTGCGCATGCACCCAGCCATGGCCGCGCATGCCCTCGCGCCGCAGCTCATGGGCGCGGATGGCGCCGAGGCTCGAAACGCCCCAGACCTGCCAGCCCGCGTCGAGCGCGGCGACGATCTCGGCGTGCGACACCGCGGGCGCGGCCTGGAAAACGCCGTCGCAGATCACGATCAAGCCGGGCGCCTGCGTCGCAAGCTGGGCGGCGATGTCGCCGCGCCGCACCGGCGGCCGCGCATCGACGCCGCGCAGCCGCGCCGGCGCCAGCCCATGCGCCGAAGGGCCGGCGTAGAGCGTCACGGTGGGGCGCCGCTCAGCCACGCCCCAGCACCCGTGCACGCAGCCGCGGGCCCATGCAGACGGCGGCGCCGAGCAGCGCTTCGCAGCGCGGCACGACGACCTTGACGACCTCGAAGCCCAGCAGGTCGAGGCCCGGCGGCCGCATCCGGCGTCGCAGCACGCAGGGGAAGCCGCGCTCGGCCAGGCGCGCACGCAGCCAGGCCAGCGTGCCGCGCACCGAGCGGACGTCGAAATCCGGCACATCGGCGAAATCGATCGTGCGGCCGCCGCCGGCGAGCGCGCCGACGAGGCGCTGCTCGGCATCGTGGCGCGCCGACTGGTCGGCGAGGCGGTACTTGGCGTAGAAGCCGGTGATGTCGTCGCGGCCGCCATGGATGACGCTCAGCCGCGATTGCGCGGCCTCGCTGATGGCACGCCCGAGCGCGACCTTGCGGTCCGGATGCAGCCCGGCGCCGGCGGCCAGGTTGACGTCGGGGCTCGCCGGCTCCCACAGATGGGCTTCGAAGCAGGGCAGGTCGAAATCGTTGGGCAGCCGGCGCACGATCAATTCGATGCCCGCCTCGCGCCAGGCCGCAGCCCAGGCCGCGAACGGCGGCGGCAGCCGCTCGTTGGCCAGACGCGCCGAGCCCGCGGGCGCCGAGTTCAGCGCCCGCGCATCGCGTTCGAGCACTTCGAGCAGGCCATGCAGCGTCGCCTCCTCGAGCGTGTTGCCCGCGGCGAGTCCGTTCGTCGACGCGCCGAACAGCGCCACCGGCGCGGGGCGGGCCTCGGGCATGAGCGCGATCTCGGCCGGCAGCAGCAGGCCGCGCCGCCGGCCCAGTTCCTCGCAGCGCACGAGGCCTATCCGCCGCCGCGGCGCCAGTGCCGCATCGATGCGCGGCGCGAAATCCTCGGGTGCCAGCCCGTGCGGCAACTGCGCCGCCCATTGCGCCAGCGTCAGCGACGTCTCGGCGCCACCGGCGCTGGCGCGCTCGGCCACCGCATACTCGATCGCCTCCATCAGCGCGCCGGCGCGCGCGTCGTCGAGCCGCAGTCCCTTGCCGGCATGGACACGCAGCGTGAGCCCGCGCGGCCGGATGCAGGCCGCCACCGGCAGGCCGAGGCGGTCGAGCCGCGTGATATCGGTGACGCGTGAAATGCCCAGCGCCGGCATGAGCCGGCGCGCGAGCGCCACCGTCGCATGCGCCGGCCGGCTGCGCAGGCGCGGCGGCAAGGCCGCGCTAAGCCTTCTTCGCCGCGGCCTTCCTGGCCGGCGTCTTCTTCGTTGGCGCCTTCGTCGGCGCCTTCGTCGGCGCCTTCGTCGGTGTCTTCGTCGGTGTCTTCGTCGGTGTCTTGGCCGGCGGCTTCGGCGGCGTCTTCGGCGGCGTCGGTGTCTCGGGTGGCTGCTCGCCAGGCGCCTCGCGCGGCACCTCATGCGGGTCGAACCATTCAGCGACGGCGACCGATTGCAGCGTCAACTCGTGGTGCTCGAGAAATTCCTTCAGCCGTTCCATCTGCCCCTCCCCCTTGCGCTTGGTCTTGCCGCTCTTGTCGAGGCGGAAATAGACGCGCAGCATCCCCTTGGACTGGAGCGGTTCGACATGGCCGCCCTTGGTCTCGACGCCCGGCACACCGCGTTCTCCGCTGCCGGCGACGCATTCGATGTCGACCAGCTTGCCTTCGATCCAGCCGCCTTCGCCGGCGGCCTTCTTCGATTTGTCCTTGCTCTTCTTGGATGCCATGCGTCCTCCGGCACGTTGCATTGGGGCCGCGCGGACTCTAGCAAAGCGCACCCCGCTTGTCATGCCGATAGCCGCGCCAGCTCAGGCCGCACGCAATTCCGGCCGCGGCGCGCCGCAACCCATGCGCAGCGCGCTGGCCACCGGCGGCACCTCGGCCGCGCGCAGCAGCAGGCCCTCGATATTGCTGGCGCCGAGCTTGGCGCGGATCGACGAGATCTGCGTGCGCACCGTGCTCAGCGCCACGCCGTGGTCGGCGGCGATCTGGCGCGGCGCCACGGCGCGCACGAGGCCGGCGAGGACACGGCGCTCGCTCAGCGTCAGCCCGTAGCTGGTGGCCAGCATCTCCAGGCCGAGGTCGGAGCAGGGATGGCGCCGGCCCAGCATCACGAGCACCTGCGCCGCGCCGTGGCCGGCGGCCTCGAATGGCATCACCGAGACCAGCAGCCGGTCGCCGCCGCGGTCGATGCGCAGGAGATTGCGCCGGCCGCGCTGCGCCGCCAGGCGCAGCGCCTCGTCGAGCTCGGTCTGTCCGGTGCCCACGCGGCACAGCATGTCGTCGACGCTGGCCAGCAGCTGCGCCGACGCCAGCTCGCGCTGCGCTGCGCGGTTGGCATGGCAGATCCGACCCTGCGCGTCGCAGACGATGAGCCCGCACTCGATCTCGTCGAGCAGGGCCAGCGGCAGTGCCAGGGCCTGCGCCGACGGCGTGATGCTGGGGGCGGGCCTGGGTTCGCGGTAGACGAGTACGGCATTCATGATCGAGATTCCTCCTGTCGGGTAACGGTTTCGCGGGTCCCGGAGGGTCGCGCGTCGCCATGGGGAGGACTGTGGCCGCCGCCGTCGATTAAGTCCTGAAGAAATCGCTAAACCTGGCCTAAGGTCAGTAGCGGCGGCGCTTCAAACGAGGGGCCGCCCCTTGCCGGCGGACCCACGGCGGCGGCCGGTCCCGGCGGCGCGGCGGCCGCCATTCCGTTCGCGCCCCCAACCCAGGTAGGTACTTTCCGACTCCCGGCTAGGGAAGGGCTTGTATATCCGGCGCGGTTGCGAATTCCGATGATCCCTGCACCTGCAACGCGATCGCATCTCGACGACCCCTATGAATACGCTGGCCCCCCCAGCCCTGCCCGGCGGCGTCGAGGACGGCCTCTACGAGCTTGCACTGGAAGCCTGTCCACAGGCGCTGACCCTGGTCGACGTGCGCGACCCGCTGCAGCCGCTGGTCTACGTCAACCAGGCCTTCGAGCTGCTGACCGGCTATCCGCGCGCCGAGGCGCTGGGCCGCAACTGCGATTTCCTGCAAGGCCCGGCGACGAACGCCGTCGCCGCGCGCCGACTGCGCCAGGCGATCGAAGGCGGCGAGCGCGCGATGGTCACGCTGCAGAGCTACCGCAAGGACGGCAGCGCCTTCGCCGGCGAGCTGCTGCTCGAACCCATCGGCGACCACCGCGGCACGGTGACCCATTTCGTCGGCCTGCTCGCCGACGTCAGCGAGCGCGACCGCCGCCGCGGCGACGGCGCCGCCGCGCCGCGACGGCGCGACCCGCGGCGCGGCCGCGCGATGCTCGACGACCGCATCGAGCAGTCGCTGGTGCGCGCACGCACCGTCGGCACCCAGGGCGCGCTGTTCCTGATCGAGCTCGGCAGCGGCGGCGACCCCGCGCTGGCCGACGACGAGCTGGCGCACTCGCGCTTCTACGAGGTGGCCGGGGCGATCGGCGAGGCCGTGCCCGAGGCCGGCACGAGCCTGACCTGCCTCGACGACGACCGCCTCGCGCTGCTGCTCGATCCGGCGCCGACGCCGTTGCAGGTGGCCGGGATCGCGCGCCGCGTCCATGCCGCGATCGGCAGCCGGCTGGCGCGCCGCCGCGACGGCACGAGCTGCCATCTGGGCATCGCGCTGGCACCGGCCGACGGCGACTCGGCGCAGCAACTCAGGCTGGCGGCGCGGCGCGCGCTCGACCGCGCCCGGCTGCGCGCGCCCAGCGGCGATGTCGCCTTCTTCGCCGACGCGCTGGACGCGCAGCTCGTGCACCTGCGCGGCATGGAGCACGACCTCGCGGCGGCGCTGGCCGGCGACGCCTTCGATCTCGCCTACCAGCCCGTGGTCGAACTCGACAGCGGCCGCCTCGTCGGCTTCGAGGCCCTGCTGCGCTGGAACCATGCGCAGCGTGGCGCGGTGGCGCCGGACGACTTCATCCCGGTGGCCGAAGCCACCGGACTTGCCGCGGCGCTCGACGACTGGGTGCTCGACCATGCGCTGACCCAGCTCGCGCGCTTCGACGCCGTCGGCGGCGGCGCGCTGCGGCTGCACGTGAACATCGGCACCGGCCGGCTCGAGACGCCGGACTTCGCCGCCGTGCTGCGGCATCGGCTCGCCCAGCATGGCATCGCCGCCGGCCGCGTCGAGCTCGAATTCACCGAGCGCCGCCTCGGCGCCGGCGCACCGGCGACGCCGGGACGGCTGCGCGCGCTGCGCGAGCAGGGCGTGACGCTGGCGATCGACGACTTCGGCACCGGCTCGTCCAACCTCTACCACCTCACGCAACTGCCGATCGACGCCTTGAAGATCGACCTCTCGACCACGCATGGCGCGCCGCGCAGCGCCGCCGCCGCGTCGGTCGCCCGCATGATCTGCGAGCTCGGCAGGACGCTGGGCCTGGACGTCGTCGTCGAAGGCATCGAGACGGCGGCCCAGCTCGCCCATTTCCGCCGCCTCGGCTGCCCCAAGGGCCAGGGCTTCCTGTTCTCGCCGCCGCTGGACGCCGCCGCGGCGCTCGCGCTCGTCGCCACCGGCCGGCCACTGGGCGGACCGGCGCCGGCCAGGCGCCGGCGCGCGGGGGCCGCGGCATGATTGCGACCGCGCTGAACACCGACGCGCAGCGCCCGGGCTTCCTCGCGCGCCTGGCCGCCTGGTGGCAAGGGCGGCGCGCCGCGGCGCCGGCCGACGACGTCGCGGCGACGATCGGGCAGCGGCTGCAGCAAGCGTCCGACCTCTGGGGCCAGCACCTGGCGACGGCGCAGACGCAGATGCACGACGCGACGGCGCAATTGCTCGCCGCATTCCGCCAGATCCTCGAACAGCTCGACGCCATCGTCGAACCCGGCGCCGGCGCCAACGACGCGCCGGCCGCGCTCGACGCCCGCGCCGCCGTGCTCGCGCTGTGCGAGGCGCGGCTGCGCGAACTCCTGGTCACGCTGCACGGCTTCGTGCGCTCGCGCGACGAGGTGCTGGGCTCGGTGCGCGGCCTGGCCGGCGCGTCGGCGACGCTGCAACAGATGGCCGAGGACGTGGCCCAGCTCGCGCGGCAGACCAATCTGCTGTCGATCAACGCGGCGATCGAGGCCGCGCGCGCCGGCGACAGCGGACGCTCGTTCGCCGTCGTCGCCACCGAGGTGCGGCGGCTGTCGACCGAATCGGGCGAGACCGGCCGGCGCATCGGCACGACGGTGGGCGAGTTCGGCGCCCGCGTGCAGCGCACGCTGGCCGACGCCGCCCAGCATGCCGAGGCCGACACGACGCTGATCCAGGGCAGCGAGGAGACGATCCACCGCGTCGTCCAGGAGGTCGACTCGACGGTCGGCAAGCTCAACGAGCGCGCCGCCGAGCTCAGCGCCCGCGGCGCCGCGGTGCGCGAGCAGGTCGGCGAGCTGATGATCGCGTTCCAGTTCCAGGACCGCGTCAACCAGATCGTCGACCAGGTCCGCAACTCGATGGCCAGCGCCAGCGCGCGGCTGCAGCGCGCGCTCGCCGAGGGCCGCGCCCCCGACGCCGCCGAATGGACCGCGCTGCTCGCCGAGGGCTACAGCGCCGACGAGCAGCGCGCCGTCCACGCCGGCGGCAGCGCGACCGCGCAGGCCGCCGTCGAAACCCGTTTCTTCTAGAAGAGCCCGCCCATGGCCAAGACCATCCTCATCGTCGACGACTCGTCATCGCTGCGCGCGGTCGTGCGCATCGCGCTCGAACGCGCCGGCTACACCGTGCTGGAGGCCGGCGACGGCAAGCAGGCGCTGGACACGCTGGCCAAGGTCGGCCGCGTCAACCTCATCGTCAGCGACGTCAACATGCCGAACATGGACGGGATCACCTTCGTGACCCAGCTCAAGGCGCAGGCCGCGCACCGCTTCACGCCCGTCGTGATGCTGACCACCGAGGGCCAGGAAGCCAAGATCCAGCAGGGCCGCGCCGCCGGCGCCAAGGCCTGGATGGTCAAACCCTTCAACCCGCCGCAACTGCTCGACGCGGTGGCCAAGCTGATCCAGCCCTGAACGGTCGAGAGAGGAACCGGTCATGCCCCTGACCCTGCCACTGGAACTGAGCATCTGCACCGCCGCCGAGACGGCCGCCGCCTGGCTCGATTGGCTCGACGGACCCGACCCCGGGCCGGTCGTCGACGCCGCCGATGTCGAGATCGTCGACGGCGCCGGCGTCCAGCTGCTGCTGGCGCTGGCGCGCGCCCTGCACCGGCGCGGCCGCGAGCTGACGCTGGTCGACCCGAGCGAGCCGCTGCGTCGGGCCTGCATCGCGCTCGGCGCGCACGCGCTCGTCGGCGCCGGGAGCGCCGCATGAACAGCGCAGCCGCCGACGACGATTTCCTCGCCGACGCCTTGCCCGCCTTCGTCAGCGAGGCCGTCGAGCAGATCACCGGCATCGAGGCGCTGCTGCTGCAGCTCGAGGACCGGCCCGACGACCGCGAACTGCTGGCCGCACTCTTCCGCTGCGCCCACACGGTGAAGGGCTCGGCCGGCATCTTCGGCCTCGAAGCCGTGGTCGCGTTCACGCACCATGTCGAGACCCTGCTCGACCGGCTGCGCGAAGGCCAGGTGCAGCTGACGCCGGCGCTGAGCACGCTGCTGTTGCAGTGCAACGACCAGATCCGCGCCCTCGTCGACGCCGCCGGCAGCACCGCGCCGCCGGCCGGCGCCGACACGCGCGCCGACCTCGTGACGCAGCTGCAAGCGGCGGCGGGCACCGGCGGCGCGATGCCGGCCGCGGGTGCAGCGCCGCTTGCCGCTGCGGCGACTGCAGCGGCTGCGGCGCCCGGGGCCGGGCCCTGGCATGTCTCGGTGCGCTTCGGCCCCGAGACCTTCCGCAACGGCATGGACCCGCTGACGGTACTCGGCTATCTGGCCACGATCGGCCGCATCGAGGGGCTCGTCTGCGACGGCGACGCGATCCCCGAGCTCGACGCCATCGACCCCGAGGCCTGCCACCTCGGCTTCGAGTTCGGCCTCGAGACCGCCGAGCCGCGCGAGCGCATCGAGGCCGCGTTCGCCTTCGTGCGCGACGACCTGCAACTGCGGCTGATCGCGCCCGGCGCGAGCCCGCAGGCCTACATCGATCTCATCGATTCGATGCCGCAGACGCCGCGGCTGGGCGAGATCCTCGTCGCCAGCGGCGCGATCACGCGCGAGCAGCTCGACCGCGCGCTGCAGCAGCAGGCGGCGGCCGCCGCCGCCGGGGCGCCGCCGCGCCTGGGCGAGATCCTGGAGGACGATCACGGCCTGCATCCGCAGGTCGTCGCCGCGGCGCTGAACAAGCAGCAGAGCGTGCGCGAGGCGGTGCCGCCGGCGCCGAGCGAGGAGCAACGCTACATCCGCGTCCAGGCCGACCGCCTCGACAGCGTCATCAACCTGCTCGGCGAACTCGTGATTGCCGGCGCCGGCGCGCAGCTGCTGGCACGCCAGTCGCGCCAGCGCCCGCTGATGGAGGCCAACGCGCAGATCGGGCGTCTGATCGAGGAGATCCGCAACGGCACGCTGCATCTGCGCATGGTGCCGATCGGCGAGACCTTCGCGCGCTTCCGCCGCGTCGTGCGCGACACCGCGGCCGAACTCGGCAAGGAGGTCGCGTTCGAGATCGTCGGCGGCGACACCGAGCTCGACAAGTCGATGGTCGACCGCATCGCCGACCCGCTGATGCACCTCGTGCGCAACGCGCTCGACCATGGCCTGGAGACGCCGGCGCAGCGCCAGGCCGCGGGCAAGCCGGCGCAGGGCCGGCTGACGCTCGCCGCCTGCCACGAATCGGGCAGCATCATCATCCGCATCAGCGACGACGGCCGCGGCATCGACGTCGACAAGGTGCTGGCGCGGGCCTGGGAGCGGGGCCTCGTCGAGCCCGGCGTGCGGCCGGGCGAGGACGCCATCCACCGCCTCATCTTCGAGCCCGGCTTCTCGACCGCCGAGAAGGTCACCAACCTCAGCGGGCGCGGCGTCGGCATGGACGTCGTGCGCCGCAACATCGAGGCGCTGCGCGGCGCGGTGACGATCCACAGCGAACCCGGCGCCGGCTCGACGATCGAGATCCGGCTGCCGCTGACGCTGGCCATCATCGACGGCTTTCTCGTCGGCGTCGGCCATTCGCGCTTCATCCTGCCGCTGGACGCCGTCGTCGAGGTGATCGAGAACCGGCCCACCGCGAACACCGTCGACGCGCGCGGCCGCAGCCTCGTCGAGCTGCGCGGGCAGGTGCTGCCGGTGGCCAGCCTGCGGCGCCTGTACATGCTCGACACGCCCGAGCCGGCGCGCACCAGCGTCGTCGTCGTGCGCGCGCGCAGCGGCACCTTCGGCATCCTCGTCGACCAGCTGCTGGGCCAGCACCAGACGGTGATCAAGCCGCTCGGCAAGATGCTGCGCAGCCTGCGCGGCATGGCCGGCTCGTCGATCCTCGGCAACGGCGAGGTCGCGCTGATCTTCGACGTCAATTCACTGGCCGATCTGGCCAACGCCCCCACCCGTTCCCCCCCCCTCAAGGCCGAGACCGGCCGCAGCGGCCAACCCACATTCGAAGGACAAGCATCATGAACAAGGCCCCCCTTTCCTGGTTCGCCCGCACGTTCGCCGCGGCCGAGATCGCGCAGGCGCAAACGCAGGCCGAGCAGGCGCAGCAGCAGCTCGTCCAGGCGGAGGAGGCGCAGCGCCAGTCCGCGGCCTCGCTGGCCGAGATGCAGGCACGCCTGGCGGCCGTCGAAGCCGACCTGAAGGTGCGCAACGAGATCCTGAACCAGGCCTGCATCGTCTCCGAGGGCGACAAGAAGGGCGACATCCTGGCCGTCAACGACAAGTTCCTCGAGGTCTCGAAGTACAGCCGCGACGAGCTCGTCGGCGCGCCGCACAGCAAGGTCCGTCACCCCGACATGCCCAAGGAGACGTTCAAGCAGATGTGGCAGACGATAGGCCGCGGCGAGACCTTCCGCGGCATCATCAAGAACCGCGCCAAGGACGGCACGCCGTATTACGTCGATGCCGTCGTGCAGCCGGTGCCGGGCGCCAACGGCAAGCCCGAGCGCTACCTCGGCGTGCGCTTCGACATCACGGCCGCCGAGCTCGAGCGCCAGAATGCGCGCGGCGTGCTCGCGGCGATCGACCAGAGCTACGCCTACATCGAGTTCGACCTCGCCGGCAACGTGCTGCAGGCGAACCCGAACTTCCTGCGCACGATGGGCTACCGCGGCGAGGAGATCGTCGGCCGCCACCACCGCCTGTTCGTCGATGCCCATTACGCGTCGACGCCGGCCTACACCGAGTTCTGGCGCGACCTCGCCGCCGGCAAGCCGCAGTCCGATGTCTTCAGGCGCGTCACGAAGACGGGCCAGGAGGTCTGGCTGCAGGCCGTCTATTCGCCCATCAGCGACGAGATGGGCCGCGTCGTCAAGGTCGCCAAGATCGCCACCGACGTCACCGCCGCAAGGCTGCAGGCGGCCGACGCCGCCGGCCAGCTCGCGGCCATCGGCAAGGCGCAGGCGGTGATCGAGTTCAGCCTCGACGGCAAGGTGCTGAGCGCCAACGCCAACTTCCTCGACGCGATGGGCTACACGCTGGCCGAGGTCCAGGGCCAGCACCACAGCACCTTCGTCGATGCGGCGTTCCGCGCCAGCCCGGAATACCGCATGTTCTGGGACAAGCTCGGCCGCGGCGAATACGACGCCGGCCAGTACAAGCGCATCGCCAAGGGCGGGCGCGAGGTCTGGCTGCAGGCCTCGTACAACCCCATCCTCGACCTCGCGGGCCGCCCGTTCAAGGTCGTCAAGTACGCCACCGACATCACCGCCGCCAAGCTCCAGGCGGCCGACTACGCGGGCCAGCTCGCGGCCATCGGCAAGGCGCAGGCGGTGATCGAGTTCGGCCTCGACGGCAAGGTGCTGAACGCCAACGAGAACTTCCTGCGCGCGCTCGGCTACAGCCTGGGCGAGATCCAGGGCCAGCACCACAGCCTGTTCGTCGACCCGGCCTACCGTGCCAGCGTCGAGTACCGCATGTTCTGGGACAAGCTCGGCCGCGGCGAATTCGATGCCGGCCAGTACAAGCGCATCGGCAAGGGCGGCCGCGAGGTCTGGATCCAGGCCTCCTACAACCCGATCATGGACATGAACGGCAAGCCGTTCAAGGTCGTCAAGTACGCCACCGACGTGACCGAGCAGGTCAATGCCGCCAACATGCTCAAGCAGGCCGTCGAGGAGGCGCAGCAGGTGACGAGCGCGGCCAAGGACGGCGACCTCGCGCAGCGCATCCCGATGGAAGGCAAGTCGGGCCCGATCGGCGTGCTGTGCTCGGGCGTCAATTCGCTGATGGAGACGACCGGCGTGATCTTCGCCGACGTCGGCCGCGTCTTCGGCGCGCTCAGCGCCGGCGACCTCACGCAGCGCATCAGCCGCGACTACGCCGGCACCTTCGAGCAGGTCAAGAACGACGCCAATGCGACGACCGAGAAGCTCGCCGCGATCATCGAGGATGTCGGCCGCGTGTTCGGCGCCCTGGCCAACGGCGACCTCGGCCAGCGCATCACGCGCGACGCCGAGGGCACCTTCGACCAGGTCAAGAACGACGCCAACAGCACCTGCGACAAGCTCGCCGGCATCATCGACGAGGTGCGCTCGGCCGCCGACGCGCTCACCGGTGCCGCCAACCAGGTCAGCGCCACGGCGCAGTCGCTGTCGCAATCGGCGAGCGAGCAGGCCAGCTCGGTCGAGGAGACGACGGCGTCGATCGACCTGATGTCGGCTTCGATCTCGCAGAACAGCGACAACGCCAAGGTCACCAACGGCATGGCCACCAAGGCCAGCACCGAGGCCGGCGAGGGCGGCTCGGCGGTGACGCAGACGGTGACGGCGATGAAGCAGATCGCGGCCAAGATCAGCATCGTCGACGACATCGCCTACCAGACCAACCTGCTGGCGCTGAACGCCGCCATCGAGGCGGCGCGCGCCGGCGAGCATGGCAAGGGCTTCGCCGTCGTCGCCGCCGAGGTGCGCAAGCTCGCCGAGCGCAGCCAGGAGGCGGCCAAGGAGATCGGCGACCTCGCCGGCGACAGCGTCAGCACGGCCGAGCGCGCGGGCAAGCTGCTCGACGAGATCGTGCCGTCGATCCAGCGCACGAGCGAGCTCGTGCAGGAGATCGCCGCCGCGTCGAGCGAGCAGAGCCAGTCGGTGACGCAGATCGGCGGCGCGATGGGCCAGCTCAGCAAGGCGACGCAGCAGAACGCCTCGGCGTCCGAGGAACTCGCGGCGACCTCCGAGGAGCTCTCGGGACAGGCCGAGCAGCTGCAGCAGTCGGTCGCGTTCTTCAGCCATGGCGACGCGCAGGCGAAGTCGCGCAAGCCGCAGCGCGCCGAGGCCGAGGCGCCGCGCCGCAAGGCCGGCAACGCCCCGGCGCTGCGCGTGTCCGGACCGGCGGCGCAGGCCATCGCGAAGGCCGCCAGCGGCACCTTCCGCCCCTATTGAGCCGAGACCGCCATGGCCAGGAAAGACCAGGAAGCGACGGCAGCGGCAGCGGTGGCCGCGGTCGTCCAGCAGTACCTCACCTTCGGGCTCGGCAAGGAGGTGTTCGCGATGGACATCCGCACCGTGCGCGAGATCATCCAATGCGGGCCGATGACGACGGTGCCGCTGATGCCGGGCTTCGTGCGCGGCGTCATCAACCTGCGCGGCGCGGTGGTGCCGGTGATCGACCTGCATGCGCGTTTCGGCCGCGCCGGCGCGACGCTGGGCAAGAAGAGCTGCATCGTCATCTTCGACGCGATGCGCGAGGGCGAGCGCATCGAGCTCGGCCTGCTCGTCGACGCCGTCAGCGAGGTCATCGAGATTCCCGACGAGCAGATCGAGCCGCCGCCGAACTTCGGCGCCGCCGTGCGCCGCGACTTCATCCGCGGCATGGGCAAGGTGAAGAACCGCTTCGTCATCATCCTCGAACCCGATCGCGCCTTCGACGTCGACGAGATGGCCCAGCTCTGCGACAGCGCCCAAGATGCCCTCGTTGCATGACACCACCTTCCGCGGCATCTGCGAGCTGATGTACGCGTCGGTCGGGCTCTCGTTCGCCGACAGCAAGAAGCCGCTTGTCGCGTCGCGGCTGGCGCCGCGCATCGCGCGGCTGGGCGTCGGCGACTTCGACGACTACCTGGCGCTGATCGCCGGCGACGACGACGGCGGCGAGTTCCAGGTTGCCGTCGACCTGCTGACGACGAACGAGACCTATTTCTTCCGCGAGCCGGCGCACTATGAGCTGCTCGAGCGCGATCTGTCGCAGCGGCGCCCGGCGTCGCTCGCGGTGTGGAGCGCGGCGGCCTCGTTCGGCGACGAGGCCTACAGCACGGCGATGCTGCTCGCCGAGCTGCAGCAGCACGGGCGCATCGGTGCCGACTGGTCGGTCACCGGCACCGACATCAGCGACCGCGTGCTGCGCAGCGCGGCGGCCGCGATCTACCCGGCCGAGCGGCTGCGCGGCGTCAGCCCCGAGCGGCTGCGCCGCCATTGCCTGCGCGGCGAGGGCGACAGCGAAGGGCTGGTGCAGATCCGCCCGGCGCTGCGCGAGCGCGTGCGCTTCGGCCAGCTCAACCTGTGCCAGAGCGGCGCCGTCGGCTACGGCGGCATCGGGCCCTTCGACGTCGTCTTCCTGCGCAACGTGCTGATCTATTTCGACGCCGCGACCAAGCGCGACGTCGTCGAGCGCGTGCTCGCGCTGCTGCGCCCGGGCGGCCTGTTCTTCATCGGCACCGCCGAGGGCCGCGTGCCCGGCGCGGCCGCGCTGCAGCCGCTGGCGCCGGGCGCCTTCCGCAAGCCGTGATGCCGCGCCGCCGCAACCGCACCCACCTGCTGCACCCCGGCGACGTCGTCGTCGCCGGCCGCGGCGAGACGCTGGAGACGCTGCTCGGCTCCTGCGTCGCGCTGATCCTCACCGACCCGCGGCGCAGCGTCGCGGCGATGTGCCATGTCGTGCACACCGGCACCGCCGCCGCACAGCCCGGCGCGCGCGACACCACGCATGGCGAGGTCGCGCTGGCGGCGATGCGCACGCAGCTGCGCGCCATCGGCATCGAGGCGCAGCGCTGCGAGGCCTACGTCGCGGGCGGCGGCAACATGTTCCCCGACCTGTTCCGCGCCGATCATGTCGGGGCCCAGAACGCGCGCTGGGCGCTGGCCGCGGTGGCGCGCCTGGGCCTGCCGCTGCTGGCCCAGGACCTGGGCGGCAACCGCTACCGGCGCCTGCGCTGGACCGTCGGGCCCGATCTGCCCGAGATCCGCGTCGTCGAAGTCCCGGAGACCGTGTCATGACGATCAAGGTCTATGTCGTCGACGATTCGGCCGTGGTGCGCCAGACGCTGATGCACCTGCTCAAGGGCGACCCCGAGATCGAGCTGCTGGGCAGCGCGCCGAATCCGCTCATCGCCGGTCCGGCGCTGCGCAAGAACCCGGCCGACGTGCTGCTGCTCGACATCGAGATGCCCGGCATGGACGGCCTGACCTTCCTGCGCCAGCAGATGGCCGAGGCGCCCATCC
>JAGWTU010000001.1 GCA_028868825.1 Burkholderiales bacterium | reverse complement strand
CTCGACGCCCTGCGCATGGGCGCGCCGGGCCAGCGCTTCGGGTTCGAGGGTGCCGTCGGAGACGCTGCTGTGGCTGTGGAGGTCGGCGTTGATCAGGTGCACATCAGGGATTCTACGGAGCCAGCGCGTCGAGCGTGAGGATGCGGCCGCAGCGCTCGGCCAGGCCGTGGTCGTGCGTGACGACGACGAAGGCGGTGCCGCGCTCGCGCGCCAGCGTCAGCATGAGCTCGAAGACACCGGCCGCGGTGGTGCGGTCGAGGTTGCCGGTGGGCTCGTCGGCGAGCACGCAGGACGGTTCGGTGACGAGCGCACGGGCGATCGCGACGCGCTGGCGCTCGCCGCCCGAGAGCTGTGCCGGGTGGTGCGCGACGCGCGCGCCGAGTCCCACGCGTTCGAGCATCGCGCGCGCCGCCTCGCGCGCCGCCGGCACGGTCATGCGGCGGATGCGCAGCGGCATCGCGACGTTGTCGAGCGCGCTGAATTCGGGCAGCAGATGGTGGAACTGGTAGACGAAGCCGAGGTGCTGGTTGCGCCATCGGCCCTGCGCGGCGGCGTCGAGGCTGGCGAAATCGCGCCCCATCAGCACGACGCGGCCGGCTGTCGGCGCATCGAGACCGCCGAGCAGGTGCAGCAGCGTGCTCTTGCCGCTGCCCGAGGCGCCGACGACGGCCAGCGTCTCGCCGCGCGCGACGGCGACATCGACGCCGCGCAGCACGCTCACGTCGATGGCGTCGTCGCCGCGCCCCTCGGTGTAGCGCTTCACGAGTCCCGTGGCCTGCAGCACGGGTCCGACGTCGAACTCACTCATAGCGCAGCGCCTGGGCCGGGTTGACGCGGCTGGCGCGCCAGCTCGGGTAGATCGTCGCGACGAAGGCGAGGACGAGCGAGATCGCGACGATGGGCACGATGTCGCCGCGCTGCGGATCGCTGGGCATGGTGCTGATGACGTAGACGCTGGGCGAGAGGAAGGTCACGCCCAGCAGGTACTGGATGAAGTCGACGATGGCGGCGATGTTGAACGAGACGACGAGCCCCAGCGCGACGCCGGCCAGCGTGCCGATGACGCCCGCCGTCGCACCCTGGACGACGAAGATCGCCATGATCGAGCGCGGGCTCGCGCCCAGCGTGCGCAGGATCGCGATGTCGGCGCGCTTGTCGGTGACCGTCATCACGAGCGTCGAGACGAGGTTGAACGCGGCGACGGCGACGATCAGCGTCAGGATGATGAACATCATCCGCTTCTCGACCTGCACGGCGTCGTACCAGTTGCGGTTCGTCTGCGTCCAGTCGCGCACGATCACCGTCGGGCCGAGCGCGCGCGCCAGGTCGTTCGCGACCTCGGGCGCGCCGTACTGGTTGGCCAGGCGCAGCTGCACGCCCATCGGGCCGGCTTCGCGGTACAGCCGTTCGGCGTCGGCGATGGAGATCAAGGCCAGGCCGCTGTCGTATTCGTAATGCCCGACGTCGAAGGTGCCGACGACGGTGAACTGCTTGAAGCGCGGCAGCACGCCGGCCGGCGTCATCTCGCCGCCCGGTGCGGCAATCGTGACCTTGTCGCCGACGCCCACGCGCAACAGCCGTGCGAGCTCGACGCCGATGACGATGTTCCACGAGCCCGGCGTGAGCTGGGCCAGCAGCGGCGCCTGCTTGCGGCCCAGCGGCGTGACGTTCTTCTCCTCGGCCGGGTCGATGCCGCGCACGATGGCGCCGCGCAGCTCGTCGCCGCGGCCGAGCAGCGATTGCGATTCGACGAAGGGCGCGGCGCCGCGCACGCGCGGGTCGCGCAGCGCGGCGGCGGCAGTGGCCTGCCAGTCGGGCAGGGCACCGCCGGCGGCGTCGAAGATCTGCACATGCGCGATCACGCTGAGCATGCGGTCGCGCACCTCCTTCTGGAAGCCGTTCATCACGCTCAGCACGATGATCAGCGCAGCCACGCCGAGCGCGATGCCGAGCACCGAGACGCCGCTGATGAAGGAGATGAAGCCGTTGCGCCGGCCCGCGCGGCCGGCGCGCGTGTAGCGCCAGCCGACCTGCCACTCGTAGGGCATGTTCATGGGGCGGCGATGCTACAGGAGCGATGCGGCGGCGGCCGCCCCGGATAATCGAAGGGATGAGACCCCCACGCTCACGTTGTTCGCTGCCCCCCGAGGGGGCGTTCAGTCCCTTCGGAACGGCCGGGCGGGACTGAATGCACCTGCTCATTCCCTATGCGGCCGCCCTCGCCGAAGCCGGACGCGCCGCGGCGCCGCGCCGGCCGCACCTGCAGGCCCTGGTCGGGCAGGGGGTCGAGGTCGAGCGCGACCTCGGTGACGAATGGACGCTGTCGATGCCGCACGAACGGGCGCTGGCGAAATCGCTCGGGCTCAACGGCGGCAACGGTTGCCTGCCCTGGGCCGCGCGCCAGGCGCAGATCGACGGCATGCCCGCCGACGACCTCGCCTGGGGCCTGCTGACGCCGGCGCATTGGCATGCCGGCGCGATGCAGGTGACGATGACCGACCCCGACGGCCTGGCGCTGGACGAGGCCGATTCGCGCGCGCTGTTCGAGGCCGTGCAGCCGCTGTTCACGAGCGAAGGCTATGTCTGCGCCTGGGGCGCGCCGCTGCGCTGGTACGTGGCGCACGAGAGCCTGGCGCAGCTGGCCACCGCGTCGCCCGAGCGCGCGATCGGCCGCGACATCGACACCTGGCTCGGCAGCGATCCGGCCGCGCGGCGTATCCGCCGGCTGCAAAGTGAGGTCCAGATGCTGCTCCACACCCATCCCAACAATGCCCGCCGGGAGGGGCGGGGACTGCCGCCGGTGAACTCGTTCTGGATCAGCGGCTGTGGCGTCGCCCAGCCCGACCGCGGCCCGGCGCCGATCGTCGATGCCCGGCTGCGCGAGCCCGCGCTGGCGGGCGACTGGGCGGCCTGGTCAGCGGCCTGGGAGTCGCTCGACGCCGGCCCGCTGGCCGAACTGCAGTCGCAGTGGCAGGCCGGTGCCCCGTCGCGGCTGACGCTGTGCGGCGAGCGCGGCTGGGTCGCCTACGAGCCTGCCGCGGGCGGCTGGCTGCCCGGCCTGCGGCGGCTGTGGGCGCGGCCGGCCGCCCCTTGGGAGCTGCTGTGACGTCGCCGCGCCTGGTCGTGCGCGACGTGCCGCCGCGCGTGAGCTTCGCGCTCGAACAGGCGGGTGTCCATCCGCTGCTGGCGCGACTGCTGGCCGCGCGCGGCGTGCGCAGCGCCGACGAGCTCGACGACAGCGCGGCGCGGTTGCTGCCCCCGGCCGGCCTCGCCGGCGCCGGCGCCGCCGGCCGCCTGCTCGCCGATGCCATCGCGCAGGGGCGGCGCATCTGCATCGTCGCCGACTACGATTGCGACGGCGCCACCGCCTGCGCCGTCGCGCTGCGCGGCCTGACGATGCTCGGCGCCCGGCCGGGCACGCTGGACTACGTCGTCCCCGACCGCGCGATCCACGGCTACGGGCTCACGCCGGCCATCGTCGACCTCGCGCGCGAGCGCAGCCCCGACCTGCTGGTGACGGTCGACAACGGCATCGCCAGCCATGCCGGCGTGGCCCATGCGCGCGCGCTCGGCATGCAGGTGCTGGTGACCGACCACCATCTGCCGGCCGTCGACGCGGCGGGCGCGGCGACGCTGCCGGAGGCCGATGTCATCGTGAACCCGAACCAGCCCGGCTGCGCCTTCGAGAGCAAGGCCATCGCCGGCGTCGGCGTGATCTTCTACGTGCTGCTCGCCACGCGCGCCGAGATGCGCGAGCGCGGCGCCTGGGAGACCGCCGCGCAGCCGCGGCTGGATGCGCTGCTCGACCTCGTCGCGCTGGGCACCGTCGCCGACGTCGTGCGCCTGGACGCCAACAACCGCCGCCTCGTCGCCCAGGGCCTGAAGCGCGTGCGCGCCGGGCGCCTGCAGCCCGGGCTGGCGGCGCTGTTCCGCGCCGCCGGGCGTGACCCGGCACGCGCGGCAGGCTTCGATTTCGGCTTCGCGCTGGGGCCGCGCATCAACGCCGCCGGACGCCTGGCCGACATGACGCTGGGCATCGAATGCCTGACCAGCGACGACCCGGCGCGTGCGGCCGAACTCGCCGGGCAGCTCGACGCCATCAACCGCGAGCGCCGCGAAGTCGAGGCCGGCATGCGCGAACTCGCCGAGCGCACGATCGAGCGCCTGATCCCGCCCGAGACCGCAGCGCCGCCGGCCTTCGTGCTCTTCGACGAGACCTTCCACGAGGGCGTCGTCGGCATCATCGCCGGCCGCGTCAAGGACCGGCTGCACCGGCCGACCTTCGTCTTCGCGCGCGGCGCCGACGGCCGGCTCAAGGGCTCGGGCCGCTCGATTCCGGGCTTTCACCTGCGCGATGCGCTCGACCTCGTCGCCAAGCGCCATCCCGATCTGCTGCAGCGCTTCGGCGGCCACGCGATGGCGGCCGGCTGCACGCTTGCCGAGGGCGGCGATGTCGAGGTCTTCGAGCGCGCGCTGCGCGACGTCGCCGCGGCCTGGCTCGAACCGGCGACGCTGACGCGCACGCTGCGCACCGACGGGCCGCTGGCGCTCGAATGGTTCAACACCGAGACGGCGACGCTGCTCGACGCCCAGGTCTGGGGCCAGGGCTTCGAGGCCCCGGTGTTCTGCGACGAGGTGCAGGTGCTGCAGCAGCGGCTCGTGGGCGAGAAGCACCTCAAGCTGCGCCTGCGCCACGCGGGGCAGGAACGCGATGCGATCTGGTTCGGCCACGCCGAGCCGCTGCCGGCGCAGGCGCGCATCGCGTACCGGCTCGGCCTGGACGAATGGAACGGCCGACGCCGCGTGCAGATGGTGGTGGAGGCCTGCGGCGAGTGATGGCGGCAGCGGCGCCGCGGCTCAGATCACGAACCAGACGATGCCCATGCTGCACAGGATGGCCAGACCCAGCAGGGGCACGGCCAGCGGCAACCAACGCAGCGCGGTGGCATCGAGCAGCGGATCGTCGATCGGCGCTGTCGGCGCCGTGGCCGGCACCGGTGCCGCGACGAATTCGGGCTTGCGCGCCAGCGGCGGCGCGGCGCCGACGTCGCTGCGCGGCGGCGACGGCGAGGTCCGGGTCGCATCGGCCTGGACGGCGGCTGGCATTCTTTCGAGCGTGAGCATGGCGGACTCCTCGTACTGCAGAAGTCATCGGTGTCGGCCCGTCCGGGTCGTCATCGCGACGGCTCCCGTGCCATGAATGTCCTCGCCGCCGCCGCCTGCCGCCAGTGCCGCCGGTCACGCCGTGGTCACGATGGCCAAGGCATCCGAACCGCCGGCCGGCCGTGCGCGTCAGCCGATGCGCACCGCGGTGGCCGAGGTGTAGCGATGGTCGGGGATCTCGAGATTGCGCGGCGCCGGCACGTTCTTGATGACGCGGCCCGCGAGGTCGAAATGCGAGCCGTGGCAGGGGCAGATGTAGCCGCCGGGCGCGTCGAGTTGGGCGTTGAGCTGATCATCGTGCAGATGCAGGATGGGCGTGCAGCCCAGGTGCGTGCACACGCCCAGGGCGACGAAGAATTCGGGCTTGAGCGAACGCGTCGGATTCACGCAAGCCGCGGGCTGCACCGAATCGTGCGACAGCGGATCGACGAGCAGCGGATCGTTGCGATTCAGCGCCTCGATCATCGCGGGCGTGCGCCGCATCAGCCACACGGGCTTGCCGCGCCAGGCCACGGTGCGCATCTGGCCCGGCTGCAGATCGGCCATCTCGGCATCGACCGGCCCACCGCGCGCGCGGTCGCGCGCCGAGGGCTCGAAGGTCTCGGCGAAGGGGACGGCCGCGCCGATGAGGCCGACGCCGCCCACCACGCCGGTCACCCGCCGCAGCAGGCGCCGACGCTCTTCGTCCGTGAGTGGTTCGGCGTCGACGTGCAGGATGCGGGTGACGAGCGTGGACATGGGGTACTCCTGGAAAACGTGAGCGCAGCGCTCTCAGGACGCCGTGCCGTTGGCTTCATGACGGTCATCCGGATCGGTCACCCGATCGCAGCGCGGCGTCGAGCACGCGGCGGGCGTGATCGACCGCCGCCTGCAGCGAGCGCAGTCGATCGAAATAGGCCTGGCGCAGGCGGCTGTGACCGTTGACGAGATGTTGTCGTTCGCCGGGCAGCGGCTCCTGGCCGTTGCGCTGCGCCGCGATGGCGCGCCGCAGTTCGAGGCGGGCGTGCGCGGCGCGTGAACTCGGGTCCGTGCTCGTGACCGCGCCGGCCTCGGCGGCGCTCGCGACATCGACGTTCGCCGGCGCGGGGAAGACCATCGCAGCGTGCCACGGGAAGCGCCGGACCGGCGCGCCGCAGTCATGCTCCGGCGCCTGCTGCGCGTATTCGACAGGGCCGTCGCAAGCGCGAAATTCGTAGATCGTCCCGGCGCGGGCGATGCCGGTGGCGCTTGCGATCAAGGCCGCGATGGCGATGCGCCATCCCCACCCGCATGCCGCTGCACAACCCGGTCGCGGGTTCCGACGGTGGGTGGGCAGCGCAAACATGGTGCAGGGCGCGGAATCGATCGGCGTCATGGCCGAGATACCCAATCTAGGCCGAAGTGGGCCCATCGCGCAGTGCCGGCTGTCACCGACGAGGCAGGCGATAGGTCACGAATGTCGCGGCGAATACGTGACCCGCGCCCGTGACGCCACGGGCCTTCGGCTCACGTCATGCGCGCCGGAACCACCGCCTTCAGAGCACCCGCCCGAACCACCACAGCGACAGGCCCCCGGCCGCCAGCGCCAGCAGTGCCCCGAGCCCGGCGAACAGCGCCGTGATCTCGGTCTCCTTGCGCTCGACGACCATGCGCGAGCTCAGGTTCGCGTAGACCTTCTTCAGGTCGTCGGCCGTGCCCGCGTAGAAGTACTCGCCATGGGTCAGCAGCGAGATGTTCTTCAGCGTCTCCTCGTCGAGCCGCACGCGCATGCTCCAGCCCTCGAAGCCGATGACCTCGCCCTGTGTCGTGCCGATGCCCACGGTGTAGACGCGGATGCCGTGGTCGGCGGCCATGCGCGCCGCGTCGAGAGGGTCGGGGCCGGTCGTGCGCTGGCCGTCGGTGAGCATGATGATGGCCGCCGATTCGTACGAACCCGGCGGTACCGGCGGCCGCGGCGGCTTGTGCGCGCCGACCTCGGTGCCGGGGAACAGGCGTTGGCCCGTGGCATGCTGGATCTCGATGCCGTCGTCGGGGAACAGCGTCGCCAGCGACAGGATCAGCCCGTTGCCGGTGGCCGTGCCGCGCTGCAGCTGGAAGCGGTCGATCGCCTTGATCACATCCTCGCGGCTCGCCGTCGGCGCCTGCACGACGGCGGCGGTGCCGGCGAACGAGACGACGCCGACCTGCACCTCGTGCGGCAGCGCGTCGACGAAGCTCTTCGCTGCCGCCTGCGCGGCGGCCAGGCGCGTCGGTTTCACGTCCTCGGCGCGCATGCTGCCCGAGACGTCCATCGCCAGGATGATGGTGCGCTCGGCCATCGGCAGCGTCAGCACCATCGTCGGCCGCGCCAGCGCCAGCAGCAGCGCGGCCAGCGCCAGTCCCAGCAGCGCGGGTGGCAGATGACGGCGCCAGGCCGGGCTCGATCCCGCCGCCTGGCGGATCAGCGCGATGCTGCTCACGCGCAGCGTCTGCCGCCGGCGCCGCGCCAGCAGCCATACATAGCCGGCGACGAGCAGCGGCAGCAGCACCAGCAGCCACAGCAGCGCGGGCCACGTGAAGCTCACCGCAGCGCTCCGGCCGGCAGCGCGCGCTGCAGCGCCGCCGGCATGCGCAGCGGCGAGCGCTGCCGCGCGCGCTGGCGTCGCAGGTCGGCGAAGCGCATCAGCGTCAGCAGCAGGTCGTCGTCGGTCGCCAGCTCGAGCGTGTCGGCGCCGCTGCGCGCCAGGCCTTCGAGCAGCGCCGCTTCCTGCGCCGCGGCCAGCTCGGCATGGCGCCGGCGCAGGCCGGGGTCGCCGAGGTCGACGCTGAACTGCTCGCCGGTCTCGGCGTCCTGCAGCGTCACGAGGCCGATGCGGGCGTCGGCGGCAGGCAGCGATTTCTCGATCGGGTCCCACAGTCGCACGACGACGACATCGTGTCGCCGCGCCAGCCGCGCCAGCTCGTCGGCCCAGCCGGGTTCGCTGATGAAGTCGCTGACGACGAAGACCAGGCTGCGGCGCCGGATCACGCCGCGCGCCGCGCGCAACAGGTCACCGAGTGCGGTGGCGCGGCGCGCGTCGGGCGGCCGCGGCGCCGTCATGCGGCGTATCAGTTCGAGCACGTGCAGCCGCGACGCGCGCGGCGGCAGCACGGTGTCGACATGGTCGCCGTAGAGCAGGGCGCCGACGCGGTTGCCATGGCGCGTGATGACGCGCGCCAGCACGGCGACGAAGGCGGCCGAGACGGCGAGCTTGGTCGTCTCGTCCGAACCGAAATCGACGCTCGCCGAGACATCGAGCAGGAACCAGGCGTTGAGGTCGCGGTCCTCGTGGAACTGGCGCACATGCGGCTGGCCGAGGCGCGCCGTGACGTTCCAGTCGATGTGTCGCACGTCGTCGTGGTGCTGGTACTCGCGCAGGTCGGCGAGATCGACGCCGGCGCCGCGCCACAGCGTGCGCCAGTTGCCCTGCAGCAGACCGTCGAGCGGGCGGATCACGGTCCACTCGAGCTGGCGCAGCAGCGCATCGGCGGGCGGCGCCGGCGGCCGCGCGGGCGTGGGGCTGGGCTGCCTCGTCGCCATCGGCCTCAGCCCCGCGCCCCTGGCGAACCTTGGGCACCGTGAGGACCCTGCGCCAGCGGCTGCTCGGGCGGCGCCACCTGGGCGAGCACGCGCCGGATGATGGCGTCGGCGTCGACATTCGACGCCAGCGCCTCGTAGCTCAGCACGAGGCGGTGGCGCAGCACGTCGGGCACGAGGTCGACGAGATCCTCGCGCAACGCGTAGCGGCGGCCGCGCATCAGCGCCAGCGCCTTCGCGCCCTCGATCATCGCGATCGTCGCGCGCGGGCTTGCGCCGTAGCTCAGCAGCGGCGCGATCTCGGCCAGGCCGCGGCCGTCCGGGCGCCGTGTGGCGCCGACGAGGCGCACGGCGTACTGCACGAGCGCGGGGTCGCAGTAGACGGCACGCGTCTCGCGCTGCAGATCGGCAAGCTGCACGAGATCGGCCACCGGCTGGATCGCGACCGGCGCGCCGGTGACGCGCTGCGCGATGACGAACTCCTCCTCCTCGGTGGGGTAGTCGACGAGCACCTTCATCATGAAGCGGTCGACCTGCGCCTCGGGCAGGGGGTAGGTGCCCTCGGTCTCGATCGGGTTCTGCGTCGCCATCACGACGAAGGGATCGGGGACCGGGTGGCTCTCGCCGGCGATCGTCACCTGGCGCTCCTGCATCACCTCGAGCAGCGCGCTCTGCACCTTGGCCGGCGCGCGGTTGATCTCGTCGGCGAGCAGCAGGTTGGCGAACACCGGGCCGAGCGCCGTGCTGAACTCGCCGCTGCGCTGGTTGTAGACGCGCGTGCCGACGAGGTCGGCCGGCACCAGGTCGGGCGTGAACTGGATGCGCTTGAAGCTGCCGTGGATGGCGCGCGCCAGCGTCTTCACGGTCAGCGTCTTGGCGAGTCCGGGCACGCCCTCGACGAGCAGATGGCCCTGCGCGAGCAGCGCGACGAGCACGCGCTCGAGGAAGCGGTCCTGGCCCACGACGACGCGCTTGACCTCGTAGAGCACGCGTTCCATCAGCGTGGCGGTGGCGGTTTCTTGCATGGTGGTTTTCAGAAGGGGTTCATGCCGGCGGCGGCGGCGGCGTTCTCGATCGGCACCGCGAAGCCGATGCCGATGAAGGTGCGCGCCGGCGTCGGGTTGAGGATGGCGGTGACGATGCCGACGACCTGGCCGTCATCGGTGACGAGCGGGCCGCCGCTGTTGCCGGGGTTGGCGGCGGCGTCGAACTGGATCAGGTTCGTCAGCCGGGTCTTGCCCTCGGGCGAGACGAATTCGCGCCGCAGCCCGGAGACGATGCCGCGCGTCACCGAGGGCCCGATGCCGAAGGGGTGGCCGACGGCGATGACCTCGTCGCCGGGCTCGAGGTCGGCGGTGCTGCGCATCGTCGCCGGCTCGAGGTCGTCGGGGAGCTTGAGCGCGCGCAGCACGGCGAGGTCGTTCTCGGGCTGGGCGCCGATGATCTGCGCGTCGCTGTCGCTGCCGTCGAAGAAGCGCACGCGGATGCGCCGCGCACCGGCGACGACGTGCAGCGATGTCAGGATGGTGCCGTTGTCGACGATGACGACGCCGGTGCCCAGACTGCGTTCCATCGCGCGCTGCGCCGGGTCGTCGTCGCCGTTGTCCTTCTCGTCGAGCAGGGCGACGACGCGCACGACCGAGGGCAGGATGGCGCGGTAGGCGCGCGCCGCGGCCGAAGGCAGCGGCTCCTTCTCGAGCGAGGTGCGCACGGCGGCGTCGATGTCGCCTTGCGTCAGCGGCCGCGCGCCCGGATGCCACCGGCCGAGTCCGGCGAGCAACGCCGCGGCCACCAGCAGCGCGACCAGCGCCCCCATCAGCGCCCAGCGCAAGGCGCGCGGATGGGCGCGCCGCCGCCGCGGCGGCGGCAGCGCCTGCGGCACGGGCGCCGCCCCCACCGGCGTGTCCCGGCGCGGCGATCGGCTGTACAGGGGAGCGCGGTTCATCGGCGATTCGTCAGCGGTTCGTGCAGCGGCTGCGGCGACAGTATCACGCCGATCGCGACATCCGCCGCGGCGCTGGGTCATCATCGCACCCGTGTGGATCGACACGCATTGCCACCTCGACGCCCCCGAGTTCGACGCCGATCGCGACGCCGTCGCGGCGCGCGCGCGCGCCGCCGGCGTCGGCACGCTCGTGCTGCCGGCCGTGGCGGCGTCGAACTTCGACGCCGTGCGCGAACTCGCGGAGTCGCACGACGGCGCCTACGCGCTCGGCATCCACCCGCAGTGCGTCGACGCGGCGACGGCGGCCGACTTCGAACGCCTGGCGCGCGAACTCGCGGCCCGCCGCGACGACCCGCGCCTGGTCGCCGTGGGCGAGATCGGCATCGACCATTTCGTCCCCGGGCTCGACCGTGAACGCCAGCAGCGCGCCTACCTCGCCCAGCTCGAACTCGCGCGCGCCGTCGCGCTGCCGGTGATCCTGCATGTGCGGCGCTCGGCCGACACGCTGCTGGCGGGGCTGCGCCGCATCCGCGTCGAGGGTGGCATCGCGCACGCCTTCAACGGCAGCACCCAACAGGCGCGGCAGTTCGTCGACCTCGGTTTCAAGCTCGGTTTCGGCGGCGCCATGACCTTCGAGCGCGCGCTGCAGATCCGCCGCCTCGCCGCCGCGCTGCCGGCTGCGGCGATCGTGCTCGAGACCGATGCGCCCGACATCCCGCCGCAATGGCTGTACCGGCCGGCGGCCGAACGGGCGACTGGACCGGGTGGACGCAACGAGCCGGGCGAGCTGCCGCGCATCGCCGCGACGCTGGCGGCGCTGCGCGGCTGGTCGATCGAGGAGACCGCGGCCGTGACCTCGGCGAATGCGCGCGCGGCGCTGCCGCGCCTCGTGCGATGAGCCGCGCCGTGGCCGCAAACAGGGCCGTGGAACCTCCCGGCGACCGACTGCAGGGCCTGCCGCCGGTGATCGGCCGCGCGACCCGGCTCGTCGTGCTCGGCAGCTTCCCGGGCATCGCCTCGCTGCAGGCCCGGCAGTACTACGGCCATCCGCGCAACCAGTTCTGGCCCATCCTCGGCGCGATCTGGGGCCTCGATCTGCCGGCGATGGGTTACGCGCAGCGCCTGGCCGAACTGCGCCGGCGCGGCCTCGGCATCTGGGATGTCTACGCCAGCTGCCGGCGCGAGGGCAGCCTCGACCAGGCGATCGAGGAGCCGGCATTCAACGACCTCGCGAGCCTGCGCCGGCGCGCGCCGGGCCTCGTCGCGATCGCGCACAACGGTGGCGAATCGGCGCGCGCGCTGCGCCACACGGCGGCCCTGGGCCTGCCGGTGCACCGGCTGCCGAGCACGAGCCCGGCCAATGCCAGCTGGTCCTTCGAGCGCAAGCTCGAGGCCTGGCGCAGCGTCTTCGCCGGCGCCGGTCTGGTCTAGCGCTATCGTCCGCGGCGTGAACAAGAAGCGCCCCGCCATCGAACTCCCGCCCGTCACGCTGTCCGAACTCGACGGCGTGCGCTACCTCCACCTCGGGTCGATCTGGATCCAGGGCGCGATGCGCATCCGCAAGCCGCAGGAAGTCGTGCTCGACTATGTCCAGCGCATGCTCGCGAGCCTGCTGTGGCTGCCCACCGAAGCGCTGGGCGGTGGCCAGGCGGTGCAGCTCGGCCTGGGCGCCGGGGCGATCACGCGCTTCACGGCGACGCAGCTGCGCATGGCGACGAGGGTGGTCGAGATCAATCCCGACGTCATACAGGCCAATGCCGTCTGGTTCGCGCTGCCCAAGCCCGTCGAGGTCGTGCGCGGCGACGCCGCCGACTGGCTCGACCAGGCCGCGCCGGCCAGCGTGCGGCTGCTGCATGTCGACCTCTATGACCAGGAGGCGGCGGCGCCCGTGCTCGACAGCGCCGGCTTCTACACCGCCTGCCGCGCGGTGCTCGAAGAAGGGGGCGTGATGAGCGTCAATTTGTTCGGCCGCGACGCCAGCTTCCGTGACAGCATAGGCCGCATCGCCGCCGTTTTCGGCGCCGACCAGGTCTGGAGCCTGCGCCCCACGCGCGAAGGCAACACGGTGGTCGTCGCCGGGCGCGGCGTCGTGGTGCCGGACCGCGAGACCCTGAGCGCGCGGGCGGCGGCCATCGAGTCGCGCCATGGCGCGCTCGGGCTGCCGGCGCGCAAATGGTTGCGCATGGTGCGGCCGTACACAGCCGAGGAAACGACGACGTGAACCGAACCGCCAGCCCGCCACCGCGCACCCATGGGGCCGGCCTGGCCCCGAGTGCCCCTGCCCCAGCTCCTGCAGCGGCCGCGACCGCCGCTGCGCCCCCGCAGGGCGGCGCCACGCCGCTGCCCAAGGGCCGGCTCGAATGGCCGGTCTTGCTCGAATGGCTGCGCGTGGACGGCTGGATCAGCGCCGGCGATGCGGCGCGCGTCGCGGCGCGCTTCCGCGCCGGCAGCTCGAGCCTGCACGCGCTCGTGCGGCTGGGCGGCGCCGGGCTGCTCAGGCAGGGCAGCGGCAAGTCGCTGGACACCGAGGCGCTGACCGAGTGGATAGCGGGCCGTTGCCGGCTGCCGTACCTGCGCATCGATCCGCTGCGCGTCGATGTCGGCCGCGTCGCCGACGTCATGAGCGTGCAGTACGCCGAGATGCGGCGCGCGCTGCCGGTCTCGGTCGGGCCGACCGAAGTCGTGATCGCCACCGCCGAGCCCTACGACATCGGCTGGGTCAGCGAGATCGAGGCCCATGTGCGCCGCAGCGTGCGCCTGGTCGTCGCCAACCCCGACGAGCTGCGCCGCTACACGACCGAGTTCTACGCCCTGGCGCGCAATGTGCGTGCGGCGCAGAAGACCGGCGAGGTCGCGGCGACGGCGAGCTTCGAGCAGCTCGTCGAGCTCGGCAAGACGAACAAGACGCTGGACGCCAACGACCAGGGCGTCGTCCAGGTCGTCGACTGGCTCTGGCAATACGCCTTCGACCAGCGCGCCAGCGACATCCACCTCGAGCCGCGGCGCGAGATGGGCGCGATCCGCTTCCGCATCGACGGCGTGCTGCACACCGTCTACCAGGTGCCGCTGTCGGTGATGGCGGCGATGACGGCGCGCATCAAGCTGCTCGGCCGCATGGACGTCGTCGAACGCCGGCGCCCGCTCGACGGCCGCATCAAGACGCGCCGCCCCGACGGTCCCGACGGCCCCGGCGGCGAGGTCGAGATGCGGCTGTCGACGCTGCCGACCGCCTTCGGCGAGAAGATGGTGATGCGCATCTTCGACCCCGAGGCGACGGTCAAGGGCCTGGCGGCGCTCGGCTTCGGTGCCGAGGAGGCCAAGGGCTGGCAGGAGCTGATCGCGCGGCCGCACGGCATCATCCTCGTCACCGGCCCCACCGGCAGCGGCAAGACGACCACGCTGTACAGCACGCTCAAGAGCCTGGCCAACGAGGAGGTCAACGTCTGCACCATCGAGGACCCGATCGAGATGATCGAGCCGGCGTTCAACCAGACCCAGGTGCAGAACGCGATCGACATGGGCTTCGCCGAGGGCCTGCGGGCGCTGATGCGCCAGGACCCGGACATCATCATGGTCGGCGAGATCCGCGACCTCGAGACCGCCGAGATGGCGATCCAGGCCGCGCTCACCGGCCACCTCGTGTTCAGCACGCTGCACACCAACGACGCCGTCGGCGCGGTGACGCGGCTGGCCGACCTCGGCGTGCCGAGCTACCTGATCGCGGCCACCGTCATCGGCGTGCTCGCGCAGCGGCTGGCGCGCACGCTGTGCCCGGCCTGCAAGGCGCGCGACGACCACGTCACGCGCGAGACGCTCGACGATCTCGCGCGGCCCTGGCGGCTGTCGGGCGGCGTGCGCACCTACAAGCCGGTCGGCTGTCTCGAATGCCGCCACACCGGCTACCGCGGCCGCGCCGGGCTCTACGAGCTGCTCGTGATGGGCGAGGGCGCGCGCGCCGCCGTGCACCCGCATCTCGACGGCGAGGCGCTGCGCCGGCTCGCCGTCAAGCAGGGCATGCGGCCGCTGCGCCTGGCCGGCGCGATGAAGGTCGCCGAAGGTGTGACGACGATCGAGGAAGTGCTGCGCAGCACGCCCGAGCTGCAGACTTAAGCGCGGACTCGAAGGCCACGGGCGGGCGGCGCCGCGCGGCGCTCGGGCGATACTCGCGCTCCGATCCTGTCAGCCCTTCGCGATGAGCCATCCCACCGATTGGAGCGTCGGCTACGCCAGCCGCCGCCTGCCCGTATTCGCCCGCAACGTCGTCAGCACCTCGCATCCGCTGGCGGCGCAGGCGGGCCTGAAGATGCTGCAGTCCGGCGGCAATGCCGTCGACGCGGCGATCGCCGCCGCGGCCGTGATGACGATCGTCGAACCGTGCAGCAACGGCCTCGGCTCCGACGCCTTTGCCATCGTCTGGGACGGCGAGCGGCTGCAGGGGCTCAACGCCAGCGGCTGCGCGCCGGCGGCCTGGACGCCGGCGTATTTCGAGCGCAAGTACGGCGCCGGCGCGACGACGCCGCCCAGGCGCGGCTGGGACGCCGTCACCGTACCGGGTGCCGTCGCCGGCTGGGTCGCGCTGCACGAGCGCTATGGCCGGCTGCCGTTCTCCGACCTGCTGGCGCCGGCCATCGACATCGCCGAGCGCGGCTACGCCGTGCCGGTGGTCGTGCAGCAGAAATGGGCCGCCGCCGCGGCGCTGCCCGAGATCGCCTCGCAACCCGGATTCGCCGCCGCCTTCCTGCCGCGTGGCCGTGCGCCGCAGGTCGGCGAGATGTTCAGCCTGCCCGAGGCCGCGCGCACGCTGCGCCTGATCGCCCTGACGACGGGCGAGGCGTTCTACGGCGGCGAGGTCGCCGCCGCCGCCGCGGCGCATGCGCGCGCGCATGGCGGCGCGATGAGCGAAGCGGACTTCGCCGCCTACCGGCCGCTATGGGTCGACCCCATAGGCTGCGACTACCGCGGCTGGCGGCTGCACGAGATTCCGCCCAACGGCCAGGGCATCGCGGCGCTGATGGCGCTGGGCATCGTCGAACGCTTCGACCTCGCGGCGCTGCCCGTCGACGGCGCGGCGATCCAGCATCTGCAGATCGAGGCGATGAAGCTCGCCTTCGCCGATGTCTACCGCCATGTCGCCGACCCGCGCTCGATGCGCCTGACGCCGGCGCAGATGCTCGATCCCGACTACCTCGCGCGCCGCGCCGCGTTGATCGACCCGCAGCGTGCACAGGACTACGGCCCCGGCCTGGCGCCGCAGGGCGGCACGATCTACCTCACCGCGGCCGACGAGCGCGGCATGATGGTCAGCTTCATCCAGAGCAACTACATGGGCTTCGGCAGCGGCATCGTCGTGCCAGGCTATGGCCTGAGCCTGCAGAACCGCGGCCACGGCTTCACGCTCGACCCCTCGCGCGAGAACTGCGTCGCGCCGGGCCAGCGGCCTTTCCACACCATCATCCCGGCGTTCCTGACGCGCGACGGCCGCCCGGTGATGAGCTTCGGCGTGATGGGCGGCGACATGCAGCCGCAGGGCCATCTGCAGACCGTCGTGCGCATGATCGACCTGCAGCAGAACCCGCAGGCCGCCTGCGACGCGCCGCGCTGGCGCTGGGCCGGCGGGCTGCTGCATCTCGAGGACGGCATCCCGGCGGCCACCGCCGAGGGGCTGCGCGCGCTCGGCCACCGCATCGAGGCCCATGCCGACAGCTACCAGGACTTCGGCGCCGGCCAGTTCATCTGGCGCCTCGACGAAGGGCAGGGCGGGGCGGCGGAGCGCGGCTACGCCGCCGCCAGCGACCCGCGCCGCGACGGGCAGGCGGCCGGTTGCTGATGAGCGGCCATCGATGAGCGGCAGGGTGATCCAACCGGCCGGCGGCAGCGCGTCGGCGCCCGCCGCGCGGCCGGGCAGCCGCGGCGGCCTGGCGCTGGCCGCCCTCGGTTCGATCGCCTTCTCGGGCAAGGCCATCATCGTCAAGCTCGCCTACCGCTACGACGTCGACGCGGTGACGCTGATCATGTACCGCATGCTGTTCGCGCTGCCGCTGTTCGTGCTGCTCGCCTGGTGGGCGGGGCGCGGCAAGCCGGCGCTGACGCGGCGCGACATCACCGTCTGCATCGGCCTGGGCTTCAGCGGCTACTACCTCGCGAGCTATCTCGATTTCGCCGGCCTGCAATACACCAGCGCGAGCCTCGAGAGGCTCATCCTCTACCTCAATCCGACCCTCGTGCTGCTGCTCGGCGTCGTGCTCCACGGCCTGCGGCCGCGGCCGGCCCAGATCGCGGCGCTGGCGCTGAGCTACGCCGGGGTCGCGCTCGTCTTCGGCCACGAACTCGATTTCGGCGGCCGCAACGCCTTGCTCGGCGCGGGTCTGGTCTTCGGCAGCGCGCTGAGCTACGCCGTCTACCTCGTATTCAGCGGCGCCGAGGTGCGGCGCCTGGGCGCCCTGCGGCTCACCGGCTGGGCGAGCTCGATGGCCTGCGGTTTCTGCATCGCGCAGTTCCTGATGCTGCGCCCGCTGGCGGCCGCGGTGGTCGCGCCGCAGGTGCTGTGGCTGTCGCTGCTCAACGCCACGCTGTGCACGGTGGCGCCGGTGCTGATGGTGATGATGGCGATCGAGCGCGTCGGCGCTGCCATCACCGCGCAGACCGGCGCGCTGGGACCGGTGGCGACCATCCTGATGGGCGTCGTGCTGCTCGGCGAACCGTTCAACGCCTGGATCGCGGCCGGCACCGCGTTCGTCATCGCCGGCGTCTGGCTCCTGGCGCGCGCGCCGCGCTGAATTCATTGCATCGAAAGGAAGACCATGGATCTGGGACTCGAAGGCCGCTGGGCGCTCGTCTGCGGGGCGAGCAAGGGGCTGGGGCTGGCCTGCGCGCGTGCCCTCGTGCGCGAGGGCGTGCATGTCGTCGTCACGGCGCGCGGCGATGCGGTGCTGCAGGCCAGCGCGGCGGCGCTGCGCGCGCTCGATCCGGCCGTCGAGGTGCGCGCCGTCGCTGGTGACATCACGACACCCGAGGGGCGCGCCGCAGCGCTGGCGGCGGCGCCGCAGATCGACATCCTCGTCAACAACGCCGGCGGGCCGCCGACCGGCGATTTCCGCGACTGGAGCCGCGACGACTGGATCCGTGCCGTCGACGCCAACATGCTGACGCCGATCGAGCTCATCAAGGCCACCGTCGACGCGATGGCCGCGCGCGGCTTCGGCCGCGTCGTCAACATCACCTCGGGCGCGGTGAAGGCGCCCATCGATGCGCTGGGCCTGTCCAACGGCGCACGTTCGGGCTTGACCGGGTTCATCGCCGGGCTCGCGCGCTCGCCCAAGCTCGCGGCGGCCAACGTGACGATCAACAACCTGCTGCCGGGCGCCTTCGACACCGACCGCCTGCGCGTGACGCTGGCCGGCGCGGCGCAGAAGTCCGGGCTCGACCTCGCGCAGGTCACCGAGGCGCGGCGCCAGCAGAGCCCGGCGAGGCGCTTCGGCGACCCGGAGGAATTCGGCGCGCTCTGCGCCTACCTGTGCAGCGAGCGCGCCGGCTTCGTGACCGGACAGAACATCCTCATCGACGGCGGCGCGTATCCGGGGACGTTCTAGATCGGAGTGGCGCCGCGCAGCGACGGCGCTGGCCTGCCCGGCGTGGCTCGAACACGCAACCCCCAGCTTAGAAGGCTGGTGCTCTATCCAGTTGAGCTACGGGCAGCTGGAGGCTGCGGATTCTAGGTCGCGCCCCGGCTCGCCGATGCCCGGCGCGGGCCGACACCGCGACGGCCGGCATTCTTCGATCATGATGCGAACGTCGTGACCGTTGGGCCTGGCCCACGCATACACTTAGCTCATCGGCGCGCGGACTGCGGCCGCGTCGCAGGCCGGACCACCTGACGGACTCCACAGCATGCTCGATGGCCTCAAACGCCTGTTCTCCGGCACCGCCGCAACGCCAGCGGTCGAGTGGGAAGGCATCGCGCCCTGGGCGCAGTCGCACCAGTACGCCTACAAGTCGGTCCAGGACGAGGGCTTCGTCATCGACGGCCGTCTCGGCGAGCAGGCCTGGCGGCTCGAATGGGGTCCGTCGCAGCGGCCCTACATCCAGGGCCAGGAACTGCGCGTGCGCGCCGAGCTCGGCCTGAGCTCCGAGCTGCAGCTCGTGCTGATGAACCGCGAACTCCAGGAAGCGATGGAGAAGGCGGTGTTCGAGCAGTATGTCGAGGGCGTGCAGACCCGCATCGACAACCAGACGCCGCCCGAGATGCGCTGGCTCGTGATGTTCCCCAAGCTCGCCGGCGCCGAGATGCCGGCTCTGCGCGAGCAGTACGTCGCGCTGTCCAGCGCCAAGACCTGGCTGCTGCGCTGGCTCGACGGGCCGCTGACGCCGGCCATAGCGGCGGCGCCGCGGCCGTCGGCCGAACCGATGGTGCTGATGATCGGCCGCGGCCGCCTCATGCTGCGCACGGCGCTGGCCGAGGCCGACATCCGCTCGATCCAGGGCTGGCTGCGCTTGTTCGAATGCGCCGTGCGCGAGGCGCAGCGCGTCGCCACCGAGGGCCAGGACGCCGTCGGCGGACCGACCACCACGGCCAGCCTGTGGTCGCCGAGCGCGCTGCCCGGCGACGAGCGCCAGACCTGAGCGCCAGAACCTGCTGCGGCCGGCCGCGTCAGCGCTTGGCCGCGATGCGGCCGAGTTCGAGCTTGGCAATGGCCGCGCGGTGCACCTCGTCGGGGCCGTCGGCGAAGCGCAACGTGCGCGCCAGCGTGTAGAAATACGCGAGCGGGAAGTCCTGGCTCATGCCGGCGCCGCCGTGGAGCTGGATCGCCCAGTCGATGACCTGCAGCGCCATCTGCGGCGCGACGACCTTGATCATCGCGATCTCGCCCTTGGCGCTCTTGTTGCCCGCCTCGTCCATCATCCACGCCGCCTTCAGCGTCAGCAGCCGCGACTGCTCGATCAGGCAGCGCGACTGCGCGATGCGCTCCTGCGTCACGCCCTGCTGGGCCAGCGGTTTGCCGAAGGCCGTGCGCGCGACGGCGCGTTCGCACATCAGCGCCAGCGCCCGCTCGGCCAGCCCGATCAGGCGCATGCAATGGTGGATGCGCCCCGGGCCGAGGCGGCCCTGGGCGATCTCGAAACCGCGCCCTTCGCCGAGCAGCATGTTCGCGGCGGGCACGCGCACGTTCTCGAATTCGATCTCCATGTGGCCGTGCGGCGCGTCGTCGTAGCCGAACACCGACAACGGGCGCAGCACGCGGATGCCGGGCGCGTCGGCCGGCACGAGGATCATCGACTGCTGGCCGTGGCGCGGCGCCGCCGGGTCGGTCTTGCCCATGAAGATGTAGACGGCGCAGCGCGGGTCGCCGGCGCCGCTGGTCCACCATTTGCGGCCGTTGATGACGTAGTCGTCGCCCTGGCGCTCGATGCGCGATTCGATGTTCGTCGCGTCCGACGAGGCCACCGCCGGCTCGGTCATCGCGAAGGCGCTGCGGATCTCGCCGGCCAGCAGCGGTTCGAGCCAGCGCCGCTTCTGTTCGGCGCTGCCGTAGCGCACCAGCGTTTCCATGTTGCCGGTGTCGGGCGCCGAGCAGTTGAAGACCTCGCTCGCCCAGGGCACGGCGCCCATGATCTCGGCCAGCGGCGCGTAGTCCTGGTTGCGCAGGCCGGCGCCGTACTCGCTCTCGGGCAGGAACAGGTTCCACAGCCCGGCGGCGCGCGCCTTGGGCTTGAGTTCCTCGATCAGCGGCACCGGCGTCCAGCGCCGGCCGGCCCGCGTTTGCGCCTCGATCTGGGCGTGCCATTGCGACTCCGCCGGGTAGACATGCTCGGCCATGAAGGCGTGCAGCCGGTCCTGGAGTTCCCGCGTGCGGGGGGAATAGGCGAAGTCCATCGATGATCCTCGGTTGCGATCGGTTGAGATCGGGGGCGGTGCCCGGGCCCATTCTCCTGCACGTGGCCACCGTCGCGGTGCACACGAGTGCGGGCCTGCGCGGCGTGCCATGGGCCACGAAAAGGCCCGGTCTTCGGTCCTGCCGCTCAGAACCGCCATGCTAGAGTCCCCCGAGCAGATCCCGGTGGTCCCCTGATCCCATTGCATGCAGAAGAAACGGCGCTGGCTGTCGATCCATCTTGCCGGCGCGGTCGCCTTGGCCGCGCCGTCGCTTTGTCCGGCAGCCGGTTTCGGCGCCGGATCGTCGGGTGCCGTCCTCGGCCGCCCGCTCGATTTCTCGGTCCAGATCCGACTCGACCCGGGACAAGCGCTCGAGTCGCGCTGCGTCGGCGCCGATGTCATGCTCGGCGAACGCCGGCTCCATCCCTCGGGCATCCATACCAGCGTCGAAGCCACCGGCGTCGATCGGGCTCGCATCCGCATCACGACGACGCAGGCGGTCGACGAGCCGGTCGTCACCGTGCAGGTCACCTCGCGCTGCGGCGGTGGTCTCGAGCGCCGCTTCGTCGTCCTCGCCGATCCGGCACCCGACGCGCCGAGCGCACCGGCCTACGCGCAGGCGCCGCCGCCGGTGCCGCCCCCACCGCCGGTGGAAACCGCGCCGCCCACCCGGACCGCGGCCGCCGAATCGATCACCTCGTCCGGCCCTGAAGTCCCGCCGTCGCCGCGGGCCGTGGCCGCGCCGCGCCGCGCCGCCGCGACGTCGGCGTCCCGCCATCGCGCGGCCACCCACCACCGTGCGGGCGCGCGACCGCGGACCGCGCCGGCGCGGCGCAGGACCGTCGCCGCGGCGGTGCCGGTCGTCGCAGCCGCCGCAGCACGATCGACGCCACGCCTGCAGCTGGAATTGTCCGAGCCGCAGCCCGATGCCGCCGCGTCGGTCGACCTCGCGCTGCAGGCGGTGGCCGATGCCGCGAGCGCCGCGCGGGCCTCGGCGGTCGCGGCCTCGGCGGCGGCGCAGCGCATCACCGATCTGGAGACGACGGTGGCGCAGATGCGCGTCGAATCGCGCCAGAACCAGGCGCTGAACGCCGAGCTGCGCGAGCGACTGCGGCGCGCCGAAGCGGGTTCGGGCCGCTGGTTCTGGCCGCTGCTGGTCGTGCTGGCGATGCTCGGCGCGGTCGTCATCTGGCTCGGGCTGCGCCTGTCGGCGCTGCAGCGTCGCCAGCAAGAGGATTGGCGCGCCCAGGCTGCGGCGATGGCGCCGAAGTCCGACGCCACCGCGGGCAAGCAGGTGACGTCGCCGATCCCCTTCGTGACCACCGAAGTCCCACTGGTCAAGCCGGCCTCGACCACGCGCCCGCGCCCCGGCCCGGCCTGGCCGCCGCCGGCGCCGCCCGAACCCTGGACGCCGCCGAAGAAGGCGATGGCGCCGGTGCCGCCGCCGCTGATCGCGCCCGACACCGAACCGCCGGCCCTGCCCGAACCGGCGATGCAGCGCACGATGCTGCTGCCGCCGCGGGTCGACGAGTCGGCGCCGCGCGACGTCTCGATCGAGGAGCTGCTCGATCTCGAGCAGCAGGCCGAGTTCTTCGTCGTGCTCGGCCAGGACGAGGCGGCGATCGACCTCCTCGTCGACCATCTGCGCCAGACCGGCGGCGGCAGCCCGCTGCCGTACCTGAAGCTGCTCGAGATCTACCGCCGCCGCGGCCAGCGCGACGAATACGAGCGCACGCGTGGCCGCTTCAACCAGCGCTTCAACGCCTACGCGCCCGACTGGGACGTCGACCTCCAGGCCGGCCGCTCGCTCGAGGACTACGCGGGCGTCATCCCGCGCCTGCAGCAGCTGTGGCCGCGCCCGCTCGACAGCATGGCCGAGCTCGAGGCGCTGCTGTTCCGCAAGTCGCGCGGCGAGTTGTTCGACCTGCCGGCCTACCGCGAGGTGCTGTTCCTGTACTCGCTGGCGCGCGACCTGCTCGACCGCGAGACGCCCGACGCCGGCCATGTCGACCTGCTGCTGCCGCTGGGCAGCGCCGACCACCGCGGCCCGGGCGAGGACGACGACGATGCGACGGTGCCGGGCCGGCGCCACCTGAACACCGACGGCGAGCCGACGGCACCGGTCGATCTCGACCTCTCGCTGGACACCGATCGCCCGACGAGCATCTTCGACCGGCTCGAGGACACGCAGCCCTTCCGCCGCGGCAGCTGAGGGGCCTCAGATGCGGCGCAGCCGCTCGAGCGCATCCTGCAGCGTCTCGTCGCGCTTGGCGAAGCACAGCCGCGCCAGCCGCTGCTCGAAGCCGCCCTCGTAGAACGCCGAGACGGGAATGGCCGCGACGCCGATCTCGCGCGTCAGCCACTGGCAGAAATCGGCCTCGCCCAGATCGTTCACGGCGCTGTAGTCGACGAGCTGGAAATAGCTGCCCTCGGTGCGCAGCGGCCGCAGCCGCGTCGCCGCGAGGCCGGCGGCGAAGCGGTCGCGCTTGCGCTGGTAGAAGGCGGGCAGCTCGAGGTAGGGCGCCGGGTCGGCCAGATGGCGCGCCAGCGCATGCTGCATCGGCGTGTTGACGGTGAAGACGTTGAACTGGTGGACCTTGCGGAACTCGGCCGTCAGCGGCGCCGGCGCCGCCACATGGCCGACCTTCCAGCCCGTCACGTGGTAGGTCTTGCCGAAGCTCGAGACGACGAAGGCGCGCGCGGCCAGCGCCGGCAGCGACGAGGCGCTGACATGCGGCCGGCCGTCGTAGACCATGTGCTCGTAGACCTCGTCGGACAGCAGCAGCACCGAGGTCGGCGCCAGCAGCTCGGCCAGGCCTGCCATCTCGGCGCGCGTCCACACCGTCGCGCTCGGGTTGTGCGGGCTGTTGATCATCAGCAGCCGCGTGCGCGGGCCGATCGCCGCGGCGATGCGGTCGAGGTCGGGGCGGAAGGTCAGCGGCTGCAGCGGCACGCGCACGACGCGGCCGCCGGCCAGTTGGATCGCCGGCGCGTAGCTGTCGTAGCAGGGTTCGAGCACGATGACCTCGTCACCGGGGCCGACGCAGCACAGCACCGCCGTGAGGATGGCCTGCGTCGCGCCGGCGGTGATCGTGATCTCGGCCGCGGCGTCGTAGCGGCGGCCGTACAGCCGCTCGACCTTGGCCGCGAGGGCCTCGCGCAGCGGCGCGATGCCGGGCATCGGCGGGTACTGGTGATGGCCCTGGCGCATCGCCGAGGTGACCAGCGCCGGCAACGCCGGGTCGGGCTCGAAGTCGGGGAAGCCCTGGCCGAGGTTGACCGCGCCGGTCTCGGCGGCCAGCGCCGACATCACGGTGAAGATGGTCGTGCCGACGGTCGGCAGGCGGCTCGGAAAGGCAGGGGTGGACTCTTCACTCATCGCGGTCACAGTTCATAGTCGGAACCTTGGCCGCTCATCGCGCTGGCGAGCAGGCTCGGCGTCAGGCGCTGCGACATCATCTCGGCGAAGGCCAGCACGAACTGGCGCAGGTAGGCGCCGCGCTTGAAGGCGACGCGCGTGACGTTGCTGCCGAACAGATGGCCCAGCGGGCGCCAGACGAGGCCCGGGTCGGGCGGGTCGGTGTGCATCGAACTCTCGGCGACGATGCCCACGCCCAGGCCCAGGCGCACATAGGTCTTGATGACGTCGGAGTCGATCGCCTCCAGCGCCACCAGCGGACTCAGGTGGGCGCGCTCGAAGGCCTGGTCGATGCGCGTGCGCCCGGTCACCGTCGACTGGTACAGCACGAGCGGGTGCGCCGCCAGCTGCTCGAGGGTCGGCCGCTCGACGGCGGCCAGCGCATGGCCCTCGGGCACGACCATCACATGCTGCCATTCGTAGCAGGGCAGGGTGACGAGTTCGGGGTGCGCGGCCAGCGCCTCGGTGGCCAGGCCGATCTCGGCCGTGTCGTCTAGCAGCATGCGCGCGACCTGCTCGGGCATGCCCTGGTGCAGCACGACCTGCACCTTGGGGTAACGCTTGCGCAGCTGCGCGATCGGCTCGGGCAGGAAATAGCGCGCCTGGGTGTGCGTGGTGGCGATCGACAGCGTGCCGGCGTCCTGCTTCGAGAACTCCTCGCCGATGCGCTTGAGGTTGGCGACCTCGCGCATGATGATCTCGACCGACTTGAGCACCAGCTGCCCCGGCTCGGTGACGCGCTTGAGGCGCTTGCCGTGGCGCGCGAAGATGTCGACGCCGAGTTCCTCCTCGAGCTCGAGGATCGCCTTGCTGACGCCGGGCTGCGAGGTGTACAGCGCCTTCGCCGTCTCGGTCAGGTTGAGGTTGCGGCGCACCGCCTCCTGCAGGAATCGGAACTGGTGCAGGTTCATGGCGGGCTCGCGCCGGTGGCGTCGTCGATCAGGGCCGCCGCCGCCTCGGCCATCGCGGCGATCACCGCGTCGACCTCGCCGATGGCGCCGTGCAGCACGACCTCGATGCCCGGCAGCGCGGCGCGCAGCGCATCGGCCAAGCGCGGCAGGTCCTGGCGCAGATGGCCGCCGGTGCCCAGGAACATCGGCAGCACCGTCAGCCGCGTGCAGCCGGCGGCGGCCAGTTCGGCGGCGGCGTCGCCCAGCGACGGTTGCATCAGCTCGAGAAACGCCAGCCGCACGGCGGCGTCGGGGCGCCGCTGGCGCAGCCGCGCCGCGACGGCCTCGAAGGGCGCGGCCCAGCGCGGGTCGCGCGCGCCATGGGCGAAGAGGATGAGTCCGTTCATCGGTAGCGCACCAGCCAGGCAAAGGCCGCCATGGAGAGCAGCAGGTAGATCAGGCTCGGCGCCGCGGCAGCGAACCAGGGCGTCCAGCCGCTGAGCACGCCGATGTGGTCCGAGAGGTTGTTCAGCAGCACGAAGCTGATGCCGAGCATGAAGCCGCCGAAGACCTTCAGGCTCACGCTGCCCGAGCGCGCATGCAGGTAGGCGAAGGGCAGTGCCAGCGCCATCATCACGAGGCAGGCGAAGGGGTACAGCGCCTTGCGCCAGAAGCGCACGCGGTACTGGTCGGCCGCCTGCTCCTGGTCGCTGAGGTGGGCGCTGTAGCGCAGCAGCTCGAGCGTCGTCATCGTCGACAGCGGCAGCACGGCGGCGGCGACGACGCTGGCGCCCAGCGTGCTCGGCCAGTCCAGCGTCGCGAGCTTGCGCAGGCGCACCGGCTGGTCGCCGTCCGGCGGCGGCCAATCGGTGACCTGCACATCGCTGAGCCGCCAGGTGCCGTCGGGCTCGACCTTGCCGCCGGCGGCCTGCACGCGCGTGACGAGGCGCCCCTCGGCGTCGAACTCGAAGATGCGGATGCCCGTCAGCGCGCCGTCGTCGGTGGCGCCGGCAACGTTGATCGAGTCGCTGCGTTCGCCCTGCGGCGTCGTGCGCTTGTCCTTGAGCCAGGCGCCGTTGCCGTCGAGCTTGATGCCGCCGCTGTAATGCGCGCGCATCAGCACCGCCGTGCGCTCGCTGGCCGGTGCGAGGTAGTCGCCGGTGACGAAGGTCAGCGCCGCGAAAGCCACACCCAGCCCCGCCAGCAGCGCCAGCGCGCGCCCCGGGCCGAGGCCGCTCGTGCGCAGGATCGTGTATTCGGTGGACTGCGCCAGGCGGGCCAGCGAATAGATCGTGCCGATCAGCACGGCGATCGGCAGCAGGTCGTAGAAATGCCCCGGCACCTCGAGCGCCGTCGAGCCGAGCGCGCTCCAGATCGTGCGCCCGTGGCGGCCGACGCTGTCGAGTTCGTCGACGAAATCGATGATGAAGAACAGCGACAGGAAGGCGAGCGCGACCAGCATCACCGACGCCGCGATGTCGACGTAGAGCAGCCGGCGGACCGTCTTCATGCCACGGCCGCCGCACGCGGCCGGCGCCGCCACAGGCCCGTCACCGCGCCATGCTCGCGCCACCACAGCAGCGCCAGCGCGAAGGCCAGTGCGCTGCCGTGCAGCACGAGCAGCGCCGCGCCCATCGCGACGCGCCCGCTGGCGACCCAGGCCTGCGAGAGGTTGATGAGGTTGTAGTAGACGCCGAAGGCGAGGATCGCGAACAGCAGGTTCCAGTTGCTGGCGCGGCGCGGGTCGGTGGCCGCCAGGCCGATGCCCAGCAGCGTCAGGTTGGCGGCACCGAGCGCGAGTCCCAGGCGCCAGGTCAGCTCGCCGGCATTGCGCGGCGTCGGGTGGCGGATGAGGTCCAGCGTCCCGGTGGCCTTCGGCGGCAGCGCCTCGGCAGCGCGCACGGCGCGCTCGCTGGCGAGCACGCGGTAGGTCTTGAACGACGACAGGGTGCGCTCGCCGCTGGCCTGGTCGACGTCGTTGCGCTGGCCCTGCTGGAGGACGAGGAAGCGCGCGTCGCCCTCGTTCTCGAGACGGCCCGACTGCGCCGTCGTCACCGACTCGGCGGCGTCGTGCTGGCTGAGGATGAAGACGTTGCGCGCGTCGACGCTGCCCTTGCTCGCGCGCTCGACGAAGAAGACGCGGCGGCCGTCGGCCGAGGTCTGGAACACGCCGGGTGCGACGCGCGAGAGATCCGAGCGCTGCTGGTAGCGGTCGCGCAGGTCCTGGTTGTTGCGGTTGCCCCAGGGCCAGACGACGAGCAGCAGCACCGTCACGACGGCGACGATGGGCACGCTCATGCGCAGCACCGGGGCGACGAAGCGGAACAGCCCGGCGCCGCCCGAGAACCAGATCACCATCTCGCTGTCGCGATACATGCGGCCCAGCGTCAGCACGATGGCCACGAACAGCGATCCGGCCATCATGATCGGCAGGTAGCCGAGCGCGACATAGCTCATCAGCAGCAGCACGTCCTGGGGCGCGATGGCACCATCGGCCGCTTGCCCGAAGGTCTTGATGACCAGGCTCGTGAGCATGATCGTCAGCACGACGACGAGCGTGGCTCCGAAGCCCCTCACCAGTTCACGTCGCAGGTTCGAATCGAATAACATCTTCAGCTTTAAGTTTCGGACGGAATTATGGACTTCAAGACGCAGTTGCACGGCGCGCCAGGGCTCGCCGGATTGAGCACCGACGCCCTCGTCGTGCTGGTCGCGGCGCAGCAGGTGCCGGCCGACCTCGAGCCGGCGCTGGCTGCGGCGCTCGAAGCCGCCGCGAAGGCGGGCGATTTCGAATTCAAGGCCGGCAAGACGCTGTACGCCCATCGCGTCGAGGGCGTGAAGGCCGCGCGCGTCGTCTTCGCCGCCGCCGGCGATGCGAACCCGAAATCGCTGGCCAAGGCCGCGGCCGCGGCCGTCGCGCAGATCAAGGGCGGTGGCGCCAAGCAGATCAGCGTCGCGCTCGTCGGTGGTGCCAACTGGACCGGGGCGCGCGCCGAGGCGCTCGTCGGCGCCGTCAGCGATGCCGTCTATGTCTACCGCGAGACCAAACCCAGCGCCCCGCCGGCTTCGGCGCTGGCCGCCGTGCGCGTCGTCTGCGACAAGGCCGACGCCGCCGAGGCCGGCGCCGGGCTCAAGCGCGGCATGGCGATCGCCGACGGCGTCGCGCTGGCGCGTCGCTGCGCCAACCTGCCCGGCAACCATTGCACGCCGAGCTTCCTCGCCGCGCAGGCGCAGCAACTCGCCAAGGACCATGGCCTGAAGGTCGAGGTGCTCGAACGCAAGGACTGCGCCAAGCTCGGCATGGGCTCGTTCCTGGCCGTCACGCAGGGCTCGGACGAGCCGCCCAAGTTCATCGTCGCGCGCTGGATGGGCGGCGCGAAGAACCAGGCGCCGATCGTCCTCGTCGGCAAGGGCATCACCTTCGACAGCGGCGGCATCAGCCTCAAGCCCGGCGCCGAGATGGACGAGATGAAGTTCGACATGGGCGGCGCCGCGAGCGTGCTCGGCACCTTGCGCGCGGTGGCCGAGATGAAGGCCAAGGTCAACCTCATCGGCATCATCCCGAGCTGCGAGAACCTGCCCAGCGGCACGGCCATCAAGCCCGGCGACGTCGTCACCAGCCTGTCGGGCCAGACGATCGAGATCCTCAACACCGATGCCGAGGGCCGGCTGATCCTGTGCGACGCGCTGACCTACGCCGAGCGCTTCAAGCCGGCGCTGCTGGTCGACATCGCCACGCTCACCGGCGCCTGCGTGATCGCGCTCGGCGCGCACCGCTCGGGGCTGTTCAGCAACGACGATGAACTCGCCGCCGAGCTGCTCGCCGCCGGCGACGCGGCCCTCGACCCGGCCTGGCGCATGCCGCTGGACGAGGAATACGACGAGGCGCTGAAGAGCAATTTCGCCGACATGGCCAACGTCGGATCGCGCGCCGGCGGCGCCATCACGGCGGCGAAATTCCTCCAGCGCTACACCGCCAAGCAGCGCTGGGCGCACCTCGACATCGCCGGCACGGCCTGGAAATCGGGTGCGGCCAAGGGCTCGACCGGACGCCCGGTGCCGCTGCTGACGCATTTCGTGCTCGGCCATGCGCGGTGAATGCGGGCGCCGCGACGATCGGGCCGCGGTGATTGGCCGGGTGAATGGCCGGACTTAGCGAAGTCGAATTCCACACCGGCGTCGCCGACCCGGTCGCCTACGCCTGCCGGCTGCTGCGCAAGGCGGTGCGGCGCGGCGCGCGCGTGCTCGTGACGGCACCGGGCGCGACGCTGGCGGCGCTGGATCGCGGCCTGTGGACCTTCGAGGAGCGCGAGTTCCTGCCCCATGTGCGCGTGCCCGGCGCGAGCGCGGCGGTGGCCGCGCGCACGCCGATCTGGCTCGCCGCGGCAGCGGCCGCAGCCCTCCCGGCCGGTGCCGAGGCGCCGCGCGTCGTCGTCAACGTCGGCGCCGAAATCGATGCCGCGTCGGCGCAGGCCACCGCCGAGCGGCTGATCGAGATCGTCGGCGCCGAGCCCGACGAGGTCGCGGCCGGGCGCGAGCGCTGGCGCGCCTACAAGGCCGCCGGCCTCGCCATCACGCACCATCCGCAAGCGTCGGGCCATGAGTGAAGACGCGGACCCACCGGTCCGGCCGCCCGCCGAGGCCGCGATCGCCGCCGACCGCTATCCGACGCTGACCGAGGTCGTCGAGCTCGGCCCCGGGCACGAGCCGCCGGCGGAGGTTCCGCTGCTCGTCGACGTCGCGCCGCCGAGCGCCGACGCGCTGGTGGCGCAGGTGCTGGCCGAACTGCAGCCGCGCATCGAGTTGCTGTTCGAGGCGCGGTTGCGCGAGGCCGTGGCGCCGGCGCTGGCGCGCGCCGCCGACGGGCTCATCCGCGACACGCGCGACGAGCTGACGGCGACGCTGCACGCGCTCGTCGACGAGGCCGTGCAGCTGGCCTTGCGGCGCGAGCGCGGACCCTGATCCGCGCTCGGCCGCCGACGCATCCTGTATCCTCGCCCGCGGTCGGGCCCGGCCCGCCTCACCCCGCGCCGTGACACCCCGGTCGGCGCGCTTTCACCGGAGGTCTTTGCATGAAGTTCAAGTCCCAACTCACCGCCTGCGCGGCGGCCTTGCTGTTCTCGGGAGCGGCCCTCGCCGACGATCTGGTGGTCAAGATCGGCCATGTCGGACCCATCAGCGGGCCGAGTGCGCACCTGGGCAAGGACAACGAGAACGGCGCCCGCATGGCCATCGACGAGCTCAATGCCAAGGGCGTGACGATCGGCGGCCGCAAGGCGCATTTCGAGCTGCTCGCCGAGGACGACGCGGCCGACCCGAAGCAGGGCACGGCGGCGGCGCAGAAGCTCGTCGACGAGAAGGTCAACGGCGTCGTCGGCCACCTCAATTCGGGCACGACTATTCCCGCGTCGAAGATCTACAGCGACGCCGGCATCCCGCAGATCAGCCCCTCGTCGACGAACCCGAAGTACACGCGTCAGGGCTTCAAGACCGCGTTCCGCGTCGTCGCCGACGACGCCCACCTCGGCGGCACGCTGGGCCGCTACGCCGTCAAGGACCTCAAGGGCAAGTCGATCGCCGTCATCGACGACCGCACCGCCTACGGCCAGGGCGTCGCCGACGAATACGCCAAGGCCGTGCAGGCCAGCGGCGGGGTCGTCGTCGGGCGCGAGTACACCAACGACAAGGCGACCGACTTCACCGCCATCCTGACCAAGCTCAAGGCCAAGAAGCCCGACATCGTCTTCTTCGGCGGCATGGACTCGGTCGGCGGCCCGATGCTGCGCCAGATGAAGCAGCTCGGCGTCAACGCCAAGTTCATGGGTGGCGACGGCATCTGCACCGCGGCACTGCCGCAACTGGCCGCCGGGACGCTGGCCGACGACCAGGTGATCTGCGCCGAGGCCGGCGGCATCGACGCCAAGGACGCGGCGGCGATGAAGGCGATGGACGACTTCAAGGTCCGCTACAAGAAGAAGTTCGGCACCGACGTCCAGCTCTATTCGCCGTATGTCTACGACGCCGTCAACGTGATGGTCGCGGCGATGGTCAAGGCCGGTTCGGCCGAGCCGGCGAAGTACCTGCCGGTGCTGGCCAGGACCAGCGGCTACCACGGCGTCACCGGTTCGATCTCGTTCGACGACAAGGGTGACCTGAAGAACGGTGCGCTGACGATGCACACCTACCGCGGCGGCAAGGAAGAGACGATCGGCGTCGTCCGGTAAGCGGCCTCAGGCGCCGCCCGCCCCGCGGCGGCGCCAGCGCACGAGCAGCCAGAAGCACAGCGCGGCGATGGCGACCGCGACGACGAGCAGCGGCGATGCCAGGTTGGCCAGCGCCGCCGGGTAGTCCGACAGCGCGGTCGACCAGGCGTGGTGGAGGAAGACGGCCGGGTCGGTGCGGTTCGTGATCGCATAGCCCTGGCCGTCGGCGTCGATCAGCGCATGCCCGGCCTGGCGCAGCAGCTCACCCGTCGCGCGCGTCAGCAGCGGGTCGCCGAACAGGCGCTTGACGAGCCAGCCGCCGATGCCGAAGCCGACCGCCATCACGACGATGCCCCAGCGCTTGAACCAGGCCGTGCACAGCATCGTCAATCCGATCAGCGGCGACAGCCACAGCACCGCCAACGGCAGCCCCAGCAGCACGCGCAGCGCGATCGCGAGCGTGCCGGCGAGCAGCGAGCCCCAGGGCAGCGCAAGCCAGGCCCCGATGCCGACGAAACGGCCCACCAGCACGCCCGAGACCAGCACGCCGCCGGCCAGGCCGACGAGCAGCGCAGCCGCCGGCACGAGGATCAGGTGCACGACGAGCGGCACCGCCAGGCTGACGCTGTCGCTGGTCGGCAGCGAGAGCCAGAACTCGATCGAACGGTCGGCGACATCGCGTCGCGCCAGGCCGGTGACGATGATCGACGAGGTCACGACCATGATCAGGAAGATCAGCGCCGCGCTGCCGGCGATGGCGACGAGCGCCATGATCAGCGGCAGCACGTCGGGACCCGGCAGCTGGGCATCGGCGTCGAACTGGACCTGGCCGAAGCCGACCAGCCCGGCCGCGACGAGCAGCGGCAACAGCGCCACCAGCGTCCAGCCGAGCCGGTGCTGCAGCCATTCGCGGTAGACCAGGGTCGAATAACTCGAGTAGCTCGAGGTGCTCGTCGAGCCTGCCTGGGGCATCGGGGTCGAAACAGCATTCATCGCGCGTCTCCGGATCAGAACTGGGTGCGGTCGAGTTCGGGCTTGCGCGTGAGCGCGACGAACAGGTCGACGAGGCTGGGACGCAGGCGCCGGCCCAGGGCCTGCACGGCCGGCGGCGGCTCGCCCTCGAACAGCGCGGCATTGCCCTGCGGGCCGGGTCCGGTGCGGTAGCGCAGCAGCGGATGCGCCGCGGCGATGGCGTCGGCCACTGCGGCGTCGTGGCCGAGCACGGTGTAGCGGCTTTCGATGTCGTCGAGCGCGATCGAGAGCACGAGCTTGCCCTCGTTGAGCATCATCACGTCCGAGAGCAGGTTCTCGATCTCCTCGACCTGGTGCGTGGAGATCAGCACGCTGCGCTCGCCGTCGCACCATTCGCCGATCAGCATCTCGTAGAAGGCCTTGCGCGAGAGCACGTCCAGGCCCAGCGTCGGCTCGTCGAGGATCATCAGCCGCGCGTCGATGGACGCCACCAGCGCCAGGTGCGCCTGCACGATCATGCCCTTGGACAGCGACGACACCTTGGCGTCGAGGCCGACGCTGGTGCGCCGCAGCAGCTCGCGCGCCCGCTCGGCCGAGAAGCGCGGGTGCAGCCCGCTCATCATCGTGATCAGCTCGCGTACGCGGGCCCAGCGCGGCAGGATCGCGACATCGGGGATGTAGCAGGTCGATTCGAGCAGCCGCACGCGTTCGCGACGCGGATCCAGCCCCAGCACCTGCAACTCGCCGGCGCTCGGCAGCAGACCGACCATCGCCTTCATCAGCGTCGACTTGCCGGCGCCGTTGTGGCCGAGCAGGCCGACGACGCGGCCCTTGGGGATCGTGAAGGCGATCTCGTCGACGGCGCGCTTGGCGCCGTAGGCGATCGTCAGGCCGCTGGCGCGCACGAGTGCGTCGCCGGCGACGGCGGTTTCGATGGCGGCGTTCATGCGCGCTCCTCCCAATGCAGTTGTTCGGGGCCGATGCCCAGGCGCCGCAGGCGCTCGCGCAGCCGCGGCCATTCGGATTCGAGAAAGCGCTTGCGCTCGGCCGCCCGCAGCCGCTCGCGCGCACCGCTGACGACGTACAGGCCGAGGCCGCGCCGGGTTTCGAGCAGTCCCTCGTCGCCGAGTGCCTGCAGCGCCCGGTTCACGGTCAGCGGGTTGAGCATGTGCAGGCCGGCGAGCGCGCGCACCGAGGGCATCGCCGCGCCCTCGGCCGGGTCGCCGTCGAGCAGCCCGGCGGCGAGCTGGTCGGCCAGCTGCTGGTAGATCGGCTGTCTGTCGTTCCAGGTCGGCATGGGGGACGCCCAGGTGTGTTGCTGATGTAGCACACCATAGCAGCGGCCCGGCGCGCGCCACCATCGCCTTGCGATGGAATGCCGCGGCGGGCGACGGACTGCAGGCTGCGGCTATCCTTGCGCCCCTTGGGTACCCGACTCCTCACGCCACCGATGGCCGCGCTGCTGGAGCGCATCCGCCGCGCCGCCCGGCCGCCGCTGCACGCGCTGCCGGTGGTGCAAGCGCGTGCCGCCTACGAGGCCGGTGCCGAGGTGCTGGACCTGCCGCGCGCGCCGCTGGCCGAGGTGGCGGACTTCGAGATCGCCGCCACCGACGGCACACCGCTGCGCGCTCGCCGCTATGCCGCGCAGACCGGGCAGCCCGCGCCCACGCCGACGCTGCTGTACCTGCATGGCGGCGGCTTCGTCGTCGGCAGCCTCGAGACCCACGACAGCCTGTGCCGCCAGCTGGCGCTGCGCAGCGGCTGGGTGGTGGTGGCACTGGACTACCGGCTGGCGCCCGAACACCGATTTCCCACCGCCGTCGACGATGCCTGGGCCGCAATGGTGGCGCTGGCCACGAGCCTGCCGGCGGGCACGCCGCTGGCGGTCGGCGGCGACAGCGCCGGCGGCACGCTGGCGGCGGTCTGCGCGCTGCATGCGCGCGACATCGGCCTGCCGCTGGTGCTGCAACTGCTGATCACGCCGGGAACGGCCGCGCGCGGCGAAACCGCTTCGCGCCGACTCTACAGCCAGGGCTTCCTGCTCGAGCAGGCCAGCATCGACTGGTCCTTGGCCATTACATCGACCATGGCCGCCGCCACGACTGGCGCTTCGCGCCGCTCGAGGCCGACGCGGACGGCGTCGCGCCGGCCTGCCTGATCCTGGCCGAATGCGATCCGCTCGTCGACGAGGGGCTGGCCTACGCCGACCGGCTGCGGCTGGCCGGCGTCGAGGTCGAACTCGAGCTGGCGCGCGGCGTAACCCATGATTTCATCAAGATGGGCCGCGCGCTCAAGGAGTCGGGCATCGCGCTCGACTTCGCCGCCGCGGCACTGAAGCACCGGAGTCCGACGAGATGAAGCGCAGCGAATTCCGTTTTCACGAGCGCCTGCGCGTGCGCTGGGTCGAGGTCGACCTGCAGAAGATCGTCTTCAACGGCCATTACCTGACCTATTTCGATACCGCCGTCGCCGGCTACTGGCGCGCGCTGGCGCTGCCGTACCAGGAGGCGATGGCGCGGCTGGACGGTGACCTCTACGTGCGCAAGGCCACGCTCGAATACCTCGGATCGGCGCGCTACGACGAGCGCATCGACGTCGGCATCCGCTGCGATCGCATCGGCCAGTCGTCGATCCGCCTCGGCGCCGCGGTCTTCCGCGGCGAGACCTGCCTCGTCCACGGCGAACTCGTCTATGTCTTCGCCGACCCGGCGACGCAGAAGAGCCGTCCCGTGCCGGCGCCGTTGCGCGAGGCCTTCGAGGCTTTCGAGGCCGGGCTGCCGATGGTGCAGGCGCGCGTCGGCAGCTGGGCCGAACAGGGCGACGCGGCACGCGAGATCCGCCAGCAGGTTTTCGCCGACGAGCAGCGCATCCCGGCCGAGATCCTCGTCGACGAGGCCGACGCGTCCGCGGTGCATGCGCTGCTGATCAACCGCCTCGGCATGGCGGTGGCCAGCGGCCGGCTGCTCGCGTCGGCGCCCGGCGTCGGCCAGATCGGCCGCATGGCGACGCTGGCGACGGTGCGCGGCGCCGGCATCGGCCGCGTGCTGCTCGATGCGCTCGTCGACCATGCGCGCGCCCGCGGCGACCAGGAACTGCGGCTGCACGCGCAGTCGACCGCGGTCTCGTTCTACGAGCGCGCCGGGTTCGAGCGCTCGGGCCCCGACTTCGTCGAGGCCGGCATCGGCCATGTGCCGATGCGGCAGCTGCTGCGACCGGCCTGAAGGGCCCGATGGGCCTGAACGGCTTGACGGGCCCGGCTCAGGCCGCCTCGGCCGGCAGCGGATAGGGCAGGGGCCGCGGCGTCAGCAGCGGGCCGTCGGCCGAGCCGGCGTGCAGCGTGCCGGCCTCGAGCGCCGCCAGCTTGACCTCGACCAGCGCCGCGTGGGCGCCCTCGGCGGGACTGCCTGCGCGACTGCCGGCCAGCGCCACCAGGCCCGCGGGTTGCGCCGGGTCGGCGCTGTGGAAGATCTCGCTGCCGGGGGCCAGTGCGACCTCGGATGCAACGATGCAGGCGCGGCGCTTGAGCGTGCCGCGGTACTGGCTGCGCGCGACGACCTCCTGGCCCGGGTAGCAGCCCTTCTGGAAATTCACGCCGCCGACGAGTTCGAGATTCACCATCTGCGGCACGAACTGCTCCACCGTCGCACCGACGATGCGCGCCGTGCCGCTCATCACCTCGAGCCAGCGCCAGCTGCCGGCGTCCAGTGCCGGCAGGCCCTGCGGCGCCGCGCCGGCCCAGAGGCGGCGCGGCTGCCGCGCCCCATCGACGACGGCGTCGGGCAGGCGGATCGCGCTCGCTTCGCCCTCGGCGACGACGCTCCAGACGTCGCCGGCCTTATCCCCGACCATCTGTTCGCCGCCGGCCTCGCCCCACAGCGGCAGCTCGGCGCTGGCATCGCTGAGCTTGCATTGCGCGCGCAGCACGAACATCGACAGGCGCTTGAGCACGGCCGGCAGCAGGTCGGCGCTGCAGGCCAGCAGCAGGTCGTCGCCGGCATCCGGCCAGACGACGAAGGTCGCGAGCAGCCGCCCCTTGGCCGAGCAGTAGCCGGCGAGCGTGGCGCGCCCGCCGGCCAGATGCTCGATGTCCTGGGTCAGCTGGCCATGGAGGAACTTGCGCGCATCGGCGCCGCGGGCGCGGATCACGCCCCAGTCGTCGAGGCGCACGAGCCCTGCGGGCAGGGCGGCGGACGATGCGGCGGGATGGGCGGCGGGCAGGGGGGCGGCAGGCATCGCTTGATTATCATCGTCGGCATGTCACGTCGCTCGCCGGGGTCCCGCCTGTGGTTGTCGCTGGCGGTGGTCCTGGCCCTGGTGGCCGCCGGCGCCGTCGCGGCCGCTGCATGGTGGCTGCAGACGCCGCTGCCGCTGGCCGCGAAGACGGTCGAACTCTCGATCGAGGCCGGCACGCCGCCGCGCCAGGTCGCCCAGGCCTGGGTCGATGCCGGCGTGCGGGCGTCGCCGCGCCTGCTCTACGAATGGTTCCGCTGGTCGGGCCAGGCGCGGCGCATCCGCGCCGGCAGCTACGAGATCGAGACCGGCGCGACGCCGCGCAGCCTGCTGGCGATGATGGTGCAGGGCGACGAGGCGCTCGAGCAGGTGCGCATCACTGAGGGCTGGACGCTGCGCCAGCTGCGCGCCGCGCTGGCGCAGGCGCCCGATCTGAAACCCGCCAGCGCCGGGCTCAGCGACGCCGAGCTGATGACCGCGATCGGTGCCCCCGGCGAGCCGGCCGAGGGCCGTTTCTTCCCCGACACCTACAGCTACAGCCGCGGCGTCAGCGACCTCACCGTGCTCAAGCGCGCCCATGCGGCGATGAAGCAGCGGCTGGCGCAGGCCTGGGCCGAACGCAGCCCCGACCTGCCGCTGAAGAGCGCCGACGAGGCGCTGACCCTGGCGTCGATCGTCGAGAAGGAGACCGGCCAGGCGGCCGACCGCGGCCTCGTCGCCGGCGTCTTCAACAACCGGCTGCGCATCGGCATGCCGCTGCAGACCGACCCGACGGTGATCTACGGCCTGGGCAGCCATTACGACGGCACGCTGCACAAGTCCGACCTCGCGCGCGACACGCCCTACAACACCTATCTGCGATCGGGTCTGCCGCCGACGCCGATCTCGCTGCCCGGCCTCGCCTCGCTGCGTGCCGCCGTGCGTCCCGAGCCGACGCGGGCGCTGTATTTCGTCGCCCGCGGTGACGGCAGCAGCGAGTTCAGCGACTCGCTCGCCGACCATAATCGCGCCGTGAACAGATACCAGCGCGGCCGCTGATGACGCCGGGGCGATTCATCACCTTCGAAGGCATCGACGGCGCGGGCAAGAGCTCGCACATCGAGGCCGTCGCCGGCTGGCTGCGCGGCCGCGGCCACGAGGTCGTCGTCACGCGCGAGCCCGGCGGCACCGAGCTTGCCGAGCGCCTGCGCGAACTCGTGCTGCACCAGACCATGGATGCGCTGACCGAGGCGCTGCTCGTCTTCGCGGCGCGCCGCGATCATTTGCAGCGGCTGATCGAGCCCGCCTTGGCGCGCGGCGCCAGCGTCATCTGCGACCGCTTCACCGACGCGAGCTTCGCCTACCAGGGCGGCGGCCGCGGCTTCGATGCCGCCGTGCTGGCGCGGCTGGAGTCCTGGGTCCAGCAGGGCCGCCAACCCGACCTGACGCTGTGGTTCGACCTGCCGCCCGCCGAGGCCGCGGCGCGCCGCGGCGCCGCGCGCGCACCCGACCGCTTCGAGGCCCAGGATCTCGATTTCTTCGCCCGCGTCGCCGCCGCCTACGCGGCGCGCTGCGCCGCTGCGCCGCATCGCTTCGTGCGCCTGGACGCGAGCGGCGAGCGCAGCGCCGTGGCGGCGCGCATCGAAGCCACGCTCGCCGAGCGGGGCTGGTGGTGAACCTCTGCGCCGATGAGGACGGCGCGCTGCCGCTGCCCTGGCTGGCGGCACCGCTGCGCGAGGTGCTGGCGACGCAGCGCGGCCATGCGCTGCTCGTGCACGGCGCCGCGGGCATCGGTGCCTTGCCCTTCGCCGTCACCATCGCGCAGGCCTGGCTGTGCGAGGCCGCCGAGGGTGTCGCGCGCCCCTGCGGCCGCTGCGGCAGCTGCCGCCTCGTGCAATCGCGGCTGCACCCGGACCTGCTCGTGCTGCTGCCCGAAACGCTGCGTCGCGCCCACGACTGGCCGCTGATCGACGACAAGGTCGACGGCGAAGACGCCAAGCGCAAGCCCAGCCGGCAGATCCGCATCGTCGAGGTGCGCGCGCTGATCGACTGGACGACGCGCACGCCGGCGCGCGGCCGCGGCAAGGTCGCGCTGCTGCACCCTGCCGACGCGCTCAACGTGCAATCGGCCAACGCGCTGCTGAAGACGCTCGAGGAGCCGCCCGGATCGACGCGGCTGCTGCTGACCTGCGCCGACCCCGAATGGCTGCTGCCCACCGTGCGCAGCCGCTGCCAGCGCGTGCGCCTGCCCGATCCCGATCCGGCGCTGGCCGCGAGCTGGCTCGCCGGGCAGGGCGTGGCCGACGCCGACGGCGCGCGCATCCTCATCCAGGCCTGCAATGGGCGTCCGCTGGACGCGCTGGCGCTGGCGCAGCAGGGCGTCGATGCCGCAGCCTGGACCGCGCTGCCGCTCGCGGTCGCGCGCGGCCAGGCGGGGGCGCTGGCCGGCTGGCCGGTGCCGCAGGCGCTCGACGCGCTGCAAAAGATCTGCCATGACGCGATGGCGCGCAGCGTCGGCGGCCTCGCGCGTTATTTCCCGCACGACGCCGTGCCGGCACGCGCCGGCATCGCCGCGCTGGCCGCCTGGTCGCGCGAACTCGACCGCGTCGCCCGCCACGCCGACCACCCCTGGAACGAGGGGCTGCTGATCGAGTCGCTGGTGCTGTCGGGACGCGCCGCACTTTCGGCCGAGCCGGCACCCGGGCGCATGGATACACTGCGTCCATGAACGACCGCACCGCGACGACCCGCGCCAGCACGCTGAATGCGCCGCTCACGCCGGCATCGCCGGCGCCGAGCAACCGGCCCAGCGTGATCCAGCTCGTGTTCCGAGAGAAGGGTGCGCTCTACGCCGCCTACATCCCGATCTTCACCGACGGCGGCCTGTTCGTGCCGACGCAGCGCGAATACCGCATGGGCGACGACATCTACCTGTTGCTGTCGCTGCCCGACGATCCGCAGCGCTTCCCGGTCGCCGGCAAGGTGGCCTGGATCACGCCGGCCAACGCCTCGGGCGGGCGCACCCAGGGCGTGGGCGTGCGCTTCCCCAACGACGACAAGTCGCGCCAGCTCAAGATCAAGATCGAGGAGATCCTGGGCACGAGCATCTCGTCTTCGAAGCCGACCCAGACGCTCTGAGCGCGGCCCGCCCGGGGCCGCCGTTGCCATGTACGTCGACAGCCATTGCCATCTCAGCGACCCGGCGCTGCTCGACCGCCTGCCGCAGATCCGCCGCTCGATGGCGCAGGCGCGGGTCGACCGCGCGCTGTGCATCTGCACGACGCTGGAGGAGTTTCCGACCGTCCACGGCGTCGCCACCGGGCACGACGAGATCTGGTGCACGGTCGGCGTGCACCCCGACAACGAGGGCGTGGCCGAGCCGACGCTGGCCGACCTCGTCGAGCGCGCCGCGCTGCCGCGCGTCGTCGGCATCGGCGAGACCGGGCTCGACTACTACCGGCTGGCCGGGCGCAGCCTCGAGGACATGGCCTGGCAGCGCGAGCGTTTTCGCGTCCACATCCGTGCCGCCCGCGCCACCGCGCTGCCGCTGGTCGTGCACACGCGCAGCGCCAGCGCCGACACGCTGGCCGTGCTGGCCGACGAAGGGCAGGGCGCCGTGCGCGGCGTGTTCCACTGCTTCACCGAGACGATGGCCGTCGCCGAGGCGGCGCTGGCGCTGGGCTTTCACATCTCCTTCTCGGGCATCCTGACGTTCCGCAACGCCACGGCGTTGCGCGAGGTCGCGCGCCTGGTGCCGCTGGAACGCTGCCTGATCGAGACCGACAGTCCGTATCTGGCGCCGATGCCGCATCGCGGCAAGCCCAACGAGCCGGCCTACGTCGCCCATGTCGCGGCGCAGCTGGCGGCCATCAAAGGCCTGCCGGTCGACGAGATCGCGCGCGTCACGAGCGCCAACTTCGAGCGTCTTTTCGCGATTCCCGCCTTGCCGCCGAGCCCGGAAGATGATGAGAAACTACTTTAGATATTTTATCTACGCCATTGTTTTAATGGTATCTTTTGTCGCCAGAGCCGACCCCGCGGTGGATTTCTTCCGCGCCATCGGGGTCGACAACGCGCTTACCGTACGCGAGTTGCTGGGCCAGGGATTCGACCCCAACACGAGGAGCCCCAAGGGGCAGGTGGGTTTGTACCTGGCGCTCAATGAACACTCGCTCAAGGTGGCCGAACTGCTGCTGGCGCAGCCCGGCATCGAGGTCGAGGCGACGAATGCGGCCGGCGAGACGCCGCTGATGATGGCGGCGCTGCGCGGCGAAACCGACTGGGTGCAGAAGCTGATCGACCACGGCGCGCAGGTCAACCGCGAAGGCTGGACGCCGCTGCACTACGCGGCCACGGGTCCGCAGCCCAAGGCGGTGGCGTTGCTGCTCGATCGCGGTGCCGTCGTCGATGCGCCGTCGCCGAACGGGACGACACCGCTGATGATGGCGGCGCGCTACGGCAGCGAAGGATCGGTTGCGCTGCTGTTGGCGCATGGCGCCGATCCGCGAAAACGCAATATCCAGGGCCTGGACGCGGCGGCTTTCGCCAGGCTGGACGGCCGCGACAAGCTCGCGGCGCGACTCGCCGAGGCGGCTGCCGGCAAGCCCTGAACGCGGGGTCGTCGCGCGCGCGAGTCGTCATTCGTGTCGGAATTCATCCGACAGAGTCTTTGGCGCCGCGCCGACTTCGCTTGCGCGGGGTGCGGGCGTAGAGTGCATCCCAGGGTTGGTCGACCAGCCCATGGAGCAGCGAGATGTCCCAGCAGACTTCGGTACGCAATCCGTTCCAGATGATGATCGACCCCGAGCTCGTGCTGGCCGCGGTGGCCCGTTCCGAGCGCCTGGGTCAGCTGCAGCGCCGGCTTTGCCGACCGCTGGACCGCGTCGCCGGCGCGAGCGCGGCGGGCGGTGACGGCGAATCCGCCGACGCGGGCGGCGAGGCCGACGATCTCGATGCGGCCGACCCCGATCCCGACCTGAACTGAGCGGCCCGGTTCCGCGCGCCGGACATGCCGGCGCGACGGCCGCTGACCCGATCGGGTCGGTGCGCCCCCGGTCGAGCCGCATCACGGCGGCGCCGCGCAGCGGATGCGCGCATCCGCCCGGTCCTTTCAACGCGGCAACACGAGGCAGGCCTCCAGACCACCGGCCGGCAGATTGCGCAGCGACACCTCGCCGCCAGCCTCGCGCGCGATGCTGCGGGCGATGCTCAGCCCCAGGCCCGTGCCGCCGGTCTCGCGGCTGCGCGAACCCTCGAGCCTGAAAAAGGGGTCGAACGCGCGCTCGAGCAGGGGCGCCGGTATCCCCGGTCCCTCGTCGCGGATGCGCAGCGTCAGCGCCGCCGGCGCGTCGTCGACGGCGACATGCGCGCGGCGCCCGTAGACGACCGCGTTCTCGACCAGATTGCCGACGCAGCGCTTCAGGCGCAGCGGATCGCCGAGCAGCGGCGCGCGCGCGCAGCCCTCGATCTCGACCGCACGGCCGAGCTCCTCGCTGTCGGCCTGCAGGCTTTCGAGCAGCGCCATCATGTCCACCGGCACCGTCTGCGCCGGACCTTCGAGGCCGCGCAGCGCCGCCAGCGCGTCGGTGACCATGGCCTGCATCTCCTGCAGGTCCTTGTCGAAGCGCTCGCGCAGTTCGCCGTCGTCGAGCAGTTCGGCGCGCAGCCGCAGTCGCGTCAGCGGCGTCTTCAGGTCGTGCGAGATCGCCGCAAGCACGCGCGTGCGGTCGTCGATGTAGCGCACGAGCCGCGCCTGCATGCGGTTGAAGGCCTGCGCCGCGCGCACGACCTCGGTCGGCCCGTCCTCGGGCAGGGGCCCGCGGTGGATGTTCTTGCCCAGCGCCTCGGCGGCCTCGGCGAGCACGCGCAGCGGCCGGCTCAGCCAGCGCATGGCGATGAACGACAGGCCGAGCACGATGAGCAGCAGCATCGTCAGCGTCGCCAGCAGGCGCAGCGGCAGGCTCGCCGATTCGCGCGGCAGCCCGGTATCGAACGTGACCCACAGCCCGTCGGCGAGCTGCACTCGGGTGACGAGGCCGATGCCGGACGCACCGCGGCCCCAGCCCGGCCTCGCTTCGCCGCGCGGTCCCCTCATCGTCATCCTGTGCTGCTCCATCCACGGCGGCGCAGCGGCGCGGCCGGCCGGGCCATGCGCCGTGACGGCCACCCGCAGGGCCCGCTCGCCGCCCAGCGCCGCGTGCAGCATGGCCGCGACCATGCGCGCCTGCGGGCTGGCCTCGTCGCCCGTGCCGGGGGGCAGCGTCGAACCGCCCAGCCTGAGCACGAGCGGCGGCGCGTCGAGGATGCCGGCGATGCGCTGGCGCTCGGCGGGGGCGGCCGAGTCGAGCAGGCGCACGATGTCGGCGATGCGCTGCACCGGTTGCATCCCGGCCACCTCGACCAGCATGCGGTCGCGCTCGGACCAGTTAATCCAGGCGCTCGCCACCTGCGCCAGCACGAGCCCGACGGCGAGCACGCCGACGAGGCGGCCGAACAGCGAGCGCGGCAAGAGCCGCATCAGGCCTGCCCCGTCACCGGCACCGCCAGCACATAGCCCTCGCCGCGCACGGTCTTGATCAGGCTCGGGTCCTTGGGGTCGTCACCGAGCCGGTGGCGCAGCCGGCTGACCTGGACGTCGATGCTGCGGTCCAGCGGATCGGCCTCGCGCCCCTGCGTCAGGTCGACGAGCTGGTCGCGGTTGAGCACGCGGTTGGGGTGGGCGAGGAAGATGCGCAGCAGGCGGAACTCGGCGCCGCTGAGCGAGGCGACGACGCCCGCCGGCGAGACCAGGTGCCGGTGCACCGTGTCCAGCGTCCAGCCTGCGAAGGCGAGCCGGCGGCTGTCGTCGGGCCGCAGGTTCGGCGGCAGGCTGCGCACGCGCTTGAGCACGACCTTGATGCGCGCGAGCAGCTCGCGCGGGTTGAAGGGCTTGGGCAGGTAATCGTCGGCGCCCATCTCGAGCCCGACGATGCGGTCGGTCTCGTCGCCGCGCGCCGTCAGCATGATCACCGGCAGCTCGGATTTCGCGCGCAGCTCGCGACACAACGTCAGGCCGTCGTCGCCGGGCAGCATCACGTCGAGCACGACGAGATCGAAGTGGCCGCCGTCGAGCGCACGCCACATCGCGCGGCCATCGCCGACCGCGGTCGACCGCAGGCCGTTGCGCTCGAAGTAGCTGCCCAGCAGGGTGCGGATCTCGACATCGTCGTCGACGATCAGGATGTGGTCGCACGTGTCCATGGCGCTATTGAATCCCCGGCGCCCGGTGGACGCCCGACTTCAGGGTAACGCACTGTGTCGGCATCGCGATCCGACACCGGCGGCGACAAATCGGCCTCGTCTTGACACGCCCAGCTTACGTTGCGGCGCTGCAATGAAGGCGGTCCGGGACCTTCCCGGGATTCGTGAACCAGGAGGCTATCGTGAAGCGCATGCAACAGATCGTCGTCGGCAGCATCGGCGTGCTGGCATTGGTGGGCGTCACCGCTTTCGCAGCCGGTCCCGACGCGAGCGTCGGCACCCCCTGCGGGCCCGGCGGCGGTTTCGGTGGCGGCCACGGCGCCATGGGGATGATGTACGGCGGTGCCGGGCCGGGCGGCTACGGCGGCATGGGAGGCATGGGGGGCATGGGCGCCGGCATGATGGGCGGCTGGCAGGGCGGCGGCCGGCTCGCCGCGCTCGACCTCAGCGATGCGCAGCGCAAGCAGATCGCGCAGATCGCGCAGGAGACGGCGCAGGCGCGCCAGCAGCTCATGGCATCGATGCACCAGCAGCGCTGGGGCATGGGCGGCATGTTCGGCCCCGGCGCCGTCGACGAGCAGGCGGCGCGCAAGGCCTTCGATTCGATGACGGCCACGCGCAAGGCGATGTTCGAGCTGGCACTGACCGAGCGCCAGCGCATCGACGCCGTGCTGACCCCCGCACAGCGCTCCGAACAGCGCGCGCCGCGGCAGCCCGATGCCGGTGGGCGCTAGACCCGGGTCGAGGCGCGCAAGCGCGACCTCGGGCCCTCCTGAGCGCAGGCGCCTCAGCCCAGGATGCGCCCGGCGCGCGCGACGCTCAGTTCGCCGCGCGCCAGCGGCGTCCAGCCCTCGGCGCTCAGCGGCACGCTGGCGAAGAGCATGATTTCCTGCTCCTGGCCGCGCGCACCGATGCGCAGCCCGGCGCCGGCCAGTTCGCCGCCCTCGGCGCAGTGGCGGGCGAGGCGCCACAGGCCGGGTGCGGCGATCGTGCCATCGGCCTGGATTCGACGGTCGGCGTGCACGAACAGCGCGTCGCCGTCGCAGTAGAGGAAATTGGCCGGCCCGAACGCGCGCAGTTCGGCGGCAAACGGGCCGATGACCGCCAGCCGCGCGGCCAGTTCGGGCGTGGCGTCGCCGCGCCACAGGGGGCGTAGCCGCTCGAGCAGCGTGCAGAACGCGCGCTCGGAATCGGTCTCGCCGACGGGGCGGTAATTCCCGGTCTGCGCCTTTGCGAATTCGGCCATGCCTTCGAGGTTCCCGTTGTGGGCGAACGCATGCCAGGCGCCGCCGAGTTCGCGCAGGAAGGGCTGGCAGTTGCGCAGCGCGACACCGCCCTGCGTGGCCCGGCGCACATGGCTGAGCGCGAACGGGGTGGCGTAGGGATGGTCCTGGATGAAACGCTCGCAGGCGCTGTCGGCCGCCGGGTGCGTGTCCTTGATGAGACGCACATCGCGGTCATCGTAGAGGGCGATGCCCCAGCCGTCCTTGTTCGGTCCGGTGAGGCCGCCATGGCGCGCGAATTCCTCGAGCGACATCTGGACCGTGGCCGGATGCCGGCTCGACATGGCAAACAGCTCGCACATGGTTGATCTCCTCCGTGCCCGCTGCGCTTTCGGGCGTCGCCTGCATCATCGCATCGGGTCGCGCCATCGAGGCGGTCGCGCTCGCACGTCGCGCCAGCGGCCCGAGCGCCGCCACAGGATGCCCGTGAACGAGGCCGGCGTCACGAGCGTCAGGTCGACGCAGCCCTTGGGCTGGACCGAATCGTGCGACATCGGATCGAGCGGCAGCAGGCGCCGGCGCTGTTCGTCCAGCGGGTTGCCCGAAGGGTGGATCGATGGGGCGAGCGTCGACATGAGGGTCTCCTCGATGCGACGAAGCGGAACTCAGGAACCGCTGTCGTCGGTGCCTTCGGGCCAGACGAAGACGGCGCGAGCGGGTTGGCCCGCGGCGACCTTGACCGAGCGCACCAGGGTCTTGCCGGCGACGGTCGCGTCGATCTTGTAGGCGCCGGGCGCGAGCCGCGCGAGCAGATAGGGTCCGCTCGCGGTCGTCTCGAGCACGACGCGGTGATGGCCGTCCTGCACCTGGACATGCACGTTCGCCAGGTAGTCGGCCGACTTGCCCGAGCGCACCGCGAACAGCAGCGTCAGCGGCCAATGCGGGCTGGCTTCCTTGATCGCGGCGGACTGCCCGTCGCCGATGCCGCCGCTGAGGTATTCGACGCCACCCTGCGTCAGCACCGGCGGCAGGTTGCCGCCGGCATGGGCCGCCAGCGGGAGCGCCGCGCAGGCGGCGACGATGAGGGTCGGGAGGATGCGAAGTTTCATGCTGGACTCCGGTGTTGAATTCGACGGTGAGCGAGGCGGCCGGTTGGCGCGACCAGAAGCGCGCCTGGGTCGTCCATCCGCCCCCGATCTGGCATTGACCCTCGACGCCGGCGCCGGTGGTCTCGCAGGCGCCGAGCGCGAACGCGCATGCGGCCGGCGCGCACAGGCGCCATGCGCGGCGGCATGCCGCACCGCCTGCCGCACCGCCCCGCGGCGGGATGGGTTTCGGGTTGGGCAGCGCTGTCATGGCGGATCGGGATCGAACGGCCGTGTGACCGTGACGGTCAATCTAGGCCGCGCCGACGCGCCGGCGCAGTGCCGGCCGTCATCGAGGCGGCGGGCCTTCGGTCACTTTTCGAGTTCCGCTTCGACGACCATGACGTGCAGTCCGTGGGCGAGCTGCGGCGGCTTCTGGTACAGGCCCCTGGCGATCGGCGAAGCCGCCGCGGCGCCTCGCGCGCGAGCGTCGCAGGCAGCGAGGTCTTGGCCATCCAGGTTTCCAGCGCGCCGGGCTGGGCGGCCCGCGTGGCGACGACGCCGGCGACAAATCCCTTGATCATCGTTTTCCCTTCGTCGGAGTTCCGCCCGCCTTGGTGCGTGCAAATGCAGCGGCGTTTCATTGCCGGCCGGCATCCGGGCGGCGGTTCAGAATTCAAATTCGATCTGCAACCGGAACGTGCTGCGCGGCGATGCCCCGGTCAAGCCATAGAGCCAGGCGGCGTTGTAGGAAATCGAGTGGCCCCGGGCGAGGTTGAAGTTGCCGAGCACGACGGGGCCCATCCGGTGCACCTGGCGCGAGGCGCCGACATGGAAATGCCCCCCTGCGCCGAGTCGGCCGAAGGCCTGCAGGCCGAATTCCAGGGGTTCGCTGTAGCGATATTCGATCTGCGCCTGGTAACGCGGCTCCAGGCCGGAATACGCATGCTGCTTGTAACGGCGCAGGAACAGCAGGTTGAAATTGGCCAGATAGTTGCCGAATTCCTTCTGGAACAGCGGCCCGAAGCGCAGCGAGTTCGTGCCCGAACCCGTCACCGACCGGCTCAAGTCCAGCGACAGGCCGACGTCGACCGGCCATTCACCCTGGTCGGCCAGCGCGTACACGTTTTCCCATTCGAGCTCGTCGGGCACGGTGCGGCGGGTCGAGATCTTGTGATATTCGAGTGCGACCTCGGTCGCCCAATGCTCGCTCACGCCCAGGCCGATGCCGACGCCGCTGTTGACCTCGCTGTGGGTGCGCGGCCCGGGCGAGCCGGCGCCGGATTCCCAGTCGAATTCGCGCTCACCCTGCGTGACGATGGGCGAGACCAGGTATTCGCTGGAGTCGACCGCATGCGCAGCGATGCTGGTGCCGACGAGCGCTGCAGCCGCCAGCGCTCGCACCCGCGCGGGGCGGATCGCCGGTCGCGCCGCGGGGTCGGGCGCGCGCCTGGGCGATGCCGCGCCGATCATCAGCGCGCCTCGATGATGCCGAGCGCCGGCCCGCCCGGCGCATCGCTTTCCTCGCCCTGGAAGATGTAGCGACCCGGGTCCAGCGGACCGATGTAGACGATGGCCTGCGATCGCGCCGGCACATGCTTCTCGCGGTTCAGCGCGTGGCTGTCGAATTCCTGCGCCGAGTCGCTCTGGTTGTCGATCAGCAGGCGGACCTTCTGGCCGGCCGGAATGCTGATCAGGTCGGGCACGAAGCGGTGGTCCTTGATCGCGATCGTGTATTCGACTGGTGTGCCGCGTGCCGGCAGCGCGACCAGGAACTGCAGGGCCAGCGCGCCGCAGGCGCAGCGCCGCAGCGTCGCGAACGGTCCCGGTTTCATGCCCTGCATGGTCGAGCTGTCATCCCGTTTGGGGTCCTGTTGAGGCAGGCATTCCTGCAACTGCGCGTCCTGTGCTTTCAGCGAGTCTCTTCTTGCCGGACCATGATCGACCCGCTGCATGAACGCAGGATGAACGGCCGCTTGCCATTAAGCTCCCATTCATCGGCCGGAACGACGATGAGGTCAGGCTATTGGCGGGCGCGGCCCCGCCTGGGGACGGGCATGCGGATACTGCTCATCGAGGACGATCGGATGGTGGGCCGCGCGCTCGAGGCGGGACTGGCCCAGGACGGCCATGCGGCCGACTGGGTGCAAAGCGCCGCCGCGGCCGCGGCAGCCTGGCTTGCGCCGGCGGCCGACAGCGCGCCGTACGATGCTGTCATCGTCGATCTCGGCCTGCCCGACGGCAGCGGCCTCGACCTGATCCGCCGCGCGCGCGCGCGCAAGGTCCGCAGCATCGTGCTCGTCGTCACGGCGCGCGGCAGCATCGCCGAGCGCATCGCCGGACTCAACGCGGGCGCCGACGACTACATGGTCAAGCCGATCGATCTCGACGAGCTCGAGGCGCGGCTGCGCGCGATCGACCGCCGCGAGCAGGGCCAGACCGGTGAGGTCAGGACCTACGGCGCGCTGTCGATCGACGCCCTGGCCAAGACGGTGACGCTGCAGGGCACGCCGGTGGCGCTGACGGCGCAGGAATTCGCGATCCTGCTCGCGCTTTCGCGCCGCGCCGGCGCCATCGTCTCGCGCGAGCGCATCGAGCAGACGCTGTACAGCTGGAACGAGGCCAGCGACAGCAACACCATCGAGGTGCAGATCCACCGCCTGCGGCGCAAGCTCGGCGCCGCGACGATCGAGACCCACCGCGGGCAAGGCTACCGCCTGGTCGCGCCGGTGCCATGAGCGAGACGGCGCCCTGGTCGCTGCGCCGGCGCCTGCTCGCGATGCTGGGGGCGGCCACGCTCGTGGCCTGGAGCGCGAGCAGCCTGTGGCTGTACCGCGCCGCGATCACCGAGTCGGACCGGCTCTCGGACTCGGCACTGGACGACGCGGCGCATGCGGTGCTGGCCGTGGTGCGCAACGAGGCCTCCGAGCTGACCGAGAGCAAGGAGGGCGTCGGCTTCGAGCTCGCGGTGATCGGCCAGGACCGTCACAACGACATCGTCTACCAGGTGCGCGGCCCGAACGGCCTGATGGTGTTCCGCTCGCATGGCGCGCCGATCGCGCCGCTGGCCGGGCCGCACGACCGCGGCTTCGGCTATGCCGACATCGGCGGCGAACGCTACCGCGTGTACTCGCTCGCGATCGAGCTCGACGCCGCCGTCATCCATGTCGGTGAGCGCATCTCCCGCCGCCGTGCGCTGGCCCATGCCTCGGCGGTCCGGCTGCTCGCGCCGGGTGCGGCGCTGATGCTGGCGCTGGCGCTGGCGGTGGCCTGGGCCGTGCGGCGCACGACCGAACCGGTGGTGCGCTATGCGCGCTCGCTCGACGCGCTCGCGCCCGACGCCGAGGCCGGCGTCGACGGCTCGTCATTGCCGCTGGAACTGCAGCCCGTGACACGCGCGATCGACGGCCTCCTCGAGCGCGTGCGCGATTCGCTGCTGCGCGAACGCACGCTCACGGCCGACGCGGCGCACGAACTGCGCACGCCGCTGGCGGCGCTGCGCCTGCAGGCCCAGGTGGCGCGCCGCTCGCGCAGCCCGCGCGAGCTGGCCGCGGCACTCGACGAGCTGCTCAGCGGCACCGACCGGGCGGCGCGCATGGTCGATTCGGTGCTCGCCTTGGCGCGGCTCGACGCCCGCACGGGCGCCCAGATGGCCGCGCGCGAGATCGCGCTGGGTGAGCTGGCGCGGCTCGTCGTCGCCGAATTCCAGCCGCTGGCACAGCAGCGCGGCATCGCGCTCTTCGTCGGCGCCGACGAGGCCGCCGTGCGCGGCGACCAGGAGGCGCTGGCGATCGCGCTGCGCAACCTGCTGCGCAACGCGCTGCGCCATGCGCGCGCGCGCATCGAGGTGCAGGTGGCCGGTGGCGACGGCACGGTGCAGCTGCTCGTGCGCGACGATGGCCCGGGTTTCAGCGCCGCCAGCGCGCGTCGCGCCTTCCACCGCTTCTACCGCGGCAACGAGGCCGACCGGCCGCCGCACGATGGCGCCGGCCTGGGTCTGGCGCTGGTGCTGCGCGTCGTGCAGCTGCACGGCGGCAGCGTCGCCATCGTCGACGGCATCGACGGCGGCGCCGGCGTGGCGATGACGCTGCCGCAGCACGCGCCCGGGTGACGGGCGGCGCGCCTGCCTGTCGACGCCGACGCCCGGCAGGGCGTTCGAACCTCAGGCCGGCGCGACCTGCACGGACTGCCTCAGCGTCCGGCGGCGCGCCGCGGCAGGCGAGGCCGGAGCGGCGGCGCTCGGCGCCCCCGTCGCGGCGACCTCGTCGCCGCGCCCGATGCCGTAATAGCGCCAGCCGAGCCCGCGCAGCGTCGCCGGATCGAACAGGTTGCGACCGTCGAAAATCACGCGTGCACGCAACAGGGCCGCCATCCGCTCCAGATCCGGGCGCCGGAACTCGGGCCATTCGGTGACGATGGCCAGGGCGTCGGCGCCCGTGAGCGCCGCCAGCGCCGAGTCGCACAGCACGAGGTCGTCGCGCTCGCCGTAGAGCTTCCTGGCGACACCCATCGCGACCGGATCGTAGGCGCGCACGCGCGCGCCGGCCTGCCACAGGCATTCGAGCAGCACGCGGCTAGGCGCCTCGCGCATATCGTCGGTCTGCGGCTTGAAGGCCAGGCCCCAGAGCGCGATCGTCCTGCCTTCCAGGCTGCCGAAATGCCCCACCATCTTCGCGTACAGGCGGTGCTTCTGGCGTTCGTTGACCGCCTCGACCGCTTGCAGGATCGCCGCGTCGCAGCCGGCGTCCGCGGCCGAGCGCACGAGCGCCTGGACGTCCTTCGGAAAACACGATCCGCCGTAGCCGAGGCCCGGATAGAGGAACGCGTAGCCGATGCGCGGATCCGCGCCCATGCCCTGGCGCACGCATTCGATGTCGGCGCCGGCCGCCTCGGCGAAGCGCGCCATCTCGTTCATGAAGCTGATGCGCGTGGCCAGCATCGCGTTCGACGCGTATTTCGTCAGCTCGGCCGAGCGCAGGTCCATCACGAGCAGGCGGTCGCGGTTGCGGTTGAACGGTTCGTACAGCGCCCGCATCAGTTGCACGGCGCGCTCGCTCCCGGTGCCGACGACGATGCGATCGGGTTTCATGAAATCGGCGATCGCCGCCCCTTCCTTGAGGAATTCAGGATTCGAGACGAGGTCGCATCGCACCTGGACCGCACGCCGCGCCAGCGCTGCCGCCAGCGTCGCGCGCACCTTGTCGCCGGTGCCGACGGGGACGGTCGACTTCGTGATGACGAGCTTGTCCTCGTTCATGCGCGAGCCTATCGTTTCGGCGACGGCCAGTACGTGGCGCAGGTCGGCTGAACCGTCCTCGTCGGGCGGCGTGCCGACGGCGATCATCTGGATCGGCCCATGCGCGACGCCGAGTTCGGCGTCATGGGTGAATGCGAGGCGCCCGGCAGCCCGGTTGCGCGCGATCAACTCGTCGAGCCCGGGCTCGTGGATGGGCACTTCGCCGCGGCACAAGCGCTCGATCCTGCCGCGGTCGACGTCGACGCAGACGATGTGGTTGCCGACCTCGGCCAGGCATGCCGCAGTGACCAGTCCGACGTAACCGGATCCGAATATCGTGACCTTCATGATCGCTCCTTGGAGAGTTGTCCACCGTAGACGCGGCGCAATGCGCCGCCCGTTTCGCATTCGAAGGCGTAGATCTCGCCCGCCTGCGCCGCGACGGCGCGGAAATCGGCGAGCGGGCGCCGCTCGGCCATCAGGGCCGCGCGTCAGGCCCTGCCAGTCGCCGAAGTCGATCTCGGCCAATCGGGTCTCGGGCAGCGGCACCATGGCGCCGAGCGCGGCGCCGATCACGGTGGCGGTCTGCACGGCGCGCCGCAGCGGACTCGTCGGCAGCGTCGCGACGCCGCTGCCCTGCAACTCGCTGCCCAGGCGGCGCGCCGTCGCCAGCCCCTGCGGCGCCAGTCCGATGTCGTTGCGCCCCTGGTAGCGGCCTTCGAGGTTCCAGGGCGTCTGGCCGTGGCGCACGAAGATCAGTCGCATGGTGCCCCCGGCTACCCCTGGCAGGGCCGATGCGCAGCATCAGTACGCATAGCTCAGGCCCAGCGTGAAGCGCCGTCCGGCGTGCAGGGCCTGGCCGGCCAGATCCTGCTCGTATTCGATAAACGGCTTGAGCTGCGCCGTGGCGCGGTACTTGAGCCGGATCCCCGGCCGCAGCAGGTTGTAGCGTTCGGCGTCGTCGGTGGGCGGCAGCGGCGAGCGGCCGCCGACCGTGCGCACATAGAACAGCAGCGCGGCGAGATCGATGCGCGGCGCCACGCGCAGCCCCAGATCGAGGTCGGCGCGCATCTGGGCGACGCCGCTGTCGAGAAACACGCGTGCGCCGGTCCGGACCGAGAAGCGCCATTGCGCGCCGGCCCAACCGAGTTGGACATCGGGCTCCAGCGCCGCGTGGCCGACGCCCAGGGCTGGCACCTTCGTCGTCGAACCCGTCGCCGCCACCAGGTTCACGCCGATGGCGTCGGCAAAATCGGGCCGCTGCGTGAGTGCCAGGTCGACGCCGATGGTCTGGTCCTGCACGCCGGTGGCGCGCTCTCGCGTGCGCACGCCATGATGCGTGCGGATCTTCTGGACCCGGGCCGCGCGCAGGTCATAGGTCAGCGTCAGGCCGTGGCCGAGCCCATGACTGCCGCTCAGCCGCAGTTGCTCGTAGCGCTGTCCGCTGCCGGGTCGCGTGCCCGATCCGTAACGCCCCGGCGGGAACTCGCGCGTCGCGTCGTAACGGCGCAGCGCCAGGCTCGTCGAGCCGGCGCCGGCGGCCGGCACCCACGGGTCGGCACGCACGGCCAGCGTCGTCGTCCCGCACGCGAGGCTGACGATGCCCAGTTGGGCGACGCGGCGCCGACGCCGGCGGCAGGCGGGTGTCATGCCGCGACCAGGCGCAGCGGCGGCGCGGACTCGCCATGCGCGCGCCACAGATCGGCGTAGGGCCCCGCGGCGGCGGACAACTGCGCATGGCTGCCGCGCTGGACGATGGCGCCGCGATCGAGCACGAGGATCTGGTCGGCGTCGGCGATGGTCGCCAGCCGGTGCGCGATCAGCATCACCGCGCGCCGCTGCGCCAGCACCTTCAACGCCCGCATCAGGCGGCGCTCGGTGAGCGCGTCGATGCTGCTGCTGGGCTCGTCGAAGATCACGACGGCGGCGTCGCTGAGCAGCGCGCGCGCCACCGCGATGCATTGGCGCTGGCCACCCGAGAGCGTCGTGCCGCGTTCGCCCAGCAGGGCGTCGAAGCCGCCCGGCAGCGCCGCGATCACCTCGTCGACGCCCGCGGCCATCGCCGCGGCGACGGCATCGGCGCGCCCGGCACCCTCGCGTCCGTAGGCGATGTTGGCCCACAGCGGCGCATGGAAGAGCAGCGGTTCCTGCGCGATCAGCGCCACGCGGGTGCGCACGTAGCGCAGGCTCAGTTCGCGCAGGTCGCGGCCGTCCAGGCGCACCGCACCCCGGCCGGGGTCGTTGAAGCGCGCCGCCAGCGCCGCGAGCGTCGACTTGCCGGCGCCGGTGGCGCCGACGAGCGCGAGCGTGCGCCCGGGCTCGAGCGAGAACGAGATGTCGCGCACGGCCGGCGGCCCGCCTTCGTAGCCGAAGGACACGGCGTCGAATTCGAGCCGTCCGGCGCAGTCCGGCGGCGTCAGCGCGGCCGCGGACTCGCCGATCTCGCTCGCCTCGAGCCTGAATTCATCGATGCGCTCGAGCGCCACCGCGGCGCGGCCGAAGATGCGGCCGGCCTTGGCCATCTGGCGCGCCGGCGTGGCGATGGCGCGCAGATAGGCCAGGAACACCAGCAGCTCGCCCGCGGTGAGCGAGCCGCGCAGCACCAGCATGGCACCGTACCAGGCGATGACGCCGGTGGCCGCGGCGATGACGAGATTCATCGTCGGCCCGAACGCGGCCTGGACCCGGTTCAGGCGCAGGCCCGCTTCCTGCACCGCGGCGGCGCGCACGCCGAACTGCCGCTCCTCGTGCGTTTCGCGAGCGCAAGCCTGCGCCAGCTGGACATTGCCGAAGACCTCCTGGGTCGCGCCGCTGTGCTCGCCCTCGCGCTTGCGCAGCACGCGCGAGGCGCTGCGGATGCGCGCCGCGAAATGGTGCGCGATGCCGATCAGCACCGGTGCCACGGCCAGCGTGAGCAGGCCGTAGCGCCAGTTCATCGCCAGCATCACGGCCAGGATGCCGCCCATCGTCAGCAGGTGCGGCACGACGTCCATGCCGACGGTGGCGACGAACTGCTGGAGCGCACCGACGTCGCCGCCGACGCGCGCCATCAGCTCGCCGCTCAGGTGGCGCCGGTGGAAGGCCATCGGCAGGCGCAGCAGGTGGGCGAAGAAGTCGCGCCCGACCGAGGCGCCGATGCGCTGCGCGGCGTCGAGCAGCAGCCGGTTGCCGAGACAGGCCAGCGCCGCCTCGACGCAGCCGAGCAGCAGGATCGACGCGCCGAGGACGTTGAGCAGCAGCAGCCGGTGGGCGAGCGGATCGGGCAGCCACAGCGCGGCCCAGGCGCCGAGCGGCTTGCCGAAGAGGACGCTGTCGACGATGTACTTCAGCGGCCAGGGCAGCAGCAGCAGCACGCCGGCGCGCAGCGCCATCGCCGAAGCGCCGGCGCCCAGGCGCGGCCATTGCAGGCGCACATGGCCACCGAGCCAGCGCCAGGTCGGGGAGCCGATGCGGCTCATGCCGGCGCTCCGGCGCGCGCCTGCTCCGCGAGCGTGCAGACGCGCTGCGCGACGCGGTCCCAGCCGCGCGCGGCGACGCTTTCGCGCGCGCGCCGCCCCATCGCGGCGCGCCGATCGGGATCGTCGAGCAGCGCCAGCACCGCATCGCGGCAGTCCTGCGCGTCGTCGACGCGGTACAGCAGCCCCGTGCGGCCATGGGCGACGAGCTCGGGAAGCTGGCCGACGCGCGGCGCGACCACGGGCCGGCCGCAGGCCAGCGCCTCGATGACCTTGAGCGGCGAGAAATAGAAATCCGCGGCCGCCCGGTAGGGCGCGACGACGATGTCGCAGGCCGCCGTCCAGCCGGGAATCTCGGCATGCGGCGCGCGCCCGGGCAGCGTGACGCGGCTGCGCCAGGGGGAGTGCGCGACACGGTCGTCGAGCGCCGGCCACAGGGGCCCGTCGCCGACGGCCAGCAGATGCACGTCGCGCCGCGCCGCGAGCTCGCTGAACACGTCGAACAGCAGTTCGGTGCCATGCCAGGCCTTGAAGCTGCCGACGAAACCGATCACCCCCGTGCGCGCGCCGACGCCGATGCGCGCGCGCAATTCGTCGCGCCGGCTCGCGCCGGCCGCGAAGCGGCCGAGGTCGACGCCGTTGGCCTCGACGGCAACCTGCTGGCGCGGCGCTCGCGCCAGCACGTAGGCCCGGACGGCATCCGACACCGCGACCACGGCGGTGGCGCCCGCGAACGACTCGGCTTCCATGCGCCGCGCGACCGCTTCGAGCTGCAGGCCGCGAAAACGCTTGTGTTCCTCGGCCAGCGGCGCGTTGACTTCGAGGATGCGCGGGCAGTCGTAGCGGGCCGCGATGCGCGCGCCCGCGCTCGAGAAGAGGGCGTGGCGTTCGTAGACGAAGTCGGGCCTGAAGGAACGCGCGGCGAGGGCATCGAATACGCGCTGCGCGACCGCGCGGTCCCAGGCCAGGCGGCCGAGCTCGATCGCCGTCCGTGCCGCGTCCAGGCCCCGCAACGCCAGACCGAGTTCGGCGGCCAGCCCGTCCGGCGCCGGGGTGGGCGCTTCGGCGCCGAGCTCGATGAGGGCCGCCGGCGGCGCCGCATTGCCGCTGCCCAGCCTGGCGCAGGCGACGAGGACTTCGTGCCCCAGCCCGGATGCCGCGCCGACGAACTCGCGCACGTGGACCGACGCGCCCTTGTCGCCGAGCACCGGAATGCCATGGTCGAAATTCAGATACAGGATCTTCATCGCGTCGCCTCCCCGGCGGCGGCACCGTGGAACGGGGCCGTCTCCTGGCGCGCCAGCACCGCCGCGCCATGCGCGCCCTGCGGGCAACAGGCCGCAGGGCCCATCAGCGCATGCAGCGCGCGCGTCGTCTCCCAGAGGTCGAAGTCGCGCCGCAGCAGCGCCTGCGCCGCCCGCGCGAGCGCCGCGCCGAGTGCGGGGTCGTCGAGCAGGCGCTTGATCTGCGCCGCCAGGGCCTGCGGATCGCGCGACGGCGCGAGCAGTCCGGTGCGCTCGTGGCGCACCAGCTCCGGGATGCCCGATACCTCGGTGGCCACCACCGGAACCCCGACCGCCATCGCCTCGGCGATGACGTTGGGAATGCCGTCGCGATCGCCGTCCTCGGCGATGCGGGGCGCGAGCACGAACAGGTCGGCCTCGCGATAGCGCACGACCAGTTCGCGATGCGTCATCGGCCCGCGCAGGAACACCCGATCGGTCAGGGCATGACGGCCGATCTCGGCCTCGAGCGCGGCCTGCAGCGCACCGGCGCCGACGATCTCGCATTCGAAGTCGACGCCCTGCGCGCGCAGCGCGGCGCAGGCCGCGATCAGGTCCTCGTGTCCCTTCTTCGGCACGAGGCGGCCGACGGCGAGGATGCGCGGGCGCGTCGGCCGCCGCGCTGCGCGCCCGGCGACGCCGCTGAAGTTCTGCAGGTCGATGCCGTGATAGACGAGGTGGATGCGCCGCGGGTCCAGCCGCGGCGCGATGCGGCGCAGGTACTCGGCGTTGTAGCCGGTGCAGGTGGCGACGAATTCGGCCGCCTGCAGGTGGCGCCGCAGGATCGCCGGGCGTGCCAGGTAGATGTCCTTCGCGTGCGCCGTGAAGCTGAAGGGGATGCCGCTCATGCGATGCGCGAATTCGGCCACCGTGGTCGGTGCGTTCGCGAAATGGGCGTGGATATGGCGGATGCCCAGATCGCGGCACATCTGGGCCAGGACGGCCGCGCGCGCGAACTGCCGCCAAAGCGACAGCGGATGGCGCGAGCCCAGCTTGCGCCAGACGGCGAGCACGAAGGTGCCGAGGTAGCGCCGCGGCGCCGCGACCAGCAGCGACCGCTGCGCCGCGCCGAAGACGCGCAGCGTCGTCCACCAGCCCGACGGCGGCGCATGCAGCGTCGCGCGCACTTCGTCGACCATGGGGTGGTGCGGCGGCGGCTCGGGCGGCAGCAGCGAGAAGATGTGCAGCCGCTCGCCGAGCCGCTCGATGGCGCGGATCTCGTTGAGGATGAAGGTCTCGGTCAGGCGCGGATAGCGCTTGAGCACATAGGCCACCGGCCCCGGTTCGAGCGGCTTCATGCCAGGTCCTCGATCGGCCGCTCGAGGCGCGAGGCGCAGCGTGCGAGCGCGGTGGCGACGCGCTCGGCGCCGCGCAGGTCGACCGCGGCCCAGCCCGCCTCGCAGGGCAGCGCCGCGGCGAGCGCGCGCGGCACGCGCACGGACAGCGTCGCGGCGAGATCGGCGTCGGGATCGACGGCGTCGAACAGCCCGAGACCGGCCAGCAGGTCCGCGCGCAGCTTCTGCTCGAGCCGCGGCACGCTGCGCGGCACCAGGATGGCCTTCTTGCGCGCCGCCAGCAACTCGACGCAGGTGTTGTAGCCGGCCATCGACACGACGAGATCGGCGGCGCGGATGCTCGGCATCGGCTCGCTCGCGTAGGCGACGATCTCGACATCGTCGCGCCCGGCGGCCGCATTCCGCAGCGCCTGGCTCTCGGCGCCCGGCATCAGCGGCCCGGTGACGATGACCGAATGGAAATCGTTCGGCGCGCCGCGGCAGATCCCCTGCAGATAGGCATCCATCAGGAAATGGCCGTCGCCGCCGCCGCCGGCCATCACCAGCACCACGGGCCGCGCACCGCTGCGCTGTCGATCCCAGCAGACCTTGCCGCCGTCGGTCGCGCGCAACTGCTCGAAGCGCGCCGGGCCGACGACATAACCGCAATACTGCACGCGCCGCGCGAGCTTCGTCGACAGTCCGTAGGCGGCGACGACGTCGTGCAGGCGCTCGCTGCCGTAGACGAAGAGGTCGTCGTAGGCCTGCTCCATCAAGGCGTGCAGCTCCTGCTCCTGCCAGGTCCGGCGCACGCTCTCGGGGCTGTCGAGGATGTCGCGCAGGCCGAGCACCGTGCGCGTGCGCGGCAGCTCGTTGCGGATCAGCGCCAGCGTCGAGAGCAGCTCGCCGTTCATGCCCGCCGGGGCGTGGTCGACGAGGAACACGTCGGGGCGCTGCTCCTCGACGAGCTTCATGATGAGCGCCTCGCGGTAGCCCTTGGTAAGCCCGAAGAGCTGGCCCGGCGCGCGCGCGGCGTAGCGCTCGGCGCCGGTCTTGACGACGGGCGGCAGCGGCTGCACATGCAGCCCGTGCGGCAGCTTCGTCTGGCGGATCACCGGCGAGCCGGTGAGCAGCCAGACCTCGAACGGGTCCGCGCTGCGCAGCAGCTGGTCGGCGATCGCCAGGTTGCGCCGCAGGTGGCCGAGGCCGAAGGTGTCGTGCGAATAGATGCAGACCTGGGTCGCCGGCGCGCCCTCGCGCCGGGTGCCGAAGATGCGCTGCGCATCGAAGCCGCGCTGCGGCCGGTCCCAGGCGGGCAGGTAGGGCGGGCGCCGGTAGTCGCAGGCCGATTCGGTGATCATCGCGGGGCTCCTCGGTGCGAGGGCATCGGCGGGATGCCCTGATGTGGAGGAGTTTGTGGACCCCGAATGAACTCAATCTGAACGCTGTCTAGCGCGATCGGTCAGGTCGAACGCGGAGCGCTCCATCGGCGGCGACGCTGCTTAAATAGAGTACAATGTATATTATGTTAACTTGCTTGTGGTGATGGCTTCATAAGGATTTCCCGCACAGTCAACATGGCAATCATCAGGTCCAATGGTCAGCGCTCTGCCGTGATGCAGGCATCAATCACGATCGGGCCGAGCCCGACATGGGGTGTGATCAGATGGATATGGACCGGAGGCAGTTCTTCCGGGTCAGCGGAGCCGGACTGGTGGGATCCAGTCTGGTGGCGTTGGGCTTCTCGCCCATGGCGGCGCTGGCCGAAACGCGCAACTTCAAGCTGTCCCGCACGACCGAGACCCGCAACACCTGCCCGTATTGCTCGGTAGGCTGCGGCATCATCATGTACAGCCTCGGCGACAAGGCGAAGAACGTCACCGCCGACATCGTCCACATCGAGGGCGACCCGGACCATCCGGTGAACCGCGGCACGTTGTGCCCCAAGGGCGCCGGCCTGCTCGACTTCGTGCACAGCCCGAACCGCCTCAAGCACCCCGAGATCCGCGAGCCCGGCAGCACCGAGTGGAAGCGCGTGTCCTGGGACGAGGCGATGTCGCGACTGGCCAAGATGATGAAGGCCGACCGCGACGCCAACTTCATCGCCAAGAACGCCGCCGGCCAGACCGTCAACCGCTGGCTGTCCACCGGCATGCTCTGCGCTTCGGCATCGTCCAACGAATCGGGCTACATCACCCACAAGGCGATGCGCTCGATGGGAATGCTGGTCTTCGACAATCAGGCACGCGTTTGACACGGCCCGACGGTAGCCAGTCTGGCTCCGACGTTTGGCCGCGGTGCGATGACCAACCACTGGGTGGACATCAAGAACGCCGACCTCGTATTGATCATGGGCGGCAATGCCGCCGAGGCCCATCCCTGCGGCTTCAAATGGGTGGTCGAAGCCAAGCACACGCGCAAGGCCAAGCTGGTCGTCGTCGACCCGCGCTTCACGCGCAGCGCGGCGATGGCCGACTACTACGCGCCGATCCGTGCCGGCTCCGACATCGCCTTCCTCGGCGGCGTGCTGAACTACCTGCTCGCCAACGACAAGATCCAGCACGAGTACGTCAAGGCGTACACGAATGCCGGCTTCATCGTCGGCGAGGGCTACTCGTTCACTGACGGCATCTTCTCGGGCTACGACGAGGCCAAGCGCAGCTACAGCAGCGCGAGCTGGGCCTACGAGCTCGACGACAAGGGCTTTGCCAAGGTCGACGAGACGATGCAGCACGAGCGCTGCGTGCTGCAGGTGATGAAGCGCCATTACGCGCGCTACACGCCCGAGATGGTGAGCAAGATCACCGGCACGCCCAAGGACAAGTTCCTCGAGGTCTGCAAGTACATCGCCACGACGTCGGCGCCCGACAAGACGATGACGATCATGTACGCGCTCGGCTGGACGCAGCACAGCCAGGGCTCGCAGATGATCCGCACCGGCGCCATCATGCAGCTGCTGCTGGGCAACATCGGCGTGGCCGGTGGCGGCATGAACGCGCTGCGCGGCCACAGCAACATCCAGGGCCTGACCGACCTCGGACTGCTGTCGACCAACCTGCCCGGCTACCTCAGCCTGGCGCGCGACAGCGAACAGGACCTGGAGACCTACTACAAGACCCGGGCGACGAAGCCGCTGCGTCCGAACCAGATGAGCTACTGGCAGAACTACCCGAAGTTCTTCGTCAGTCTGCAAAAGGCCTGGTGGGGCAAGGCGGCGACGGCCGAGAACAGCTGGGCCTTCGACTACCTGCCCAAGTGGGACAAGCTCTACGACGTGCTCAACGCGTTCGAGATGATGAACCAGGGCAAGCTCAACGGCTACATCTGCCAGGGCTTCAACCCCGTGGGTTCGTTCCCGAACAAGAAGAAGATCGTCGCCGGGCTGTCGAAGCTGAAATACCTGGCGATCATCGATCCGCTCAACACCGAGACGGCCGAGTTCTGGAAGAACCACGGCGAATACAACGACGTCAAGAGCGAAGAGATCCAGACCACGGTCTTCCGCTTCCCGAGCACCTGCTTCGCCGAGGAGGACGGCTCGCTGACGAACAGCGGCCGCTGGCTGCAATGGCACTGGAAGGGCGCACCGCCCCCGGGCGAGGCCAAGGGCGACGCCGAGATCATCGCCGAGCTGTTCCTGCGCCTGAAGTCGGCCTACGTGAAGGAAGGCGGCGCTTTTCCCGATCCCATCGTCAACCTCACCTGGACCTACAAGATTCCCAACAGCCCTTCGTCCGAAGAGCTGGCGATGGAATACAACGGCAAGGCGCTCGAGGACGTGCTGGCGCCGCCCGATCCGAAGGACCCGAAGGCGCCGCTCAAGGTGCTGGCCAAGGCGGGCGAGCAACTGCCCGGTTTCGGGCTGCTGCGCGACGACGGCACGACGGCCAGCGGGTGCTGGATCTATTGCGGCGCCTGGACCCAGGCCGGCAACCAGATGGCGCGCCGCGACAACAGCGACCCCTGGGGCATCGGCCAGACGCTGAACTGGTCCTGGGCCTGGCCGGCGAACCGGCGCATCCTCTACAACGCCGCTTCGGCGGCGCCGAACGGCAAGCCCTGGGATGCCAAGCGCAAGCTCGTGCAATGGAACGGCAAGGCCTGGGCCGGGTCGGACGTGCCCGACATCCGACCCGACGCCAACCCCGAGGACGAGAACCGCGTCCAGCCCTTCATCATGACGGCCGAGGGCGTGGCGCGCCTGTTCGCCCCCACCGGCATGGCCGAGGGACCGCTGCCCGAGCATTACGAACCCTTCGAGTCGCCGCTCGAGCACAACCCGATGCACCCGGGCAATCCGAAGGCGAAGTCGAACCCCGCGGCGCGGGTCTACAAGGGCGACATGGAGGCTTTCGGCACGCCCAAGGACTTCCCTTATGTCGCCACCAGCTACCGCCTGACCGAGCATTTCCACTACTGGACCAAGAACGTCCAGACGAGCGCGATCATCCAGCCGCAGCAGTTCGTCGAGATCGGCGAAGAACTGGCCAAGGCCAAGGGCATCGCCAACGGCGATAAGGTCAAGGTCTCGTCCAACCGCGGCTACATCAAGGCCGTGGCGCTGGTCAGCAAGCGCATCCCGCAGCTCGAGTGCGACGGCAAGAAGATCGACACCGTCGGCCTGCCCAACCACTGGGGCTTCGTCGGCCTGGCCAAGCCCGGCTACCTGGTGAACACGTTGACGCCCTTCGTCGGGGATGCGAATACGCAGACCCCCGAATACAAAAGCTTCATCGTCAACATCGAGAAGGCCTGAACGATGTCATCCCTGCAATCACTCGACATCGCCAGGCGCTCGGCCACCACCAGCGAGAGCCCCTCGGTGCGGCGCGAGCCCGAGGTCGCCAAGCTGATCGACGTCTCCAGCTGCATCGGCTGCAAGGCCTGCCAGGTGGCGTGCATGCAATGGAACGATCTGCGCGACGAGATCGGCACCAACGCCGGCGTCTACGACAACCCGAACGATCTGACGCCGTCGTCATGGACGGTGATGCGTTTCTCGGAAGTCGAGACGCGGCGCGACAGCAGCAAGGCCGACCAGGCGACGAGCCTCGAATGGCTCATACGCAAGGACGGCTGCATGCATTGCGCCGACCCCGGCTGCCTGAAGTCCTGCCCGGCCCCGGGCGCGATCGTTCAATACGCGAACGGCATCGTCGACTTCATCAGCGAGAACTGCATCGGCTGCGGCAACTGCGTCACCGGCTGCCCGTTCAACGTGCCCCGCATCAGCGCCAAGGACAACAAGTCGTACAAGTGCTCCTTGTGTTCCGACCGCGTCGGCGTGGGGTTGGAGCCGGCCTGCGTCAAGTCCTGCCCGACCGGTGCAATCCACTTCGGCACCAAGGAGGACATGCTCGACTACAGCGAGGCGCGCGTGGCCGACCTGAAGGAGCGCGGCTACGCCCAGGCCGGCGTCTACAACCCCAGCGGCGTCGGCGGCACGCATGTTATGTACGTGCTGCAGCATGCCGACCAGCCCGAGCTCTACCACGGCCTGCCAGCCGATCCGAAGATCAGCCCGCTGGTCTCGCTGTGGAAGGGCATCGCCAAACCGCTGGCCGTGGCCGCGATGGTGGGCGCCGTGGTGGCCGGACTCTTCCACTACGTCAAGGTCGGGCCGCACCAGGTCGACGAAGACGCTTGAACGGAGACCCACGATGACCACCCAGCTCGTCAAGCGCTTCGATGAACGTGACCGCCTGAACCATTGGGCGATCGCGCTGCTGTTCTTCGCCGCCGGCCTCTCGGGGCTGGCCTTCTTCCACCCGGCCCTGTATTTCCTCTCGACGTTCTTCGGCGGCGGGCCCTGGACGCGCATCCTGCATCCCTTCCTCGGCGTGCTGATGGCCGTCGCCTTCGCGCGCTTCGCGCTCGCGCATCGCGGCGACAACCGCATCACCGATGCCGACCGCGAGTGGAAGGCGCAGATGGGCCGGCTGATTGCCGGCGACGACGCGAACATGCCACCGGCAGGCAAGTTCAACTACGGCCAGAAGATGCTGTTCTGGGCGATGGTGGTCTGCATGGTCGTGCTGGTGCTGACCGGATTCGTGTTCTGGCGGCCCTGGTTCGCGCCCTATTTCCCGATCGGGCTGATCCGCATCGCGACGCTGTTGCACGCGGTGGCCGCCACCGGCATCGTGTTGCTCGTCATCGGCCATATCTACATGGCGATCTGGACCCAGGGCTCGATCCGCGGCATGACGCGCGGCACCGTGACGGCGGCCTGGGCGAGGCAGAATCACGCGCTTTGGTACCGGGACGTGACGGGTGGCAAGTAAGCGCATGAATTCCCGATGGTGACGGCGCAGGCCGCGCGGCTGCTGACGCCGGAGGAGATCGCCGTCCAGGCCGGGCAGCAGGTGCCTTTCCTGCGCCTGCCCGATCCGGCGACGTTGTTTGCGGAACGCGAGGCCCGGCTGCGCACTTTGGCAGCGGGGCACGCGACGCGCGACTTCCTGCTCTTCGCGGCCGAACTCACGCGCGCCCAGCATGCGCTGTTGCAGCGCTACCCCGAGTTGCCGACACCGGACGCCCAAGCCATCGAGGCCGCGGCCCAGGCCGGCCGGCCGCCGTTGCCGGCCTTGCACTGGCCCCGCGATGCGGCCTGGCGCCGCGGCCTGCATGACCTGCTCGACGAACTGCTGCCGCGGCTGGTCGGCAGTCCCGCGCTCGGCGTCGTGCAGGCGTTGCGCGCGCAGGGCGATGCGGCGCTCGAACAGCAGGCCGACCGGCTGCTGTCGCGCACGATGCGCGGACTCGACCTCGGCGCGGCGCCGCTCATCGCGGCCGCGCTGCAGGTCTACTGGACGGCGCTCGTGCTGCAGACGGAGGCGACGCGCCTCGGCGGCCGCCCGGCGCCCTTCGGCCGCACCGACGACGAGACGCGCTGCCCCTGCTGCGGCAGCCACCCGACCGCCAGCATCTCGCGCATCGGCGCCGACGTGTCCGGCTACCGCTATCTGCATTGCTCGCTCTGCGCCGCCCAGTGGCACATGGTGCGCGTCAAATGCGCGGCCTGTCGCGGCACCAAGGGCATCGGCTACCAGTCGCTCGAGGCGCTGCCTGGCCATGCCCTGCCCGCCACCGGCGCAGCGCGCGACGCCGTGCAGGCCGAGACCTGCGATGTCTGCAGCCATTACCTGAAGATCGTCCACATGGCCAAGGATGCGCATGTCGATCCGGTGGCCGACGACCTGGCCTCGGTGACGCTGGACCTGCTGGTCTCCGACGCCGGCTTCCAGCGCCAGGGCGTGAACCTGTTGCTGCTCTTCGGCGACCCCGAAGCGCCGCCCGATCCACCCCCCGCGCCATGACGGGGCGGCCCGCCGAATCCGTGGTTCACGGTTCGAAGGCCAGTCCCCAGGACCTGCCTTCGATCGACCGGCTGCTCGGCCTGCCGGGCGTCGCCGCGCTCGTCGCCGAGCATGGCCATACGCTAGTCGCCGGCGAGTCGCGTGCGCTCGTCCAGCGCCTGCGCGCGCAGGCGCTGGACGGCGCGCTGGACGCCGGCGCCTTGGACGTCGAGGCACTCGAAGCCGAGATTCGCGCCGCCGTCGAGCGGCGCCTCGCGCCGCGGCTGCAGCGCGTGCTGAACCTCACCGGCACCGTCATCCACACCAATCTGGGCCGCGCCCTGCTGGCCGACGCGGCGCTGGAGCAGGTGCTGGCGCTGATGGCCGGACCGAACAACCTCGAATACGACCTCGCCAGCGGCGGTCGCGGCGACCGCGACAGCGTCGTCGAGGAACTGCTGTGCACGCTTACCGGCGCCGAGGCGGCGACTGTCGTCAACAACAACGCCGCCGCCGTGCTGCTGACGATCGCGGCGCTGGCGCGTGGCCGCGAGGTCATCGTCTCGCGCGGCGAACTCGTCGAGATCGGCGGCGCCTTTCGCATGCCCGACGTGATGGCGGCCGCCGGGGCGAAGCTGGTCGAGGTCGGGACGACGAACCGCACCCATGCACACGATTACGCCGGCGCGATCGGCGCGCGCACCGCGCTGCTGATGAAGGTGCACACGAGCAATTACGCGGTGCAGGGCTTCACCTCGGCCGTCGGCGAGGCGGAGCTGGCCGCGATCGCCCACGCGCGTGCGCTGCCGCTGGCCAGCGACCTCGGCGCCGGCTCGCTGATCGACCTGGCCGCCTACGGCCTGCCGCGCGAGCCGCTGCCGCAGGAGCAGCTCGCCGCCGGCTGCGACATCGTCACCTTCAGCGGCGACAAGCTGCTCGGCGGCCCGCAGGCCGGGCTCATCGTCGGCAGCAAGGCGGCCGTCGGCCGGATCCGCAACTACCCGCTCAAGCGGGCGCTGCGCGTCAGCAAGCTGCCGCTGGCCGCGCTGGAAGCGACCTTGATGCTCTACCTGCGCCCCGAGCGGCTGGCGCAGGACCTGCCGACGCTGCGCCTGCTGACGCGGCCCGCCGCGGCCATCCACGAACTGGCGCTGCGCCTGCAGTCGGCGCTGGCTGCCGCGGTGGCGCCGCGCTTCGAGGTCACGGTGGTCGAGCTGCTGGGGCAGATCGGCTCGGGTTCGCTGCCCGTCGAGCGCCTGCCCTCGGCTGGCCTCGCGCTGGCCCCGTTGCAAAAGCGGGGCAGCGGCCGCGCGCTCGACGCCCTGGCCGGCGCGCTGCGCAGCCTGCCGCTGCCGGTGATCGGCCGCATCAGCGAGGACCGCCTGCTGCTGGACCTGCGCTGCCTCGAAGACGCGGCACCGTTCGTCGCCCAGTTGCCTGCGCTGCAGCTGGCACTGGCCTGATCCGCACACGCTCATGATCGTCGGCACCGCAGGCCATATCGACCACGGCAAGACGACGCTGGTGAAGGCACTCACCGGCGTCGACACCGACCGCCTGCCCGAGGAGAAGGCGCGCGGCGTCTCGATCGAGCTCGGCTATGCCTACCTGGACCTGCCCGGCAGCGACGAGCGCATCGGCTTCATTGACGTCCCCGGGCACGAACGGCTCGTGCACACGATGCTGGCCGGCGCCACCGGCATCGACCATGCGCTGCTGCTCGTCGCCGCCGACGACGGCGTGATGCCGCAGACGCGCGAGCATCTGGCCGTGCTCTCGCTGCTCGGCCTCGAGCGCGGCACGGTGGTCGTGACGAAGACCGATCGCGCCGATGCCGCGCGCGTCGCCGCCGTCTGCGCCGAAGCGGCGGCGCTCGTCGAGGCTTCGGCGCTGGCCGGCTCGCCGGTGCTGCCGGTCTCGGCGATCAGCGGCGACGGCATGGCCGCGCTGCGCGGGCGCCTGATCGGCGCCGCCCGCGACGCCGCAACCGACCCGGCCAGGGCGAGCGCCGGCGACGCTGCGTTCCGGCTCGCGATCGACCGCGTCTTCACGCTCGACGGCGTCGGCACCATCGCCGCGGGCACCGTGCATGCGGGATCGGTGCACCTGGGCGCCGAGCTGCGCCTCGTGCCCGGCACGCACACCGTCCGCGTGCGCAGCATCCACGCCCAGAACCGGCGCGTGACGGTGGCGCATGCGGGCCAGCGCTGCGCGCTGGCGCTGGCCGGCGTCGACCGCTCGGAGGTCGAACGCGGGCAATGGCTGGTGGCGCCATTCGTCGCCCGCGCAGCCGACCGCATCGACCTGCGCCTGACGCTGTGGCAGGGCGAGACCACCGCCCTGCGCTCGGGCACATCCGTGCACGTGCATCTGGGCGCCGCGCAGACGATGGCGACGGTCGCCCTGCTCGAACCGCCGGTGCTCGCGCCGGGCGCGACCGGCCTGGCGCAGCTCGTGCTGCGCGCGCCGATCGGTGCCTGGCACGGCGACCGCATCGTGCTGCGGGACGCCTCGGCGACGCGCACGCTGGCCGGCGCCAGCGTGCTCGACCCGGCCGCGCCGGTGCGCTACCGCCGCACGCCGCAGCGCCTGGCCGAGTTGCAGGCGCTGACGGCCGCCACACCCGAAGCGCGCCTGCGGGCGCTGCTGGCGGCGGCGCCGCTGGGCCTCGAGCTGCGGCAATTCGCGGCGCGCGAGGGCCGTGTCGTCGAGATCCCGCTCGCCGACGCGCTGCGCCACCACGACGCCCAGGGCGACTGGCTCTGGGGCCACGCGCACGCGCAGGCCGCGCGCGAACGTGTGCTGGAGGTGCTGTCGGCGTTCCACGCCCAGCATCCCGACGAACTCGGACCCGACAGTGCACGGCTGCGCCGCCTCGTGCTGCCGCGCCTGAGCGAGCCGCTGTGGGTCGCCCTGCTCGCGGCGATGCGCGCCGAAGGGTGCGTGAGCCAACGCGGCGCCTTCGTGCACCGGCCCGAGCATGGCGTGCAGCTTTCGGCCACCGAGGCCCGGCTGGCGCAGAAGCTCGCGGCGCCGCTGGCGGCCGCCGGCTTCGAAGGCGCCTGGGTGCGCGACCTCGCACGCGACGGCGGCGAGGGCGAAGCGCTGGTGCGCCTCGCGCTGGCGCGCCTGGCGCAGCAGGGCGAGCTGTTCCAGATCGTGCGCGATCTCTACGTTCCACCGGCGACGATGGCACGCCTGACGGCGATCGCGCGCGAATTGGCGGCGCAGGACAGCGGCGTCGTCACGGCGGCGCGCTTTCGCGATGCGACGGGGCTGGGACGCAAGCGGGCGATCCAGATCCTCGAGCATCTGGACCGCATCGGACTGCTGCGGCGCGTCGGCGACGAACATCGGCTGCGTGCCGAGAGCCGGCTGTTCGTCGAGGGCTTGCGGTGAGAATCGCGCGATCGATTGCAACGGAGGAGGAACGATCCTGGTGGATCGGCCGGGCTTCAAACCCGGTGGGTGGCGCCATGCGTCGCCGGGTGGGTTCGACTCCCACCCTCCTCCGCCACGGGCGGTGAACCATGGATGCCTTGGGCCTGCACTTTCCCGAAGATCTCTGGTACCTGGTCGAACACCAGGTCTGGGCCCGGCTGCACGACGACGGCAGCGCGACGGTCGGCATCACGGCGCTGGGCATCCGCGCGGCCGGCGAGATATACATGTGCCGGCCGAAGAGCCCGGGGTCGGAGATCGAACAGGGCCGCTCGGTCGCGGTCGTGGAATTGGCCAAGAGCATCGTCTCGGTGAAGTCGCCCGTGCGCGGCGTGGTGCTGGAGCGCAACGAGCGGCTCGAGGATGTGCCCGAACTCGTGCACCGCTCGCCGTACGACGAAGGCTGGCTGGCCAGGATCCGGCTGGCGGATTTCGCTGCCGACCGCCCCGCCCTGCTCCACGGCGCCGCAGTGCCGGCCGCGATGGCGCATCACGCCTGGCTGAATCGCATCGGGGACGCCGAATGAATGGCGAGAGCGACGCGGCCGCGGGCATCGCGATCCTGCTCTGGGCCAGCGAGCCCGAGGCGCCGCAGCGCCTGGCCACGCCGTTCTTCCACGCCGCCGCCGCGGCGGCGATGGACATGCCGGTGGAGATCTACTTCACGGCGCGCAGCGTCCTGTTGCTCCAGCCCGGCGTGGCCGCCGGCCTGCGCGCATCGCCGCATCACGCCAAGACCGTGCTGGATGCGATGCGCGAGGCGGTTTCGCATGGCGCGGTGCTGCTGGCCTGCACCGACGCGCTGCATGCGCAGGGATTGACGCACGACCGGCTCATCGCCGAATGCAGTGGCCGCGGCGGCGCCGTGCAGTTCATGGCGCGCGCCTGCGATCTGCGCTGGCGCACGCTGGTGTTCTGATCGCTTCGCACGGCGGCGCAGGGCCGCTCGCTCAGCGCGAGCGAGCGGTCGCCGGCGGGTCGTCGTCCGGCGCCGACTCGGCGGTCTCGGCGCCACCCTGGGCATAGGTCGACATCGCCTGCCGCAAGGCCTTCATCTGCGCGCGATAACGCGTACAGCCGCTGCACATCATCAGATGCAGCCCCAGGCCCAGGCGCTCGCCGCGACGCAGCGGTCCGTCGAGTTCGCGCGAGCAGAGTTCGGTCACCTGCAGGCAGCTCAGCATGACGCGCCTTCGGGGTCACCCCAGCCGCGCTGCAGGCAGTCGCGCAGCTTCAGCCGCGCGCGATGCAGCAGCACATGGCAATTGCTGTTAGAGACGCCGGCCTGCTCGCAGATCTCGGCGGTCTCGAGACCGAGGAATTCACGCATCATGAACACGCGTCCCATCTGCGCCGGCAGGTGATCGAGGCAGGCCTCGAAGACACGCCAGAACTGCTTGCTCTGCATCGATGCGTCGGGCGCCGGCCACGGCACCGGTCGCGCGTCCTCGCGCCAGCGGCCTTCGGCATTGAACAGCGCCTCGACCTGCTCCTGCCAGTCGTCGCCGTCGTCGACCAGCGACGACATCGGCACCACGCGCGCCGCCGTGCGCAGGTGGTCGATGATGCGATGGCGCAGGATCGCGAACACCCAGGTCTTGAGCGACGACTGCCCGGCGAAGCCCGGCGCGCCGCGCAGCGCCGCCTCGATCGCCTCCTGCACGAGGTCCTCGGCGACCTCGGCGTGGCGCAGCTGCAGCCGCGCGAAGCGCAGCATGTCGGCGCGCAGCGCAAGCAGGGTCGCGGGGTCGAGTTGGCTCAACGAGGCCGGCGCGCGGGCAGGCGGGTACGGGGGCATGGGCGGGCATTATGCGAAGACTGGGGCGGTGGCAACGCCATAGACGTCGACGGCGCCGCATTCTTGCAAGCGGCTGTCGCCCTTCATGCGCCGTCCCTGCGCCGGCCGCATCCGGCGCGGATTCTTGCTCAGTCCGCGGCCCGCCCGCCCACGGCGCGGACATAGGCGCAGAGCCGGCTGTCCTGCGTCGCGATGTGGCCCAGCAACCAATGGCTGAGGAACTGCCGCAGCTCCTCGCGGCTTCCGGCGCCGGCGGCCACCGCCGAGCTGATGGCATTGAGCCGCGCGATCAGTTCGTCGTGCAATGCCTCGTGCAGGCTGCGCTCGGGGTAGTTGACGCGCCGCATCAGCCCTTCTTCGTTGCCGAAATGCTCACGCACATAGTCGTGGAGCTGCACCGCCGCATGCGCCAGCGCCGAGCGCCCGGTGGCCGCGAGCACATGATTCGCAAGCGTAAACAGATGGCGGTGCTGATCGTCCACCTCGGGGTCGCCGACCTCGTAGCCGGCCTGCCATGCAAACACCTGCATCGGTGCGTCTCTCCAAACCACTGCTCAACGGTTGCAATCCCTGACGACTCTACGGAGCAGGCATGGCTCGCATTTGATCGAACTCAAGGGCCGGGTGAATTCCGCTGGGCGGCGCTGCTACTCCGAACGCGTGGTCCGAGCGCTGACCGGGCCGAAGACGACGAGGCAGGTTTGCCCGGTGCGCGGTGCCGTGAGGATCGCGAAGCCCGGCACGGGGTGCCCGCCGTGGACTTCGACGCCGACCGCCGGAGCGGATTGCAGGACGCGGGCGGCATAGCGGTGACCCGCGCCGTCGAGAAGGGCGATCTGATCGCCTGCCACGCCTGAAACGGTGTACCGCATCGTTGCGTGAGTTTGTCGGAAGGGGCGTCAGTGTCCGCCCGGCGGTGCCATCGATGATCGAAGCCCGGGAGGTACCTATGGTTTCACCCCGCGAACGCGCAGACTCAAGTTGTGAGCCACCCGGCCGGCATGCTCGTCGGCATGGGACGACAGATCAGCCAGAGCACGAGCATGGGGTCGCGCGAGCGTCCGTGTTGGCATTGCACGCGCTTCGTCGGCATGACGTCGGAGGGCAGCGCAGCACGTTGCGCGCTGCCCAATGCCGCCCGCGTGCGGTCGCAGCCGCAATGGGGATGCAGCGGGTTCGAGCGCGAGGTCGGCGCCGACGACGAGTCGGGCCCGCCACTTGGCGTCCAGATGGCGAACGCGCCGGTGGCGCGGCTGCCCGAGAACGTCGTCACGGTCGCGTGGGCGCCATAGCTTGCGCTCCCCGTGGGAGCCGACACCCCTCCCCCTCGAACCTGGGGATACACCCGACTTGGGCGGATGACGCGGCCCCGCATCGAGCGCACAGTGGGGCCGGAATTCCTCAGCTGATCGGAAATCGGCTTCAGGGCTCGGGCGCCATCGCTCGAGCCCTTTTTTCTGTGCGCCCATGCCGGGCGCACATGAAAAAGGCGCCAAGTCGTTGATTTACTTGGCGCCTTGGTCATAAACGGCCCCTTGCGGAGCCTTGGAGGACCGGGGTCACTCACACTGTGGCTGAAAAGCCGCATGGATGCTAGTTTTCCGCCCTTCTGGCCGGCTGAGTTACCCGGAAAGTTACCCGGTGAATCGTGCGCCTCCGGCAAGGTATCGTCGCCCGAAAAGGGAGGGCCACGATGAGACGCCTGATCGCCGCCGTTTTGCTTGCCACGGCCGCCAGCGCCGCCGAAGCGCAGAGCGCCTTCTCGGCGAAGGATCTCGTCGAGTTGGACGAGACGCAGGCGGCGATGTTCGTGATGGGCTGGCTCGCGGGCTACGAATCGGGGCAGCTTGTATCGGCCGCCGACAGCGCGGATCCAACCGCCCGGAAGGTGCGCGTGTGCACGCCACCTGGGACGACGGGGAAGATCGCCTATGCCGTAGTCCAGGCCAGGTATTTCGAACTCCGGGGGAGACTGGTTGCCCCGGGCGGAACCGCGTGGGATCGAAGTTCCTGGCTTCCAGCGGGCATGTTTGTGCAAGGTGCACTTGCCGCATACTGGCCCTGTCCGGACTAGCACCCATCTGGCCTACGCTCCGTCCACCACGCCCAGGTTCTAGGTCTGGCGGGCGTTTCCCGCCGTTTCTTTATCCGCTCGGCAAAGGCCGGTCAGCTCGCCTGCGGTCATCTGGGCCGCGCCCCCGCTACGTGGCAAGGGCGGCCGGGCTGAAGATAATCCGAATCGATCGCCCTTGACTGCGGCTCAAGCCCTCGGCGGTCGCCATCATGCGGCCTTCGAACTCGTCGGATGACTCGTGGAGCCCGCGGGCATACGTCGCGCCCTCCATGTCGCAAGCGCCGTTGTCCGGCTCGAGGCCCCCGGGACTGATGACCTGTCGCGCAATCACCGCAATGCCGTTGCTGCGCGCCGCGCCCATCTGCTCCATCGCTTCAATCCGCCGCTCAAGAGTCGCCATTTGCGCCCCCCTTGAACAGTAGCTGCGCGGGCGCCGTAGGTATCGACCTTCCCAGGCACTTCTCGAGCATCGCCACCAACTCATCGTCAGGCGGCATGGGACCTTTGTATTCCGGGACCGCGATCGCCAACAACTCGCGGTCGGTCATCTCCGCCGCGGGCTTGTCGATGGAACGCTGAGACTCGAGCGCAACGACGCGCCGCTCAAGGTTTGTTGCCATGCTTCGCCTCCAATGCCGCAATCCGCGCGGCAAGATCATCGGTTTCGATCAGCCGGGCAAGGGATCCAAGCCCGCTCAAGAGTTGGGCGGCCTGGCCTGGGGCAATGTCACCCGCCCCGGTCGCCGTCAGGACAGCCCTCCCCTGATCGGTAAGGGTGCCGTCCGGCAATGCCATCGGCGCGGGTTGCTCGGACGCCTTGAGCGGCGGAATCACGCGCTCGATAAGCAGCCTGGCCGCTGCAGGATCGCCGCCCTTTGCCTGCTCGACCAGCTTGGCGATGATGTCGGGGATGTGCGTCGCGATGCTGGCGCGCAGCTTGCCGACTTCGCTGCTTCCGGGTTTGCGGCCGTTTGGGTTGCCGCTCTCGCCTGGCTTCCATCGACCCGGGCGCTTGGGGTTCGTCATCTTGTTTCTCCTTGCTCTTGCAGAGCGGCTGAATGCCTCACCGAACCAACAGCAGCTCGCGCACCATCTGTGCGAACTGCAGCCCACCGTCTCCCCCGATCATCGACGCGGCGAACCTGAAGGACAGGCGAACGCCGCCCCGCATGCCCAGCACTCCAAGCGCTACCGCCATCGGTTCCTGAGCCAGCGGCGGCGCCCATACGTCCAGCACCTGCCCGGCGCGCCCGAAAGCGGGTAGGCGCCAGGCGCCCAGGCTAGAGACAGCCGCCGTTGGAATGAAGCTCTCCGGGATCGGCGCGGCCGGCTCTGTCGGCACGATGGCCAACGGGGCCGGTCTAGCCAGGCTGTCGGCCGCATCCTTCGCAATCGGGATCATGTGGCGGACTTGCTCCGCGACGGATCGAGACGCCGTATTGATGTCGGTCCGCTCACCCGGCGCCGTGTTGACGAACAGTGTTCCGAACCTCCCCATGAATCCCTGCATCGCCCACGCATCGGGGCGAGCGTTCACGGGCACGGCAATGCAGATTCGTCCGGGGCTGCGGCCACGCGCGCTATTCCACTGATCGCAGGCAATCGACATCGCGGCCACGACTTGATGAGTGATCGTCACCCCTTGAGCCGCGCGCCTCAGTGCCAACGCTTCGACATCCGAGACCGTGGTATTCACGATGTGGGTGTCATGTGACGACAGCGCGCGGTCGACTTCAGGTGCCAAGTGGTCGATTGGCTCATGTTGAATCAGGCCGGGCCAAGCCGCGCGGGTATGCAAGATCGCGCCTCCGACATACCGCCGATCGATCCAGTCGACGCCACGCGCCGGATCAGCCTCGCCGGAGTAGGAGCGCTGCACTGAGGCAAGGAAAGCCATCGCGCCGATACCGTCTGTCCGCTCGTGGCAGAAGTTGAACAGCATTCGGTCGGCAGTTGGACCGCGCACGACGATGCACCTGAAGGCAGGGGATGCGACGGGGTACAGCCGCTCGGACTGCAGTTCGCGCAACACGGCATCCGTTCCTAGCGTTGCGGTGTCGACCACGCGCAGCAGTTCGCCAGGCACATCGTCCGCGATGCCCCAGACCCATCCGCCGGCACGATCGGCCAGCCGACGAGCCCGGGAAAGCGGGTGAATGCAAGCCGCCTGATGCAGCGCCGATCGAAGGCGGCCAACATCGACGCGACCGGACAGGGCGACCTCGCGCAGGATGTTCCACTGTCTCAGCGGGCGGCAGTCAGCGGCCAACGATGCCTCGAGTAGGGTCGGGGCGATCACGAGGCCATGCTCCGCAGAAGGAAGCTCGGGCAGCGCTGCGGCAGCGATGCCAGATCGGGCCCCACCTCGGCCGCGGCCAACCCAGCCGCCCGCCAGCTCGAGCACCGGCCCGGGCGGTAATGCCGGCAGCGGATGCAGCGCACTCGGGTATCGATGTCGACGACAAGGACGGCCGGACCCGCACCTTTGGTGACGCCGAGGGCCAGCGCCTCAGCCTCGGCCCTCGGCACGCCGCCGTCGAATTCGAAGATGGCCGCACGTTCCTCGAAGGCCTCGGCGTCGTCGGGACCGCCGGCCAGTAGCGCCAGCAATTCGGCCTTCGCCTCGCGCAGCGCCGTCCGCATGGTGTCGGTCAGCTTCGACGCCGGCCGGATCACAAGGCGGTCGCCATCCGCACTGACGCTCAGACCGGCGCCGGCCAAGCTGTGCAACAGATCGCGGGCGCCCATCAGATCGCCTCCGCATCGTCGGCAAGGGTGCCAAGGGTGCCAAGGAATCCAAGGGGTGAATCGCTGGCACTGTTGGCCGAACTCGCAAGGGGGCCGCCAGTTTGACCCTTGGAATCGTTGGCACTGTTGGCCTCCTTGGCCTCCTTGATCGGAAGCGCCCAGACCCAGCCGGACTTCTCCTTGAGCGATTCGACCTGTAGATCCGACTTCGCGCGCTTCACTGTCCGCTCGGCGTGGCCTGCGTCGCGCGCCTCGCGGAATATCGCCTTTGCCGGCTTTGGGCCGTCCTTCAGCTCCGACCGCAGGAACTGCACGGCTTCATCGAGCGCCGACGATTCGCCGTCGTCGTCCGGGTTGGCCTCGGCCTCGGCCAGTACATCGCGAGCCGATCCCTGCAGAGCCTCGAGCCACACCACGCGCTGGCCTTCGACTTCGGGCGCCACTTCCACTCGATCCAGCGAGTAGGAGAATCCGCCGTCGTCGGGCCCGATGTTCGACTTCGCCCGGACCAGCACGCGCCGCGGTTCGTCGCCTTCGTCGGCCTGCACTTTGGCAGCCACGAGCACCAGCCGGGCCAGCGCGGCGAATGCAATGCTGCCGGTGATTCGCTCGGCAGGGTCGCGCCCGGCAGTTCCCTTGCTGAAATGCGTGATCCCGATCACTGCGCAGCCGAGGCGCTGGGCCAGTGCGACGACTGGTTGCAGGGACCGGCGCACCTCGGCGCCCTTGTGGCTGTCACCGATCACTGCCGAGACGATGGGGTCAACGATCAGCAGGCGAGGCGCCTTGAGCGTTTCAGCCGTGGCCTCTAGTAGCGGCATATCCCGGCCCGGGTCGAATGCCTCGCCTTCGCCGCCGCTGATGCCGTCGATGAAGTGAATGCGGCACATGTCGGCGCCCATTGCTGCAAGGCGCGCGGCCAGCACGGGGTGTGCATCCTCTCCGCTCCAGATCAGCACATCACCCGGCCGAGCGCAGCGCGATCCATCGGGCCAGGCGCCGGCGCGGGCCACGGTGGCGGCAAGCGAAAGCGCGATGGTTGTCTTTCCGCAGCCAGGGGCGCCGCCAAGGAGCGTGAGCATGCCGGCCGGCAGGAAGCCCGGCCACAGCCACCGTACCGGCTCAAGCGCAACCGCATCGCCACGGATCAGCCGCACCGCTGGCGCTGCGCTTTGCAGCCGCGCCAGGTCTTGAACCGCGCTCATGCTGCAGCTCCGTCGATGGCCAAAGGGCCACGCTGCGCCCATACGTCGCACCAGTCGACGCCCGCTGTAGTTGGCGTCAGAACGTCGCATCTGAGATTCGCCGCAAGCGCCCGAGCGCGGAGCGTGTCCGCCGCCTCGCGCCCTGCCTTGTCGTGGTCGGCAAAGATCACCAAGCGCTGCACGCCGGTCGGCCACGTCCACGCCGCCAGGTTGCCGGCGCAGTACGCCGCCATGGTAGGCACAGTCGACGCGCACCACGCCGCCATCGCCGTTTCGATGCCCTCGGCAATGCCGATCACGCCGCGCGCCGGCTTTTGCAGAGGGATGCATGCACCCGCAAGCGGCCCAGTTGCGCCCGTCAACTTCTTCGGGCTAGGTACACCAGCCTTCCGCCCGTCCGTGGTCAAGTAGGTCCGATGAAGGGCCACCGTGCGCCCGTCTGGCGCGACGAGAGGCGCCACCATCGCGGGGAAGGTACCCAGTTTCTCGGCGCCGTCCCAATAGGGCTGCGCGCGGTGATAGCGCAAGCATTCCGGAAGCGGCCACAGCCCGCCGAAACCGCGCCGCTTGAGGTACAGCGTGACCGGATCTCCGGGCACCAGCGGCAGACACTCCGACCACAGCTTAGCGATTCGCTGCGCGTTCTCTGCCCATTGCTGGCGCTGAATGCGTTCCCGCTCGGCCGCAGCCTGGGCAACTTGTCGGGTCAGGTCGGCGCGCTGCTGGCGCGTCAGCCTCGCGCGATCGGCTGCGCTCCACGTTTCGCTGATCCCTTGGCGGTAGCAGCCGAATACGCCGCCGCGAAGGTCGTCGAACAACTTGCACCAGCCGGCATCGTCGCCGCGTCGATCGCTCGTGCCGAATCGATGGAACCGGCCCGGCTCGATATCGTCGGGCGCATGGCCCAGCGCGGCCAGGATCGCCGCCCGGAAGGCTTGCACGGGGTCGCTCATCGCCCATCCCTCCGCGCTGCCTTCGCCGCCGCGCGCCGCTGCGACCGATTGCGGAAATCACGCCGCATGGTCGCGGCCAGCGTCGCCATATCCACGAGCTCGAGGGTCGGACTGCAGCCGGCAGCGCAGCGCATTCCCTCGCCGTAGGACATCGGGCACCAGGGATCGTGCCGCACGATCAGGCCTTGAGCCTCGGGCGCTTTTCTGAGGTCGGCGCGGCTCATCGCACGCCCCCGATCGCCTTCGCGATGACGCGGCAGAACCCGCGCAAGGCGGCGCCGTACATCATCGAGACCAGCACAGCCAGTTCGTCGGGGTCGGCCTGCTGGGAGTGCAGCCGGGTCAGGAATTCCGCAGCCTTGGCCTCGCCTGCGATGACATGGAGCGCTTGCCCAGAACAGCCGCCGCTATGACAATCGGGGCTCTCGTCTTGCGTATTTCCCTGGGGGGCCACCGCTGCCACGGTAGGCCCCTCGCCATTTGTGGGGCGCATCATGCCGCTGCCCCTTGCGCGTTCGCCGCGCGCTCACGCGGGCCGCTGCGCTGGCCTTCTTCGCCTTCGCCGTCACCTTCGCTGCGGTCTCTGTGTCGGCATGGCTATTCGTTGCGAAGGCTTGCCAGAACGTCGCTACGTCCGCAAGGCGCCAGCGGGTGCACCGCGACTGCCGAACAGCGGCCTCGGGCGCCTCCCCGAGTCGCACCTTTTCGTGCCACCAGGAAACCGACATTCCGCCAGCGGCGGCACAGGTCGGGGCGTCGATCAGGGCCACGCTCGAAAGCGCGGGCAGGATCGGGGGAAGATCAGTCTTTGTCGTCACAGTTGGCCCCATGCGCTGCAATCAGCAGCAGTGACGCCAATGTCTGTGTTGACCTATTCCGAAACCAGCGCGCTATTTGCCGGGATTCTTCGGATGTTTGCGAATCGTCGACAGCCGCTTCTGGTAGCGCTTCACCAGATCTACGCGGGATCCACCCACGCGGTTCATTCCGCGCTCTAGCCAGTAGGCATCGACCATCAGTCTGATAGCTTCTACGTCGCTGTTGACGCCCGACAGTTGTCGCCCGGCCTCCACCTGATCGAGCAACGCCTGATCTGAGATCGGCATCGTGCTCTTTCGGCCCACTTTGGCCTTTGGCCAAAACTTGGGTGGGAGCGCCGCGGCAACAATTGCGTTGACGTGGGCCGGTCGCTTGATGTGCTTGGCCTTCGCTTTGGGCCCGCGTCTCGAGGCATGGCCGGCCAACTGCTCGCAGGAAAGAGCCTTGTCAATCAACTCTCGAACAAGACCCAGTAGGCCGACCGACGAGACGGCAGCCGACGCCGATTCATCGATCAGCGTCAACAGTTCATTTGCCGCTTCCTCCAGAGCCCAGCCTCGAATACGCCACTCCGCGGTGCTCAACTGCGGCTCTCCCCGCTTGTTCTTGCGCATGCCGCCCCTTTTCGCTCGCCCGAGTGTTCAGTGCCGCAGGCGCGATCAATCCCAGGTCCGCAGTGATGCGGATAGCTCCGTCAGCACCGCTACTATCTGCCGGCTGAAGTGATTTGCAGCTCCGGCAACAAGCGCCGCGTTCACGCCGGTTCCGCCTGAACTCTGTCCGATCGCATCGAGCAGCGTGCCGAGTTGCTGCATTTGGCCGAGCGCCCACGCCGCGCGGGCCTGCGGGGTCGCGGATGGATTGATGATGACAGGTGGATCCGAATCCTCGGCGTCGAAGTCCCACCCCTCCACGGCAATCGGAGGCGCGACCGCCGCCGGCTCGCTGGCACCAGGGAGTCGATAGACCTCAGCCATGGCGCGCCACCTGAGCCTTTCCGCCGACGATCACCGCCCAGCCGGCCGGCAACCTGCAGGGCGGCGTCAACGACTTCAAGCGCGCCGTCTCGTCGGCAACGCCTCGGGTCGCCTGCCTTAGCTGAACCTCGGTCCGGCGCTTTGCTTCGCGTTCGGCTGCGGCGGCTTCCCGGTGTGCCTGCGCCTCGTGGCTCAACGTGATGCCAATACAGAATGTCCCATTGGCACGGCGCGTGACAGTCAAGTAGCCGGGTGTGCGCCACCAAGGCTCATCCGATCGCCTGGCCGCACCCAGCGGCCGGTATGACGCTTTGCCAATCGGCCGCCCCGGTTGCCCGGGAAACATGCCCAGCGGCAGCAGACCCGCCGCAGCCAACGCCTCGGCCGAACCGCTGTAGAAGTCCCGCTGATTGCACGTTTCTCCGGACTTGACCACCTCCGGCACATCATCGATGCAGCTCGGCGGCGTGTAGTACGTGCCAGGGGTTCTCTTTGTCTTTGCGTCGGCGCTTGAGCCGACAATTACGGTAGCCATCTTCGGAACTCGCTTTCCTTCGGTGGTCAGGGGTCGGTCGCTGCTCGAACAGCTTCCGACCCCGCTTGCCGGCGTCCGGCCGGCGCGGGGTAATTCAGGCGGTCTTGAACGGCAGCACCTGAGCGCCGTCGCGCAGGCGGTCGAGGTAGTCAGCCCACTTCGTCATCATGTCGTGTCGCTGCTCGAGGAACTGCGTGCGGTTGTAGGCACGGCCCAGGGAGTCGCCGACAGCGTGCGCCAGCTGGGCTTCGATCACCTCGGGCGCCACGCCCAGCCGCTCGGCGATCATGGTTCGCGCCATCGCCCGGAAGCGGTGCGCCGTCATGTCGTCGTTACCGTAGCCCATGCGCCGCAGCGCGCCGCGTACCGTGTTCTCGCTCATGCAGCGCTCGCCAGTCAACAGCGAGGGGAAGATGAAGCGCCGGCCTTCCCCGCCGGTCAGCGGGTGCAGCTCGCGCAGGATCGCCACGGCCTGAGGCGCCAGCGGGACCACATGCGGCGGGCCGTCCAGCTTGTCGGCCTTCTTCCGCTTCATGACCTCGGGCGGCACAGTCAGCAGCGCGCCGTCAAGGTCGATCCACGACCATTCCATGTGCCGCAGCTCGCCCGGGCGCAGCAGCAGCAGCGCAGACAGTTTGAGCGCGGCCCGCGTCACGGGATGGCCTTCGTAGGCCATTACGTCGCGCAGCAGCTTGCCTGCGTGAAGGGGGTCGACGATCGCCGCATGGTGCCGGCTCTGCACCGGCTTGAGCGCGTCGCGTAGGTCAGTGGCTGGATTGCGCTGGCAGGCGCCGACAGCGATGCCGTAGCGGAAAACCTGTCCGCATGCGTCCTTGATCCGGTGCGCGGTCTCGATCGCGCCTCGGGCCTCCACCCGGCGCAGGCACTGCAACAACTCGGGCGCCTCAATCTCGCCGATGGGGCGGCGCCCGATCCAGGGGAAGGCATCTTGCTCGAGTCGGATGCGGGTGCGCTCCGCGTGGCCGGCGCTGACCTTGACCTCATGAACGGTCGTCAGCCACTCTCGAGCGACATGCTCGAAGGTGCCCGGGCCCGGCATTCCGGCGTCGGCCAGGGCCTGCGCCTCGCGCTGCTGTGCCCGGTCGGACTTCTCCGCCTTGCGGGCTGCGCTCGGGTCGCCGCCGGCTGCGATCAGCTTGCGCGCAGCGTCGCGCTTCTCGCGTGCATCCCGTAATCCGGTTTCAGGATAGGTGCCGAGACTGAGCATCCCCTCTTTCGAGTCGATCCAGTAACGCAACCGCCACCAGCCGACGCCGGTCGGCCTGGCCTCGAGCACCAGCCCGCCACCATCACTCAGCTTGCGTGCCTTGGCCGTGTCGGCCGCGGTCTTGATCGCCGCCTTGATGGCCTTATCGCTCAGGATGTCGGTCGCTGCCATACCGGGTAACTCCGCCTAGGTTGACCGGGTAACTTTGCCCCGCTTGGGGCCACATCGTAGCAGTTACCCGGTCTGTTACCCGGTCGGTTACCCGGTGCAAGCGGCCTTGACTGGCCTTATGCGGGCATGAAAAAGGCGCCAAGTTGTTGATTTACTTGGCGCCTTGGTCATAAACGGCCCCTTGCGGAGCCTTGGATGGTGGAACCGGGGGGAATCGAACCCCCGTCCGCAAGCCATCGCCGGACGGTTCTACATGCGTAGCTGTCTGATTTGAATTTAGGAGCCCGGATCGCGCAGCAGCACGCTATCCGGTCCCCGAGTCATTTGGTTTTAGGCCCACGACGAATGACACGCCGCGGGACGAGCCTATGTGTATGACCTCGCAGTCTTCGGGTTTGACCCCTCAGACCCAGCCCATAGGCCGACTGTTGCGAGGCTCACCGGTTTTAAGCGGCGAGGGCGTACGAAGTATCGTTCGCAGTTACTTTGTTTCCAGTGGTTTTACGAGCGTACTGGTGCTCGGCATGCCCCGCGCCGACTCCGCACCCACGTCGAAGCCAGGTCGGTCCCATGCGCTCGAGTTTAGGCCAGATCGAGCCAGTTCAAGAGGTCCATCGGTCGATCGATGATGTCGTCGGCGCCCCAGGCGTCGATTCCGACCTCGCAGCCGAGGTAACCCCAGGCCACCGCAAGCGTCGCCATCCCCGCGGCGCGGCCGGCGGCGACGTCGCGCAGGTCGTCGCCGACATAGACGCAGCGACCGGCGTCGCTGCCCATGCGGCGCGCAGCCTCGAGCAGCGGCGCCGGATGCGGTTTCAGATGCGGCGTGCTGTCGCCGCCGACGAGGACCCGGTCCGGCGTCAGCAGCCCGAGCGCCCGGGCCAGCGGCTCGGCCAGGCGCAGCGCCTTGTTGGTGACGATGCCCCAGGGTATCGCCTCGGCGTCGAGCCGCGCCAGCAGTTCCGCCACGCCCGCGAAGAGCGTCGTGCGCTCCAGCATCCGCTGGCCATAGAGGGCGATGAATTCCTCGCGCAACGCGGCGTAGCGCCCCTGCCCCGGCTCGGCGTCGAACGCGGCGCGCAGCAGGCCGCGGGCACCCGAGCTGGCGTGGGGGCGCAACTGCGCATAGGGCAGCTGCGCCAAGTCGCGCCGCGCACGCATCGCGTTCGCGGCCGTGGCGAGGTCGGGTGCACTGTCGATGAGGGTGCCGTCGAGATCGAACAGCACCGCCTGCGCCCTGCTCACCCCGGTCGGCGGCAGGCCACCAAGTAGTTGACGCTGGTGTCGCCCGACAAGCGGTAGCGCTGCGTGAGCGGGTTGTATTCGATGCCGCGGCTCGCCTGCACGACCAGTCCCTGCTCGCGCGCCCAGCGCGCGAGTTCGCTCGGCCGGATGAAGCGGGCGTATTCGTGGGTGCCGCGCGGCAGCATGCGCAACAGGTATTCGGCGCCGACGATGGCGAGCGCGAAGGCCTTGGGATTGCGGTTCAAGGTCGAGAAGAACACCCAGCCGCCGGGCCGCACGAGACGGCTGCAGGCCTGCACGATGGCCCCCGGCTCGGGCACATGCTCGAGCATCTCCATGCAGGTCACGACGTCGTAGGACGCGGGACGCTCGGCGGCCAGCGCCTCGGCGGCGATCTCGCGGTATTCGAGGTTGGTCACGCCGGCCTCGAGCGCGTGCAGACGCGCCACACCCAGCGGCTTCGTCGCCAGATCGATGCCGCTGACCTGGGCGGCGCCGCGGCGCGCCATCGATTCGCTGAGGATGCCGCCGCCGCAACCGACGTCGAGCACGGTCTTGCCGCGCAAAGAGGCGATCTCGTCGATCCAGTCCAGCCGCAGCGGATTGATCTCGTGCAGCGGGCGGAATTCGCTTTCGAGATCCCACCAGCGGTGGGCCTGTTCGCTGAATTTCGCCAGTTCCTGGGCGTCGACGTTGGCGGCTTGCATGACGGGGATCTTAGCGACATCGCCGCAGCGCCACCGCCAGCGAGTGCCGGAATTATCGGATGGCTGAACTATGGCCGGAACGAAGGTGAACTATTGGCCCGCGCCCTAGAGGGAGAGCAGGTGAACTCAACAACCAAGCAGGGAGGCTCAGGTGGTTCATCGGTGCCTTGTGTCGCTCGACATTATGGAAGCAAAGGCTTGGCGCAGGCAGCCACGCCCCCCTTTCCTTCCTTGGTAGTAGAGACGACCTTCGCAGGCCGCTGACCTCTCGACAACTGCTCCGTCGTTCGCCCGGAACGACGCCACAGCGTCAGTCGCTTCGAGGCTTCAACAGCTCGTACGGCTGCACGCCCAGCGCGAGGGCGAGCCGCTCGACATTGTCCAGCGAGATGTTGCGCGACAACCGCTCGACGTGAGCGACGAAGGTTCGGTGCAGGCCGCACTCGAACGCCAAGACCTCCTGTGACCAGCCCTTCTCGTGCCTGAGGGCGACGATGTTCGCCGCCAGTGCCTCCCGTGCGCTGGCGTGCTTCTTTGACTGGTTTGCGGCTCCTGGAGACATCGAGGTTCAGTCTCCCGGCGCGCTGCTTTTGAGTCAGCCGCGTTTAAGTCACAATCCAGGGGCCGAGGGCGCGCGCCGCCTGCGCAGAGCCGTCGGAGCCCCCGCTCGTCGACCCAGGAGGAAGCAAGCATGTCCAGGAACAAGCTGCTGTTCGTCGCGGTTCTGGCCGCATCCGTCTACACGTGGCCCGGCACCGCAGCCGCCGATCTGGCCACCGGTCTTTCTGCGTACCAGAGTGGTGACTACGCCACAGCGCTGAAGGAGCTAAAGCCGCTGGCCGATGCCGGTGATGTCGGCGCGACCAATACGCTCGCGGTCATGTATGCGCATGGGCGCGGCGTTCCGAAGGACGCCACCAAGGCAGTCAGCCTTTACCGGTTAGCCGCAGAGGCCGGCAACGTCGACGCCCAGTTCAATCTGGCCACCATGTATTCGAGCGGCAGCGGTGTCGCCAAGAGCCTGGAGACGGCTGCCATCTGGTTCCGCAGGGCGGCTGACGGCGGCGACGCTGCGTCGCAGCGCATGCTCGGCATCATGTACTTCGACGGCCTCGGGGTCGGCAAGGATCGAACGACTGCGGCGAAGTGGTTCCGCAAAGGCGCCGACGGTGGCGACACAGCCTCGCAGCGGCGCCTGGGCGAGATGTTTGCCTACGGGCAGGGCATCGAGAAGGACGAAGTGGCCGGAGCCCTACAGCTCGGCAAGGCCGCAGCGGGGGGCGACGCCATGGCCCAGTTCGAGTACGGCTGGATGCTGGGCAACGGAGTCGGTGTCGCCAAGGACCAGGCCGCATCGGTCTCGTTGTGGCGCAAGTCAGCCGATCAGGGCAACGCTGGTGCGCGGTTCGGCATGGGCACCCTCTACGAGTACGGCACTGGCGTCGAGAAGGACGCGAAGGAGGCAGCCCAGTGGTACCGGCTGGCCGTCGACCTGGGGCACGCGACCGCCCAGAACAACCTCGGCACGCTCTACGAACGGGGCCTCGGCGTGCGCCAGGACCCGCTGGAAGCCGCCCGGCTTTACGAGCTGTCTGCGCGCCAAGGCGACGGCGACGCGCAGCGCAATCTCGCCCGTCTCTACAGGGACGGTGTCGGTGTACGGGCAGATGCAATCATCGCCTACGCCTGGCTGAACCTTGCGGCGTCAGCCGACGAGCCGAACACGCATGCGCTGTCCGAACGCGAGCAGATCGCAGCACGTCTCACCCGTGACCAGATCGCCGAGGGGCAACGACTCTCCCGTGAGTGGAAGCCTGGCCAAGCGCTGGGCAAGTCGAAGCTCAAGCCCGTCCTGATGGCCGAACAGGCGCCGCCTTCGATGCAGCTGACCCAGGCCTCGTTCACCGGTCGCTTCCCGGCTCGACCCGAGGGCCAGCAGGGCGTCACGACCTGCAACACCAGGTGCGAGAACAGCACCTGCTACCGCACCTACGACAGTGGCAAGCAGGTGGAGTACCAGGCGCGGCAGAAGTGGAACCCGGCGACCAACCGGTTCGACTGGGACGCCGGCACTTGCTGAACGACGGCGAGGGCAGCAGCGACCGGCGGCCCAAGCGATGGTCAGGCTCCGGCTACATCTCCGAGACGGAGCGCCTTTCGCAGACCGAGGACGGCATCAGCCTCGTTCTCGTCGAACGCTTCAGCTCGTGCCAGGACACGAGCCAGCGCCTCTGCGGTTTTGTCGGACATCAGTACCTCAACCCACACCTTACCCTCGACCACACCTGACCTTTGGTGCCCATCGTCGCTGCGGTGTACGAGGGCACCGTCGATCCATGACGGGTCTTCCTTTCGGACGAACTCCAGGAACTCCTTCAGGGCGAAGCCGTGAAGGTCGACGGCGCGGCTTGGTCGCTCAGTCATGGATGCATCCAGTTTCGCTTCAGCGCTCATCGCTCGGCGAAGCCTTCGGCGGTGGCCTTGACCTGCCGGAGCCTGCCTTCGCGAAGTGCTGCAAGCGGCGTGCTCCCGGCCAGCGAGCCCTTGCCTCCAGTGAAGAACTGCCACTTGCTACCGCCGGGAAGGTCACCAAGCAACTGGCACACTGCTGCAAGCCTATGGCGGCCAGCAGGGTCGAAGTCAGCGTAGAAGGCCGGGTAGCGCGACACCTGCCCCATCCCCAGGTGAAACACTCGGCCACGCGCCTCCTCTGCTTCCAGCTTCTTGGTAGTCCACCCCATCCGGCGCCTGAATTCACCTTCCTCCAGTAGAAGGCTTGGATTGATCTTCACCACGGGGATCAGGCAGCCGGCAGCAAGCGGGCTGCGTGGCAGTTGGCGGCGACTTTGAAGGTCTGGCATGCGGTGAATATTACGGCTGTGCTCGACCGGCGTCACTGCCTGGGTCCTTGGCACCCAGCGTTCCCTGCGGGAGCCTCTCGACGTATCTCGAACGCGTGAAGGCCGTGGCACGATGTCGCGACCTTGCCAACGAGAATGATCGAATGGACGCACCGCTGACCGCCGATCCCGAAGAGCGACCCACCAGGCCTACGACGGCACCGGACAGCTTCACCATCAGTGCCAGGGCGTTCGACAGCGAGGAAAGCGCGCAGCAGCTGGGCTCCCTGGTCGGTGCATGCATCCGGGAACTCAGTAGGCAGTTCGATCTGAGCCGGCTTGACGGCGTGACGGTGGCATACGACTACGCGCAGGCCTTGCTGGACCTCGACCGAGGGTACGAGACAACCTTTCGGCTCACGCCCTCCGACACCCATGTGGTGGGCATCGCCATGACCCCGTCAGTCATTCGCGACGGCACGCTGAAAAGCCATGTCCTCCTGAACGCCGCCTACATGGCTCCATTGGAGGACTTCAAGCACGAGCACTTCGGCTTTGTCCTGCACACGATCAGCCATGAGTGCGCTCACGTCGAGGTCACCTACAAGTTCGACGCAGCGTTTCCTGGCTTCCTACTGAGGACGGCGCATCCCGATGCTCGTATCGGGTACCGGTGGCAGATCATCCTGGCATGTTGGGATGAGTACGCTGCGACGATGCTGAGCGCGGGCTTCGGCACCGAACCCACCGAAGGCTACGAGGACACTTTCCTAAAGAGCCTGCAGGAGACCCGGCAGCAGGCCAACGACTACATCAAGGCATACCGTGTCCATGCCAACATCGACCGAATTCTTGGTGAGGTCTATGTCGCCTACGGAGATTTGATGAAGTTCACCGCGTACCACTTGGGCAACCTACGGGGCTTGGGCCGCGACCTGTCGGAGATGCCAAGAACCGTGGAAGCGTTGAAGGGGCACTGGTTCGCGCCGTACTTCGCGCGCCTGGAGCAAGCTCTCCAGGACATCGCGAAGTATTACGGCAAATGGACCGACAAGTCCTCATTCGAAGTAGTCGGCGACCTTGCGGATGAACTGCTTGCACATGGCGGCATTTACTACAAGAGCAGGCCTGACGGGCGCCTCTACATCGATATTCCGTTCACTTCCGAGACGATGCCAAGTGAGGCCGAGGTTGCCCAGTTCGCCACGAGATAGATCGGTTGCCGGTCTTCACGCATCAGGTAGGTCCGACTCGTGCACTCGTGCATGCTCTGACCAATAGCCACATCGCTCCCGCCTGAACTATCCCAAGTATTGTTACTGATGACAGCATAGTTGTTGGACTAGACAGCATCCATGGCACTTTCACCACCAAAGTATCCATTAGCATGGAAGATGGCAATGTGACTACATTCAAGGCGATGGCTGGAAGCAAGTGCTCCTCCGTCGAACCTCGATAAATGAAGTGGGTGATCCATGCCCAAGAGGAAACGCATGCCAAAACAAGTGAATACAGCGTCGCAAACATCTTCATGCCGAAACCTTGCTGTGATCAGGACCAAGCGCCCTCTGAGGCTTACTCAGACACCTGAACGTCCTTGGACCGATTACGCCTGCTCTTGATTTTCCTTACCAAATTCAACAGCAATACTGCATCGAATACCAAGAGAACCGCTGACGCCGCAGCGTAGTTCCAGAACCTCGTTCTCAATGATTCGAGTTGCGACACTTGCTCCGGAAGAGCTGATAGCCATGCAAATGCAATTGCCTGACCGGCCGCGAAAAGTGCGGCCAAGAGAGCCGCAAAGATCAGCAGCACTTGGCGCCAAGGCGCAAGTTTCCACATGGCTATTTCCTGGGTTGTGTGGTCGTCTTCGCCAGCGAACTCAATCAGGCGGGCGCGCGCAGCATCAGACACGGGCACCGCTGTGAACACGCCGGCGGCACTTTCATTTCAGGTGTCCTTGCAGTTTAAGTTGGGACTTCATTGTCGATCCTTAGCCCCTCTAGCAGCCGAACCTTCTGCTGTTTAGACAAGCTGACCACAGACGTGGTCGGTGGATCGGGGGCTATTCTTGGCATGTTCGCCTCGAAACCAGGAGACTCAGCAGTTCTCGCTTTGCGACTGTCACGTCCTCAACGGATCGGCAAACCAACCCGGCTTCCGATGCAGCGAATAGTTGCGGCTGGCTTCGAGTGACTGAGGTGTATTCGGAAACGCACCGATCACGCAGCAAGCTCGGTTTCAATGCCTCTACATAGGGTTTCAATTGAATCCCCTTCTTCGCCACTATGCATGCGTAATCCTCCGCCAAGCCGCCGTCGAGTCGAAACCTAATCAGTTCAGCTAGGGCAATGCCTGACTGTCTCGTATCTCGTGCCGCGATCAGGAGCAATCCAAGCTCCGATTGAGCCACACCAAGACATGGACGTTCGGCGCACAGCGAGCGAGTTTTGGGGTGTGCTCGCACTGCGATATCTGCCGCAATGGCTGCGTTCGCAGCCCACAAGTCTCCCTCTTCGGTAGCGTAACCCGCCAATGGGGTTAGAAGGACAGAGACGAGAACCCAGAAGTGAAAGCGTTGCATCAAGAGACAGTGAAATTAATCACTTCCAACATTTTGAATAGCACCGTCTACCTATCAAATGACTCGTTCTGCTTTCTATATCGAGTTACCTCAAGAGCATCGTTCGGAGCCAGGCTGCTCGCAAGAATTCGACTTGTGACGCGACTCTTGTCAAAGACAATTTTCAAAATATAGCCTTCGGAGCCGTCTCCCCCGCGAAGAGTAAGCTCGAAGCCACCTCGAATTGAGGTCAGCTTGGCAAGCCGAACATTTGACAAACCACGAAAAGCAGATCGAGGCACAAAGAGCGAATTCTTGTCCACTTTGATTCGCAACTGCTCAACGAGGCTGCATGGGGCTCGCTCCTCAAGGCAGTCCTTTGCCAGCATTGTCACAGCGTCTGTTTCCGATACTGCTCGCTGCACTTTCCGTACCTTGATGTCTACGACAACTGCAGTGGACTGCGTGGCAACGCTGATCCCAGTCTCCCCATCAGCATGCACTTCTGACCAGATATCGTCAGCTCCAAGTGCTGCACCGACAAGAAGGAGGCAACCTACAGCGAATACTGAAAATGATCGTGAATTCATGGAATCACCCTTAATGTCCGATCTTGACTCTGGCCAATGATGTCTCGCACTCCCCTAGGTTCGATAATGCAACCCTCGGAAGCTGATCTGTTGCCTCGACTGTTGTCCCCATGTATTAGGAAGCCGGCCCTGCCGTACATCCAGTTGTTGGGGTCTGGAGTGAGCCGCATAGAGCCTGGGAGGCTGAGCCCCGCACCGGTGACGTTAGTCTGCTGTGGACCTATTTCGTAGGTCCCAGAGGGAAGCGGTCCGATGGAGGGCAAGACATCTAGCGGCGCGTTGTTCACGCCGATGCCGTGACCAGCATAGCCAGGACTGCCTACCGGTGCAGGAGGCCCGCCGCCAAGTGAGTCCGCAGGCTGGTGGTACATCTGTCCGGTGGATTGAACGTATATCCAGTCGAGGCCCCAGGGGTCCGTTCGTGTCATTGGGTTCCCGCCGACATATGCAAACGTGTTTGTGCCGGCGGTCAGGCCCAATAGATCGCTCTCCAGATACCTCCCCGAGGAGGGGTCGTAGGTGCGATTCCGGTTTTGGTATAGGCCTGTCTCAGCGTCGTAAAACTGACCTTCGAACCTTAGGTTCAGCTGCGCACTTCCTGACGCGCCTCCTTGTCCGAAGGCGGCCCCGTCCCAGCGCCAGACCTGACCCCCTGCAGTCGACGTACCGAGCCGAGGCGTGCCAAGCTGATCCGTGTGCAGGAAGAAGACCGAACTTTGTGCTCCTGTGGCCCACTTCGCCACGGGAGTCGTGCCAACCCATGCGTAGCTACCCGTGGTCCCGCCGGCAGCCGTCGTTTCCTCAATCAGGTTTCCGGCAGCGTCCCAATGAAAGAGCGTCGTGCCGCTCGCTGTCGTCTTTCCAGCTCGCAGGCCGTCTGCGCGATAGACGTAACTCCCGACGACGGCACCACCGTTCATTGCTTGAACGAGCCTGCCTCTGTCGCTGTAGGCGAAGGTACGCGTCCCAATGGAGGTGGTGTTCCCTGCTGCGTCAATGCCCACAGAACCGGCCGGCCCCGAGGTCATTCGGTTGGTGGACGCCTGGTACACGTATGTTCCGCTCGCATCGCTCGTTCGATTGCTGTTGGTGTCCCAGCCAAACGACTGGCCCGGCTCCGACAGAAGGCGGTCGGTCGCGTCGTAGCCGAAGTTCTTGGCCACGTTACCCGTGGTGATTGACGTGATGTTTCCGTTCAAGTCGCGGCCGTAGACGCGCGTCTCGATCGAGCCGATCTGCCATGTCGCAAGGCGCCCGGCCGTGTCGTAGGTTCTGGTCTCGACCACCCCGTTTCCGAAAGTCTGGCTAGCAAGGGTGCCGTCCGCCCGATAGGCTCTCCCAGACACCAAGGTTTGCGACCCGGACGCCACGCCTGCCACTCGTCCGACCGCGTCGTAGGTGTACGAAACGACTCGCCCAGTCGGGCTGGTGATCGTCGAAGGTTGATCGAACGCGGTCCACGTGTAGCTCGTGGTGAAGGCGTGGCCTCCCAGAGAGGAGCTTGCCGTCCACAGCTCCTGAGATTGCCTGCCAAGCCCGTCGTACTGGTAGGCGTGCGTGCCGCTTGCGTCGATCACTTGGCAGAGCTTTCCTACCCTGCACGAATCGTAGGAGTAGGACGTGTTCTCGATCGCGGAAGGGTAGGTGACGTGGGTGAGTCGGTTGGCCGCGTCGTAGGTGTAGGCCACCGTCACGCCGCGAGCGTCCGTCCTTGTCTTCAGATTTCCAGCGGCGTCGAATGACTTGTTGACCTGCCCCCGATCGGGGCTTGTTTCGCGAAGCTGGTTGCCGAGGTCGTCGATCAGGAAGCTGAACCCAGCTCCGTTCGGCGTGGACAAAGTTGCGAGGTCTCCGGCAGGGGTGAACGAGCCAGTGGTCGTCCCGTTCAAGGGATTGATCGACATCCAAAGTCGGTTCAATGCGTCGAACTGGTTGGTCGTCACCTGTCCCTTCGCGTCGGTCACCGAGATCGGATTCCCAAGACCGTCGTTCGTGATGTTGGTCGTACCGCCAGCTGCCGCGATGCTCTTCAGGAAGTTTCGAGCATCGAAGACCATCATGGCCTGAGTGGCGATGTTGCCTCCGGCATCCTTTACCGTTTGCGATGTGCGGTTGCCTCGCAGGTCATAGCCGTAGGTCACGGTGTTGCCGAGCTGATCGGCAACAGAGAGCAGTTGATCGGCACCGTCCCACGAGTAGGTCAGCACCTGCCCTGACGGCAACGAGGCCGTCGAGAGCCTGGACGCCTGGTCATAGGTGAACGAGGTGGTTCTGGTCTGTGTTCCGCCAGTCTCGGTGATGCTGGCAACCTGGCCTCGCGGCTCGTAGGTGTACGTCGTCACCACGCCGTCGGGCCCCGTCTTCTGAGTGAGGCGGCCAGCGCCATCGTAGGTGTCGAAGGTTGTCGCTTGGCCGACCGCGTTCGTGATGCGCTTGAGCTGGCCACACGAGCCACCGGTGGAGCACTGCCAATACTCGATCGTCGTCGTGTCGATCACGTCGGATCGAGGTCCGTCGATTGACCCAAGCTGCCCTTGTGCCGTGTACGCCAGGCCTGTTGACCGAGAGACGGTCTGCCCAGACGGCGTGAAGCCGGAGACCGTCATCGAGGTAGGAAGCAACGGGAAACGGGTGTCTGCGTACGCGTACGTCGTCGTCTTGCTTTGCCCAGGAAGAACGCTCGGCTCGGACACTGCCGACTTGATGGCGAAGAATGGATCAGCGTAAGAGGTAGATGTCGTACGAGCGATCGAAGTGCCGGCCGCCCGTGTGATCGAGACGAGGCGGTTGGCGCCGTCGAAGACACTGCTCGTGGTCTGCCCTTCCTCATTCGTCACCGACGACATGTTGCCCTGCGCGTCATAAGCCTTGGTGACCGACTTCGAGTCCGTGCTGTTGGTGATGGCCACGGTCTTGTTCAGGCCGAACAGGCGTTGGCGCACCTTGGTCAGAATCCGGCCTGCCGCGTCGGTGACATACGCGATCAAGCCATTCGCGCTGAAACTCAGTTGGCTCGCCCCCACGCCGCCTGCGCGCGAGGTTGCAATTGCGATCCGTCTCGCCTGGTCATACGTGTAGCTCGAAATGCGGGTGTTCGTTCCGTCGACGATCCCCGTGAGCCCGTGACGGATGAAGAAGTCTTCATAGAGGTAGCGCCGCGTCGAGCCGTCGGGGTAGGTCGCCGACGCGAGGTTCTGGTCGCTCGTTGTGTTGAAGTAGACGATCTTGTTGTTGGCGTCCGTGACCGACACGAGTACGCCCCCGCTCCATCCGAACGTGATTCGATGTCCGAATGGACCGGTGACCGAGGTCAAGACGCCGACACTTTGGTCCAACGTTGTGACTTGCCCGTTCGCCTCCTTCACAGACACGAGCCGCCCCATCTTGTCGTAGGTTTCTACCGTACCGTCCTGTGACGAGAGTTCGTATGAAGTGTCCTTGCCCTCCAACCGCAGCCGGGTGTCGGGATCGCCACTCCAGAAGCCGATGCCCGTCCCGCTGGTTGTGAACTGCTGGATGGCGCCATCGCTGCGGACTGCGACGATCGTGCTTCCCGTCCGATCGAGCCGGCGTGCCCAGTTGTGCATCCAGCCGACGCCGAGATTCGCGAGATTTCGGGTCTCGAAGCTGTTGTAGGTTCTGACGAAGCCAGGTACGCCGTTGCCGCCTCTGATGTCGATTTCCCTCTGCGTCTTGTTCCCTATTCGCGAGTTGATCGGGTTTCCGGTCATGTCCTCCGAATCCCGGCTTCCACCCGATTCCGAACAAGAACCCGAGCCGGCACCGCCGTTCTCGCCAGCGACACCACCTGATCCATCGCAAGTCGACTGCCCATCCTTGGGCTTGTTGCAGCCGCCACCCCCATCGCCGCTGCCACAACCTTTGCGGTTGTCGTCGCTGTAGGTCGTGTAGGTTTCGTCGACACAATCGTCGACACCGGGACCAACGAACTTCTGGCCCGCAGGACACGCGCTGTCACGCCAGACAAAGTACGTGTACTTGAGACTTGATCCCGCCGAGTAGTAGCACGCACCAAGGCCCGCCGGCTTGGTCATCTCTACACGCGTTACCGTCGTCAGCCCGGCGCCGTGCGGCCCTGCGATCGTGTTGCAGGCGCTTTGGTAAAGCTGGCCGTCAGGACCGCAGTAATACTCGACGGGCTGCGCCGTGCAAGCGTTCTGCGCGTCGGCCGCAGAGTTGAAGAATCGTTCGGCTGTCGATGTGGCTTGCGCGAACGATGCCGTCGGAAGCGACGCCGCTGACACCAGCGCAAAGACGACTTGCATCACAACTCTGGCGTCCGCCCATGACGGGGTGACGCATCTGACCGCTCGCCTGCAAGCGTGCCCAACCGATTTCCACAAAGACACAGCGCACCTCCCAAACTTTTGATGTTTGGGATTTTTCGCTGGCCGCACCTATAACACCCACTTTTGAGCGGAAAAAGTTGATTCGCAAGGGAGCGACGCAGTTGTCCACAGATTCGTTCTGCCGAAACGCGCCAGCACGAGGCTGAGCGCACTGATCAACATGAAAAGCTCTGAGTGTTATGGGGACCGTTCTCTGAAAATGATGGTTTGACTTCCAGAGAAGAGGACTGCAAATGAATGCTATTCGAGTAGTCGCCGTCGGGCTGTTCGCCGCCGCCGTGATCATGTCGCAACTCTCCATTGACTTCTTTCGAGAATGGATGTCGTCGACACAGATCAATTCGTTCATCCTTGCGATGAAGTCAGTTTCGCCTCATGCCTTCTCTGGGACAGGCATGGGGGCTACGGCTGTGATCGTTCTGGCCCTCGCATCCTCCGGCCTTGGGCTCTTCCTCTCTGCCGTCTTGTGTTCGCCGCTCGATGATTTTCTTGCCGGGTTGCTTCGAGGTCGGTTCATAGTGCGGGCAGGCGAAACTGCAAACAACTCCGCCACCGGCACGCCTGTTCGTGTCGCGGGCTGAGAATTTCAGAAGGCGGTTCCCGAAGCCTTCTGCGGACTCGCTCATAGCGGCGTTGTGATCCAAACCTAAACCGCGCACGATGGGCGTCGCGTGCACCAGGCTGCTGTCCCACTGACGTTTGCGCTCGATGCACATGGCTTGCTTCGCCATGTTGACGAAGTCGGGCGTGGGCTTGCTTGCTGTTGCGTATGCCCATCGTGTGGTGCGAGGCTTGTTGCCAAGCAGGGGAGCGTAAGGCAACACACCTTCGCTCATGAATCCGGCACCGACTGCGCCCACGGCGTTGAGACCGCGCTGCATCTTGCGGCGAAGGAACTTCTAGTCAAAGAGCGCTGGCTGATGCTGCCTCCGCTCGTAGAAAAAGCCCAGGCCCTCGACTCTTCGGGAAGGCCCCATCGCTCCGAGCAATCTGTCGCCCTGCACCGGATGTCCTTCGATGAAGTGACTTCAGAGGTTCGCCTCGGACGAGTCATCCCCGACATAGTCGCGACAGGACGCGGCACCGACCTCTTGGTTGAGGTCGCAGTAACCCACTTTGTTCGGGATGAACCGGAAAAGCTCGCACGGCTGGCCGAACTCGGTATCGCAGCGATCGAGATCGACTTGTCGACCATGCCCCAGGGATGGGGTCGCGACATGCTGAGGGATGCCGTGCTGAAGGGGGTCGAGAACAAGACTTGGCTGTTCAGCCCCTTGTCGGCCGGCCTGAAGGCAGATGCCGCCACTGTCGCCACCAGGATTGCCGAACAGGCCGACCGAGACGCGCAGCTGCGGCGCGAGCGGCAAACTGCCGCATTGGAGCGAGCACGTTGTAGAACCCCCGGCTTCCTTGCAGCGACTTCGTCCCTGAGCGAGTTTGTTGGTGCGGAACGGCTGACCACTGAGCGTGCGCGTTTGGCCGCTGATGGACCCAACAGCCACGAATGGCGGTACTGGGCTCCGCGTCTCGGCCTCGATTGGGACGATCCTCAACCGCAAATCAACATTGCACTTCCGAATGAAATGGGTTGGCCGGTCGACCGACGTGTCTGGCAAGCCACGCTGTTCGGCACCTACGTTGCCCACAACCCCTACTCATCGTTCACACAAGCGCAGGCCGCGAACCACTGTAAGGCGAAGTTTGGAACGTGGCCTGAGTTCGCCGTTCTGTACGCCCATGGTGATTTGTTGACCAACTGGGAGCGAGAAAGGCTTCCTTCACCGGCAGGCGCCTTGCGTGAATACCTCGACGCCTTGCAGCGCCTGGGCTACATCAAGCGCACTGGCTTTCGGTACCACGTCGTCCGCAGGCGCCCGGTCGAAATCATGCGGCCGACAGCCGCACGCCCGATGGCAACACGAACATGATTTCGCCGCCCACAACGACAACATCGACGGCCTCGGACGCTTCGTCAGACACTGGCATTCCTCGCGCGGCGGTGAACTTTAGGTAGGGCCGAGCCGATCCATTTCCGATGAGCTTGTAGCCGCCGGCTGCAACCTTGCGTGCGCGGATCGCCATGTCCGTCCGATCGATGAGCAGTTCGATCCGGTCTTGACCTGGCACCCAGCCAGCTCTCTCAACGAGGTCGTCCGAGAACCGGAACACCGTCTGTGGGCGCTGACGGTCGCTGAACTCTGACTTCACGATGACCCGAGCAGCCTTCATCGCAGCGCGTTTCAAGCCGACGCGAGCGAGGTCGTCAAAGGATTCGAAGGCCATACTCATGCTCCCTTCTTCGGCTGATCTACGCGCATGAGCGCTCGACCGTGCTCGGTCTCCGGCCCCAACTCGAAACCCAGTTCACGTAGCCTGTTTTCGTAGTTGATAGGCCCGACGCCAATCTGATTCAGCTTGGCATCGAACTGGTTCAGCATTTCGTGCAGGGCCTCCGAAAGTGCCTCTTGCTTCGACATGCCAAGCGCATGCAACGTGACCTCGAACCTCGCCTGCAGCAGCGGGTCGATGCGGAAGCAGATGTTCTTCATCCCGATCGCCTCCGCTTGCTCCGGGTCGCGTTCGAGAATGCGACCTGCGAAGCCGGTACTGGTACGGCCACTGATGTCCGCCTTGAACATCAGCGCCTTCATCGTCAGCAGTTCGTCGAACTCCATGTGGACATTGTTCATGTCTTTGGCCTCAATTTGCATGCACGATCGCATTGTTTGCATGGTATGTCCCTTCGGACGTGTCGTCAAGCAAATCGCAGTTGCTTGCATGCAAATGACGAAGAAATGCATGTCTTATAGGCCTCAGGATGAACTCCCTTGGCATCTTGAATCTGTCACGTAATCAACGTTCCGGCGTTTGTCCAGGCCCGCCCTGCTTCCTATGAGAGTCGCAGCGTGCTAGGCTTGATTTCGTCACAGAATCATGCACACGGAGCCCACCAAACCCCGCCATGGCGGCACCCGACAGGGCGCCGGCCGTAAGGCTGCCTACGGCGAGCCCACCAAGACGGTCCGGGTGCCGCAGAGCCTCGTTCCCGTGGTGGTGGGCTACCTGGATGAGGTCAAGCGCACAGCTCAGGCGCCAAATGAGACCGGCGGGCTGAAGCCAATCGCTTCGATGCGCGCAGCGACCTCCGTGCCTGCGCTGGGCCGCCGAGTCCGCGCCGGCAAACCAACTTCCGGCGACGACTACCAAGAGGACGCTGTCGATCTCGGCAAGCACCTGGTGCGGGACCCGAGCAGCACCTTCGTCATGAAGGTGGCCGGGTGGTCTATGCGCGACGCGGGCATCGCTGATGGCGATGAACTGGTCGTCGATCGGGGCGTAGCGCCCGAGGACGGCCGGATCGTGGTCGCTGATGTCGATGGTGAACTGACCGTCAAGCGCTTGAAGCGCACCACCACCGGCTGGCTGCTGCAGGCCGCGAACCCGGACTTCGCCGACATCCCAGTCGGCGACAAGAGCGAACTGAACATCTGGGGCGTCGTGACGCGCGTGATCCACGCCGTCTAGACGCCTGCACTGACTTTGAAGAACTAGGAGAACGTCATGTCTCAAGCAAGCAGGATCGAATGGACCGAGGCAACGTGGAATCCGACCGTGGGCTGCACCAAGATTTCGCCGGGGTGCAAGCACTGCTACGCCGAGAGCATGGCCAAGCGACTGCAGGCCATGGGTACGCCGGGCTACGAGAACGGCTTCAAGCTCACCATCCTGCCTGAGCGCCTGGCGGAGCCGCTGGCGCGCAAGAAGCCGACGGTGTACTTTGTGAACTCGATGTCCGATCTCTTCCACAAAAGTGTGGACGACAACTACATCGCCCAAGTCTTCGACGTGATCCGCCGTTGCCCGCAGCACACCTTCCAGGTGCTGACCAAGCGCGCAGATCGCATGGCGACGTTCTTCCGGAACCGCGATGTTCCCGACAACGCATGGCTCGGTGTATCCGTCGAGGATCGGCGCTATGGCGTTCCTCGTATCGCGGCGTTGCGCCAGGTCGACGCCCGCATCCGCTTCTTGTCGGTGGAGCCGCTGCTGTCGGACGTTGGTGCTCTCGACCTAACGGGCATTCATTGGGTGATCGTCGGCGGAGAATCGGGGCCGAAGGCGCGTCCGATGCAGATCGAATGGGTCGAGAATGTCCGTCAACAATGTGAGGACCAGGGAGTGCAGTTCTTCTTCAAGCAGTGGGGCGGCTGGGGAGCCGATGGCAAGCGCCGCTCCAAGAAGGCCAATGGCCGTCTGCTTCAAGGGCGCACCTGGGACGACATGCCAGCACTGTCTGCCCACGCCTGAAGGAACGCATGACGCTGAAGCAATACAACTGGAAGGACGGCCCCGACCTCATCCAGCAGCACAGCGTCGCCAAGCACCGCATTCTTGAGGCGTACCTTGCCGCCTACTTCCACACCCTGGTCAGCTCGCCCAACCAGGACGTTCTGAAGCTCACGCTGGTCGATGGGTTCGCTGGGGGTGGCATGTACATCCACAACGACACCCGCAAGCCCGTCAAGGGCTCGCCGTTCATCTTCCTCGAAGCCACCCGGGAAGCCGAGTTCCGGATCAACCAGGATCGGCGCAAACCCGTCCAACTCCAGGTCGACTACTTCTTCACCGAAGCCGATGCTCACGCGCACGGGCACCTCGTGAAGGTGCTGCAGGAGCATGGATACGGCGACAGGATCGGCAAGGGCATCTACATCGATCACGCTCGGTTTCAGGACAAGGCCGGCGCGATCATCGAGTTCATCAAGAAGAAGAGCCCGAAGAACGGCCGCTCCATCTTCGCGCTCGACCAATACGGCTACAAGGATGTGCCGACGCAGCTGATGCGCAAGATTTTCGAGGCCCTGCCGCGAGCGGAGATCATCCTGACGTTCAACGTCGACTCGCTGATGAACTTCGCCAACGACGGCGACCAGATGAAGGACCTGCTCGACGGCCTTGGCATCCCCGACATCTTCGGCGGCCGTTCGGTGGACGAGATCAAGGCTTCGGACCGCGACTGGCGCTTGCTGCTTCAGAGCACGCTGTATCGCCGGCTCGTCGAGAACTGCGGCGCCCGCCACTTCACGCCGTTCTTCATCCGCAACCGTGGCGGCCATGGCGACTATTGGCTCATCCACATGTCACAGCACCACCGCGCTCGTGACGTGATGACGGAAGTCCACTGGGCCAACAACAACCAGTTCATCCACTACGGCGGCCCCGGCCTGGACATGTTCCAGATGGTCGGCTACGACCCCGTTCACGACGCCGCGTTCCTGGGGCAATCGGGCCTGGGCTTCGAGTTCGACGACGTTGCTCGACGCGCGAGCATCTCGGCACTTGGCGAGCAGATTCCGCGACTCGTGTACGCCGACGACGCCGGCATCAGCTTCGGCGAGTTGTTCGCCACCACATGCAACAGCTCGCCGGCCTCGAAGGAAATCTACCGCGAGTCGATCGGCAAGCTGCTCACGGAGAAGGCCGTCGAGATCGTCGGGGCTGATGGCAGCCGGCGTCGCTCCGCTGCGCAGATCAAGGACACCGACCAGATCATGTCGCCTCCGCAACGAACGCTGTTCTCCATCTGACCCGCGACTGCCCCGAGACCCACCAGGTATGAAGCCGAACCCGTGCGAAAGCTGCCACCAGCCCATCGTTGCCCACGAGGGCGTCAGCTACGGCTCCATGGAATGTGGATACAGGCTGCTCTGCAGTCGTTGCTTCAATGAGACCGTCGCCAAGCAACTTGGTCTGCAGGGCTTCGAACACGTGGCGTTCGAACCTGTCCGCATGGTCGACGCGCGAGGCCTTGAACACGAGTTTCGATTTCGGACACGCCTGTTCGGTCCCGGCGTTGCAATCGACGCATTCGAGCTGCAGGGTGGTTCCCCGGCTGGGTATCGGTTTCAGGTGATCGGGGAACCGGACGATGATCCGCTGGCTTTGCTTGGCACGCTGATCACTAAGATGCGGCGGGCACTTGCTCTCACCCATCTTGAAGACACCGAGCACGGTCTGCAGGTGAACAATGGCCTCGTCTTGCGCGGCACTGTCGACAGCGATCCCGACGAGCACCATCGTGTCCCGATGGTGGTCATCGATGGTCGCGAGGTCTCGTGGGATGAACTCGGCCGCATGGTGTCGACCTTCGAAGGCTGGCAGTTCAAGCTGCAGTTTCTTGATCGCAGCGAAGAGACCTGACCTACGCCATTTTCAGACGCTCGCCCAGCTTGTCGATGTGCAACGGCTTTGACCGGCGCTTCGACGTGGCGTCGTCGAGGTTCACCACGATCCCTGCCTTGATGAGCCGGAGCAACGATGCCTGCAACTCATTGGGGAACCAGTCGGTAGCTTCGAGGATGTCCGCGAACATCGCCTTGTCGATGCGGCGTTCGCCACCGCTGAGATAGTCGCGCCAGTACGCGTCGACATCGTCTGGGCTGCTTCGGCCCTCACCTGACTCGGGCACGGCCTCGTCGGCGAAGAAGTCGCCCATGCCGGTGGCCTTCTGCTTCTGCTCCAGCTTCGTTGCTGCGCGCACTCGGGCCTGGACGATGTCGACCTTCTCCGAGATTTCCATGAACTCGACGACGCCGGTGTGGTGGCTCGTCAGGTACACCAGGTGGTACTTGGTTCGCTCCTGCGATGGGTGCATCACACCGACATAGGCAGTCCTCGCCCGGAACTCGCCGCGTCCTGGCGGAACGCACGACTTCAGGCCATCGCGGTAGGCACCCAGCAGAGTCTTCTCGCGCTCGCTTGGTGACATGCCCTCCACGTCGACAGACCGCCGCAGCAGCTTGCGCATGTCCGCTTCGAACGCCGGAATCGACATGGTCCGGTTGATGAAGTCGTAGATGAAGTTGATCAGGAACTCGCTTCGCGGGCGCTTGAGCAGCGGCTCCATCACGTCGATCACGATCGGCGTCCAGCCCTTGGGGTCAACGAAGAAGAACGTGAAGGCGGACGTGCCACACCAGTTCAGGATGTCGTCGCGAAGGTCGACGAAGTCGCCGTTGCGGCAGTCGTGCTCGACTTCGGAGGTCGCACGCTCGGCAAGGAACTTGGCCAGCTTCTTGAACGCGCCCTTGTCCTTCTCGATGTAGAGCGCTCTCATGCTCGCATCGACGCCGCGCGTGGCCAACTCAGCCTTGCAGGCCGCGAGCGTCTTGAGCGACAGCGCAATCGAGGTGCCGTCCAGGTCCTCGTCGTCCGAGCCCCAAGGACCGGCGAAGCAGTCGACGTAGCAGATTTCTGCCTTGCCTGTCTTGCGGCCGTTCATGCCGATGATCAGGACGAGCTTTTCGAGATAGCTCTTCAGCAGCGTGTGCTTGACCAGGGCGGGGATACGCCCTTCGTAGATGCCCGGGACTACTCCTGCCATGACGATTCACTCTCCCTTACGTGCCCTGCGCGAGTCGATCGCGCACCACCAAGTACGAGTGACTCGCGTGGGCCGCGCCTGTCGCCTGAGTATGCCCAGCGATTTATCGCTGGTCGATCATGTGCCCGCTCGCCCGCAGTTTCCGCTCAAGCTTCTTACGGAGCGCTCGAATCAAGCCTGGATCGATGGAGGTGCCGACGATAGCCGTCACCCCGGATGGCGTGACGAAGCGAACAGCTCCCCTCCCGCCTTTTCGGATGATAGAAGGCCGATTTTGCGCGACGTGGTCCATTGGTGCAGCAGCCTATCGTCCTTATCGGTCCTTGCCAGCCCGGTACGAGCATGAGGTCAAGCCTTTGATCCCAACGCCTTCTTCTCCCGCCAGATTTCCTGAACGAACGGGTCAGTCACACCGTACACGCCGTGCCCGCGACGCATGATGAGGTTCGCGGCAAGAAGATCGTTCGCGACCGGTTGAATGTCCTCGACTCGCACCTCTCGCCCAATGGCCTTCGTGTATTCGGCCGCCGCCTCCGACGAGAACACTCCTCGTGCGTCGCCGTCCGTCGAAGCGATGCGCTCGAAGATCGCCGTCGCGAGACCGCCAAGCTGCTCCACTTTCATCAACTCGATGTCTGCTGCAGCCGACCGAAGCGTCGCGGCGATCACAGGCAAATGTTCGTCCGGGTTTCCGCCGGGAGGTATGTGCCTTAACTGCCTAAGCGCTTTAAGCATTTCCTCCGGACGGTTGCCCAAGGTCGCGAACGCATGGGTTGCAACGGCGGCCGATGGCAGCGGAACTGCCGCCTCCTGCGCAAGGCGCTTGAGGAGGTGCTCGACATAGTCGCCGTTCAGCACCGGGTAGGGCACTGAAGTGGCGCCAGTAAACGCCTGGTTCCTGCGTGCGGTCAGTTCGCTAACAAGCGCGCGGTGCGAACCCGTTCCGATGAAGATGAAGTGGCCAGGCGTATCAGGTCGCGGGTTGATCGCGTCACGTGCGGACTTGAGCGCGAGAAGCATCTGGTTGCCGTCCTCGGACGTGATCGCATGCTGGACCTCGTCGACGATCACAACCACGTCCGTCTTGGCCTGATCGACCACTTCGGTAAGGGCCTGCGCGAGCGTCGTACCTCCCTCGGCGCCAACGCTGTCCAACTTGAACCCGAACTTGAATCCGAAGGCGCCCACGTCGGCACCGCCGACACGCTTGAGCTTCTGCAAGATGCTCGATGCCGGCGTCTGAAGGTCCGCCAGCGTCTTCTTCACTGCGGACAGTACGAGCGCCGCCGGGCTGGTCTGCGTATCGCTCCAGAGGTCGACGTAGATCACGAGCGCTCCCGCGTCTTCGAGAGCAGGGATGAGGTCGTTCAGCAAGAACGTCGTCTTGCCCGTACGACGCAGGCCGGAGAGGAACAAGCCAGACCGAAGGCCCTCATCGAGGACTCCAGGATGAAGGAGCTGCTTGGCCATCTGGGCGGCCAGCTCGGGGCGGCGGTAGATTTCAGCCATTGAGTTATTTCTCTTTATTCCGGAGCCATAATTATAGGCCACGAATAAAACATCGTAATCTTCTCGGGTGGGCAGCCGGAGTAGGCATCCCAGCTCACCAGGTGGGGCCGAAAACAAACGGTCGTTTGATGTACGCCCTCGCGGTCGCGCTCGTTTTGGCCGAAAGTCGTTGCCTCAATGGGAAGGAAGCCGTAAAGTAATCAACGTACAGACAAGGTACGTTTGATGATCATTGGCTACGCCCGGGTTAGCACCCAGGACCAAAATCCCCAGCTCCAGCTCGACGCCCTCAACGGCGCGGCGTGCGAACAGGTCTTCCACGAGACGGCGACCGGCACCTTTCGCGACAGGCCGGAACTGATCGCCTGCTTGCGCACGTTGCGCAAGGGCGACTCCCTAGTGGTCTGGAAGCTCGATCGGCTTGCTCGATCTCTCAAGGACCTCGTCGAGATCGTGCATGACCTCAATCAACGCGGCGTCGGCTTTCGGTCTCTGACCGAGTCCATCGACACGACCAGTTCCGGCGGGCGCCTGGTCTTCCACATCTTCGGCGCCCTCGCCGAGTTCGAGCACAGCCTGATCAAAGAGCGGACGATCGCCGGCCTTGCCGCCGCACGTGCTCGCGGGCGCAAGGGTGGTCGCAAGCACGCGCTCTCACCGACCGACGTGCGCAAGGCGGCGGCGATGCTGTCGGACCCGAACATCACCAAGGCCGAAGTTGCCCGGCACTTCAGCGTGAGCCGAGTCACGTTGAACGCGGCGCTTTCCCGCGCCGGCATACAAGACCCACAACCGGCTGCGCCAAAAGCGCCGGCATGACGCCGCCCGTGAACCGCACCGAATCAATCAATCTGAGCCTCATGACCAACGAAGAACTCAAGAAGACCCTGTGGGACGCCGCGAACAAGCTGCGCGGCTCCGTATCGGCCGCCGACTACAAGTACCCCGTTCTCGGCCTCGTCTTCCTCAAGTACGTCTCGGACCTCTTCGACGCCCATGCCGAGGTCATCCGACTGCGCCTGGCCGACCCGGCGTCCGACATCTACATCGAGGACCAGTCAACGCGTACAGACGCGGAAGCCAGCTTCGTCCGCGACAAGACCTTCTACGACCAGGACAATGTCTTTTGGGTGCCGCCCGATTCCCACTTCGGCGTGCTCCTCAAGAAGGGCACCGACCCCGAGCTACCGCAGTTTCTCGATACGGCCATGGGTGAAATCGAGGCCGAGAATCCGACCCTCAAGGGCGTCCTGTATCGCGAGTTCTCACGGTTGGCCCTCGGCCCCGGCAAGCTCAACGACTTGATGGTGGTGGTTGCCCGGCTCAAGTTCGATCCGAAGCAGCACGGCAGCCGCGATGTCTTCGGCGAAGTCTACGAATACTTCCTCGGGCAATTCGCGCTGAACGAAGGTGCCAAGGCCGGTGAGTTCTACACGCCGAAGAGCGTCGTCAACTTGCTCGTCGAAATTCTGGCGCCGTTCAAAGGGAAGATTTACGACCCGGCCTGTGGGTCCGGCGGCATGTTCGTCCAATCGGCGAAGTTCAAAGACGCTCACCAGAAGACCCTTGGCAGAAGAGGCGACCTTGCGGTCTACGGCCAGGAGTTGATGGCGGCCACGCGGCGTCTGTGCCTGATGAACCTCGCAGTTCACGGCCTGGATGGCGATCTCGGTCAGACCTACGGCTCCACCTTCACGAACGATCAACACAAGACGCTGCGAGCCGACTACATCCTCGCCAACCCGCCGTTCAACATCTCTGACTGGGATGGCGACAAGCTGAAGGAAGACCCTCGGTGGCGATTCGGCATTCCTCCGGCGAGCAATGCGAACTTCGGCTGGCTACAGCACATGGTGTCGCGCTTGTCGAGTCGTGGACGAGCAGGCATCGTTCTCGCGAACGGCTCCGTGTCCTCTCAGCAGTCGGGGGAAGGCGAGATCAGAAAGAACATGGTTCTTGCTGACGTGGTTGATTGCATGGTCTCCTTGCCGGGACAGCTGTTTTCGAACACCACGATCCCTGCGTGCCTCTGGTTCCTGTCTGCTGACAAGAAGGCAGGCGTCAACGGCAAGAGAGATCGAAAGAAGCAAATCCTGTTCATCGACTCTCGCAAAGTTGCAAGCGGCCGTCTCTCTCGCATGCAGATCGAGTTCACCGACGATGACCTTCAGCGAATCGCTCTCACCTACCACCGATGGCGCGAGACCGACTTCAGCGACGGGGTGGCGTATCAGGACGTGCCCGGCCTTTGCTACTCAGCCAGCATCGCCGAGGTGACTGAGCGAGGCTTCCTCCTGACCCCTGGTCTCTATGTCGGGACTCAAGAGGTCGACAACATGGCAGAGCCTTTCGCTGATCGAATGCAGCGGCTTGCCGACCAACTGTCCGAGCAGATGCTGTTGGGCACCTCACTCGACGAAGAGATTCGGACCCAAATGGCCTCGTTCGGATATGCAGTCTGAGCCCGGAATCAGCACGAGTTCTCGCGCGGCTTGGCCCGTAGCCAAACTCGGCGCCATCACCACCAAGATTCGATCGGGTGCGACGCCACGGGGCGGCGCGGAGAGCTATCTGCCGACCAGAGAGCGGTACGTCTTGATCCGCAGCCAGAACGTGCTTGACCACCGGTTCACCTCAACCGGACTCGCCAATATCTCGGTAGATCAAGCGAAGGACCTTGCAGGCGCTGAAGTTCAAGCCGGCGACGTACTTCTGAACATCACCGGCGATGGCTCCACATTTGGACGATCTTGCGTTGTCCCGACTCGCATCCTGCCTGCATGCGTCAACCAGCATGTCGTGCTGATCAGAACCGAAAGGTCTCTTTGCTTGCCGGAATACCTCTTAGCGTGGTTGACCTTGTCCGGAACCAAGGCCTACATCGAATCTTTCAACGCAGGAGGTAGTCGCAGAGCGATCACCAAGGGCCATATCGAATCCTTCGACGTTCCCTTGCCGCCGATTGCCGTCCAAAGACGCATCGCGAAGCTTGCGTCATCGATCAATAACCGCATCGATCTGCTCGACGACACCGGCAGGACCTTGGAGGCAATCGCCGGGAGCATCTTCCAGTCGTGTCTGGTTGACTTCGATCCTGTACTTGCCAATGCAGAATGTTGCGATGCACCCGGCATTGCACCCCAGATCACGCGTCTCTTCCCACACGAGTTTTCCAAAGACAAACATGGCCTTCTTCCCAGAGGCTGGACGCGCCGTCCCCTCGACGCGATTGCCGACTACCTCAACGGACTAGCGCTCCAGAAGTTCCCGCCCGAATCCGACACCGAGTTCCTGCCGGTCATCAAGATTGCGCAACTACGTGCCGGCAACGTCTTCGGCGCAGACCGCGCTAGCGCCCGACTGCGTCCACAGTACGTCGTCAACGATGGCGATGTCCTGTTCTCTTGGTCCGGTTCACTTGAGGTCGAGTTCTGGTGCGGCGGCCAAGGTGCCCTGAACCAGCATCTGTTCAAGGTCACATCGGACAGGCTTCCAAAGTGGTTCTACTACTTCGCCACTCGACAGCACCTTGGCCGCTTCAGGGAGATAGCAGCGAACAAGGCCACCACCATGGGCCATATTCAACGAGGCCATCTATCGGAGGCTATGGCGGCTGTGCCGCCGCCGGAACTTATTGCGGCATTGGACCGTGTGTTTGAACCTCTGATCTCGCGGCGTATCACGAACGCAGTTCAGGCGAGGAAGCTCGCAGCCGTGAGGGACGCGTTCCTACCCGAGCTAATCTCTGGTGCGCTACCAGTTGCCGAGGGTGAAGAGTTGGTCGAGTCGGCAGATGCGTAGATCGATCTTGCTACCTCCCTGCCGAGAGCTTGGCGCGTCGCAGGCCGGCGCTACGCTTTCGGAGATAAGCTCACGCCTAACGAAAACTCAGTCGCACCAAGATCGATGCATCGACTGTCTCCGGGCACAACACCATGAAATCGGTTGACGAGTCCATCGTCGAGCAGGCTTCCCTCGAATGGCTCGCCGGCCTTGGCTACACCAGCATTCACGGTGACGACCTGTCGCCAGGCGGCCAACATGAGGCCCGGCGCCGGTACTCCGATGTCGTGCTTGTCCCACGCCTTCGCGATGCAGTCACTGAGCTGAACCCGGCGCTCACCCAGAAGGAAATCGAGCAGGCCGTCGCCCTCGTCTCCGGGTACGGCTCCCAGTCGGTGGTGGACGGCAACAAGGAGGTCTACGACTGGCTGCGTAACGGAGTCCCTCTGGATCGGATCGAGGACGATGGCCGCCGGACCGTCCTTCGCGTGCGGGTCATCAACTTCGACGGCGCCAACGATCTCCTCGCGGTGCAGCAGTTCACCGTCCACGGGCAGAAGATTCGTCGCCCCGACATCGTTCTCTTCGTCAACGGCCTTCCGCTGGTGGTGGTCGAGCTGAAGAACCCTGCGGACATCAACGCCGACATCGAGGCTGCCTACAACCAGATTCAGACCTACAAGGCCGACATCCCCCAGCTGTTCTTCTTCAACCTGCTGAACGTCATCTCGGACGGTACTGTGGCCCGCTACGGCTCGCTGACGGCCGACCTCGGCAGGCACTCGCGGTGGCGGCTGCTCGGCGGCAAGAAGGCCGCCAAGGGGTTGCTCGAACTGGAGGTGTTGATTCGAGGCCTGCTGGAGCCCGCCACGCTGCTGTCGTTCTTCCGTGGCTTCGTGGCGTACGGCGGCAGCAACGGTGGCGCCAGCTTCAAGATCGTCGCGCAGTGGCACCAATACCATGGCGTGCTCCGCGCCGTCGAGCGAGCGGTCGACGCACTTGTGCACAAGAAGGACGGGAAAGGTGGCGTTATCTGGTTCACCCAGGGCTCCGGCAAGTCCTTGTTGGCCCTGTTCTACGTCATGGCGCTCCGCGACCGCCCGGAGTTCGAAAACCCAACCGTCGTGCTCGTCACCGACCGCAAGGACCTGGACGGTCAGCTCTTCGAGACCTTCGCCGACTGCGGCGAGTCCCTGCGCGCGACGCCGAAGCAAGCCGATGGCCGCGACGACCTTCGCAAGAAGCTGTCCGAGGTCGAGGCCGGCGGCATCTTCTTCACCACCATCAACAAGTTCGCGCCGGAAGCCGGCAAGACCAGCGTGCCTGTGCTCTGCGAGCGCTCGAACGTCGTGGTCATCGCCGACGAAGCGCACCGCACGCAGTACGGATTCAAGGCCGACATCAGTGCCGACACCGGCAAAACGCGCTACGGCATGGCCAAGTACATGCGCGACGCCCTGCCGCATGCCATCTACCTAGGGATGACCGGCACGCCGGTGAGCCTCGACGACCGCGACACCGAGGCAGTGTTCGGCACCTACGTCGACGTGTACGACATGGTCGCCGCCCAGGAAGACGAAGCGATCGTCCCGGTCAGCTACGAATCGCGGGTGATCGAGTTGCGGTTCAACGAGGCCGAGAAGCAGTCCCTGATGGACGAGTTCCTCGAAGCCACCGAGGACGAGGACGAGTCCACCCAAAACACCACGGTCTCGCGCTTCACTCGCATCGAAGCCATCGCGATGGCTGACGGCCGCCTGGAGACGCTAGCCGCCGACCTGGTGGCGCACTGGGAAGCCCGCAAGGAAACGATGGCAGGCAAGGCCATGATCGTCGCCATCTCTCGCGAGGCCGCCGTGCGTCTGTTCGACGAGATCGTCAAGCTGCGTCCGGAGTGGCGCGGCAACGATGTGAACACCGGCCGCATCAAGATCGTGATGACGAGCAACTCGGCCGACCCGGCGCATCTCCAGCCGCACCGCACAGACACCCGGCAGCTCAAGCAGATCGAAAGGCGCTTCAAGGACGCTGACAACGAGCTGGAGCTGGTTATCGTGCGCGACATGTGGCTGACCGGCTTCGATGCACCGCCGGTCAACACGCTGTACGTCGACAAGCCCATGCAGGGCCACGGCCTGATGCAGGCCATCGCCCGCACCAACCGCATCTGGCGCGACAAGCCCGGTGGACTGATCGTCGACTACATCGGCATCGGCGAGGAACTGAAGAAGGCCATCCGCCAGTACACGCGCGACGCTCACAGCGAGCGTGATCCGGTCGACACCTCCGGCGAGGCACTGAAGATTCTGCTGGACACCCTCGACGTGATCCGCAAGGAGTTCTTCCACGGCTTCGAGTACGACGGCTTCCATGCGCCGAAAAGGGCGCTGGCGTTGCTGGGCCCAGCGATGGAGCATGTGCTGGAGGTTGACCCCGAGCCTGACGAGAAGGGCCGCAACAGGGGCGTCCGTGCCTTCCTGGATCAGGTGGCGAAGCTGAACAAGGCGCAGGCCCTCGCCGGCACGCTGGAAGCTGCCATGGCGCTACGCGACGAGATCGCCTTCTTCCAGGCCGTGCGCGTGTCCCTCATCAAGCTCACCCGCTCCGGCGAGACGCGATCGCGCGTGGAGAAGGAAGCCGCCCTGCGGCAACTCGTGGCCAAGGGCGTGCTGGTCGAGGGCGTCAACGATATCTTCGGCACGCTGGGAATCGGCAAGCCCGACATCTCGGTCCTCGACGAGAAGTTCCTGTCGCAGATTCAGGCCATGCCGACCAAGAACCTGGCGGCCGAGTTGCTGGAGCGCCTGATCGCCGACCAGGTGAAGTCCCGGAGCCAGAAGAACGCCATCCAGGGCAAGGAGTTCACCCAGAAGCTCGAAGAGGCCATCGCCAAGTACCAGAACCGCGCTCTGACCACCGTCGAGGTGATCGAAGAGCTGATCAGGCTGGCCCGTGAGATCAACTCGTCCAGGCCGCCCGACGACATGTCGGAGGAGGAGTTTGCCTTCTACCAGGCGTTGACTGAAAACGAGTCGGCGGTGCGTGAACTCGGGCACCCGGTGCTCAGAGCACTGGCGCAGGAACTGACCGACAAGCTCCGGAAGTCCGCCACCATCAACTGGCAGAACCGCAAGTCGGCACGCGCCCGCATGATCGCCATGGTCAAGGTGCTGCTCGCCAAGCACAAGTACCCGCCGGACAAGCAGGCCGAGGCCACCGACAAGGTGATCGCGCAGGCCGAGTTGCTGGCCGACACCTGGGCTTTCGAGCACCCCTGATCCGTCGTGCCGATCCTCTGCTACGAAATCAGCGGCGACTCCTCGCCGAACGAGCGCAGCACCACGGGCGCGGAAGACGGCCACATCGCTGCGGTGCTCAAGGGCGACCACCAGGAAGCGAGCGCCCAGCTGTACTCTGAGCTGGCCGCCAACCGGCTGGCCATGTTCCTGGGCATCCCGGTGCTGGTCGGCGTGCCGGCCAGGCGCTCCATTGAGACCACCGCCATGCGCTTTGCCGCGCTGCGCGCCGCTGAGGCCGGTCTCGACATCTACGACTTCACTGACGAGGACCGTGGCGACGGTGACGATGAAGACGACGAGCAGGACACCATCGAGGTGCCTGATGGCGTCTACCGCAACACAGGCCACGTGCGCGCGATGGCTGCGCTCTGCGCGAAGTACCCGCTGGAGGCCGCCGCAATCGCCGTCTTCGATCTCTGGATCGGCAACGAAGACCGGGCGCTCAACTTCAAGGGCCAGATTCGGGGCGCCGATCGCGGCGTCATCTTCGCGCTGGACCAGGGCTCATCGCTTCTGTCGTGCCGCTCGACGGTCGATTCGTCGATCGACCTCCTGTCGCGGCAGGACTACCCGTCGTTTCACCCCTTCCAGAAGCTCGTAAACGCCCGCTATTGCGGCGCAATGGTCGAGCGGGTGGTGAGCATGCCCGACTGGGCGATCGAGGCCGCCACGGTCTATCAGGACACGGTCGGCAACGTGATCCTGCCGGACCAGTACCAGTGCTACGAAGCACTACGCGAGCGCAAGGCGATCCTGGGTGGCCTGGTCGACCGGGTGCTGTTCTGACCAGATGCGGGCGAGCGTCAGCTTGCGCTCAGTGCGGACCCCCTTGACCTGCCGTTCGACCTTCATGGCCTCGCGCTTGTTCGGGAACAGCTTGGCGGCCAGCAGGCGCTGCGGGGGATCGAGACGCGTGAACAGCGCGCCCTTGCCGGCCTGATGCACCTTGATTCGGTGGTCGAGCACCGGCGTGACGCCGGTGTAGACGCGCCCAGATCGGCACTGCAGCATGTAGACGAACCAGGGTTCGCAGCTACTCGGTTCCGTCATCCTGAGTTCCGGCCGTGCCCATGATGTGCTTGTTGCGCTCCTTCACGAACGCCGCCGGCAAGGTGCGGTGCAGGTCGGCCGACAGAAGACGCTCAAGCTTTTGGATGGTGGCGATGGACACGCCCATCGTTTCGACGAGCGTGACGCGATCGCGGTGGCCCGCGCGCATCGCCGCGTAGATGGCGGAGGCACGAAGAGTCCTCGCCTTCTGCCCCAAGGTCTGTTCAACGAACACGTGGACCTTTGGGATTGTCGTGACGAACAGCGACATGTGCGAGCGCGCTTCCAGCGTGGCATCGCGCCATCCGGGGAAAAGCTGCTGGATGTTTCGTTCGAAGATGGCGGCGACGCTCTTGGGCACCAACACCCAGACCCGTGCAGGTCTGACGGCCAGCCTCCCGGCTTCGTTGACCTCGAACTTGTCGAGCGTGATGTCGTAGGCCGCCTGCGCGGTCAGACCCATCTTGCAGATCAGCCAGGTCAGGAGGTACTCGGGCTCAGTGTTCTCCGACCGGACGCGATCCAGAATCGCCTTCAGTTCCTCTGGCGAAAGAACCTCGTGCGCGGGGCTCGACTGCCCTACGCCCGACTTTCTCTTCGCACCCTTGCGCTGCACGGTTGATGCTGCAGCGAAAGGCCTGTCCTCCTCCAAGAACCGTAGGAAGCGCTCGACGGACGTGCGCAGAACGGCGGGGTTCTTCGCCATGAACGACACCACGTCGCGCCTCTTCATGCTGACCCAGGAGGTATGCCCTTCCGCAGCCAGGTAGATAGCCAGCCTGCGCGGCTCCGACATCAGCCGTGCGATGTAGGCATACGAACGGGTGTGGCCCTTCTCGGTCAGCCGGTCGGATCGGCGTTCAAGCTTCGCCTCGTACTTCAGCAGCATGTCCTTCATTTGCTCCGGGATCGATTCCGGTATGGACACCTGCCTGCGTTCTCGCCGTGGTTCCTTGACCTCGGCCTGCTTGAGCAATGCAGATACGCGGGCCTGCAATGCGGGCACGGCCGAACGGACCAGTTCGTAGGTCTGTTCTGGTGTCAGCGTGCGCAGGTAGCGGATGACGGCTGCATCGCCACCGTCGATGACTTTCCCGAGGCCTTTAAGCACCGTCAGGCGCACCTCGAATCGCGCTGCTGTCGTCCTGCGGGCCGCAAGCGATTGCGCGCACAAGGCCAGGCCGCTGCCTTCTTGCAGCGCCCAGCACCCTTCCGGCCGGACAGCCTCCGACTGGAAACAGTGGCGGTGTTCGTGCCAGTTGGTCCACTGCAGCGTGTGCTCGCACAGGGTGCACACGCCGGTGCGTGGGTCAGGACTTTGGCTTGACCTTCTTGGCATTCAGATGCGTTACCTTTGGACCGGCCAGATCGTCGAGATTCTTCTCGGCAAGGCGTGGTTTCGGCCGTGCGGTTGTTGGTTCAGGCGACGCCGCTGCCGGCGGCGCTGCGGCTTCTTGCGCGGTGGCCTGGGCATCGCTCGCAGACCCGGGCTTCGCCAGCCTCAACGTACCGTACCGAAACGGCTGCAGGCGAGACCGGAGGTCATCGACGAATTCCGCAGGCGCGTCGCTCACGTTGGTCTCGAACAGGTCACCCGGCAGACACTGCAGTTCGTTGCACAGCGCCTCGATGAGCGACAGCGGCAGCTGCACGTCATCGTCCTTGAACTTCCGGCTCAACGGCGTGCGCGTGATCTTGTAGCCCTGGTTCTCGGTCAGGCGTTGCGCCATCTCTTCGATGGACTTCACGCCGGAGTCGCGCATCAGAACCTCCAGGCGATTTCGCAGCTTGATCTTCATCGTCATGTCAGTCCTCTTCCTCATCGTCAAACAGCTGAGCAGCGCTGTTCACCTCGTTGGCAGCGGCCAGGGGCGTCGGGTGGTAGTAGTACAGCGTCGTATGGAGATGCTTGTGCCTCATGTACTTCTGCGCGATCTCCGGCGAGTACAGCGGGACCATCAACGTGCAGCCAGTGTGCCGCAGCGTGTGTGGCGTGAGCTTGCGCCGCAGAACGCCAGCCTTCATGGCGATGTCCGCGAGCCGCTTGCGGAAGCCGTTGGGGCAAACCACGCCACCGCGTTCGCTCGGGAACATGAGGTCGCTCACGCTCACCATTTCGCCCTTGATCCGACGCCGCCCGTCGTCATCGGTCTTGGACGCGCGCCTGAGCAGAATCTTCTGCCGCACGCTCTTCGTGTACCACTCGATCAGGCCGTGCACGCTCGGATCGCGCATGGGAATCGAGCCGGTGACATCACCTTTTCCGGTGACCGTCACCACTCCCCACTTCCCGAAGTGCTGAAGGTCCTTGTCCAAGCTGGCGCAGAAACTGGACACTCGCAGCTCGGTCAGTTCCGAGATGCGTAGGGCGAAGTGAATTCCCACATGGAACATCACGCGGTCGCGCTGCAACGGCAGCAACGACTTCGAATGCTCGCGCGCAGCCCGTGCGATCTCTGACCGGAACGTCTCGTCGATCGCGTCGATCTCCGCGCCTGTCAACGCCCAGCCCTTGGGTACCCAGTTGAGCTTGTGGCGCTTGACCGCGATCGAGTTGTCGTCGTCGACGAACGCCTTCGCCCGGACCTTGAACTCGGAGAACAGTTCGTTGACGCGCTCGGCCGTCAGCATGTAGTTCTGGAAACCTCTCCAGGCCGCGCAATAGGTGCCCACGGTGGCAGGCGCCAGCATCTGGCCGGTCTCTTGGTCCACGCGCGATTCGAAGTAGCGCGTGACGTGGTCCTTCTGCAGATCCCACGGCGCGACGCGTGCGTGGTTGAGCAGCCGCAGCAGGTTGTCGCGGTGCAGCTTTGCGCTGCCGGGCTTCAGACCTTGGTAGTGGAGCAGGTCGGCGTGCCAGTCGCGAACGAGGTTCGACGCGTAGGCCAGCTTCGTGCCGTGAAGGAAGCTCAGGCTGGAGTCGCTCCCCGCTTCGGGGTGTGATTTCCCCTGCGGTTCACTATTGAGCGTGCCCGAAAGCTTCAGAACGGCCATCTTGTGCACAGAATAGCACGATGAAGGCCAAACGTGCAAGAGTTGCACGTTACGCGCAGAGCCTGGCCGCACCCCTCTGCGCCAAACCCGTCTTTTGAGGCTAAACGTGCAAGTTCTGCACGCTGATAGTGTCTATATCTCAGTAAATGAAAAACCCCGCCGCAGCGGGGTTCCGGTCGATCGGAGCCCGGGAAAGTCCCGGGCCGCCGATGTCACTTCTTGGTGCGGGTACCGACGACCTCGACTTCCACGCGACGGTTCTTCGCGCGGCCTTCGGAGGTCTTGTTGTCGGCCACCGGCTGGGTCTTGCCCTTGCCTTCGGTGTACACGCGGTTCTTCTCGACACCCTTGCCGACCAGGAAGCCCTTGACGGCCTCGGCGCGCGAGATCGACAGCTTCTGGTTGTAGGCATTGCTGCCGATCGAGTCGGTGTGGCCGACGGCGATGATCACCTCGAGGTTGATCGCCTTCGTCTTGTCCACCAGGTCGGTCAGCTTGGCAATGCCTTCGGGCTTCAGCTTCGCCTTGTTGAAGTCGAAGTACGCATCGGCAGCGAAGGTCACCTTCTCCTGCACCGGGGCCGGGGCCACGACCGGGGCGGGCGGCGGCGGGGGCGGCGGAGCCACCGGAGCGGGCGGCGGGGGCGGGGGCGGCGGCGGGGGAGCCGGGGCCGGTGGCGGCGGCGGCTTGATCGCGCCGTCGCAGTTCTCAGCCGCAGTCGCCGGAGTCCAGCCCGAATCGCGCCAGCACAGTTCGTTGGTGCCGTTCTTCCAGACGGTACCGTCGGTGGCCCGCCAGTTGTCGATCGACTTCGCCTGCGCGAAAGCGACGATGGGGGCCGCAAGCGCAGCGGATGCAAAGAGCACCGCCACCTTGTTCAATTTCTTCATGGTTCTCCTCTCGAGAAATGGCGCAGACGGACCTGCGCGACGTCCAAAACGACAAGCGGGAATTTTGGGATGTTTACCGGGCAAATCCCCATGGCAACGGGTACTCGCCATTGACGGATGATTGTGCCATAGGGTGTCGGTCGGGCCCCATTTTGGGCCCTGCGTCAGGGCTCGCCGGGGCGCTTGTTGCGCATCCGCGACAGGTCGCACGGCCGTAGAATCATGGGCTTCACTCCGCTGCAGTCCTGGCTCGGAGGCCCTCCCCAACCTGTGAGCGCATGACCTCCTTCGCCAAGGAAACCGTAGCCGTCAGTCTCGAAGAAGAGATGCGGCGTTCGTATCTCGATTACGCGATGAGCGTGATCGTCGGCCGCGCGCTGCCGGATGCGCGCGATGGCCTCAAGCCGGTGCATCGACGCGTGCTGTTCGCGATGCACGAGCTGTCCAACCACTGGAACCGGCCGTACAAGAAGAGCGCTCGCATCGTCGGCGACGTGATCGGCAAGTACCACCCGCATGGCGACACGGCGGTCTACGACACCATCGTGCGCATGGCGCAGGACTTCAGCCTGCGCCACATGCTCGTCGACGGCCAGGGCAACTTCGGCAGCGTCGACGGCGACAACGCCGCCGCGATGCGCTACACCGAGATCCGGCTGGCCAAGATCGCCCACGAGATGCTGGCCGACATCGACAAGGACACGGTCGATTTCGCGCCCAACTACGACGGCAGCGAGCGCGAGCCGACGGTGCTGCCGACGCGGCTGCCGAACCTGCTCGTCAACGGCAGCGCCGGCATCGCCGTGGGCATGGCGACGAACATCCCGCCGCACAACCTCAATGAGATCGTCGACGCCTGCCTGCACCTGCTGAAGAACCCCGAGGCGACGATCGACGAGCTGATGGAGATCGTCCCCGCGCCGGACTTCCCGACCGCCGGCATCATCTACGGCCTGAACGGGGTGCGCGAGGGTTACCGCACCGGGCGCGGCAAGGTGATCATGCGCGCCAAGTGCCATTTCGAGGACATCGACAAGGGCCAGCGCCAGGCCATCATCGTCGACGAGATCCCCTACCAGGTGAACAAGAAGACGCTGCTCGAGCGCATCGCCGAGCTCGTCCACGAGAAGAAGATCGAGGGCATCAGCCACATCCAGGACGAGAGCGACAAGTCCGGGATGCGCGTCGTCATCGAGTTGAAGCGTGGCGAAGTACCCGAGGTCGTGCTGAACAACCTGTACAAGCAGACGCAGCTGCAGGACACGTTCGGCATCAACATGGTGGCGCTGATCGACGGCCAGCCGCGGTTGTGCAACCTCAAGCTGCTGGTCGAGATCTTCCTCGAGCACCGGCGCGAGGTCGTCACCCGGCGCACCGTGTTCGAGCTGCGCAAGGCGCGCGAACGCGGGCATGTGCTCGAGGGCCTGGCGGTGGCGCTGGCCAACATCGACGAGTTCATCGAGACCATCAAGACCAGCCCGACGCCGCCGGTGGCCAAGGCGGCGCTGATGGCCAAGAGCTGGGACAGCTCGATGGTGCGCGAGATGCTCGCGCGCGCCGAGGAGTCCACCTCCGGCGGCCGCGAGGCCTACCGCCCCGAGGGCCTGCCGGCGAGCTACGGCCTGCAGGCCGACGGCCTGTACCGCCTCAGCGACGACCAGGCGCAGGAAATCCTGCAGATGCGCCTGCAGCGCCTGACCGGACTCGAGCAGGACAAGATCATCGGCGAGTACCGCGAGGTGATGGCGCAGATCGCCGACCTGCTCGACATCCTCGCCCGCCCCGAGCGCGTGACGGCGATCATCGCCGGCGAGCTCGCCGACCTGCGCGCCGAGTTCGGCCAGACCAAGGTCGGCGAGCGCCGCAGCCAGATCGAGCGCAATGCGCTCGAGCTCGGCACCGAGGACCTGATCACGCCGACCGACATGGTCGTCACGCTCAGCCACGGCGGCTACATCAAGAGCCAGCCGCTGGCCGAATACCGGGCGCAGAAGCGCGGCGGGCGCGGCAAGCAGGCGACGCAGACGAAGGAAGACGACTGGGTCGACCAGCTCTTCATCGCCAACACGCACGACTGGATCCTGTGCTTCAGCGACCGCGGCCGCGTCTACTGGGTCAAGGTGTGGGAGGTGCCGCAGGGCGGGCGCGCCTCGCGCGGCAAGCCCATCGTCAACATGTTCCCGCTGCAGCAAGGCGAGAAGATCACCGTCGTGCTGCCGCTGACCGGCGACACGCGCAGCTTCCCGGCCGATCACTACGTCTTCATGGCCACCGCACTGGGCACGGTCAAGAAGACCTCGCTCGACGAGTTCAGCAACCCGCGCAAGGCCGGCATCATCGCCGTCGACCTCGACGCCGGCGACCACCTGATCGGCGCCGCGCTGACCGACGGCCGCCACGACGTGATGCTGTTCAGCGACGGCGGCAAGGCCGTGCGCTTCGACGAGGCCGACGTGCGCGCGATGGGCCGCAACGCGCGCGGCGTGCGCGGCATGGCGCTCGAGGACGGCCAGCACGTGATCGCGATGCTCGTCGCCGAGGACGAGACGCAGAGCGTGCTCACGGCGACCGAGAACGGCTACGGCAAGCGCACCAGCATCGTCGAGTACACGCGCCACGGCCGCGGCACCAAGGGGATGATCGCGATCCAGCAGACCGAGCGCAACGGCCGCGTCGTCGCCGCCACGCTCGTGCGGCCGGCCGACGAGATCATGCTCATCACCGACAAGGGTGTGCTGGTTCGCACGCGAGTCTCGGAAATCCGCGAGCTCGGCCGCGCCACCCAGGGCGTGACGCTGATCGCACTGGACAATGGCACCAAGCTTTCGGGACTGCAGCGCATCGTCGAGAACGATGCACCGTCCGATCCTGAAGATCACGTCGACAACGCCGGGACGCCCGGCACGGAAGGATCCTGATGCTGAAGAAGTCCCTCGCCTGCGCCGCCCTGATCGCTGCCGTCGCGGCCGTCCAGGCGCAACCCGCCCCGGCCGCCGCCGCCAAGCCTGCGCCGGCCAAGGTCAGCGCGGCGAAGAAGGAACTCGTGGCGCGCGTGCTCAAGGCGCAGCAGCCGTTCCTCGAGAACATGGCCGCCGCGCTCGTCCAGCAGCCCGCGGGCCAGCTGATGCAGGGTGCCGGCCGCGTGCTGCAGAACATGCCCGCCGACAAGCGCGAGGCCGCGGCCCGCGATGTCGAGGCCGACGCGCGCAAGTACGCAGATGAAGTGACGCCGCTGGCCAAGGCGCGTGCGGTCAAGCTCGCGCCGAGCGTCATCGGACCGATGCTCGAGGAACGCTTCAGCGAGGACGAACTGCGCCAGATTGCGACCATCCTCGAATCGCCCGTGTTCCGCCGCTACCAGTCGATCGGCGGCGAGATCCAGCAGGCCATGTCGGCGAAGCTGGTCGCCGACATGCGCGCCGAACTCGAACCCAAGTTCAAGGCCATGGAGCAGGCGATGAGCAGCCACCTCGGCCTGCCCAGCCCGTCCGCCGCCGCCTCGGGCGCCGCCGCCAAGAAGTGACACGACCGCGCCCATGGCCGAACCCGACCCGTCAGCTGCCGATCTGCCGACCTTGCGCGGCCGCATCGATGCCGTCGACCGCGAGCTGCTGACGCTGCTGAACCGGCGCGCCGCCCTGGCGCTCGAGGTCGGCGAGATCAAGAAGCGCGAAGGCTCGGTCGTGTTCCGGCCCGAGCGCGAGGCCCAGGTCATCGACGGCCTGAAGGCGCTCAACCCCGGTCCGCTGCGCAACGAGGGCGTGGCGCCGATCTGGCGCGAGATCATGTCGGCCTGCCGCGCGCTCGAGACGCCGACGCGCGTGGCCTACCTCGGCCCCGCCGGCACGTTCAGCGAGGAGGCCGCGCTGGGCTACTTCGGGAACTCCATCGTGCGCCTGCCGAGCGCCAGCATCGACGAGGTGATGCACGCCGCAACGTCGGGCGCTGCCGATTTCGGCGTCGTGCCCGTCGAGAACTCGACCGAGGGCGTCGTTGCGCGTTCGCTCGACCTGTTCCTCACGACGCCGCTGTTCATCATCGGCGAGACCAGCCTGCTCGTGCGCCACAACCTGCTGCGCCAGCGCGACAGCCTCGACGGCATCAGCGCCGTCTGCGCCCACCCGCAGGCCTTGGCGCAATGCCACCGCTGGCTCAGCCATCACCTGCCCCAGGTCGAGCGCCGGCCGGTGGCCAGCAACGCCGAGGGCGCGCGCATGGCCGGCGCCGACCCGGCGCTGGCGGCGATCGCGAGCCAGCGCGCGGCCAGCGAATACGGGCTGCACCTGATCGCGCCGGCGATCCAGGACGATGCCCACAACCGCACCCGCTTCGCCATCGTCACGCATCCGCAGCGCCACCCGATACCGAAGGCCTCGGGGCACGATTGCACGAGCCTCGTCGTCTCGGTGACGAACCGGCCCGGGGCCGTGCACGACATGCTGGTGCCGCTGAAGACCCACGGCGTGTCGATGAGCCGCTTCGAATCGCGCCCGGCGCGCTCGGGGCAATGGGAGTACTACTTCTACATCGACCTCCAGGGCCATCCCGACGAGCCCCGGGTCGATGCGGCACTGAAGGATCTGCGCGGCGCCTGCGCCTTCTTCAAGATCCTCGGCACCTACCCCATCGACGTCCACTAGATGTTTCAGCAACTCGGCGTCATCGGCTGCGGATTGATGGGCGGGAGCTTCGCGCTCGCGCTCAAGCGCGCCGGGCTCGTCAAGCGCGTGATGGGCTACAGCAAGTCGCCGTCGACGACCGAGCGCGCGCGCAAGCTGGGTGTGATCGACATCGCCGCCGAATCGGCGCTGCTCGCGGTGTCCGGTTCCGACATCGTCCTCCTCGCGGTGCCGGTGGCGGCGACCGAGACGACCTTCAAGGACATCCGCGATCTCGTCGAACCCGGCGTGCTGTTCATGGACGTCGGCAGCACCAAGCGCGACGTCGTCGACGCCGCGCGCCGCGTGCTGCGCGGGCGCATCGCCTCCTTCGTCCCCGCGCACCCGATCGCGGGCAAGGAGGTCTCGGGCATCCAGAACGCCGACGCCGCGCTCTACAGCGGTCGCCAGGTCATCCTCACGCCGCTGCCGCAGACCGCGCCGGAGATGGTGCAGAAGGCCACCGACGTCTGGTCGGCCATCGGCGCCCAGGTGCTGAAGATGACGCCCGAGAACCACGACGCCGCTTTCGCCGCCGTCAGCCACCTGCCGCACCTGCTCGCCTTCGCCTATTTCAGCGCCGTCGCCAACCAGCCCGCCGGGCGCGACTACCTCTCGCTCGCCGGACCGGGTTTCCGCGATTTCACGCGCATCGCCGCCAGCAGTCCCGATGTCTGGCGCGACATCCTCACCGCCAATCGCGAGGAGGTGCTCAAGCAGTCGCAGCGTTTCCGCCACGCGCTCGACGCGATCGAGCACGCGATGCGCGAAGGCAACGCCGACGCGCTCGAGGGCCTGATCCGCGGCCCTTCCGAAGGCCGCACGGGCTGGCAGATGAGCACCCCCCGCCTCCCCGCGGCCGGCAAGCCCTGACCGCGGCTGCGTCCCCTTTCTGGTTCAGGCGCCGCCGCCTCGATGTACGACATCCCCCATCTCGACCTGCCGCCCCTCGTCGGCGCATCCGGCACCGTGCGCCTGCCCGGATCGAAGAGCATCTCCAACCGCGTGCTGCTGCTCGCCGGCATGGCCCGCGGCACGACCGAGGTCCACGACCTGCTCGACAGCGACGACACGAAAGTGATGCTGGCGGCGCTGGCGCAACTCGGTTGCGGGCTCGAGCGCGACGGCGCCGTGCTGCGCGTCACCGGTATCGCGGGCCGCCTCGCGGTGCACGAGGCGAAACTGTTCCTCGGCAATGCCGGCACCGCGATGCGACCGCTGGCGGCGACGCTGGCGCTGCTCGCGGCGACGCAGGGCGGGCGCTTCGAACTCGCGGGCGTCGCGCGCATGCACGAGCGCCCGATCGGTGACCTCGTCGACGCGCTGCGCCCGCTGGGCTGCCGCATCGACGATCTCGGCCAGCCCGGCTACCCGCCGCTGCGCCTGTCGGGCACGGCCGGCGGCCGCCTCGCGACCGAGCGGCCGATCCGCGTGCGCGGCGATGTCTCGAGCCAGTTCCTGACCGCCCTGCTGCTGGCGTTGCCGCTCGTTGCGCAGGAGCGCGACATCGTCATCGAGGTCGACGGCGAGCTGATCTCCAAGCCCTATATCGAGATCACGCTGAACCTGCTGCAGCGCTTCGGCGTCACGGTCGCGCGCGAGGGCTGGCAGCGCTTCACGATCGCCCGCGGTGCCTCGTTCACGAGCCCGGGCGCGATCCATGTCGAGGGCGACGCCTCATCCGCCTCGTACTTCGTCGCGCTCGGCGCCATCGCCGCGCATGGCGGTGCGCCGCTGCGCATCGAGGGCGTGGGCAGCGATTCGATCCAGGGCGACATCCGCTTCGTCGACGCCGCCGTCGCGATGGGCGCGCAGGTGCGCAGCGGACCCGGCTGGCTCGAGGTCCATCGCGGCCGCTGGCCGCTGCAGGGCATCGCGCTCGACTGCAATCACATTCCCGACGCGGCGATGACGCTGGCGGTGATGGCGCTGTATGCCGAGGGTCCGACGCGGCTCACGGGCATCGCGAGCTGGCGCGTCAAGGAAACCGACCGCATCGCGGCGATGGCCGCGGAGCTGCGCAAGGTCGGCGCCGGCGTCGTCGAGGGGCCCGACTTCATCGAGGTCACGCCGCCCACGAGCTGGCAGTCGGCGACGATCCGCACCTACGACGACCACCGCATGGCGATGTGCCTGTCGCTGGCCGCGTTCAACCCGCTGGCCGGTGCGGCGCCGGGGCGGCCGCTGCGCATCCTCGACCCGCGCTGCGTCGGCAAGACCTTCCCCGATTATTTCGAGGCGCTGTTCGGCGTCGCGACGGCCGATCCGCGCGCGGTGCCGGTGCTGACGATCGACGGCCCCACGGCCTCGGGCAAGGGCACGCTGGCGGCGGCCGTCGCCGATGCGCTCGGCTACCACCTGCTCGACTCGGGCGCGCTGTACCGCGCCACCGGCCTCGCGTCGCAATGGGACGGCGTCACGCCCGACGACGAGGCCGGCGTCGCGCGCCTGGCGGGCCTGCTCGACCTGCGCTTCGGCCACGGCCCCGACGGCAGCCGCACCTGGCTGCGCGGGCGCGAGGTCAGCGCCGAATTGCGCACCGAACAGGCAGGGCTGCTGGCGTCGCGCGTCTCGGCATTGCCGGCCGTGCGCAAGGCGCTCGAGGACCTGCAGCTGGCGTTCCGGCGCGCGCCGGGCTTGGTCGCCGACGGCCGCGACATGGGCACCGTGATCTTCCCCGCCGCCGAGCTCAAGGTGTTCCTCACCGCGAGCGCCGCGACGCGCGCCGAAAGGCGCCATAAGCAGTTGATTTCAAAAGGGATTTCAGCTAGGATCGAGGACCTTCGAGCCGACTTGGAGGCACGGGATGCGCGCGACGCGAATCGCAGCGTGTCGCCCTGCCGGCCGGCCGAGGATGCGCTGCTGCTGGACAACTCGGACTTGGGCATCGAAGACTCGGTGCAACAGGTGCTGGGTTGGTGGGAGCAGCGCAGGCCGTTCTGAAGCTCGTTCGCAGGAACGAAGGATGATCGGCCCCAGGTTCCAGGTGCCCTCCCGCCGCGGTCTGCATGACCCCCGGGGTGCCTGGAGTGTTCAACCCAACCCGCGGCCCCCGCCGCAAGCAAGCCCGGCTCTGCACAACTCCTCCGGGTCATCAGGAAAACCATGGCAGTCACCACCACCGTCACCGCGCCAGGTGGCGCGAGCGATTTCGCCGCGCTGTTCGAGGAATCGCTGAAGTCCAACGACATGCGCGTCGGCGAGGTCATCTCCGCCGAAGTCGTGCGCATCGAGTTCAACCACGTCGTCGTCAACGCCGGCCTGAAGAGCGAGAGCTACGTCCCCATCGAGGAATTCAAGAACGACCAGGGCGAACTCGAAGTCCAGGTCGGCGACTTCGTCTCGGTCGCCATCGACGCCGTCGAGAACGGCTACGGCGACACCATCCTCAGCCGCGACAAGGCCAAGCGCCTGGCGAGCTGGATGTCGCTCGAGAACTCGCTCGAGTCAGGCGAATTCGTCACCGGCACCGTCAGCGGCAAGGTCAAGGGCGGCCTGACCGTCCTCGTCAACGGCATCCGTGCCTTCCTGCCCGGCTCGCTGCTCGACACGCGCCCGGTCAAGGACATGACGCCCTTCGAGGGCAAGACGATGGAGTTCAAGGTCATCAAGCTCGACCGCAAGCGCAACAACGTCGTGTTGTCGCGCCGCGCCGTCGTCGAGGCTTCGATGGGCGAGGAACGCGCCAAGCTGCTCGAGACGCTGAGCGAAGGCGCCATCGTCCAGGGCGTGGTCAAGAACATCACCGAGTACGGCGCCTTCGTCGACCTCGGCGGCATCGACGGCCTGCTGCACATCACCGACATGGCCTGGCGCCGCGTGCGCCACCCCAGCGAGGTGGTCACCGTCGGCCAGGAACTGACGGCCAAGGTGCTGAAGTTCGACGCCGAGAAGAACCGCGTCAGCCTCGGCTTGAAGCAGCTCGGCGACGACCCGTGGCATGGCGTTTCGCGCCGCTACCCGAACGGCACGCGCCTGTTCGGCAAGATCACGAACATCGCCGACTACGGCGCGTTCGTCGAGATCGAGCCGGGCATCGAGGGCCTCGTCCACGTCTCGGAAATGGACTGGACGAACAAGAACGTCGCCCCCGCCAAGGTCGTCACCTTGGGCGAAGAGGTCGAGGTCATGGTCCTCGAAATCGACGAGGACAAGCGCCGCATCAGCCTGGGCATGAAGCAGTGCAAGGCCAACCCCTGGGAAGAGTTCAGCGCCAACGTCAAGCGCGGCGACAAGGTCAAGGGTCCCGTCAAGTCGATCACCGACTTCGGCGTCTTCGTCGGCCTCACCGCCGGCATCGACGGCCTCGTGCACCTGTCCGACCTGTCGTGGCACGAGCCGGGCGAAAGCGCCGTGCGCAACTACAAGAAGGGCCAGGAAGTCGAGGCCCTGGTGCTGGCGATCGATGTCGAGCGCGAGCGCATCAGCCTGGGCATCAAGCAGCTGGACGTCGATCCGTTCACCAGCTTCACGACCCTCAACGACCGCGGCGCGGTCGTCACGGGCAAGGTCAAGAGCGTCGACCCGCGCGGCGCCGAGATCCAGCTCAACGAGGACGTCACCGGCTACCTGCGTGCTTCCGAGATCAGCCGCGACCGCGTCGAGGACGCGCGCAACGTGCTCAAGGAAGGCGACGATGTCAGCGTGATGGTGATCAACGTCGACCGCAAGATGCGCTCGATCCAGCTCAGCATCAAGGCCAAGGACAACGCCGACGAACAGCAGGCCATGCAGAAGCTCTCGCAGACCAACGAGCGCGAGAACGCCGGCACGACCAGCCTGGGCGCCCTGCTGCGCGCCAAGCTCGACAACCGCGAGTAATCGATCCGCGGCCAGGCCCGCCGGGTGCCAAGCGCCCGGCGGGCTTTCCCCCTCAGCCCAGCCCATGACCCGATCCGATCTCGTCACCCGTCTGGCCGAGCGCTTCACGCAGCTCACGCAGCGCGACACCGAGTTCGCCGTGAAGACCATCCTCGACGCGATGTCCGATGCGCTCGCGCGCGGCCACCGCATCGAGATCCGCGGCTTCGGCAGCTTCAGCATCAACCGCCGTCCGCCCCGCCTGGGACGCAATCCGCGCAGCGGCGAGCAGGTCGTGATCTCCGAAAAGCTCGTGCCCCATTTCAAGCCGGGCAAGGCGCTGCGCGAAGCCGTCGACGCCCAGGTGCCTGCCGACCCGCTGGCCTGATCGGGCCGCGCCGGGCGCCTGTCCACCGGTCCACCGGTCACTAGAATCGGCGTCCGATGCGCTTCCTCGTCTGGCTCTTCCGGGCCTTCGTCTTCTTCACGCTGTTCGCGTTCGCGCTCAACAACCGCGACCCGGTGACGGTACGCTGGTTCTTCGGCCTCGAATCGCATGCGCCGATGGTCATCGTCGTGCTGGCGGCCTTCGCCGCCGGCTGCGCGATCGGCGTGCTGGCGATGGTGCCGGCCTGGTGGCGCCACCGCCGCCTCGCCAAGCGCCAGGCGCCGCCGGCGCCGACCGCGACGCCGGCGGCCGCAGCGCCGCCGACGAGCATCCAGCCCTCCGGCTTCGGTCTCGAACACCCGCCCCGCGACGCCGTCTGACCCGGCCATGGAATTCCCCTTCCAATGGCTGCTGATCGGCCTGCCGCTGGCCTTCGCGATGGGCTGGATGGCCTCGCGCTTCGACCTGCGCCAGCTCAAGCGCGAGAACGAGGACGCGCCGCGCGCCTACTTCAAGGGCCTGAACCTGCTGCTCAACGAACAGCAGGACAAGGCGATCGACGCCTTCATCGAGGCCGTGCAGAACGATCCCGACACGACCGAGCTGCACTTCGCGCTCGGCAACCTGTTCCGCCGCCGCGGCGAGTTCGAGCGCGCAGTGCGCGTGCACGAGCATCTGCTCGGCCGCTCCGACCTCAAGGCCGGTGACCATGATCGCGCCCAGCTCGCGCTGGCGCAGGACTACATCAAGGCCGGCCTCTTCGACCGCGCCGAGGCGGCCTGGCAGGCGCTGCTGGGCACGCCTTTCGACCACGAGGCGCGGCTGGCGCTGCTGTCGCTGTTCGAGCGCTCGCGCGACTGGGCGCGCGCCGCGGCCACGGCGCGCGAGCTCGAAGCGGCCGACGGCACCTCGTTCGCCTCGCGCATCGCGCATTACGAATGCGAGATCGTCGAGACCGCCGACGCGCGCGGCGACCGCGCGCAGGCCGATGCGGCGCTGGCGCGCGCCCGCACCGCGGCACCGCAGGCGGCGCGGCCGCTGCTGCTGGCCGGACAGCGCTGCGTCGCGCAGGGTGACGACCCGGGCGCGCTCGCGGCCTGGGACGAACTGCGACGCAGCCACCCGGCCTCGTTCCTGCTCGTCGCCGATGCCTATGCCGAGGCCGCCCAGCGCTGCGGCCGCGCGACGCAGGCGCATGAGGCGCTGGCGTCGGCGGCGGCCGAACTGCCGGCACTCGAACTGCTGCAGGCGCTCGAGCGGCTCGAGCCGGCCGCGGGCAACCAGCAACTCCCGCGCCGCATCGCCCAGTTGCAGCAGCGCCCGACACTCAGCGGCGCGCAGCGCCTGCTGGCCCTGCCGCCCGAGTCGCTCACGCCAGCCGCCTGGGACGCGCTGCGGCTGGCCGTGGCGCGCAGCGCCGCGCCGCTGCAGCGCTACCGCTGCGCCGCCTGTGGTTTCGAGGCGCAGCGCTATTTCTGGCAATGCCCGGGCTGCCTGAACTGGGACAGCTACCCGCCGCAGCGCATCGACGCGCTGTAGCGCGAAGCGAGTCCTGGCCTAGAGCTGCTCGACCAGCGCCTGCACCTCGGCGCGCCCCGGCACCTGACCCTTGCCGCCGATGCTCAGCACGGTGCCGGGACCGGTGAGCCCGGCCAGCCCCGGGTCGTAATCGCAATAGATGCCCAGCGTCGGCCGACCGAGTGCCGCCGCGAGATGGGTGAAGCCGGTGTCCAGACCGACGACCTGGTGCGCGCCGGCGAGCACCGCGGCCATCTCGCCGACGCGCAGGAAGGGCGGCACATCGCCTTCGCAGCCGGCGGCGATGCGCTCGGCCAGCGTCTGCTCGGCCTCGCTGCCCCAGAGCACGATCGGCTGCCAGCCGCGTTCGCGCATGCGCTTGCCGACGGCGACCCAATGGCGCTCGGGCCACAGCTTCTCCGGGCGGCTCGCGTTCGGGATCAACACCGCGTAGTCGCTGCGCGGGAGCCAGCCGCCGCGCGGCGGCACGAGGCCGAAATCGGCCGCCTCGCCGTCGATGCGGTAGCCCAGATGCGCCGCCGCCAGCAGGCGGCAGCGCTCGACGACCGGCGTCTGCCAAGGCACATGGGCCTTGCGCTGATACAGCCAGCTGGCGATCGGCTCGCGGATGCCGGCGCGATCGAAGCCGGCCAGCGGCGCATGGGCCTGGCGTGCCCACAGCGCGCTCTTGACGAGGCCCTGGAGGTCGAGCACGAGGTCGTAGCGCGCCTGGCGCAGTTCGCGGCGCATCGCGCCGATGGCGCGCCAGGTCGCGGCGTCGAACAGCTTCTGGCGCCACTTGCGCCAGGCCATCGGCAGCACGCGGCGCACGCCCGGGTGCATCTGCGGGATCGCCGCGAAAGGCGCCTCGACGAGCCAGTCGATCTCGGCACAGGGGTGATGGCGCAGGATGTCGGCGACGACCGGCGTGGCGTGGACCACGTCGCCCATCGACGAGGTCTTGACGATCAGCAGCCGCACGCCGCTCAACCGCGCGCCGCGCGCTCGACCACGAGCGCCGGGTTGAAGCGGGGGTCGTTGTACATCTTGAACTGGCGGTAGACCTTGAAGTACGCGCGCCCGGCAGCGGCATCGGCCAGCAGTTCGTCGTAGCAGCGGCCGAGGTCGGCGCGCTGCTGCTGCAGGCGCACCAGCCGCGCCGCGCTGGCCTCGCGGTGGGCGACGTCGACATCCTCGCGGCGCGTCTGCTCGCCCATCGCGCGCACCTTGAGCGCGAGGATCGAGAGCCGGTCGATCATGCTGCCCGCCGTCTCGCTGTTCAGCCGCGCGCCGGCGGCGGCGCGTGCGGCCGGTGCGTCGCCGCGCGCCGAGGCCGGATCGACGAGGCCCAGCGTCAGCAGCAGCCACTCGTCGATGCGCTCGGTGGCGTCGTTGCGCGACTGGTTGTAGCCGTCGATCGCACGCTTGTTGGCGGCGATCTCGGCGTCGGCCACCGTCGTGCGCCGCGCCAGGTCTTCCTCGGCCCACAGCAGGCTGTTGCAGCGGTGGTTCGTCTGGATCCAGTGCCAGAGCCCGTCGGGGTCGGACGCGGGCGGATGCTGCGGCCAGCCGGGCAGCGCCAGCCAGCCGTCGTGGCGCGCGACGATGTCGTTGGCAGCGGGCAGCGGGTTCGGGGTCATCGGCATTCGGTCGCGGGGTGAGCGGCGCGCGGATCGGGCCGATCCACGCGGTTCGCAATGGCAGAATCGACGATTATTCTGCAAATCGACCCCTGCTCCGCCGATGCACCTGGACCGTTACAGCCGCGGCCCGGCCTCATGACGCCCAAGCTGCCGACGCCGGCGCGGCTTGCCGCCGGCCGCGTGCTCGTCGTCGGCGACGCGATGCTCGACCGCTACTGGTTCGGCCACGTCGACCGCATCTCGCCCGAGGCGCCGGTGCCCGTCGTGCGGGTGACGCGCGAGGAGGTGCGGCTGGGCGGCGCCGCCAACGTCGCGATGAACGTGCAGACGCTGGGTGCGCCGTGCACGCTGCTGACCGTCGTCGGCGACGACGGCCCGGGGCGCGAGCTCGACGCACTGCTGCGCCGCCACGGCGTCGAGGCGGTGCTCGGCACCGATGCGCAGCTGATGACCGTCGTCAAGCTGCGCGTCATCGGCCGCTCGCAGCAGTTGCTGCGCGTCGACTTCGAGAACAAGCCCGACCACGAGGTGCTGCAGCTGATGCTGGCCGACTACGAGCGGCTGCTGCCGGCGCACGACCTGGTGCTGCTGTCGGACTACGGCAAGGGCGGGCTGACCCATGTCGCCAGCATGATCGAGCGCGCGCGCGCCGCCGGCCGGCCGGTGCTGGTCGACCCCAAGGGCAGCGATTTCAGCCGCTACGCGGGTGCCACCGCGATCACGCCGAACCGCAGCGAACTGGCCCAGGTCGTCGGCGCCTGGAGCGACGAGGCCGACCTCGAGCGCCGCGCGCAGGCGCTGCGCAGCGAGCTGGCGCTCGACGGGCTGCTGTTGACGCGCTCCGAGGAAGGCATCAGCCTGTTCGACGCCGGCGGCCATCTGCGGCTGGCGACCGAGGCGCGCGAGGTCTTCGACGTCACCGGCGCCGGCGACACCGTGATCGGCACGCTGGCCGCGCTGATGGCCGCCGGCCTGTCGCTGCGCGACGCCGCCGTGCACGCGAACCGCGCTGCCGGCATCGTCGTCTCGCGCTTCGGCACCGCGGCGGTGAAGCTCGCCGAGCTGGCTGGATGAATGCACGGATGAAGGCCGCATGAACGCCGACCCGCTGCTGCGCAAGCTCGTGACGCGCGACGATGCGGCCGCCATCGCGCGGCTGCCGCGGCCGCTGGTCTTCACCAACGGCGTCTTCGACATCCTGCACCGCGGCCATGTCGCCTACCTCGCGGCGGCGCGCGAACTCGGCGCCGGCCTGATCGTCGGCCTCAATACCGACGCCTCGGCCCGCGGCCTGGCCAAGGGACCCGAGCGGCCGCTGAACGGCGAGCTCGACCGCGCCTGCGTGCTGGGCGCGCTCGCCGCCGTCGACGCGGTGATGCTGTTCGACGAGCCGACGCCACTGGCCATCCTCGCGCTGTGCCGGCCCGAGATCTACGTCAAGGGCGGCGACTACGACATCGAGCGCCTGCCCGAGACCGCGCTCGTGCGCAGCTGGGGCGGTCGCGCGCTGGCCCTGCCCTTCGTCGCCGGCTATTCGACGACGGCGCTCGTGCGCCGCATCGCCGCGGAGCCCAGGCGATGACGACGCGCCCGCTCGTCGTGCGCATCCGCAACTGGGTCGGCGACGTCATCCTCGGCCTGCCTGCACTGCGGCTGCTCGAAGCGCAGGGCTACGCGCTGCACATCGTCGCGCGCGGGCGCTGGGCGCCGGCGCTGCTGGCCGGCTACGACTGGCCGGTGCACGTCCAGCCGCCCGAGTTCGGCGCCAAGCTGCGCCAGCTGCGCGAGCTGCGCGCCGACTGCCGGCGCCTCGACGCCGGATTCGACCGCCGCGAGAACGCCCTGCTGCTGCCGGTGTCGTTCTCGAGCGCGCTCGAGATGAAGCTGGCCGGGCTGCGCGCCGTCGGCGTCGCCAAGGAAGGCCGCTCGCCGCTGCTCGCACGCGCCGAGCCCTGGCTGACCGAAGGCCACGAGGCGCTGCGCTACTGGGACGTGGCGCGCCGCTTCCTGCGCGTCGATGCGCCGATGCCGGCCGACATCGAATTCAAGGTCGCGCCGGCCCGCGCCGAGACCGCGGCGCGCCTGCTCGCCGCCGCCGGCATAGCCGGGCCGTACATCGTCATCTGCCCCTTCGCCGCCGGCCGCGCCGCACGCGCCGACCGGCCGCAGAAGAAATGGCCGGCGTTCGCCGAGTTCGCGCGCCTGGCGCCGCAGCGGCTCGGCATGCCGCTGGTGATCTACCCCGGGCCCGGCGAACACGAGGAGGCGCGCGCGCTCTATCCGCAGGCCGTCCTGATCGAGGGCTCGGACCTCACGGTCTACGCCGCGCTGCTGCAGCGCGCGGCGCTGGTCGTCGCCAACGACACCGGACCGGCGCATATGGCCGCGGCCGTTGGCCGGCCGCTGATCAGCGTCCTCGGGCCCACCGATGCGCCGCGCTGGGCGCCCTGGGGCACGCGCACGCATGTGCTGCAGAAGCTCGGCAACGGCACCACCACGGCCACCGCCACCGTCTGGCCCGACGCCGAGGAAGGGCTGGCGCTGGCGCTGCGGCTCCTCGGCGGCGCCACCTGAATGACGCGACGGCGCATCGTCGTCAGCCTGGGCAACGTCGAGGCGCTCAACGACGGCCTGGGCGAGTTCTCGCTGCAGATCGGCCAGCGCATCGCCGCCAGCGCGGCGCAATGGCGCGAACGCGACGGCATCGAGATCGACTTCCATCTGCGCGAGAGCCTGTTCGGCCTCTTCGGCAACGCTGTCGGCTACCGGCCGGTGAGTCGCGGCCAGCAATGGCGGGCGCTGCGCATCGACGACTGCGTGCTCTGGCACAGCCTGCACCAGCTCAACCGCACGCGGCCGCCGGCCGGCTGCGGGCACCGGCTCGTCACCGTCCACGACGTCAGCTACCGTTACGGCCGCAACGCGTTCTCGACCTGGCGCCATCACCGCCGTGCGATGGCGCTGATGTCGCGCACCGACGCCATCGTCGCGATCAGCCGCTGGACGGCCGACGACGTGCGGCGCCACCTGGACTGGCATGGCCCGCTCGAGGTCATCTACAACGGCGCGCGCAGCTTCGTCGACGCGCCGCGCGAGGCGCTGGCCGGCATCGACGGCGGCCGGCCCTTCCTCTTCCATCTCAGCCGCATGAGCGCGACCAAGAACCCGGGCGCGATCATCGGGCTCGCCCGCGCCTGGCCGCAGATGCGCTTCCTGATGTGCGGCCCGGCCAACGACCACACGAAGCAGCTCGCCGCCGGGACGAAGCTGCCCAATGTCGAATTCCGCCTCGGCATCAGCGACGCCGAGAAGGCCTGGGCCTACGCGAACTGCGCCGGTTTCCTGTTCCCCTCGCTGACCGAGGGCTTCGGTCTGCCGCCGATCGAGGCGATGCATTTCGGCAAGCCGACGTTTCTCGCGCGGCGCACCTGCCTGCCCGAGATCGGCGGCGACGCGGCCGACTATTTCGACGATTTCGACCCCGCTGCGATGCGCGCGGTGGTCGAGCGCGGGCTCGCGCGCGCGGCCGACGATTCCGGCCGCGCGGCGGCGATCCGCGCCCATGCGGCGCAATTCGACTGGGACGCCGCCGGCGCCGCCTATCTGGCGCTGTACCGGCGCCTGATCGGCGTCTGATCGGGACCTGATCGGCGCCGCGATCCGCGGCCGTCTCCCCCGCCCGGGTGACCCGCTCGGGTGCCCTCCTCGAACCTGCCGCCGGGGGACAGACACGCAGCGCCGCGTTTCGAACAATCACTCCCGTTCCGCCGCACTTCGCAAGCGATGTCGGCGGGGCTCATCAGGTCCTTCAACCTCACAGGGAGTTCATCATCATGATCCGTCATCTCATCGCCACGCTGCTCGCCGTCTTCGCCCTCCAGTCCTGGGCCGCGACCGAAGCCAACCAGGCCCCGGCGGCCGAGTTGCAGACCGTCAAGGGCATCGGCCCGTCGCTGTCGGCGCGCATCGTCCAGGCGCGCACGACCGCGCCGTTCAAGGACTGGAACGACCTCGTCGAACGCGTCGCCGGCGTCGGGCCGGGCAACGCGGCCAGGCTCTCGCAGGGCGGCCTGACCGTCGCCGGTGCGGGCTACGACGCCGCGGCCGCCGCACCGAAGGCCGGGTCGAAGGCACCCAAGTCGAAGAAGGCGCCGAAGGTCCAGAAAGCGGTGAGCGGCTCCTGAGCCGCCTTCACGGCAACATGATGTCGGGCTCGGCCGGCGAGCGCCGCCGCCGGCCCGGCGTCATGCGATCCCAGCCGAAGAAGCGCAGCACCTCGTCGCGCCGCGCCTGCGTGTCGGCCTCGCCCAGCGCCATCAGCTCCTGCGTGAACGGCGTCTCGAATAGCAGATAGCTCGCCAGCGCCGCGCCGCGCGCCGCCGTGCCCTGGCCGCTGACGCCGACGCCGCGCAGCAGACCGCGCACGGGGGCCGGCAAGGCGCCGATGTGGCGCGAGGCGATGTCGTCGACGCGCTGCGAAGGCGAGATCACGAGCGCCTCGAGCGGCCGCAGCGGCGTGTCGGCGAGTGCCGAATCGGGCAGCAGCGCCAGCGTGCGATTGATGCGCCGCATGCGCTCGATGTCGACGGCCAGCGAATCGAGGAAGATGCTCGACATCGCATGGCCGGCGATCTGCGCCAGATTCGGGTAGCCGGCGTCCTCGACGACGCGCCCGGCCGGTTCGTGCAGGCGCCCGGCGCCGATGATCAACATGCGGTGCGCGCCCAGGTGCACCGCCGGCGACAGCGGCGCCGTCTGGCGCATCGAGCCGTCGCCGAACCAGCCGCGGTGCGATGCGACCTCGATCGACGCGGCCGGGAACACGAAGGGGATCGCCGACGAGGCCAGCAGATGCGACTGCTGCAACCGGCCGGGAATCGCGACGCGCTGCGTGCGCTGCCAGGGCTCGATCGGCCGTGCCGAATCGTAGAAGGTGTAATGCTCGCCGCTGGTGTAGCTCGACGCCGTCACCGCCGCCGCGTGCAGGTGGCCGTCCTCGAACATGCGCGGAATGCGATCCAGCGGCACCATGCGCTGCAGCAGTTCGGCCAGCGGCTGGTTGTCGAGCAGCGAACGCGGCCGCGCGCGGCGCCAGCGTGCGATCAGCCAGCCCACCGAGACCATCGTCAGCCATTGCGCGCCCGAGCGGATGACGCCCAGCGAATCGGCGCGATAGACCTGGTCGGCGCTGAAGTTCTGCCAGACGCGCGCGATGACCTCGACGACGCTCTCGAAACGGTCGGCCTGGCAGGCCAGCGCCATCGCGTTGATCGCGCCGGCCGAGGTGCCGCAGATGACGCCGAACGGATTGCGCAAACGCGCCGCCGGGCCCAGCGTCTCGCGGCGCAGGCGCGCCAGCGCGCGCAGCACGCCGACCTGATAGGCGGCACGGGCACCGCCCCCACTGAGTACCAGGGCAGTCAGCGGGGTTTCATACATGCCGCGACTTTAGCGCCTCGAGCGCCGTCGCCGAACCGACTCAGTGGTGGTCGCGGTCGTCGCGGTCGCCGCGGTGGTCCCGGTGGTCGTTGCCGCGGCCGCGATGGTCGTCACGGTGGTCGTCGCGGCGGTTGTCGTGGCGGTCATCGCGGCGGTCGTCGCGACGCTCGTCGTGATGCGGCCGCACATGGGCGCCATACCAGTCGTCGCGCACGAAGTAGACCGGCACGCCGCAGGCGTTGTATTGACGGCAATAGCGGCGCCAGTGCTGGCGTTGGCCCGGCGGCACCCAGAGGTAGACCGGTTCGGCATGCGGCACCGGGGCGCCGATGATGACCGGCGTGGGTACGATGAGCTGCGGTTGCGGATAGGCGCCGATGTCGACCCGACCGTAGACCCCCGGCTGGCTGAACTGGATCGACACGCCGACGCCGGCGTAGGCGGGCGCGGCGGCGGCGATGGCCAGTGCGAGGACGAGGTGCTTCATGTTCGGACTCCTGAGGTTGCGATCGGACCTCCCTCCAACGCGGCGGGCGCGCCTTGCGATGTCAGCGCGGGCCCGCCTTTTCATTCATACACAATTGCGGCACCGCCCGCGACGCTGCGCCAGCGGCCCAGCGCCTCGTCGCAGGGCCAGAAACGGGCCTCGTCGCCGAGCTCGATCTCGGCCGTCGCCGTGCGGCGCTTCAGCCGCAGCCGGATCGCCAGCCCCTGACGCAGTTCCCCCTGCTCGGTCTCGACGCGCCGCGCCGGCCACAGCGCGAGCACGTCGGCCACCGGCGGCGCCGCGCCTTCGACTTCGATGGCGAGATAACGACCGAAGCGCGCGCGTGCCGCCGCCAGGTCCCAGACCTGGACCACGTTCAAGCGCATGCCGCCCGAGAAGCGGTCGGGCTGCAGCTTGCCCTGGACGATGACGAGCTGGTCCTCGGCCATCAGCTGCGGCTGCGCGGCGAAGACATCCTCGTTGGCGACCGCCTCGATCGCCTCGCTGGCGTCGTCGAGCTTGAAGATCATCACGCGGCCGCGCTGGCCGTTGACGACGCGCGGGTCGCTCACGATGCCGGCCAGCAGCTGCGGCTCGCGGCTGTCGACGAGGTCGGCGATGGCGCGTCGCGCGAAGCGCCGCACTTCGTCGCGGTAGGCATCGAAGAGATGGCCCGAGAGGAAGAAGCCGAGCGCGGTCTTCTCCTGCAGCAGCCGCTCGCGCACATCCCAGGGCGGCACATGGACGAGCGCCGGCTCCTGCGTGCTGCTGCCGTGGCCGTCGCCGAAATCGAACAGGCCGCCCTGGTTCGCGTTCGCCTCCTGCGTCTCGGCCCAGTCGAAGGCCAGGCCGACGCTGGCCAGCAGCGCGGCGCGGTCGGCGTGCAGCGCGTCGAAGGCGCCGGCCTTGACGAGAGCCTCGACGGCGCGCTTGTTGACGGCCTTGCGGTCGACGCGGGCGCAGAAGTCGAACAGGCTGCGGAACGGCCCGCCGCCGCTGCCGCCGGCGCCTTCGCGCGCGGCGACGATGGCCTCGATCGCGCCCTGCCCCGTGCCCTTGACGGCGCCCAGGCCGTAGCGCAAGCGGTTGTCGGCGACGGGCTCGAAGCGGTGCGTGCCGTGGTTGATCGACGGCGGATCGAAGGCGATGCCGAACTGCTTCGCATCGGCCAGCAGCACCTTGAGCTTGTCGGTGTTGTCGGCTTCGATCGTCATGTTGGCGGCATAGAACTCCGCCGTGCAATGCACCTTGATCCAGGCCGTGTGGTACGCGAGCAGCGAATAGGCCGCGGCATGGCTCTTGTTGAAGCCGTAGCCGGCGAACTTCTCCATCAGGTCGAAGACCTCGTTCGCGCGCTCGGGCGCGATGCCCTGGGCCGCCGCGCCCTCGCGGAACTTGCCGCGCTCCTTGGCCATCTCCTCGGCCTTCTTCTTGCCCATCGCGCGACGCAACATGTCGGCGCCGCCGAGCGAGTAGCCGGCCATCACCTGCGCCGCCTGCATCACCTGTTCCTGGTAGACGAAGATGCCGTAGGTCTCGTCGAGCACCGGCGCGAGCAGCGGATGCGGGTATTCGATGGTCTCCTTGCCGTTCTTGCGCGCGCAGAAGCTCGGGATGTTCTCCATCGGGCCGGGGCGGAACATCGCGTTGAGCGCGATCAGGTCCTCGAGCCTTGTGGGCCGCGCCTCGCGCAGCATGGCCTGCATGCCGCGCGATTCGAACTGGAACACCGCTTCGGTGAGGCCGTCGGAGAACAGCTTGTAGACGCGGGCGTCGTCGAGCGGGATCGCTTCGTAGCTGAAGTCGGCGCGCGCCGGGCGACGGGCGCGGATCGTGTCCTTGGCGAGCTCGAGGATCGTCAACGTCGCCAGGCCCAGGAAGTCGAACTTCACGAGGCCGATCGCCTCGACGTCGTCCTTGTCGAACTGGCTCACCGCGCTGTCGCTGCCGGGCTGCTGGTACAGCGGGCAGAAGTCGGTGATCTTGCCCGGCGCGATGAGCACGCCGCCGGCATGCATGCCGATGTTGCGCACGAGGCCCTCGACGCGCGTGGCCAGGCTCAGCAGCTCGGCCACCTCCTCCTCGGCGGCCTCGCGCTGTTCGAGCTCGGGCACCTCCTGGCGCACGTAGATCAGGCCCGGGTCGGGCTTCTCCGGCGGCGTCGGCAGATGGGCCAGCGTGTAGGTCTTGCCCGGCAGACCGGGCACGAGCTTGGCGACGCTGTCGACCTGGCCGTAGCCCATGCCGAGCACGCGGCCGACGTCGCGCAGCGCGGCCTTGCTGGCCATGGTGCCGAAGGTCGCGATCTGGCTCACCGCGTCGCGGCCGTACTTGTCCTTGACGTACTCGATGACGCGGTCGCGGTTGCCCTGGCAGAAGTCGATGTCGAAGTCCGGCATCGAGACGCGCTCGGGGTTCAGGAAGCGCTCGAACAGCAGCTTGTAGTACAGCGGGTCGAGGTCGGTGATGAAGAGCGCGTAGGCGACCAGCGAGCCGGCGCCCGATCCGCGCCCGGGGCCGACCGGGCAGCCGTTTTCCTTGGCCCAGACGATGAAGTCCGAGACGATCAGGAAGTAGCCCGGGAACCCCATGTTGACGATCGTGTTCAGCTCGAACTCGAGCCGCTCGACATAGCGCGGCCGCTCGGCCTCGCGCCGCGCCGCATCGGGGAACAGCGCCACGAGCCGCCGCTCGAGGCCGTCGTGCGAGGCCTGGCGGAAATAGGCCTCGATCGGCATGCGCGTGCCGTCGGCCTGCAGTGGCGTCGGAAAGTCGGGCAATTGCGGCTTGCCGAGCACGAGCCGCAGGTTGCAGCGGCGCGCGATCTCGACGCTGTTGGCCAGCGCCGACGGCAGGTCGGCGAACAGCGCCTCCATCTCGGCCTGCGTCTTGAAGTACTGGTCGCGCGTGAAGCGCTTGAGGCGCCGCGGGTCGGCCAGCGTGACGCCCTCGGCGATGCACACACGCGCCTCGTGGGCGTCGTAGTCGTCGGCCTCGAGGAACTGCACCGGATGTGTCGCCACCACCGGCAGCCGCAGCCGCGCCGCCAGCAGGGCGGTGGCGCGCACGTGGACCTCGTTGCCGGGCAGCCCGGCGCGCTGGACCTCGAGATAGAAGCGATCGGGGAACAGCGCCGCCAGCCGCAGCGCCTGCGCCTGGGCACGCTCGGCGTCACCGGCCAGCAGCGCCATGCCGACGGCGCCCATGTCGGCGCCCGAGAGCGCGATCAGCCCGGCGCCGAGCTCGGCCAGCCAGTCCCATTTCGTCCAGGCCTGGTTGCGCTGGGCATTCGTGACCCAGCCGCGCGCCAGCAGCTCGCACAGATTGAGGTAGCCGCGTTCATCCTGCACCAGCAGCAGCAGGCGGCTGGGCTGGCGTTCGGCGCCGGGGCCGCTGTCGGGCGGCGGCTCGACGAGGATGTCGACGCCGATCAGCGGCTTCACGCCCTCGCCACGGCAGGCGCGGTAGAACTTGATGGCGCCGAACAGGTTGTTGAGATCGGAGATCGCGAGCGCCGGCTGGCCGTCGGCACGCGCAGCAGCGGCCGCGGCGTCGATGCGCAGGGTGCCGTCGACGACGGAATATTCGGTGTGGGTGCGCAAGTGGACGAAGGGCATGCGATTCATTCTAGAGACCGTGCCTCCCTACAATCGCCGGCTGTGATCCGGAACCCCAAGGCCTGCGCATGATCGCGCGTCTCGTGCGCTTCGCGGGCGTGCTGCTGATGCTGACGGCGCTCGCGCTGACGCTGGCGCAGGAGCCCGAACGGCCGGTGCAGACGCTGGTGGCGCGCTGGGCGCCGCCGCCTTCGGACTTCATCGACCTCGGCGGCCAGCTCGTCCATCTGCGCGACGAGGGTCCGCGCAACGACCCGCAGCCCATCGTGCTGCTGCACGCCTTCGGCGGCAGCCTGCACACCTGGGAAGGCTGGGCGCGCGTGCTGCGCCAGCAGCGCCGCGTCATCCGCCTCGACCTGCCGGGCAACGGCCTCACCGGACCCTGGAGCGGCCGCTACGCCGGCAACGACTACGCCGCGGCGACCGAGGCGCGTTTCGTGCTCGACCTGCTCGACCGCCTCCAGGTGCCGCGCGCCGTGCTCGGCGGCAACGGCCTCGGCGGCGAGGTCGCGGCCCGCCTGGCGCTGCTGGCGCCGTCGCGGGTCGCGGCGCTGGTCCTCGTCGACGCCAGCGGCATCACCGAACCGCCCGCCACGCCGCCGCCCCTGCTGCGCGTGGCCAGGCTGCCGCTATGGGGCTGGCTCGGGCCCTGGGTGCTGCCGCATCCCTTCGTCACGCAGGCGCTGGCGGCGGCCTACGGCCATCGCGAACGCCTGGCCGGCGAGGTCGTCGACCGCTATTTCGAACTCGCGCTGCGCGAAGGCAACCGCACGGCGTACGCGCAAGCGCTGCGCGACGACCAGCCCGGCGCCGCGCCCTATGCCGCGCTGAAGCTGCCGACGCTGATCGTCTGGGGCGGCCGCGACCGCCTGCTGCCGCCGGCCCAGGCCCAGCGGCTGCAGCAGGCGGTGGCGGGCAGCGAGCGCGTCGTCATCGACGACCTCGGTCACCTGCCGCAGGAGGAGGACGCGGCGCGCTCGCTGGTGCCGGTGCGCGCCTTCCTCGGCCTGCACTGAGCGCGGCGAGGATGGCCAGCGCCGCGAGCGCGCAGGCCAGCGTGCCGGGCTCGGGGGCCTCGTTGCCATGGCCGGCGGCGGCGAGCGCGCGGGCCGTCACGTCCCAGTCGAGCACGGCCGGCAGCGTGTCGTATTCGACGTCCTCGGTGCCGACATCGGCGCTCACCAGCGCCGCACCGGGGGCGCGCACGCCGGGGCGGCGCCGCAGCCGCTCGCCGAGCACCGAGACGTTGCCGCAGACATCGGGAATCATCACCGAGACCTTGTTGCCCGCCTTGTCGCTGGCCTCGTAGAGCGAGGCCTGCTCATGATGGCCGGGGACGAAGTTCACGCGCGTGCCGACGCACATCGTCATCGCGTAGGTCATGGCGATGCGGTGCTGGTCGAACTGGCGGCCGCTGCGCTCGCCGCGGATGCCGCCGTTGTCGATCTCGAGGCGGTCGACGGGCTGGCCCGCGCGCACCTGGGCGGCGATCGCGTGCACGACCTCGGGCGCCAGCGCGGCCGTGTAGAGCGCCTGCTCGACGGTGCCGCGATAGGGATTCGTTCCGGGCCGCGCCCAGGCGCAGGAATGGCGCAGCGCCAGCGCCCGCAGCGGCGCGCCGGGCAGATCGACATTGGCGGCGGCGATCGCACGCTCGGCGCCCGCACGCAGCGGGTGCCGCCGCGGCAAGGGCCGGCCGTAATCGCTGGCGCCCGGGACGAAGGCGAGCGCGCCATGCCCCGAGGTGCCGGGAAGGATCGCGACGACGCCTGCGGCGAGGGCGCCCATTGCGGCCGCCGACACCAGCGGCAGGACGGTGCGGCCCAGCCATTGCCGGCGCAGCGCGTCGTCGCGCCGCTGCGTGCGCCGGCGCGGCATCAGCCCCTGCCAGCCGCAGGCGGCCGCGGTGCAGATGTAGCGCCGCATCCCCGGCTGGGCGAGGTCGGCGGCATGCCGGTGCGTCCGCCGCAGCGGTGCGCCGCATTCCAGGCACAAGGGTTCGTAGGGAGTCGGGTCCATCGCTAGGCTCGCCGGCGCCGCCGCGACTTCGCGGAGATACGCCTGGACACCTTATCGACCGGGCCGTCCCCTACTTGAGTCTGCGTCGCCGCGGGTCGGCCGCGCGGCGCGGATCCCGCTCAGACGATGATCGGCTCGGGCTCCAGCCGGATGCCGAAGCGGCCGTAGACGCTTTCCTGGATCGCGCGGGCCAGCGTCACGACCTCGGCGCCGCTGGCGCCGCCGCGGTTGACCAGCACCAGCGCCTGGCGCTCGTAGACGCCGGCGCGGCCGATCGACTTGCCTTTCCAGCCGCAGGCGTCGATGAGCCATCCGGCGGCCAGCTTGATGCTGCCGTCGGGCATCGGGTAATGCACGATCTCGGGGTCGCGGCCGATGATGTCGCGGCATTGCTCGGCCGTGACGACCGGGTTCTTGAAGAAGCTGCCGGCGTTGCCGATCTGCGCCGGGTCGGGCAGCTTGGCGCGGCGGATGGCGCAGACCCAGTCGAAGATGGTGCGCGCGTCGGGGTGCGTGAGGCCGGTCTCGGCGATGCGGCGCTCGAGGTCGACATAGCCGAGCACCGGCTGCCAGGGCTTGGGCAGGCGCAGCCGCACGCGCGTGATCACCGACTTGCCGGCCAGATGCTGCTTGAACACGCTGTCGCGGTAGCCGAAGCGGCAGGCGGCGGCGTCGAGCTGCACGGTGCGGCCGGTGACGAGGTCGATGGCGTCGAGCGAGTCGAAGCGGTCCTTGAGCTCGACGCCGTAGGCACCGATGTTCTGCACCGGCGCGGCGCCGACCGAACCCGGGATCAGCGCCAGGTTCTCGAGCCCCGGCCAGCCCTGCTCGAGCGTCCAGGCGACGAGCTCGTGCCAGTTCTCGCCGGCGCCGGACTCGACGATCCAGGCGTCGGCATCCTCGCGCAGCAGGCGGCGGCCGCGGATCTCGATCTTCAGCACGACGGCGTCGACGTCGTGGGTCAGCACGAGGTTGCTGCCGCCGCCCAGCACGAGCTTGGGCGCGACGCCGTATTCCGGGTGGTCGACGACGCGGCGCAGCTCGGATTCGCTGCCGATGTGCACCAGCGTGCGCGCCAGCGCCGGCAGGCCGAAGCTGTTGTGCTCGCGCAGGCTCGCACGCTCTTGCACGTTCAAGGTCGTCGGGACGGATTGCATCGGCCGATTTTCGGGCATATTCGGGTGGCACCCTTCCCTCACCACCGACCATGCCCAGCTTTGACGCCGTCATCGAGTCCGATCTGGTCGAATTGCGCAACGCCGTCGACCAGGCCAGCAAGGAAATTTCCACCCGTTTCGACTTCAAGGGTTCCTGCGCGGCGGTCGAACTCGCCGCCGCCACGCCCAAGCAGCGCGAACTCACGCTGTGGGGGGACAGCGATTTCCAGCTCGAACAGGTGCAGGCCGTGCTGCTGTCGCGGCTGGCCAAGCGCGGTGTCGACGCTCGCTTCCTCGATCTCAGCGCCAAGCCGCAGAAGATGGGCGGTGATCGGCTCAAGCTCGTCGTGCCGGTGAAGAACGGCATCGACGCCGAGACGGCGAAGAAGATGCAGGCCGCGCTGAAGACCTCGAAGCTCAAGGTCCAGGGCGCCTTCCAGGGCGACGCGCTGCGCGTGACCGGCGCCAAGCGCGACGACCTGCAGGCCGCGATCGCGCTGCTGCGCAAGGAAATGACCGAATGGCCGCTCGGCTTCAACAATTTCCGCGAGTAGCCGCGGCGGCCTGCGCCCTGGCGCTGCTGTCCGGCATCGCCGCCTCGCAGAGCGTCGTGCTCGCCGGCCGCATGGGCGAGCGCGGCCTGTTCGTGATCGACGGCCAGACCGCGACGCTGGCCGTCGGCCAGACCGCCGCGGGCGTGAAGCTGCTGCGCTGGACCGGCGACGCCGCCGAGGTCGAACGTGCCGGCCAGCACCTGCAGTTGCGGCTGGGCGCCGCGCCGGCGCAGATCGGCGGCACGCCCCAGCCCACCGGCGCACGCGAGGTCGTCATCAGCGCCGGTCCGGGCGGTCATTTCGCCGCCGCCGGCGCCATCAACGGCAAGCCGGTGCAGTTCCTCGTCGACACCGGGGCGACGCTCGTCTCGCTGAGCCAGGACCTGGCGCTGCAGCTCGGCATCGACCTCAGCCAGGCGCGCCGCGGCATGACGCAGACGGCCAACGGCGCGGTGCCGATCCAGATCGTCACGCTGACCAGCGTGCGCGTCGGTGAACTCGAGTTGAGCAACGTCGGCGCCGCCGTCGTGCCGCAGACGATGCCGATGGTGCTGCTGGGCAACAGCTTCCTCGCCCGCGTGCAGATGCGCCGCGACAACGACGTCATGCGGCTGCAGAAACGATAGCGAACGAACGATCGTGCTAAAAACGCGGAACCGCCACCGCGCAGGAGACCGCTGCCCATGGATCTGAACTTCACCGCCGAGGAGACGGCGTTCCGGCTCGAAGTCCGGCAATGGGTGGCCGACCACCTGCCCGCGGCGACGAGCCACAAGGTGCGCAACGGCCTGCACCTGACGCGCGACGACCTGCAGGGCTGGGCGCGCATCCTCGGCGCCAAGGGCTGGCTCGCCGCCGGCTGGCCCAAGGCATTCGGTGGCCCGGGCTGGACCGCGATCCAGAAGCACCTCTTCGACGAGGAATGCGCGCTCGCCGGATCGCCGCGCATCGTGCCCTTCGGGCCGGTGATGGTGGCGCCGGTGATCATGGCCTTCGGCAGCCCCGAGCAGCAGCGCCGCTTCCTGCCCGGCATCGCCAGCGGCGACGTCTGGTGGAGCCAGGGCTACAGCGAGCCCGGATCGGGCAGTGATCTGGCGAGCCTGAAATGCCGCGCCGAGCGCCGCGGCGACGTCTACATCGTCAACGGCCAGAAGACCTGGACGACGCTGGCGCAGTACGGCGACTGGATCTTCTGCCTCGTGCGCACGAGCAGCGAGGGCAAGCCGCAGACCGGCATCAGCTTCCTGCTCATCGACATGAAGAGCCCCGGCGTGACGGTGCGGCCCATCGTGCTGATGGACGGCGAGCCCGAGGTCAACGAGGTCTTCTTCGACGGCGTCGAGGTGCCCGCCGCGAACCTGATCGGCGAGGAGAACAAGGGCTGGACCTACGCCAAGCACCTGCTCGCCCACGAGCGCACGAACATCGCCGACATCAACCGCGCCAAGCGCGAGCTCGAGCGGCTGAAGGTGATCGCCAAGGCCGAGGGCGTCTACGACCATGTGCGCTTCCGCGACCAGATCGCGCTGCTCGAGGTCGACATCGTCGCGCTCGAGATGCTGGTGCTGCGCGTCATCTCGGCCGAGGGTAGCGGCAAGCAGAGCCTGGACATCGCCGGCCTGCTGAAGATCCGCGGCAGCGAGATCCAGCAGCGCTACGCCGAGCTGATGATGCTGGCCGCCGGGCCGCTGGCACGGGCGCGCATCGACGAGGCGATGGAGGCCGGCTGGCAGGGCGACCTCGCCTTCCCGGCCGCGCTGCTGCCGCTGGCGCCGACCTACTTCAACCTGCGCAAGACGACGATCTACGGCGGGTCCAACGAGGTCCAGCGCAACATCGTCGCGCAGACCGTGCTGGGGAGCTGAGTCATGGATTTCGATTTCTCCGAGGACCAGCAATCGCTGCGCGACGCCGTGCGGCGCTGGGTCGACAAGGCTTACGGCATCGAGCGCCATCGCGCGCTGGCGCGGGCTGGCGGCGCCACGCGCGCCGTCTGGGGCGAACTCGCCGAGCTCGGCCTGACCGGACTCGCCGTGCCCGAAGCGCAGGGCGGCATGGGCATGGGCGCGATCGAGGCGATGGTCGTCGCCGAGGAACTCGGCCGCGGCCTCGTGCAGGTGCCCTACGCGCACGCGGCGCTGATGGCGCCGCGGCTGCTGGCCGCCGCGCCCGAGCGGCTGCGCCAGGACTGGTTGCCGCGCATCGCGGCCGGCGAGGCGCTGGTCGTCCCCGCGCTGCAGGAGCGCCATTCGCGCTACCACGTCGAGGAGGTGCGTTCGCGCGCCAGCGGCGGCGGCGCGCATTGGATGGTCGACGCCGTCAAATGCATCGTCCCCGCCGGCGACGAGGCCGACGCCTATCTGGTGCCGGCGCGCATCGAGGGCGGCGAGCGCGACACCGGCGGCATCGGCCTCTTCCTCGTCGAGCGCGGCGCCGTGCGCGTGCGCGGCTACCCGACGCAGGACGGCGCGCGCGCCGCCGACCTCAGCTGTGTCGCCGCGCCGGCGCAACTCGTCTGCGGCGACGGCCACCCCGAACTCGAGGCGGCGCTGGACATCGGCGTCGCCGCGAACTGCGCCGAGGCGGTCGGACTGATGGACCGGCTGGTCGAGATCACGGTCGAGTACATGAACCAGCGCAAGCAGTTCGGCGCCCCGCTGGCCAGCTTCCAGGCGCTGCGCCATCGCATGGCCGACGTCAAGATGCAGCTCGAACTCGGTCGTTCGATGAGTTACTACGCCAGCCTCAAGCTCGAAGCCGAAGCGGCGGCGCGGCGGCGGGCGGTCTCGCAGGCGCGCGTGCAGCTCGGCCAGAGCATGCGCTTCGTCTGCCAGCAGTGCATCCAGCTGCACGGCGGCATCGGCTGCACCGACGAGTACATCGCCAGCCATTACTTCAAGCGCCTGACGATGCTCGAAGTCAGCCTGGGCGACACGCTGCACCATCTCGGTCAGGTCGCCGCACGCATGCGGGACCATGCCGGGGTGTTCGTCTGAAGTGATTGCGCTCGCGCTCGCCCCCGGATCGATCACCGACGTCGCCGGCCTGCTCGCCGGCCATGCCGCCGAGCCGGGGCGGCCGACCGGCTGCACGGTCGTCCTCTGCCCCGAGGGCCGGGTCTGCGGCGTCGCGGTGCGCGGCGGTGCGCCGGGCACGCGCGAGACCGATCTGCTGCGGCCCGAGAACAGCGTCGAGCGCGTCCACGCGCTGCTGCTCACCGGCGGCAGCGCCTTCGGCCTGGACGCCGCCGGTGGCGTCATGCGCTGGCTCGACGAGCGTGGCCATGGCCTCGCGGTGGGGCCGGCGATCCGCGTGCCCATCGTCCCGGCGGCGGTGCTGTTCGACCTCTGGGTCGGCGACCCGCGCATCCGCCCCGGTGCTACGGCCGGCTACGCCGCCTGCGTCGCCGCGACCGCGCTGCCGCCGGCGCAGGGCAGCGTCGGCGCTGGCCTCGGCGCCAGCGTCGGCAAACTGCTGGGTCCGGCGCGCGCGATGAAGGGCGGCATCGGCAGCGCCTCGCTGCGCGCGGGCGGCTGGACGGTCGGCGCGATCGTGGCGGTGAACGCCGTCGGCGACGTGCTCGACGAGGCGGGGCGGCCACTCGCGGGGCTGCGCCATGCCGACGGCCATGGCGTCGCGGGCAGTCTTGCGGCGCTGCTCGAGGGTCAGGCCACCATCGCCGCGCTGCCGGGCGAGGCGACGACGATCGGCGTCGTCGCCACCGATGCGCGGCTGACGAAGGCGCAGGCGACCCAGCTCGCGGGCCTGGCCCATGCGGGACTGGCGCGGGCGATCTCGCCGCTGACGCCGCACGACGGCGATACGCTGTTCGCGCTCGGCGGCGACGCGAACCCCGTCACCGACCTCGTCGCACTCGGCGCCCTCGCGGCCGAGGCGGTGGCCCGCGCGATCCGCAACGCCGTGCGCGCCGCGACCGGCCTCGCCGACCCGCCGCTGCCGGCGCTGCGCGACCTCGGGACTCGCTGATTGCGGCTGGCGCAGATCCTCTACAGCCAGGGATTCGGCAACCGACGCGACTGCGCGGCGCTGATCGCTGCCGGGCGCGTCTCGATCGCGGGACGGATCGTCGACGATGCGGACTTCGAGCCGGCGCTCGATGGCCTCGTGTTCGAAGTCGCGGGCCGCGCCTGGCCGTACCACCCGCGCGCGCTGTTGATGCTCAACAAGCCCGCCGGCGTCGAATGCTCACGCCAGCCGCAACACCACGCGAGCGTGCTCGGCCTGCTGCCCGAGCCGCTGCGCCGACGCGGCGTGCAGCCCGTGGGCCGGCTCGACCAGGACACGACGGGGCTGCTGATGCTCACCGACGACGGCGCGCTCAACCATCGGCTGACCTCGCCGCGCCACCATGTCGACAAGGTCTACGAGGTCGGGCTCAAGCACGAGATCGACGAGGCGGCCATCGCCGCGCTGCTCGCCGGCGTCGTCCTCCACGATGACCCGGCGCCCGCGCGTGCGCTGGCCTGCGAGCGCAGCGGCGACCGTGCCTTGCGGCTGACGATCGCCGAGGGTCGCTACCACCAGGTCAAGCGCATGATGGCCGCGGTCGGCAACCGCGTCGAGACGCTACACCGCAGCGGTTTCGGCCGCTGGACGCTGCCCGCCGACCTCGCGAGCGGGCAATGGCGCTGGGTCGAAGTCGATCCGCCATCCTCGGACTGATCGCTCGGTCGCTATCGACCGAATCGCGCAAGCACGCTCGCTGCCGCCGCGAGCAATCGCGTCTTGCCATCGACCAGCCCGGCGGCACGCCGGCGATCGAGCAGCCTGCGTGCCGTCGCCGTCATGCGCCGCGCCAGCAGCGCGCGCGCGAGCCGGCGCGCATCGCGGCCGCGGAAGAAGTCGTCGGGCAGCGCATCGAGCCAGGCCGCCAGCGTCGCCTCGTCGACGAAGCGCGGCAGGTTGTAGGGGCCGTGGAAGCCGAACGTGGGCTCGCGTGGCGACTCGTTCTCGAACGCGAAGCGGCGGGCCAGCGCCGGCGGAGCCCAGCGCAGGCCATGCTCGCGTTCGAGGAACTCGCGGCGCTCGCGGCACAGCACCTGGTCCTCGGGATGCAGTTCGACCAGGCGCGGGTCGCGCCCCGCCGCCAGCAGCCGCTGCGAGCGCAGCGAGAACCCGCCGTTGCCGACGCTGATCGCCGCCGGCTGTTCGGGCCAGACGGCGCCGATGTAGTCCCAGTCCAGGAATTCGTCGCGCCAGGCCGAGGCATCGACGACGAAACCGTCCCATTGCGTGACCAGCACATGCGAGGTCTGCACATGGTCGGGCAGTTCGCGCAGCACGAAGCGCGAATACTCGGCACCCGAGCGCAACGGCGCGATCGCCACCGTCTCGATGCCGTCGCGGCGCGGCGCCGCAGCGTCCGCGAAGAGCAGGACGCGGCCGAAATCGGCCTGCGCCATCGACCGCTGCAGCGATTGCGCGGCCAGCGCCGGGGCGCGCGTGTCGATCGCGACGAGCGTGATCCGCGGCAGTTGAAGTCGCATCTTCTGGGTCTGGGGGGCAGCGCAGGATTGTGCCCCGGCACCGGTAGACTCGCCCCGGATGTCTCCCGCGCAAAAGAAAGCCCCGCTGCACATCGGCATCAGCCTGGGCAACATCGGCGCGTTGCACGACGGGCTGGGCGAATACGCGCTGCAGCTCGGCAGCCGCATCGCCGCGCAGGCGCCGCGCTGGCGCGAGGAATACGGCGTGCGCTTCGATTTCCATCTGCGCGAGCGCTTCGTCGGCCTCTTCGGCGACGCCGTCGGCTACCTCACCGTCGAGCGCTGGCAGCGGCTGCGCCATGTGCGACCGGTGCCCTACGCGCTGTGGCATTCGCTGCATCAGCACAACAAGAACCTGCCGCCGCGCGATTGCGGGCTGCGGCTGGTGACGATCCACGACCTCAACTACGCCCATGCGGGAGGGGCCTGGACGGTCTGGCGCCAGCAGCGCCGCATGCGCCGCCTGCTCGCGCGCACCGACGAGCTGGTCGCCATCAGTCGCTGGACGGCCGACGACGTGCGCCGGCAACTGGGCTGGAGCGGCCCGATCACCGTCATCCACAACGGCGCGCGTAACTTCGTCGCCGCGCCGCGGCGGCCGCTGCCGGGCTGGGCCGACGGCGACGCGCGGCCCTTCCTCTACCACCTGAGCCGGATGTCGCCGTCGAAGAACCCGCAGGCGCTGATCGGCCTGGCGCGCGCCTGGCCCGAGATGACCTTCGTGCTCTGCGGACCGCCGGGCGACGACACGCGGCGTCTGCGCGATGCGGTCGACCTGCCCAACGTGCAGTTCCACCTCGGCATCGACGACGACCAGAAGGCCTGGGCCTACGCGCATTGCGCCGGCTTCCTGTTCCCGTCGCTGGCCGAGGGCTTCGGCCTGCCGCCGATCGAGGCCATGCACTTCGGCAAGCCGGTGTTCCTCGCCCGGCGCAGTTGCCTGCCCGAGATCGGCGGCGACGCAGCCGACTATTTCGACGACTTCGACGGTGCGGCGATGCGCGCCGTCGTCGAACGCGGATTGCGCCGCGCTGCCGAACCCGGCCGCGCCGAAGCCGTACGCGCGCATGCGGCGCAGTTCGACTGGGACCGCGCAGCCGGCGACTACCTGGCGCTGTACCGCCGGCTGCTCGGATTGCCAGGCGCGGCCGACGGCGCTGCGGCGCCGGGATAATCGCCGATATGAAGCCCCCAAGCTCGCTTCGCTCGCGGCCCCCCACGGGGGCGCTCAGTACCTTCGGAACGGCCGGGCGGTACTGAATGCGCATCCACCGCGGCTACCACCAGCACCCCCTGCCCCCGGGCGGCTGCGCGCTGACGATCGGCAATTTCGACGGCGTGCACCGCGGCCACCAGGCGATGCTGGCGCTGCTCATCAACGAGGCGCGGCACCGCGGCCTGCCCTCCTGCGTGCTGACCTTCGAGCCGCATCCGCGCGACCATTTCGCGCGCCGCGCCGGTCGCGCCGAGGCCGCGCCGACGCGCATCACGACGCTGCGCGACAAGGTCGCCGAGCTCGAGCGCTGCGGCATCGACCATCTCGTCGTCGCGCGCTTCGACGACGCCTTCGCCGGCATGGCTCCCGAGGCCTTCATCGGCGACGTGCTGCAGCGCGGACTCGGCGCGCACTACGTGCTCGTCGGCGACGATTTCACCTTCGGCGCCCGGCGCGGCGGCAATTACGCGATGCTCGACGCCGCAGGCCCCGGCGCCGGCTTCGACGTCGCGCGCATGCTCAGCTACGAGGTCCACGGGCTGCGCGTCTCGAGCTCCGCCGTGCGCGAGGCGCTGGCCGCCGGCGACATGAAGCGGGCCGAGGCGCTGCTCGGACGCCACTACAGCATCAGCGGCCATGTCGTGCATGGCGCCAAGCTCGGCCGCGGGCTCGGGTTCCGCACCTTGAACCTGTGCTTCGGCCACCCGCGACCCGCCGCCTCGGGCATCTTCGTCGTTGCCGTCCATGGCCTGGCCGGCCGCGCCCTGCCCGGCGTCGCCAGCCTGGGCGTGCGCCCGACGATCGAGGCCGCCGGCCGTGTCCAGCTCGAGGTGCATTGCCTCGAATGGCCCGCCGAGCTCGGCATCGACGGCGGCTATGGGCGCTGCATCCGCGTCGAGCTGCTGCACAAGCTGCACGACGAGCGCAAGTACGACTCGATCGAAGCGCTGCAGGCGGGCATCGCGCAGGACGTCGCCGACGCGCGGCAATGGCTGGCGACCAGCGCCTGAATCGTCCGCGCGCCGCGCCCCGGAACTAGAACCGCCAGGCCAGGCCGCCGCCCGCGCCCCAGCCGTCGCGCCGCTGCGTCAGCGGACTGCCGGCCGCCGAACCGAGCATCCGGCTCACGTGCGCGCTGGCCAGCACGACCCAGGCACGCGAGATGTCATGCTGCAGCGAGACGCCGATGCCGGCGTCGCGCAGGCCGGCCGCCGCCGCATAGGCCGGGTAGACGCTGGTCGACGACTGCGCCGGCGTGATGCCGTAGTACTTGCGCATGTAGCTGCCGTCGCCCAGGCCCAGCGTCGCGCCGGCCTGGATCCGCGTGTCGGGGCCGTAGCGGCGTTCCCAGCTCAGGCTGATGTCGCCCGTGCCGCCGTCGCCGCGGCCGAGCGCGTCGAAATTCCAGGACGCGCCGAGGCGCCAGGGCCCGACCACGTCCCAGGTCGCGTTGAGGCGGGCGCGCAGGGTCGCGCGGATGTCACCGAGGCCGGCGAAGGCGGCGTTGCTCGCCGCCGTGCGTCCGCCGTCGTAGCGCAGCGACAGGCCGACGCGCAGATGCTCGCTTTGCAGCATGTCGACGCCGAGTCCGCGCGCGACCTCCTCGCGGCGCCGCGGCGCGAAGCCGCCGGCATTGGTGATCGTCAGCCGTCGCCAGTGGAAGTAGTAGCCCGGCGAGAGCTTGAACGCCGTCTTCGCCGAACCCGGGTACTCGGTGCGAAAGCCCCCCAGCACGCCGATCGCGGCACGCCACTCGTCGACCGGCGGCGCTTCCGGGGCCGTGGCGGTGGCCGAGGCGGCGGCCGCATCGCTGGCCCGCGCCGGCACCGGCAGGACCAGCGCCGGCAGCGAGCCGGCCAGGGCGGCAAGCAGTGCGTATCGGGACATCGGCGGCGGCATCGCTAAAATCTCCCGCGTGCAACCGTCCTGGCATCCGCCTCAACAGTCTTCCGCCCTCCTGCGTTGGCACCCGGCCACGCACAGGCAGGCCACGCGCGACCGAATTATCCAGGCGGCGGCCTCCTGACGCGGCAATGATTCGGGCTGGCTTTGCGGCCCGTCTCCTGCCCTGGCGCCCTGCCGGCGCCGAGATCGCGAAATCTGCACGCCCCGCGCGCAGCTTCACCCAACGCCTCCGTACCCGGGCCACCGGCCCCAGCCAGCGATGAGCTCCAAGCCCGACTACCGCAGCACCCTGAACCTGCCCGACACGCCGTTCCCGATGCGCGGCGACCTGCCCAAGCGCGAGCCGGACTGGCTCCGGCAATGGCAGGACGAGGGCACCTACCAGCGCCTGCGCGAGGCGCGCCGCGGCGCGCCGCTGTTCGTGCTCCACGACGGACCGCCCTACGCCAACGGCACGCTGCACATCGGCCATGCCGTCAACAAGATCCTCAAGGACATGGTCGTCAAGAGCCGGCAGCTTGCCGGCTTCGACGCGCATTACATCCCGGGCTGGGACTGCCACGGCCTGCCGATCGAGAACCAGATCGAGAAGACCCACGGCCGCGGCCTGCCGCGGGCCCAGGTGCAGGCGCTGTCGCGCACCTACGCGGGCGAGCAGATCGCGCAGCAGATGGCCGATTTCCAGCGCCTGGGCGTGCTCGGCGACTGGGGCCACATCTACCGCACGATGGACCCGGCCAACGAGGCCGGCGAGATCCGCGTGCTCAAGCGCCTGATCGAACGCGGCTTCGTCTACCGCGGCCAGAAGCCGGTGTACTGGTGCTTCGACTGCGGCTCTTCGCTGGCCGAGTTCGAGATCGAATACGCCGACAAGAAGAGCCAGACCGTCGACGTCGCGTTCGCCGCCGCCGACCCGGCGCGCCTGGCCGCCGCCTTCGACCTGCCGGTGCTGGCCAAGCAGGCCTACGCGGTGATCTGGACGACGACGCCGTGGACGCTGCCCGCGAACCAGGCGCTGAACCTGAACCCGGCGCTCGAATACGCGCTCGTCGACACCGAGCGGGGCCTGTATATCGTCGCCGCGGCGCTCGTCGACGCCTGCCTGAAGCGCTGGGGGCTCGACGGCCATGTCGTCGCGACGACGCGCGGCGAACGCCTGGGCGGGCTCGGCTTCCGCCACCCGCTGGCCGATGTCGACGCCGGCTACGACCGCGTCTCGCCGGTCTACCTCGCCGATTACGCGACCGCCGAGGACGGCACCGGCATCGTCCATTCGGCCCCTGCCTACGGCGTCGAGGACTTCAACTCCTGCATCGCGCATGGCCTGTCCACCGACCGCATCCTCAACCCGGTGCAGGGCGACGGGCGCTACGAGGCGGCACTGCCGCTATTCGGTGGGCTCAACATCTGGAAGGCCGGTCCGATCATCGTGCAGGCGCTGCGCGATGCCCACCGCCTGCTCGCCAGCGGCGAGATGGTCCACAGCTACCCGCATTGCTGGCGCCACAAGACGCCGGTGATCTACCGCGCCGCGGCGCAGTGGTTCGTGCGCATGGACGAGGGCGACGGCGTATTCACCGTCGACAAGGCGCCGCAGACGCTGCGCCGCATGGCGCTGGACGCGATCGACGCCACCGCCTTCTACCCCGAGAACGGCCGCGCCCGGCTGCGCGACATGATCGCCGGGCGGCCCGACTGGTGCATCAGCCGCCAGCGCAGCTGGGGCGTGCCGCTGCCGCTGTTCCTGCACAAGGTCAGCGGCGAGCTGCACCCCGACACGCTGGCGCTGATCGACCGCGCAGCGGCGCTCGTCGAGGCGGGCGGCATCGAGGCCTGGAGCCGGCTCGATCCGGCCGAGTGGCTGGGCGACGATGCAGAGCATTACGCCAAGAGCAACGACATCCTCGATGTCTGGTTCGACTCGGGTTCGACCTTCAGCCATGTGCTGCGCGGCTCGCATCGCGGCAGTGCCGCCGACCCCAGCCATCACGAGACGGGTCCGGAGGCCGACCTCTACCTCGAGGGTCACGACCAGCATCGCGGCTGGTTCCATTCGTCGCTGCTGATCGGCTGCGCGCTCGAGGGCCGCGCGCCTTATCGCGGCCTGCTCACCCACGGCTTCACCGTCGACGGCCAGGGCCGCAAGATGAGCAAGAGCCTGGGCAATTTCGTCGAGATGCGCACGGTGACGAGCAAGCTCGGCGCCGAGATCATCCGCCTGTGGTGCGCCGCGACCGACTATTCGGGCGACCTCAGCATCGACGACAAGATCCTCGCCCGCGTCGTCGACAGCTACCGCCGCATCCGCAACACGCTGCGCTTCCTGCTCGCCAACACGGCCGACTTCGACCCGAAGAAGGATGCCGTGGCGGCGCCGCAGATGCTCGAGATCGACCGCTACGCCGTCGCCCGCGCGGCCGCGCTGCAGGCCGAGATCCTGGCGCATTACGAGGTCTACGAGTTCCACCCCGTGGTCGCCAAGGTCCAGGTGTACTGCGCCGAGGACCTCGGCGCGTTCTACCTCGACGTGCTCAAGGACCGCCTGTACACGACGGCACCGGGCTCGCCCGCGCGGCGCAGCGCGCAGACGGCGCTGTGGCAGATCACCCAGGCGATGCTGCGCTGGATGGCGCCCTTCCTCAGCTTCACCGCCGAGGAGGCCTGGAAGGTGGTCGACGGCGGGCCTTCGATCTTCACCGCGACCTACTGGACCTTCGACGCGCCCGACACCGCGCTGCTCGCGAAATGGCAGCGCGTGCGCGAACTGCGCGACGCCGTGAACCGCGAGATCGAGGCGCTGCGCGCGGCCGGCCAGGTCGGTTCGTCGCTGCAGGCCGAGGTCGCGCTGACGCTGGCGCCGGCCGATCTCGAACTGCTGCGCTCGCTCGGCGACGACCTGAAGTTCGTCCTCATCACCTCGGCGGCGACGGTCGCGCCGGGCGCCGAACTGGCGATCGCCGTGCGGCCCAGCGCGGCGACGAAATGCGAGCGCTGCTGGCATTACCGCGACGATGTCGGCAGCGACGCGCAGCACCCGACGCTGTGCGGCCGCTGCACGAGCAACCTCTATGGTGGCGGCGAAACGCGCCGCGTCGCCTGACGATGGCGCGCGCCAAACGCACGGCCGCCGGCGGCGGCACCGGCTTGACCTTCTGGCTCGGCCTGGCGGCGCTCGTCGTGCTGCTGGACCAGCTCGCCAAGGCGGTCATCGTGCGCACCTTCCATCTCGGCGACCTCGATCCGGTCACGAGCTTCTTCGCCATCGTGCGCGCCCACAACAAGGGCGCGGCGTTCTCCTTCCTCAACGACGCCGCAGGCTGGCAGCGCTGGGTCTTCACCGGCCTCGGGATCGCGGTCTCGGCCTTCATCGTCTGGATGCTGCGCAAGCACCCGACGCAGCGGCTGTTCTGCTTCGCCGTGAGCATGGTGATGGGCGGCGCGCTCGGCAACGTCGTCGACCGGCTCATCCATGGCTACGTCGTCGACTTCCTGCAGTTCCGCTTCGGCTGGCTCGCACCGCTGTTCCCGGGCGGTTATTTCCCGGCCTTCAACCTCGCCGACAGCGCCATCACGCTGGGCGCGATCTGCCTCGTCCTCGACGAACTGCTGCGGGTGCGACGGGCGGCCTGATTCGATCGCCCGACGGCTCGAACCGGCCGTCACCCCGGGCTTATCCGGGTGATATCGGTGCGGTACGCCGCTTAAGCTGCGGCGATGAACGAGAAAGTCGAAGCGGCCCCCAGCCCCGCCCCCGCCGTCGAACCGCCGGCGCCGCCGCCCATCGCGCTGCGGCCGTTGAGCTACGCCGACCCGCTGCGCTGGCTCGCCCTGGGCTGGCGCGATTTCCGACGCGCCCCCGGCATCGGCCTGTTCTACGGCTTCACGTTCATGGCCATGGGCTGGGCGCTGATGGTCGTGTTCGAGCATGCGCCGCCGTACACGCTGGGGCTGTCGGGCGGCTTCCTGCTCGTCGGGCCCTTCATGTGCCTGGGCATCTACCGCGTCAGCCAGCGCCTCGAGGCCGGCGTGAAACCCGACTTCGGCGACTCGCTGATGGCCTGGGACACGCGCACCGGCCAGCTCGGCATCTTCGGCGTCGTGCTGCTCGTGCTCGAGATGCTGTGGGCGCGCACGACGCTGGTGGTGTTCGCGGTGAGCTTCGACGGCATGCCCGATTTCAAGGGCTCGCTGCTGGCTCTTCTGGCGCCCGAGAACATCACCTTCATCGTCTCCTGGGCCGTCGTCGGCTTCATCTTCGCGAGCCTGATCTACGCCGTCAGCGTCGTCTCGATCCCGATGATCCTCGACCGCCAGACCGATTCGATCACCGCGGGCCTGACGAGCATGCGGCTGGTGCTGCAGCAGACCGGCGTGATGGCCTGGTGGGCGTTGCTGATCGCCGTCACGGTGGGGCTGGCGCTGCTGCCCTGGTTCGCCGGGCTGATCGTCGTCGGACCGGTGATCGGGCATGCCTCGTGGCATGCCTACCGCGCCGCGGTCGCCGCCGAATAGCGCTGAGCTGCGAAAGCCGCCTCAGCGCCGATCGCCCATCGCATGGGCGATGGTGCCGAGGTCGACGTATTCGAGCTCGCCACCGGCCGGAACGCCGCGCGCCAGCCGCGTCGCCTTGATGCCGCGCGCACGAAGCGCCTGCGACAGCGCATGCGCCGTGACCTCGCCCTCGGCGGTGAAGCCGGTGGCCAGGATCACCTCCTGCACGACGCCGTCGCTGGCGCGTTCGAGCAGCGCCGCGGCACCGATCTCGGCGGCGCCGACACCGTCCAGCGGCGAGAGCCGGCCCATCAGCACGAAATACAGGCCCCGGTAGCTGCCGCTGCGCTCGAGCGCGGCCTGGTCGGCCGGCGACTCGACGACGCACAGCAGGCTGGCGTCGCGCTCGGGGTCGAGGCAGGTCGGGCACACCGCCGCCTCGGTGTAGGTGTGGCAGCGCTCGCAATGGCGGATGCGCTGCACGGCGTCGGTGAGCGCCGTGGCGAGCCGGCGCGCGCCGTCGCGGTCGTGCTGCAGCAGGTGGAAGGCCATGCGCTGCGCCGACTTCACGCCGACCCCGGGCAGGCGGCGCAGCGCGTCGATCAGGCCGTCGAGCAGCGGCTCGGCCATCAGGCGATCGACGAGGCGATCAGAACGGGAACTTCATGCCCGGCGGCAGCGGCATGCCCGCGGTCAGCCGGCTCATCTTCTCGGTGCTGAGTTCCTCGGCGCGGCGCACGGCGTCGTTGAACGCGGCGGCGACGAGGTCCTCGAGCATGTCCTTGTCGTCGGCGAGCAGGCTGGGGTCGATCGTGATGCGCCGGACATCGTGCTTGCAGGTCATCGTGACCTTGACGAGGCCGGCGCCGGACTGGCCCTCGACCTCGATCTTGGCCAGTTCGTCCTGCGCCTTCTTCATGTTGTCCTGCATCGCCTGCGCCTGCTTCATCAAGCCGGCAAGTTGGCCCTTCATCATGGCTGTGTCCTCAAGGTTGAACGGGTTTGATCGACCCCGGCACGATGCGCGCGGTCTTGAACTGCGAGAGCAGGTCGCGCACCAAGGGGTCGTCACGGATCGCCGCCTCGGCCGCGGCCTGGCGGCGCTGGCGCTCGGCGGCGTCGCGCTGGTTCGGGGTGTCGGTGGCGGGGCCGGACTCGACTTCGAGCACGATCGGATGGCCGAGCGCGGTCGCGAGCGCCGCGGCCAGGCGCTCGCGCAGCGCCGGCGTGTTGAGCATCTCGCGCTCGACGACGAGCGTCCAGCGCGGCGGGTCGGCGCGCTCGTCGACCGCGCGCAGCGCTGATTGGGTCGCGAGCTCGCGCACGAGTGCGGTGAGCAGGCCCTGGTCGCACAGCGGCTTGACGAGGTCGTACCAGCGGTCGCCGAGCGCGGTCGTCGGGGTCGGCACCGCAGGCGTCGCGACGGCCGCTGCGACCGGCGCGGGAGGCGCGGGAGGCGCTGAGGCCGGTGAGGCCGTCGCTGCCGTTGAAACGAACGGCGCCGGCGTCGCTTCCTCGGCTCGGCTGGCGATCGCTGCATCCTTGGGCGGGACCGGCAGCGGCAGCGGCACCGGCGCCGCGATCTTGATCGCTGGCGGCGCCGGCGCGCGCAACGGTGCGGCGCGCGGCGGCGGCGCCGCACGCGCGGCAGTGGGCGCCGCCGGGAACGCGAGGAAGCGCAGCAGCACCATCGTGAGCGCGCCGTATTCATCGCTGGCCAGGCTCAGCTCCTCGCGCCCGTGCAGGGCCATGCTGTAGAGCAGCTGCGTCTCGTCGGGCGCGAGCAGCGGCGCCGCGGCGAGCGCGTCCTCGTTCTCGGGGTCCTGGGCGTCGAGCGCGCCCGGCACCGCCTGCTCGACCGCCATCTGCTGCAGCAGCGCGGCAATCTCCTCGAGCGTGCCGGCGGCCGACTGCCCGCCGCCGCGCAGCGCCTCGACCTCGGCCAGCAGCGCCGCACCGTCGCGCCGCGCCAGCGCCTCGACGAGCGCGCGGGCGCGGTGGCGGTCGACGCTGCCGAGCATCGCGCGCACGCCGGCGGCCTCGATGCGGCCGCCGCCGTAGGCGATCGCCTGGTCGGTCAGCGACAGGCCGTCGCGCATCGAGCCGCGCGCCGCGCGCGCCAGCAGCCGCAGCGCCGCGTCCTCGGCCGCGATGCCTTCGGCGGCGAGCACGCGCTGCAGGTGCTCGCGCACGGTCTGCGGCGCCATCGGCCGCAGGTTGAACTGCAGGCAGCGGCTGAGCACCGTCGGCAGCATCTTCTCGGGGTCGGTCGTCGCGAGCACGAACTTGAGGTACTCGGGCGGCTCTTCGAGCGTCTTGAGCAGCGCGTTGAAGGCGTCTTTCGTGAGCTGGTGCGCCTCGTCGATCATGAAGACCTTGTAGCGGCCGACACCCGGCTTGTAGGCGGCGCGCTCGATGAGGTCGCGGATCTCCTCGATGCTGCGGTTGCTCGCCGCGTCGAGCTCGATGTAGTCGATGTAGCGGTCGGCGTCGATCTCGGTGCAGGCGGCGCAGACGCCGCAGGGTTCGGCCGTGATGCCGCCCTGACCGTCGGGTCCGGTGCAGTTCAGGCTCTTGGCGAGGATGCGGCTGACCGTCGTCTTGCCGATGCCGCGCGTTCCGGTGAACAGGTAGGCATGGTGCAGCCGCTGCTGCTGCAGCGCATGCGTGAGCGCCTGCACGACATGCTCCTGCCCGACCATCTGCGCGAAGTTGCGCGGGCGGTACTTGCGGGCGAGGACGACATAAGCCATCGGTCCATTCTACGAGGCGCCACCCGCCGGCCTGGGATAATCGCCACCCATGACCCAGTCCCCCATCACCCCGCTGAGCTACGAGCAGGCGGGCGTCCAGTACGACCTCATCGACCCGCTCAAGGTCGCGGCGCAGCGCGCGGCGGCGGCCACCGGCGAGCATCTCGCGGCGCGCGGCTTTGCCGAGGTCGCGGCGTCGCGCGGCGAATCGGCCTATGTCGTCGATGTCGGCCCCTTCTACGTCGCCAGCATCGTCGAATGCCTGGGCAGCAAGGCGCTCGTCGCCGACGAGATGCAGCGCCTGACCGGCCGCAGCGACTACGCCGGCATCGCTCAGGACACGATCGCGATGGCGGTCAACGATCTCATCACGGTGGGCGCGACGCCGCTCGTCGTCCAGGCCTACTGGGCCGCCGGCGGCAGCGAGTGGTTCGCCGATACTGAGCGCGCGCAGGCGCTGGTGGCGGGCTGGAAGGCGGCCTGCGACCATTGCCGCGTCGCCTGGGGCGGCGGCGAGACGCCGGCGCTGGCCGGCATCGTCGAAGCCGGCCGCATCGACCTCGCCGCCTCGTGCACCGGGCTCGTCAACCCGAAGGAGCGATTGAGCCTGGGCGAGCGCCTCGAGCCCGGCGACGCGATCGTGCTGCTGGCCTCCAGCGGCATCCACGCCAACGGCCTGTCGCTGGCGCGCAAGCTCGCCGAGCGGCTGCCGCAGGGTTATCTGACCGAGATCGCGCCGGGCCTGGGCTACGGCCAGGCGCTGCTGGCGCCGACGACGCTGTATTCGCCCGTCACCGAAGCGCTGTGGGCACGCGACATCCGCGTCCATTACGCCGCCAACATCACCGGCCATGGCTGGCGCAAGCTGTTGCGGCACCCGAAGCCGCTGGCCTACCGCATCCACACGGTGCCACCGGTGCCGCCGGTGCTGCGCTTCATCGCCGAGCAGGCCGGACACGACGCGGCCGAGGCCTACGGCACGCTGAACATGGGCGCCGGTTTCGCGCTCTTCGTCGCCGCCGCCGATGCCGAGCGCACCGTCGCGGTGGCGCGCGAATGCGGCGTCGAGGCCTGGGTCGCCGGCGCCGTCGAAGCGGGCGACAAGCGCCTCGTGATCGAGCCGCTGGGCGTCGAGTACGGCGGCGCATCGCTGGCGCTGCGCTGAGCGCGGCGGTCCGCTCGCCTACAATCGACCCCGACGGGCCTCCCCGCATGGAAGCGCGCCCAACCGGGTCAGGTGGGGAACCAAGCAGCCCTAAGCGTTGCAACCAGTGCCGGGGTCAGGCTCGTCACCCGTCGATCACGCCCAATCGACGACCGCTGACCTCGATCTAGCCCCCGAACGCGGCGGCCAGTTGATCGCGCAGGCGCTGCAGCAGCTCCAGCTCCTTCTCCATCAGCACGATGGTTCCGGCCTTCGCCTTGTCGGCGTAGATGAGGCCGATGCAGCAGCCGCGGTGCATCACCGGCAGCAGCAGGAAGGTCGGCGCGTCGACGCGCTGGCGGTACCAGGCCGGCAGGCGCCGCGCGACGCTCGCGGCATCGGTGACGAGCAGGTCGGCGCCGCGCGCGCACAGCGCCGCGAAGAGGTCTTCGGCCGCCGGCGCGGCGGTGTCGATGCGGAACACGGCGCTGACCTCGGCGGCGCCAGCACCCAGGCCGACGCGGCCGACGAGTCGCGTCGTCCCCGGTTCGCGCAGGCAGAACACGATGTGGCGGAAGTTCAGCGCCCGGTGCATCGCGTCGAGCACGAGGTGCAGCAACTCGGGCAGCTTCAGGCTCTTGGCGGCGATCGCCTGCGCTGCCCGGCCATGGGCCTGTGCCAGTTGCTCGCGCGCGGCCGGTGCGGCGTCGATGTCGGCGGTTGCCGCCTCGGCGTCGGCGGCCTGCAGCGAGGGCGCATCGAGCAGCCGCGCGGCATTGCCGCCCGCCGTCAGCGCGAGGCCCATCGCCCGCGCCAGATGGGTCAGCCGCGTGCGCGCCGACTGCGTCGCGGCGACGATGTCCTGGGGCTCGAGCCCGAGCACGCCGGCGTACTGCACCGCGGCCTCGGCCAGCGCGCGGGCCTGCGCATCGCCGTCGGCGGTGAGCAGCGCATCGGCGATGGCATTGGCGCCGCGGCCGAGCCAGCGCAACCGCTCGACGCCGGCGTCGCCGTCGCGATGCGGCGGGCGGCGCGGCGGCGCACCGCCGGGCGGCTGCAGCGCCCGCTGCAGGTTGGCGGGCAATCCCCAGGCCTTGGCGACGCCCGCGCCGAGCTCGTCGTAGCCGATGCCGAGGACGCGCGCCGCGGCGGCTTCGCGCTGCTCGTGCGTGACCTCCTTGGCGCCGAGCAGCTGGCGCACCTGCAGCGCCTCGTCGGGGAAGTAGTACTCGGCCAGCAGGCGGCCCAGGTTCTGGAACATGGCGCCGAGGAAGGCCTCCTCGCCCTCGCGCTGCAGGGTAGCGAATTCGTTCGCCAGCGTACCCGCCATCAGCGCGCGCAGGAATTCGCCGCGCAGTTGCGACGCATGGGTCTTGTCGGCCATGTGCTCGAGCAGCACGAGCGACAGCGCCATGTTGCGGATGCCGGCGAAGCCGACCAGCGCCACGGCGCGCGAGATCGTCGTCACGCCGCCCTTGACGACCGCCGCGAAGTGCGCCGAATTGACCATGCGCAACAGCTTGTTCGTCAGCGCGACGTCCTTGAGGATCTCCTCGGACAGGCTGGCCAGCGTCTCCTTCTCCGAGGCCGCGACGCGCTGGATGCGCACGACCGAGGCCGACAGCGCCGGGAAGTCGGTCTTGTGCTTCATGCGCCGCAGCAGGAACTCGAGCGTCGAATGTCGGGCATCGCGCGGCTGCTCGACGGCGACCGGCGCGCCGCCCTCGAGCCAGGCGGCGAGCGCGGCGTGCAGCGATCGCGCACTGTCGTAGCGGGCTTCGACGTCACGCGCCAGCGCGCGCTGCACGATGCCGCGCAGCGTCTCGTCGACCGCCGGGTGCGGCGGCAGCAGCAGATCCTCGTGCTGGACGCGGTAGACGGCGCGCCAGGGGTCGGTCTCCTGCAGCAGCGCGCGCCCGGCAAGCAGTTCGCCGAGCAGCGCGCCGGCGGCGAAGACGTCCATCGCCGGCAGCGGCGCCGCGCCGCGCGCGGCCTCGGGCGACATGTAGCCCGGCGTGCCGACGATGCGGCCCTCGGCGACCTCGGCGCCCACCGACAGCCGCGCCGCGATGCCGAAATCCATCACCCGCGCCCGGCCGTCGCTGCCGAGCAGGATGTTCGAGGGCTTGAGGTCGCGATGGACCACGCCCTGCTCATGCGCCGCTGCCAGCGCATCGAGGATGCCCAGCAGCATCGCCACCGCCGCGCGCGCCGGCATCGGTCCCTGGCCGCGTCGCGCCTGCGCCAGCGTCGGCCCCGGCACGTATTCGAAGGCGAGATAGGGCTGGCCTTCGTGCTCGTCGGCCTCGAAGATCGGCACGATATGCGGATGCGTGAGCCGGCTCACGGCGCGCGCCTCCTGCAGCCAGTCGCTGACCGATTGCGCGTCGGCGCTCGGATTCAGCAGCTTGAGCGCGACCTCGCGCTCAAGCCGCGGGTCATGCGCCAGCCACACCTGGGCCTGGGCACCGCGCCCGAGCTCGCGCAGCAGGCGAAAGCGCGCCAGCCGTTCCTGGGCCCGCGGCACGGCGCTCACGGCACGCCCGCTCCAGGCTTCATGCAGCGGCTCCGTCGAGCGGCGCGGGCGCCGTGTACGCGATCGGGGCGATCGACTGGCCCTGCAGCACGGCCTGCAGTTCGCGCATGCCGAAGCCGAGCAGCCTCCCGTAGCGCTGCACGACGCGGTGCAGCGCCGCGCTGGCGCGCGCAGCCGGCTGCGCGAGCGCATCGATGGCCTCGTTGCCGCAGCTCGCGGCGAACTGCAGCAGATCGTCGTCGCTGTCGGCCGCGCGCACGGCGGCCGTCGGCGCATGGCGCCGGATCATCGCCAGCACGCTGTCGTCCAGTCCCCAGTAGCGGGCGACGGCGATGCCGATCGACTCGATATCCGCGCCCAGCACCGCGTAGGCGGCGCTCTCCTCGCTCATGCCGGGCTCCTCGGGCTCGCCCTCGCGCGGATTCGGGGCCGCTTGCATCAGGCGCCGGATCTGCTGCGCCTCGTCGGCGTAGTGGTACTGGACGACGAGGCGGCCGAGGTTCTGCAGCAGCGCGAGCAGGTAGACGACCTCGCTGTCGTAGCCGGCCGGGCGCAGCGCCATGGCCACGCGGGCGGCGCGCTTGCAGCGCTCGATCAGGCGTTCGAGCTCGGCGGCGCCGGACTCGGTCAGCGGGCCCGGCCAGGGACGCAGCGACAGCGCCGCGCGGCGCACGCCGTCCAGGCCCAGCATCGCGATCGCGCGCCGCACCGTCAGCACCGGACCGGTGCCCGAAACCTGGGCCCCGCGCACCTGCGCCGTGTTCACCAGGCGCAGCAGCTCGAACGACAGCGCCAGATCCTCGAGCACGACCTCGGCCAGTTCGTTGGTGCGCTCTCGCGTCATCATCGCCAGGCGGGCCGCGCGGGCCGCCGCGCCGGGCGAGGCGGGCAGCACGCCGGCGCTGCGCAGGCGGTCGCCGAGCAGCGCGAGCACGCCGCCGCCGGCTTCGCTTTCGATACGCAGCCAGCCCTCGAGCGCGCGCAGCAGCGTGCGTGCGCTGCGGTAGCGCTGGCGCTCCTGGCGGTCGGTGGCGCGGTTGGCGATCGCGCGCAGCGGCTCGGCGATCGGGTGCGTGCCGTTCCAGCTCAGGCGCACGAACTCGCGCCCCTGCGGCGGCATCAGCGCAATGACGCGACCGATGTCGGGCTCTTCGAGCGGGTTCTCGCCGGTCAGCAAGCGGTGCAGCAGGATGCCGGCGGCGAGCACGTCGCGCTCGGCCGCGCTGCGGTGGAGTTCGCGGATGCGGCCGTCGATCGTCGACAGCGGGTCGGCCGTGGACGTCGCCGGTTCGGCGGCCACGCCCAGGCCGGCCAGTTGCACGGTGCCGCCCTCGCCCACCAGCAGCAGATAGGGCTGGATGTCGTGGTGCGCGACGCCCGCCTCGTGCGCGAACGCCAGGCCCTGCAGCAACTGCGCGGTCCATTGCGCCGCCTCGGGTCCGGCCAGGCCGCGCTGGGGCAGTCGATCGGCCACGGTGGCCGCCGCCTCGTAGGTGACGTAGGGCCAGCCGTCCTGGGCCCCGACCTCGAGCGCGCTGGCGATCTGCGGGTGGTTCAGCCGCGCGCCACGACGCGCGACCTGCATCCAATGTTCGAGCGCCGCGGCGTCGCCGGGCTGCACGCGCGGCAGCACCAACATGCGCTCGGCGCCGTCGCGCGAGTCCTCGACGAGCCAGGCCATCGTGCGTTCGCTCTTGCCGAGCAGACGCAGCAGTTGCATGCGGCCGAACCAGCGCACGGCGGCGGCGCGCGGCGCGGCGGAGTCGGATGGACGGGAGGCAGGCATGATCCCCGATTGGACCCGGCCCCGGACGGTGCCGGTATTTCGAACAGGCCCCGAAAGCGCCGACAATTCAGGGTCCGGCGATGCCCGCCCCGGTATGTCAGAATGGCCGCGCCCGGGGCCGTCGAGCTGGCGTCCGGTAGCGGAGAGCCCCACCCATGAGCAGCGAACTGATCAAGCACGTCACCGACGCATCCTTCGGCAGCGATGTCCTGGCCGCCGATAAACCGGTGCTGGTCGACTATTGGGCCGAATGGTGCGGCCCCTGCAAGATGATTGCACCCATCCTCGACGAGGTCTCGAAGACCTATGAGGGCAAGCTGCAGATCGCAAAGATGAACGTCGACGAGAACAGCCAGATTCCGGCCAAGTTCGGCATCCGCGGCATTCCAACGCTGATGCTGTTCAAGGGCGGCGAACTCGCGGCGACCAAGGTCGGCGCGCTGTCGAAGGCGCAATTGACGGCCTTCCTCGACGGTCATCTATAATCCCCGTCACCGGCAGGCCTCGATCAGGCCCGCCGGCTGACCCGCCACCACGCATGCCCCGCCGGCCCAGCAGCCGGCGCCAAGATGGCCTAGAGCGTGGGTTCGGCGCCAAATCACCTGCTTGTCCCCGCACGGCCCACGCATCACCGCGTGTGAACCCGTAGCGCATCTCCCGAGGGTGCCCTCATGCATCTGTCCGAACTCAAAGCCCAGCCGATCGCCGAACTCATCACGATGGGCGAGGGATTGGAAATAGAGAACGTCGCCCGCCTGCGCAAGCAGGAACTGATGTTCGCGATCATGAAGAAGCGCGCCAAGGCCGGCGAGCAGGTCTTCGGCGACGGCGTGCTCGAGGTGCTGCCCGACGGCTTCGGCTTCCTGCGCTCGATCGAGGCCAGCTACATGGCGTCGACCGACGACATCTACCTCAGCCCCAGCCAGATCCGCCGCTTCAACCTGCACACCGGCGACATGGTCGAAGGCGAAGTGCGGGTGCCCAAGGACGGCGAGCGCTATTTCGCCCTCGTCAAGGTCGACCGCGTCAACGGCCTGACCCCCGAGGAGAGCAAGCACAAGATCATGTTCGAGAACCTGACGCCGCTGTTCCCGAAGGAACAGTTCAGGCTCGAGCGCGAGATCAAGGTCGAAGAGAACATCACCAGCCGCATCATCGACCTCATCGCCCCGATCGGCAAAGGTCAGCGCGCCCTGCTCGTCGCCCAGCCCAAGACCGGCAAGACGGTGATGATGCAGCACATCGCGCATGCGCTGGTCGCCAACCACCCCGAGATCCACCTCATCGTGCTGCTCGTCGACGAGCGTCCCGAGGAAGTCACCGAGATGCAGCGCACGGTGCGCGGCGAAGTCATCAGCTCGACCTTCGACGAGCCGGCGGCGCGCCACGTGCAGGTGGCCGAGATGGTGATCGAGCGCGCCAAGCGCCTCGTCGAGCTCAAGAAGGACGTCGTGATCCTGCTCGACAGCATCACGCGGCTGGCCCGTGCCTACAACAACGTCCTGCCCTCCAGCGGCAAGGTGCTGACCGGCGGTGTCGACGCCAACGCACTGCAGCGCCCCAAGCGCTTCTTCGGCGCCGCGCGCAATACCGAGGAAGGCGGCACGCTGACCATCATCGGCACGGCGCTGATCGACACCGGCTCGAAGATGGACGAGGTGATCTACGAGGAATTCAAGGGCACGGGCAACTGCGAGATCCACCTCGACCGCCGCATGGCCGAGAAGCGCGTCTACCCGTCGATCCTCATCAACAAGAGCGGCACGCGGCGCGAGGAATTGCTGCTCAAGCCCGAGATCCTGCAGAAGAGCTGGATCCTGCGCAAGCTTCTCTACCCGATGGACGAGATCGAGGCCATGGAGTTCATCCTCGAGAAGATGAAGGCGACGAAGAACAACTTCGACTTCTTCGACATGATGAGGCGCGGCGGCTGATCCCGCGCTGATCTATAATCCGCGGTTTCCCAGCCCGTGGGCAAGTGCGTCGCGATCGAACGATCAACGCGACGTGGCTGCCACCAACCACCGAAGGCATCATATGAAAGACGGCATCCATCCGAATTACCGCGAGGTCTGTTTCCAAGACCTGTCCAACGGCTTCAAGTTCGTCACCCGGTCCTGCCTGCAGACCAAGGAGACGATCACGATGGAGGACGGCCGCGAGCTGCCCCTGATGAAGGTCGAAAGCACGAGCGAGACGCATCCCTTCTACACCGGCACGCAGAAGAGCATCGACAACCTGGGCGGCCGCGTCGAGAAGTTCCGCAACAAGTTCGCCCGCGTCGGCCTCAAGAAGTAAGAACGCGCGCCGCCTCGGCGATGACCCCGGCCGCGCGCCGCAATGCAAAGGCAGCTTCGGCTGCCTTTGTTTTTTCCAATTGAACGCCCCCAGCCCCAAGCCCGCCCTCGTGACGCAGCGCGGCGCGCGGCGCCTGCCGCGCCTGCCGCTGCTGCTGCTGTGCCTGGCCTACATCGTCCCGGGCGTGCTCGGGCGCGACCCCTGGCGCAATGCCGACCTCGCGGCCTTCGGCCAGATGGCGGCCATGGCCGAGGGCCGCACGAGCTGGTGGACGCCGACGTTGGGCGGCGTGCCGGCCGACACGGCACTGCTGCCGCATTGGCTGGGCGCCGCCTTCATCCGCGCCGGCGCCGGCTGGGTCGATCCTGCCCTGGCCGCGCGTGTCCCGTTCGCGCTGTTGCTGGCGTTGACGCTGGTGCTGGTGTGGTACACGACCTTCCACCTCGCGCGCACCGATTCGGCGCAGCCGGTGCCCTTCGCCTTCGGCGGCGAGGCGAGTCCCGTCGATTACGCCCGTGCGATCGCCGACGGCGCCGTGCTGGCGCTGATCGCCACGCTGGGTCTGCTGCGGCTGGGCCACGAGACGACGCCCGAGCTGGCGCAGCTGGCGGCCATCAGCCTCTACCTCTACGGCCTTGCTTCGGCGCCCTACCGCGTCGCCGCGTCGCGTGCGGCCCTGTTCGCGTCGTTGCCGCTGCTCGCCGGCAGCGGCGCGCCCAGCGTCGCCATCGTCGCCGGGCTTGCCGGGCTGATCGTCTGCGCGCGCTCGCGCTACGCGCCGGCACGCGCCAGCGTGATCTGGATCGCGCTGGCGATGGCCGCCGCCGCAGCGCTCGCCGAATGGCTCGGTGCCTGGCGCTGGCGCGCGCTGCCGATGAGCGCCGACGACGCCGGCGGCTTCATCGAGCTGTGGCTGTGGTTCACCTGGCCCGCCTGGCCGCTGGCGCTGTGGACGCTGTGGCGCTGGCGCCGCCAGCTCGCGCACCGCCACCTCGCGGTGCCGCTGGTGGTGGCCGGCAGCGGCGTATTCGCCAGCGTCGCGATGGCCGGGTCGGACCGCGCGCTGATGCTCGCGCTGCCGGGGCTGGCGGTGCTCGCGGCGTTCGCGCTGCCGACCTTCAAGCGCAGCGCGTCGGCGGCGATCGACTGGTTCTCGATGTGCTTCTTCACGCTCTTCGCCCTCGCCGTCTGGTGGGTCTATTTCGCGCTGCAGACCGGCTGGCCGGCGTGGCAGGCGGCCGTCGGGCCGCGCCTGATCCCGGGTTACGAGGCGCGCTTCTCGATGCTGGCACTGCTGCCGGCGCTGCTCGGCACCGCGGCCTGGTTCTGGCTGCTGCGCTGGCGCACCGGACGCCACCGCGAGGCGCTGTGGAAGAGCCTCGTGCTGCCGGCCGGCGGCGTCGCGCTGGGCTGGCTGCTGGCGATGACGCTGCTGCTGTCGGCGCTGGACTACGCGCGCAGCCCGCGACCGCTGATGGCGCGCATGGCGCCCTGGCTGCCGCGCGGCGCCTGCGTCGCGGCGCCCGGGTTGGCGCCGGCCGAGGTCGCGGCGATGGAATATGTCGGCGCCTGGCATGTCGACGCGCGGGCAGATGCCGAGAGCGGCGGCTGCCCCTACCTGCTGCACCGATCCGCCGCGCGATCCAAGGGTGAAGCGCCGGCCGGCTGGAGGCTGATCGCCTCGGTTCAGCGCCCGACGGTGCGCGACGACTGGTTCCTGATCTATCGGCGCCGCTAGCGGCGCGCCGCCTTGTATCTTGAGGCCTCAGGCGGCGACGGGCTTGTCGGCGAGTTCGCGCCGGCGCAGGCGCCAGGCCGGGAACTGCAGCTTGAAGGTCGAGCCCTTGCCGGGTTCGCTCTGGATCACGATCTCGCCGCCGTGGCGGTGCGCGACATGCTTGACGATCGCCAAGCCCAGGCCGGTGCCGCCGGTGTCGCGCGAGCGGCTGCCGTCGACGCGGTAGAAGCGCTCGGTGAGCCGCGGCAGATGCTCGCGCGCGATGCCGATGCCGCTGTCGATCACCACCAGTTCGGCGCCGCCGTCGGCGCGCCATTGCCAGCGCATCTGGATGCGGCCGCCGTCGGGCGTGTAGCGCACGGCGTTGTGCAGCAGGTTGGCGATGGCGCTGTGCAGCTCGGGCTCGCTGCCGGCGAGTTCGGCGTCCTCGCCGCCGCTGACCTCGATCGGGTGGCGTCCGGCCGAGAGCGTGATCGCGTCGCTGCTCGCGCGCTTCATCACCGCGGCCATCGAGAGCCAGCCATCGGCCGCCGGGTTCGGGCTGCCCTCGAGCTTGGCCAAGGTCAGCAGGTCGCCCACGAGGGCCTGCATGCGGTCGGTCTGCTGCGCCATCAGCGCGAGCACGCGCTGGCGCTCGGGCTCGGACAGGCGCAGCGTCGAGAGCGTCTCGATGAAGCCCGCGACCACGGTCAGCGGCGTGCGGATCTCGTGCGAGACGTTGGCGACGAAATCGCGCCGCATCGCCTCGGTGCGCTCGCGCTCGGTGATGTCCTGCGTCAGCACCAGCTTCATCCCCTCGCCATAGGGTCGCACGAGCACCGACAGCGTCGTGCGCCCGAGCGGCCCCGCGAAGGTCACCGCATCGTCGTACTGGCCGGCCTGCAGATGGGCGACGAAGGCCGGCGAACGGACGAGGTTGGTGACGCGCTGGCGCCGGTCGCGCTCGGGATCGAGCCCGAAATGCTCGGCGGCGACCGAATTGCACCAGTCGATCTGGTCGTCGGCGTCGAGCATCAGCACGCCGTTGGGCGAGGCCTCGATCGCCGAGAGGAACTGCGCCAGGCGATCGCGCTCCTGCCGGGCCTGCGCTTCGCGCGTGCGCAGCGCCTTCTCGGTGCGGTACGAGAGTTCACCCCAGAAGCCGGCATGGCGCGGCGCCGGTTCGTCGAGCGGGCCGCGCAGCCAACCCATCAGGTTCTGGCCGCGCCAGGAATCGCGCATCACGATGCCCGCGACGACGAACAAGCCGCCGGCGAGGACGCCGGTGACCGCCTGCCCGGCGATGGCGCCGACCAGCAGCCCGACGAGCGAGCCGATGACCACGAGCATCAGCGCGGCCATCGAACGAGCAAACCACCAACCCATCGCGGTATCGAATCTAGGCGGCGAGCGTGCTCATCTGCTGCGCCAGCCGGTAGCCGGCGCCGCGTACGGTCTCGATCAGCGAGGCGCATTGCGCCGGCGCCAGCGCCTCGCGCAGCCGCTTGACGTGAACGTCGACGGTGCGCTCCTCGATGAACACATGGTCGCCCCAGACGCGGTCGAGCAGCTGCGCCCGGCTGTGCACGCGCTCGGGGTGGGTCATGAGGAAATGCAGCAGGCGGAACTCGGTCGGACCGACCTTGACCTCGAGCGTCGCCTCGCCGACGCGGCGGTGCACGCGCCGCGTCGCCGGATCCAGGCGCAGACCGGCGACCTCGACCGCCGCGTCCAGCGCCTCGGGCGCCTTGCGCCGCAACACGGCGCGGATGCGCGCCAGCAGTTCCTTCGGCGAGAACGGCTTCGTCAGGTAATCGTCGGCGCCGGCGTCGAGTCCGTTGATCTTGTCGGTCTCGTCGGCGCGCGCCGTGAGCATGATCAGCGGCAGCTCGCGCGTGCGCGCCTCGGTGCGCCAGCGCCGCGCCAGCTGCAGCCCGGACTGGCCCGGCAGCATCCAGTCGAGCAGCACCAGGTCGGGCAGCACGCGATCGACCTCGCGCTGCGCCGCCTCGGCGTCGACGGCGACCGCGACGTCGTAGCCCGCATGACGCAGATTGATCGCTATCAGCTCGGCGATCGCCGTTTCGTCTTCAACCACCAGCACCGAACTCATGCGTAGATCCCTTCAGCGGATGGCATCTTCGACGGCGGCCACCGAGGAGTGGCGCACGTCCATGCCCTTGACGACGTAGATGATGGCTTCAGCCAGGTTCTTGCCGTGGTCGCCGACGCGCTCGATCGCCTTGGCGACGAACACGAGGTCGATCGCCGACGAGATCGTGCGCGGGTCTTCCATCATGTAGGTGATGAGCTTGCGCAGCAGGCCGTCGAACTCCTGGTCGATCTGGTCGTCCTGCTTGAGCACCTCGAGCGCGCGCGCCGTGTCCAGGCGCGCGAAGGCGTCGAGCGCCTTGCGCAGCTGCGCGATCGCGAGGTCGGCGACGAAGCTCAGGTCGGCCACCGGCAGGCGCAGACGCGACGAGACGCCGGTGTTGATCAGCCGCTGCACCGTGCGCGCGATGCGCGCCGCCTCGTCGCCGATGCGCTCGAGGTTGGCGATCGCCTTGCTGACGGCGATCAGCAGCCGCAGGTCGCGCGCCGTCGGCTGGCGGCGCGCGATGATGGCCGAGAGATCGCGGTCGATCTCGAGCTCCATCTGGTTCACGCGCTCCTCGCTCGTCAGCACCTGGGTCGCGATGTCGCTGCTGAACTGGCTCAGCGCATACATCGCCTGCGCGACCTGCGATTCGACGAGCCCGCCCATCTCGAGGACGCGGTTGGAGATGCCGCTGAGCTCGGAATCGAACTGGGTGGAGAGATGTTTTTCGCTCATGGGGGTGCTCCTGCGCCGTTCAACCGAAACGTCCGGTGATGTAGTCCTCGGTGTCCTTCTTCTTGGGCTGCATGAACAGCTCCGAAGTGGGACCGAACTCGACCAGGTCGCCCAGGTACATATAGGCGGTGTAGTCGCTGCAGCGTGCCGCCTGCTGCATGTTGTGGGTGACGATGACGACGGTGTAGTCCGACTTCAGCTCGTGGATCAGTTCCTCGATCTTGCCCGTCGAGATCGGGTCCAGCGCCGAGCACGGTTCGTCGAGCAGCAGCACCTCGGGCTTGATCGCGATGCCGCGCGCGATGCACAGCCGCTGCTGCTGGCCGCCCGACAGGCCCGAGCCGCTCTGCTCGAGCTTGTCCTTGACCTCGGTCCACAGCGCGGCCTTGCGCAGCGCCCATTCGACGCGCTCGTCCATCTCGACGCGCGGCAGCGATTCGAACAGGCGCACGCCGAAGGCGATGTTGTCGTAGATCGACATCGGGAACGGCGTCGGCTTCTGGAACACCATGCCGACCTTGGCGCGCACCAGCGAGACGTCGAGCTTGCTCGTCAGGATGTCCTCGCCGTCGAGCAGGATCGAGCCCTCGGCGCGCTGCTCGGGGTAGAGCTCGAACATGCGGTTGAAGGTGCGCAGCAGCGTGCTCTTGCCGCAGCCCGAGGGGCCGATGAACGCGGTGACCTTGTTCTCGGGGATCTCGAGGTTGATGTGCTTGAGGGCGTGGAAGCCGCCGTAATAGAAGTTCAGGTCGCGCACGGCGATCTTGGTCTTCTCGGCTTTGTGGATGTCGACGACTTTGGTGTCCATGCAGGGCCTGCTGTCGGGCTGATCAATGCTTGTTGCGGAACATCACGCGCGCCAGGATGTTGAGCCCGAGCACGCCGATCGTGATGATGAAGACCCCCGCCCAGGCCAGCTTCTGCCAGTTCTCGTAGGGGCTGAGCGCGAACTTGAAGATCGTCACCGGCAGGCTCGCCATCGGCGAGCCGAGGTCGGCGGTGAAGAACTGGTTCGACAGCGCGGTGAAGAGCAGCGGCGCCGTCTCGCCCGAGATGCGCGCCACCGCCAGCAGCACGCCGGTGATGACGCCCGAGCGCGCGGCCTTCAGCGTCACCGAGCCGACGACCTTCCACTTCGGCGTGCCCAGCGCGTAGGCGGCCTCGCGCAGCGAGCTCGGGATCAGGCTGAGCATGTTCTCGGTCGTGCGCACGACGACCGGGATCACGATCAGCGCCAGCGCGAGCACGCCCGCGTAGCCCGAATAGGTCTTGGCGCGCGCGACGACGGCGGCGTAGATGAACAGGCCGATGACGATGGACGGCGCCGAGAGCAGGATGTCGTTGATGAAGCTCGTGACATTGCCGAGCCAGCGCCCCTTGCCGTATTCGGCGAGGTAGATGCCGGCCAGCACGCCGATCGGCGTGCCGATCGCGGTCGCCAGCGTGACCATCATCAGCGAGCCGACGATGGCGTTGGCGAGGCCGCCGCCCTCGGCCTGCGGCGGCGGCGTCGATTGCGTGAAGACCGCCAGCGTGAGGCCGCCGACGCCCAGCCGGAAGGTCTCGAACAGGATCCACAGCAGCCAGAACACGCCGAACGCCATCGCCGCCAGCGCCAGCGTCAGCGCGACGGCGTTGACGAGCTTGCGCTTCTGGTGCAGCGCCAGGCGCTGGGGGTCGAACGTCAGACTCATGTGCGCCTCCCCTCGCCGCGCTGCAGTCGCATCAGCAGCAGCTTGGACAGCGCGAGCACGACGAAGGTGATGAAGAACAGCACGAGGCCGAGGTAGATCAGCGAGGCCTGGTGCAGGCCCTCGCCGGCTTCGGCGAATTCGTTGGCCAGCGCCGAGGTGATGCTGTTGGCGGCCTGGAACAGCGACAGGCTGTCGAGCTGGTTGAAGTTGCCGATGACGAAGGTCACGGCCATCGTCTCGCCCAGCGCGCGGCCCAGGCCGAGCATGATGGCGCCGACGACGCCGGTCTTGGTGTACGGCAGCACGACCTTGCTGACGACCTCCCAGGTCGTGCCGCCCAGGCCATAGGCCGATTCCTTGAGCATCGGCGGCGTCGTCTCGAAGACATCGCGCATCACCGAGGCGATGAACGGGATGACCATGATCGCCAGGATGATGCCGGCCGACAGCAGGCCGATGCCCACCGGCGGGCCCGAGACCAGCGTGCCCAGCAGCGGCACGCCCTTGAACAGGTGCTGCAGCGGCGTCTGGACATATTGGGCCAGGATGGGGCCGAAGGCGAGCAGGCCCCACATGCCGTAGACGATCGACGGCACGGCAGCGAGCAGCTCGATGGCGACGCCGAGCGGGCGCTTGAGCCACAGCGGCGAGAGTTCGGTGAGGAACAGCGCGATGCCGAAGCTCACCGGCACGGCGATGAGCAAGGCGATGAACGAGGTCATCAGCGTGCCGTAGATCATCACCAGGCCGCCGTAATGGTCCTGCACCGGATCCCATTCGGTCGAGGTGAAGAAGCCGAGGCCGAACTGGCGCATCGCCGGCAGCGCGCCGATGACGAGCGAGATGATGATGCCCAAGAGCAGACCCAGGGTCAGCAGCGCGGCGGCATGGACGACGATCGAGAACGCCGTGTCGGCCCAGGGCAAGATGCGGCGCCGCGGCGGCGGCTCGCCGTGTGGCGCGGTACGCGCTTCCTTGCGCTGGTTCACGGTCTCTTCGGGGTAGGGACTGGCTGGCAAGGTCGCGGCCACGGGGCCTCCGGACAGATGGCCGGCGGCCCGGACCCTGCGTGCAGGGCCGGGCCGCCGGCGGTTTTACGCGGATCGCGTCACGCTTACTTCTGGGCGATGGCCTTGCCCGCGGCGTCCTTGATCGAGTCCGTCCACTCCTTGTGGATCAGGGCCTTGACCGAGGCCGGCAGCGGCACGTAGTCGAGCGAGACGGCCATCGCATCGCCGTTGTTGTAGGACCAGTCGAAGAACTTCAGAACCTGGGTGGCCGAGGCCGGCTTGTCCTGGACCTTGTGCATCAGGATGAAGGTCGCGCCGGTGATCGGCCAAGCCGCCTTGCCGGGCTGGTTCGTCAGCACCTGGTAGAAGCTGCGGTGCCAGTCGGCACCGGCGGCGGCGGCCTTGAACGAGTCGTCCTCGGGCTGCGGGAAGGCACCTTCCTTGTTCTGCAGCAGCGCGTACGACATCTTGTTCTGCTTGGCATAGGCCGACTCGACATAGCCGATCGAATTGGGCAGGCGCTGGACGAAGGCCGAAACGCCCTCGTTGCCCTTGCCGCCGGCACCCGTGGGCCAGTTCACCGCCGTGCCCTCGCCGACCTTGGCCTTCCAGTCGGCGTTGACCTTCGAGAGGTAGTTCGTGAACAGGAAGGTCGTGCCCGAGCCATCGGCGCGGCGCACCGGCGCGATGTCGGCATCGGGCAGCGCGACGCCGGGATTCAGCTTCGCCAGCGCGGGGTCGTTCCACTTCGTGATCTTGCCGAGGTAGATGTCGCCCAGCACCTGGCCGGTGAGGTGGATCTGGCCCGAGCTGATGCCCTTGATGTTGTAGACCGGCACGACGCCGCCGATGACGGTCGGGAACTGCACCAGGCCGTCCTTGGCCAGGGCCTCGTCGGTCAGCGGCATGTCGCTGGCGCCGAAATCGACCGTCTTGCCGATGATCTGCTTGATGCCGGCGCCGGAGCCGACCGACTGGTAGTTGATGCGTACGTTGGTGGCCTTGTTGTAGGCATCGGCCCACTTGGCGTAGATCGGGGCCGGAAACGAGGCGCCGGCGCCGGTGACGTCCTGGGCCATCGCGTAGGAGGAACCCATTGCGATGACGGAAGCCAGCAATGCGGTACGGAATGAGGTCATGAGGAAACCCTTCGGTTGGAAGTTCACGGTGCAGCTGCACTGTAAAAACCCCATGTGACATCACCGTGACAGCGCCCAATCGAAGAGCATTGTCGTCATAAACCATCGCCTCAGCGACTGGCTGTCACATTCCCGCCGTCATAAGCCGTGAGCAGCGGATTTTCGCACCAAGCAGGTGCACATTCTCAGGACGGGTTCACGGCGGATCAGCCTGCGGCCGCGACCTCGGCCATGCGCTGGGCGCAGCGGCGGCCGAGCTCGGCGTCGCGCGCCTCGACCATCACGCGCAGCACCGGCTCGGTTCCCGAGGCGCGGATCAGCACCCGCCCGCCACTGCCGAGTTCGCGCTCGGCCGTCTCGCGGGCATCGGACAGCGCGGCATTGCGCGTCCAGTCGCTGCCTTCGCGCAGCCGCACGTTGATCATCGTCTGCGGATAGAGGGCGACGCCGTCGAGCAGCGCGGCCAGCGTGCCGCCGCTGCGCCGCACGGCCTGCAGGATCTGCAGCGCGCTGACGATGCCGTCGCCGGTCGTGTGGCGGTCCAGCGCCAGCAGATGGCCTGAGCTTTCGCCGCCGAGCTGCCAGCCGCGCGCGGTCAGCTCCTCCAGCACGTAGCGGTCGCCGACCTTGGCGCGCACGAGGGCAATGCCGCGCCGCGCCAGCGCCTGCTCGACGGCGATGTTCGTCATCAGCGTGCCGACGACGCCGGCCACCGGCCGCTGCTGCGCGATGCGGTCGACGGCCATCACGTAGAGCAGCTCGTCGCCGTTGTACAGGCGGCCCTGGGCATCGACGATCTGCAGCCGGTCGGCGTCGCCGTCGAGCGCGATGCCGTAGTCGGCGCGGTGTTCGGCCACCGCCTGCAGCAGCGCCTGCGGCGAGGTCGCGCCGACGCCGGCGTTGATGTTCAGCCCGTCGGGGCTGCAGCCGATCTTCACGACCGCGGCGCCGAGCTCGTGGAACACGTCGGGCGCGACATGGTAGGCGGCGCCATGCGCGGCATCGACGACGATCTTCATGCCCTTGAGCGAGAGCTGGTGCGGCACCGTGCTCTTGCAGAACTCGATGTAGCGCCCGCCGGCGTCGTCGAGCCGGCGCGCCTTGCCCAGCGAGGCCGAATCGGACCAGCGCGGCGTCTTCGTCAGCTCGGCCTCGACATCGCGTTCCCAGTCATCGGGCAGCTTCTCGCCGCGCGCCGAGAAGAACTTGACGCCGTTGTCGGCAAACGGGTTGTGCGAGGCGCTGATGACGACGCCCAGGTCCAGCCGCAGCGCCCGCGTCAGGTAGGCGACGCCCGGCGTCGGCAGCGGGCCGCTGAGCAGGACGTCGACGCCGGCCGACGCGAAGCCGGCCTCGAGCGCCGACTCGATCATGTAGCCCGAGATCCGCGTGTCCTTGCCGATGAGCACGGTCGGGCGGTCGGCGCCGCGGCGCAGCACCTGGCCGACGGCGTGGCCGAGCTTGAGCATGAAGTCGGGCGTGATCGGCGACTCGCCGACCGCGCCGCGGATGCCGTCGGTGCCGAAATATTGTCTGGTCATGATGTTTTTCCTCCCGCCGATTTTGGAACCGCGCTGCGCTGCGGCGCTTCATGCCTACGGACGAAGTGCGAACTTGTTGGCCCCGCCTCAGCTCACGCTGCCGCGTGCCGCCGCGCGCCAGACGCGCAGCGCATCGACCGTCGCCGCGACATCGTGGACGCGCAGCACCTGCGCGCCGCGCTGCACGGCGGCCAGTGCCGCGGCGACGCTCGCCGCCTGGCGCTCGCCGACCGGCCGCCCGGTGATCTGCCCGAGCGTGCGCTTGCGCGACCAGCCCACCAGCAGCGGATAGCCCGGCGCCAGCAGCTCGGATTGCCTTGCCAGCAGCGCGAGGTTCTGGTCGTCGTTCTTCGCGAACCCGATGCCGGGGTCGATCGCGATGCGCTCGCGGGCTACGCCGGCCGCGAGCAGGACCTCGGCGCGGCCGACGAGGTAGTCGCGCACCTCGGTGACGACCTCGTCGTATTGCGTCAGCCCGGCCATCGTGTCGGGCTCGCCGCGCATGTGCATCAGGCAGACACCGGCGCTGGGATGCCGCGCCAGGCAGCCGACGGCGCCGGGGGCCTCGAGCGCATGGATGTCGTTGACGATATCGACGCCGGCATCCAGCGCCGCCTGCATCACCCGCGGCGCGCAGGTGTCGATCGACAGCGGCACGCCCAGGGCCACCGCCTCGCGCAGCACCGGCAGCACGCGCTGCAGTTCCTCGTCGGGGCCGGGCTGCGACGCCCCGGGCCGGCTCGAGCTGCCGCCGATGTCGAGGATGTCGGCGCCCTCGGCCAGCAGCCGCTCGCATTGCGCCAGCGCGCTGGCCGCATCGGCGTAGCGACCGCCGTCGGAGAACGAATCCGGCGTCACGTTGACGATGCCCATCACGCGCGGAGCGGACAGGTCGATGCGGAAACGTCGGGTCTGCCAGTGCATGCGGTGCTTGATGGGAAAACGATGCGGGCCCGCAGGCCCGCTCGTGGTTCGCCGGGCAGCCTCAGGCCGCCGCGGGTGCGCCGTCGGTGCCCACCGCCGCGGGCGGGCCGCCGGGCGGCTTCGTCGACGCCGGCACCCAGTCCTTGGGCGGCCGCGGCGGCTTGCCGGCCATGATGTCGTCGATCTGGTCGGCGTCGATGGTCTCCCATTCGAGCAGCGCCGTGGCCATCGCGTGCATCTTGTCCTTGTGGTCCTCGATGAGCTTGCGCGCCTGGCTGTACTGCTCGTCGATGATGCGGCGGATGACGCTGTCGACCTTGCGCATCGTCTCCTCGGACATCGTCGTCGTCTTCGTCACCGAGCGGCCGAGGAAGACCTCGCCCTCGTTCTCCGCGTAGACCATGGGCCCGAGCTCGTCGGTCATGCCGTAGCGCGTGACCATGTCGCGGGCGATCGCGGTGGCGCGTTCGAAGTCGTTGCTGGCGCCGGTGGTCATCTGGTTCATGAACACCTCCTCGGCGATGCGGCCGCCGAACAGCACGCTGATCGTCGAAAGCATGCGCTCCTTGTCCATGCTGTAGCGGTCGCCCTCGGGCAGCTGCATCGTCACGCCGAGCGCGCGGCCGCGCGGGATCACGGTGACCTTGTGCACCGGGTCGGTCTTGGGCATCAGCTTGGCGACGAGCGCGTGGCCGGCCTCGTGGTAGGCCGTGTTGCGGCGCTCTTCCTCGGGCATGACCATGGACTTGCGCTCGGGGCCCATCATGATCTTGTCCTTGGCCTTCTCGAAGTCGACCATCTCGACCACGCGGCCGTTGCGCCGCGCCGCGAACAGCGCCGCCTCGTTGACGAGGTTGGCGAGGTCGGCGCCCGAGAAGCCCGGCGTGCCGCGCGCCAGGATGTCGGCGCGGATGTCCTGGCCCACCGGCACCTTGCGCATGTGGACGTTGAGGATCTGCTCGCGGCCGCGCACGTCGGGCAGCGTGACATAGACCTGGCGGTCGAAGCGGCCCGGGCGCAGCAGCGCCGGGTCGAGGATGTCGGGGCGGTTCGTCGCCGCCATCACGATGACGCCCAGGTTGGTCTCGAAGCCGTCCATCTCGACGAGCATCTGGTTCAGCGTCTGCTCGCGCTCGTCGTTGCCGCCGCCCAGACCGGCGCCGCGATGGCGGCCGACGGCGTCGATCTCGTCGATGAAGATGATGCAGGGGGCGCTCTTCTTGGCCTGCTCGAACATGTCGCGCACACGCGCCGCGCCGACGCCGACGAACATCTCGACGAAGTCGGAACCGCTGATGCTGAAGAAAGGCACCTTGGCCTCGCCGGCGATGGCCTTGGCCAGCAGCGTCTTGCCGGTGCCCGGGGGGCCGACGAGCAGCACGCCGCGCGGGATGCGGCCGCCGAGCTTCTGGAACTTCTGCGGGTCCTTGAGGAAGTCGACGAGTTCCTTGACTTCCTCCTTGGCCTCGTCGCAGCCGGCGACATCGGCGAATGTGGTGCTGTTGTTGGCCTCGTCGAGCATGCGCGCCTTGCTCTTGCCGAAGCTGAAGGCGCCGCCCTTGCCGCCGCCCTGCATCTGGCGCATGAAGTAGATCCAGACGCCGATCAGCAGCAGCATCGGGCCCCAGCTGACGAGGATGCTCATCAGCAGCGAGGGCTCCTCGCGCTGCTTGACGTCGAACTTGACGCCGTAGTTGATGAGGTCGCCGACGAGGCCGCGGTCGAGGTAGGTACCCGTCGTGCGCAGGCGCTTGTCGTCGGTGGTCGTGGCGATGATCTCGGTGCCGCCGCTGCTGCCTTCCTGGATCACCGCCGACTTGATGTGGCGCGCATGGACCTCGTCGAGGAAGTCCGAATAGCTGATCTGGTTGCCCGGCGCGGTCCCGTGGTCGAACTGCTTGAACACGGTGAAGAGCACGAGGGCGATCACCAGCCAGACAGCGACCTTCGAAAACCATTGATTGTTCACCGCGGCTCCTTTTCCAGTTCGGCGGTACGCTGCGACGTCATCGTCGCGCCGGATTCCACGGCATTTGGGGTCGATTCTAGGTCAGACAAGGGTTCATCCGGGCTGTTTGGCAGGCTTCAGACCCAGGCCGACCAGGAAGGTTTCCGCGGATTTGTCGCGCGATGCCTTGGGCTTGATCGGCTTGACGACACGGAAGCTGTCCTTGAACAGTTTCACGAGCTGGCTGTAGCCGCTGCCGTGGAAGGTCTTGCACACCAGGGCACCGTCGGGCTTCAGGTGCTGTTGTGCGAAAGCGACCGCCAGTTCGACCAGGTGCGCGACGCGCGCCGAGTCCGACGATTCGATGCCCGAGAGGTTGGGCGCCATGTCCGAGAGCACGACGTCGACCGGCCGCCCGGCCAGCTCCGCCGTCAGCGCCGCGGCGACGGCTTCCTCGTGGAAATCGCCCTGCAGGAAGGTCACGCCCTCGATCGGCTCCATCGGCAGCAGGTCGAGCGCGACCAGCGTGCCGTTGAGCTCGCCGACGGCGGCACCCTGGGGCGCGAACTTGCGGCGCAGGTACTGGCTCCAGGCGCCCGGCGCCGCGCCGAGGTCGACGACGACCTGGCCCGGGCGCAGCAATTTCAGCGTCTCGTCGATCTCCTGCAGCTTGTAGGCGGCGCGGGCGCGATAGCCCTCGCGCTGCGCCAGCTTGACGTAGGGATCGTTGACATGGTCGTTGAGCCACGCCTTGTTGATCTTTTTGCTTTTACTGTCGATCTTCATGTGCAAACGATAATGGGGTCATGACCGCGATCCAGCTCACCCCCGCCCAACGCAAGGAGCACCGCTCCGCAGCCCATCACCTCGACCCGGTGGTGATGATCGGCGGCGACGGGCTCACGCCCGCCGTCACGAAGGAGATCGATCATGCGCTCAACGCCCATGGTCTGATCAAGGTACGTGCCTTCTGCGACGACCGCAGCGAGCGAGAGACGATGCTCGCGACGCTCGCCGACGGCCTCGGCGCCGCGCCGATCCAGCATATCGGCAAGCTGCTGGTGCTGTGGCGCCCGATCCCGCCGAAGGAGAAGATCGAGCGCGACGACCGCCAGCCCGGGCCGCGCATCGTCAAGATCGTCAGCTTCAGCAAGAGCGGCAATCACCGCGCGACGGTGAAGAAGGTCAAGGTCTTCGGCAACGAGCGCGTCACCGCGGGCGGGCAGATCAAGCGCAACCGCAAGCGTCCCGCCGTCAGCCCGAAACGCAAGGCGCAGGACTGACCGAGGGCGCAGCCGCGCGCCAGGCCAGCGCGAGCACGATCAGGCCCTTGACGGCGAAGAACACGGCACTGATCGCGTGCAGCGCGCCGAACGACAGCGGGCCGTGGCCGGCGCGGGCGTCGGCCATCATCGGCTCGATCACGAACCAGCCGGCGATCGTGCACAGCAGCGTCGCCAGTGCCAGCACCATGCCGACGCTGAACTGACTGCCCTGCCCCGCCTCCGCCGCGCGGCGCGCCGCCAGGCGTTCGAGCACGAGCAGGATCACGCCCAGCGCCAGGCTCGTGTACGCCTCCTGCGCCAGCATGCGGCCTGCTATGCGCCCGGCTTCGTGCACCGGCAGCATGGCGAACAGCGGCGGCGTCGCCAGCGCCGCGACGCACAGCTGCCAGCCGGCCCACAGGCCCGGCAGCAGGCAGCGTGCGCGTTCGGCGGCTCGGTTCATCAGGAATAACGGACTTCGACGATTTCCCAGTGCCGCAGACCGCCCGGGGCCTGGACTTCGGCCGTGTCGCCGGCCTCCTTGCCGATGAGCGCCCGCGCGATCGGGCTGCTGATCGAGATCAGGCCCAGCTTAAGGTCGGCCTCATCGTCGCCGACGATCTGGTACGTGACCTTGGCGCCGCTGGCCTCGTCCTCGAGGTCGACCGTCGAGCCGAAGACGATCTTGCCGCCGGCGTCCAGCGCCGCCGGGTCGATGATCTGCGCCGCCGCGAGCTTGCTCTCGAGTTCCTTGATGCGGCCTTCGATGAAGCCCTGCTTGTCCTTGGCGGCGTCGTATTCGGCGTTCTCCGACAGGTCGCCCTGCGCGCGCGCCTCGGAGATGGCTTGAATCACGGCATGGCGTTCGACCGACTTGAGCCTTTGCAGCTCGCTCTTGAGCAGCTCGGCGCCGCGCTGGGTGAGGGGAATCGTGGCCATGGGCAAATCCAGGTGGGCAAAGTGAAACCGCCGCAGGGACCCAGCTGGGTGGCCTGCGGCGGAAGACGGCGCGAAGTTTAAAGCAGTTCGGCGTGCATTTGCTGCAGCGACGTGACTTCGAGGTCGTCCTGGTGCTTGAGCGCCTCGGTCGCCGCCTCGGCGCCGGCCATCGTCGTGTAGTAGGTGACGCGGTTGGCGAGTGCGGCCGTGCGGATGTAGCGCGAGTCGGCGATCGCCGTGCGCGTCTCGTCGACCGTCGTGTAGACGAGCTGGATCTCCCCCGCCTTCACCATGTCGGCGATGTGCGGGCGCCCGTCCTTGACCTTGTTGACGAGACCGACCGGGATCCCGGCCTCGGCGAACGCCGCCGCCGTGCCCTTGGTCGCGACGACCTGGTAACCGAGTGCGACGAGGTCGCGCGCGACGACGACGGCGCGCGCCTTGTCGCCGTTCTTCACCGTGATGACGACCGTGCCCTGCGTCGGCAGCTTCGAGCCGGCGCCGAGCTGGCTCTTGAGCATCGCCTCGCCGAAGGTGCGCCCGGACCCCATGACCTCGCCGGTGGACCGCATCTCGGGCCCGAGGATGGGGTCGACGCCGGGGAACTTGTTGAACGGGAACACCGCCTCCTTGATGCTGAAGTAAGGCGGCACGACCTCGGCCGGCACGCGGCCGGCGGCGTCGCGCTGCGACTCCAGCGAGCGCCCGGCCATGCAGCGGGCGGCGATCTTGGCCAGCGACTGGCCGGTGGCCTTCGAGACATAGGGCACGGTGCGCGAGGCGCGCGGATTCACCTCGAGCACGTAGACGACGGCGTTCTCGCCCTCGCCCTGGATCGCGAACTGGGTGTTCATCAGGCCGATGACGTTGAGCGCCTTGGCCATCAGCGTCGCCTGGCGCCGCATCTCGTCCTGCAGCGCATTGGACAGCGTGTAAGGCGGCAGCGAGCAGGCCGAGTCGCCGCTGTGGATGCCGGCGGCCTCGACGTGTTCCATGATGCCGCCGATCATCACGTGCTGGCCGTCGCTGATGCAGTCGACGTCGACCTCGATCGCGTCGTCGAGGAAGCGGTCGAGCAACACCGGCGACTTCTCGCTGACCTTGACCGCCTCACGCATGTAGCGCTCGAGGTCCTTGTCGCCATGGACGATCTCCATCGCGCGGCCGCCCAGCACATAGCTCGGGCGCACGACGAGCGGGTAGCCGATCTCCTGCGCCAACACGAGAGCCTGCTCCTCGGTGCGCGCGGTGCGGTTCGGCGGCTGGCGCAGGCCGAGCGCCTGGAGCAGCTTCTGGAAGCGCTCGCGGTCCTCGGCGATGTCGATGCTGTCGGGACTGGTGCCGATGATGGGCACGCCGGCGCGCTCGAGGTCGAGCGCCAGCTTCAGCGGCGTCTGGCCGCCGTACTGGACGATGACGCCGGTGGGCTGCTCCTTGTCGACGATCTCAAGCACGTCCTCGAGCGTCACCGGCTCGAAATACAGCCGGTCGCTGGTGTCGTAGTCGGTCGAGACCGTCTCCGGGTTGCAGTTCACCATGATCGTCTCGTAGCCATCCTCGCGCATCGCGAGCGCGGCGTGGACGCAGCAGTAGTCGAACTCGATGCCCTGGCCGATGCGGTTCGGGCCACCGCCGAGCACCATGATCTTCTTGCGCGCGCTCGGCTCGGCCTCGCATTCCTCCTCGTAGGTCGAATAGAGGTAGGCGGTCTGGGTCGCGAATTCGGCGGCGCAGGTGTCGACGCGCTTGTAGACCGGTCGCACGGCCAGCGCGTGGCGGCGCTCGCGCACCGCATGCTGGTGGGTGCCCATGAGCTTGGCGAGGCGGCGGTCGCTGAAGCCCTTTTGCTTCAGGTGGCGCAGCTCGGCCGCGCTCAGGCTCGCGAGCTCGCGGCTCGCGACTTCGGTCTCGACCTTCACGAGGTCCTGGATCTGCGCCAGGAACCAGGGGTCGACCGCCGTCTCCTCGAAGATCTCGTCGAGCGTCATGCCGATGCGGAAGGCGTCGGCGAGGTAGAGGATGCGCTCGGGTCCGGCGTTGCCGATCTCGTCGACGATCTCGTCGCGGTCGCTGCTGCGCTCGGACAGGCCGTCGATGCCGGTCTCGAGGCCGCGCAGCGCCTTCTGGAAGCTCTCCTGGAAGGTGCGGCCGATCGCCATCACCTCGCCGACGCTCTTCATCTGCGTCGTCAGGTGCGGGTCGGCGGCGGGGAACTTCTCGAACGCGAAGCGCGGGATCTTCGTGACGACGTAATCGATGCTGGGCTCGAAGCTCGCCGGCGTCGCGCCGCCGGTGATCTCGTTGCGCAGCTCGTCGAGCGTGTAGCCGACGGCGAGCTTGGCGGCGACCTTGGCGATCGGGAATCCGGTGGCCTTCGACGCCAGCGCCGAGCTGCGGCTGACGCGCGGATTCATCTCGATGACGATGAGCCGGCCGTTGACCGGATTGACGGCGAACTGCACGTTCGAGCCGCCGGTGTCGACGCCGATCTCGCGCAGGATGGCGATGCTGGCGTTGCGCATCACCTGGTATTCCTTGTCGGTGAGCGTCTGCGCCGGCGCGACGGTGATGCTGTCGCCGGTGTGGATGCCCATCGGGTCGAGGTTCTCGATGCTGCAGATGATGATGCAGTTGTCGGCGTGGTCGCGCACGACCTCCATCTCGAACTCTTTCCAGCCGATCAGGCTTTCCTCGATCAGCAGCTCGCTCGTCGGCGAGAGGTCGATGCCGCGCTTGCAGATCTCCTCGAACTCCTGCGGGTTGTAGGCGATGCCGCCGCCGGTGCCGCCCATCGTGAAGCTGGGCCGGATCACCATCGGGAAGCCGGTGCCGCCGATCTCGGACTGGATGCGCTTCTGCACCGCCAGCGCTTCGTCCATCGTGTGGGCGATGCCGCTCTTGGCTGAATCGAGTCCGATGGACGTCATCGCGTCCTTGAACTTCATGCGGTCCTCGGCCTTCTCGATCGCCTGCTCGTTGGCGCCGATCATCTCGACGCCGTATTTGGCGAGCACGCCCTGGCGGTGCAGGTCGAGCGCGCAGTTCAGCGCCGTCTGGCCGCCCATCGTCGGCAGCAGGGCGTCGGGACGCTCCTTGGCGATGATCTTCTCGAGCACCTGCCAGGTGATGGGCTCGATATAGGTCGCGTCGGCCATCTCCGGGTCGGTCATGATCGTCGCCGGATTGCTGTTGACGAGGATGACGCGGTAGCCTTCCTCGCGCAGCGCCTTGCAGGCCTGGGCGCCGGAGTAGTCGAATTCGCAGGCCTGGCCGATGACGATCGGGCCGGCGCCGATGATGAGGATGCTCTGGAGGTCGGTTCGCTTGGCCATTTCAGTTCTTCTCCATCAGCGCCACGAAACGATCGAAGAGGGTGCCGATGTCGTGCGGGCCGGGGCTCGCCTCGGGGTGGCCCTGGAAGCAGAAGGCGGGTTTGTCGGTGTACGCCAGGCCCTGCAGCGTGCCGTCGAACAGGCTGACATGGGTGGCCCGCAGGTTCGCCGGCAGCGAGGCCGCGTCGACCGCGAAGCCGTGGTTCTGGCTCGTGATGCTGACGCGGCCGCTGTCGAGGTCCTTCACCGGGTGATTCGCGCCATGGTGGCCGGCCTTCATCTTGAAGGTCCGCGCCCCCGCCGCCAGCGCCATGATCTGGTGACCGAGGCAGATGCCGAAGGTCGGGATGCCGCTGGCGACCAGTTCGCGCACCGCGGTGATGGCGTAGTCGCACGCCTCGGGGTCGCCGGGGCCGTTGCTGAGAAAGATGCCGTCGGGCTTGAGCGCCAGCGCCGCCGCGGCGCTCGTGCGCGCCGGCACGACCGTGACCTTGCAGCCGCGGCCGGCGAGCATGCGCAGGATGTTGCGCTTGACGCCGAAGTCGTAGGCCACGACATGGCGCAGCGGCGCGGTCTGCGTCGCGTAGCCGCGGCCGAGCAGCCATTCGGTCTCGGTCCATTCGTAGCTCGCCGGCGTCGAGACGACCTGGGCGAGGTCCAGCCCCGTCATCGACGGCGCGCCGCGTGCGAGCTCGACCGCAGCGCGCTCGTCTTCGGCACCGACCTCGGTGCCGGCGTCGAAGGTCGCGATGCAGCCGTTCTGCGCCCCGGTACGACGCAGCACGCGCGTCAGGCGCCGTGTGTCGATGCCGGCGATGGCGACGACGCCTTCGCGCTGCAGGTACTGCGGCAGCGACATCGTCGCGCGGAAGTTCGAGACCCGCATCGAGACGTCCTTGACGATGAGGCCGGCGGCGTGGACGCGGTCAGCCTCGACATCCTCGTCGTTGACGCCGACGTTGCCGATATGCGGGTAGGTCAGGGTCACGATCTGCCGGCAGTAGCTGGGATCGGTCAGGATCTCCTGGTAGCCGGTCATGGCGGTGTTGAACACCACCTCACCCAGCGTGCGGCCGGGTGCGCCGACCGAATGGCCGCGGAAGATCGTGCCGTCTGCGAGGGCGAGCAAGGCGGGGGGCAGGACGGGCAGCAAGTGAATAGCTCCGGGGTTTGCACGCTCCCAGCGCCGCTTGCCGCCTATCGAGGGATCGAGGGCTGCAAAGGGGGTCCGAGGGGAAACCGACGTCGGAGTTTCGCTAGGGCTGCGGTGTTGGCAGGTAAACCGCCGGATTGTAGCCCTTGCCGCGCGCGGCCGCCGGACGAAGTCAGACGCCGAGCGCCGCGATGCCGGCGCGCGCGATCTGCGCATCCTCGGGCGACTTGACGCCGCTGACGCCGACCGCACCGACACATTGGCCCTCGATCATGATCGGCACGCCGCCCTCGAGCATGCCGTCCACCGGCGCGCTGAGGAAGGCATAACGCCCCTGGTTGATCACGTCCTCGTAAGCCTTGGTCTCGCGCCGCGCGATCGCCGCGGTGCGCGCCTTCGCCGGCGCCACCTGGGCCGAGAACGGCGCCGCGCCGTCCAGGCGCTGCAGCCACAGCAGATGGCCGCCGTCGTCGGCGATGGCGATCGTCACGGCCCAGCCGTTGCGCTGGGCTTCGGCTTCGGCGGCGGCGGCGATGGCGCGCACGTCCACCCCTTGGAGCATCGGTTTGGTCTTCATGGCCGAACGATACCGCTTCCGCGGCGAGGTCTGTCTTCGCCCCGGTCCGACGGATGGAACCTAGAATGGCGGTCGAGCGTCCAATGACGCGTCATTCAACTCGTGGAGGCCAAATGAACGACAACATCCAGAGCTACCCCGGCACCGCTGCCGGCGGCACCCTGGTTGCCGAACGCAACCGCGTCCTGCGCAATACCTACTGGCTGCTCGCGCTCTCGATGGTTCCCACCGTGCTCGGCGCCTGGATCGGCGTCGAGACCGGCATCATGGCCCGCCTGGGCCATGGCATGAGCTTCCTGGTCTTCATGATCGGGGCCTACGGACTGATCTTCGCGATCGAGAAGAACAAGAACTCGGCCGCCGGCGTGCCGCTGCTGCTGGGCTTCACGTTCTTCATGGGTCTGATGCTGGCGCGGCTGCTGGCGATGGTGCTGGGTTTCCGCAACGGCGGCTCGCTCATCATGCTGGCCTTCGGCGGTACCGGTGCCGTGTTCTTCGGCATGGCGACGCTGTCGACGGTCGTCAAGCGCGACCTCAGCGGCATGGCCAAGTTCATGTTCATCGGCGTCATCCTGGCGCTGGTGGCGATGGTCGCGAACATCTTCATCCAGAGCAGCTCGCTGATGATCACGATCTCGGTGCTGGTGATCGGCATCTTCTCGTTCTTCATCCTGCACGACCTCAAGCGCGTCCAGGACGGCGAGGAGACGAACTACATCAGCGCCACGCTGGGCGTCTACATCAGCCTGTACAACGTGTTCTCGAACCTGCTCGCGCTGCTGGGCATCTTCGGCGGACAACGCGACTGAACGTCGCTGCCGACTGACGACGGGGCCTGCGGGCCCCGTTTTTCTTTCAGGCGCGGTCGAAGACCGCGATCGACTCGACGTGGGCCGTGTGCGGGAACATGTTCACGACGCCGGCCAGCGCGCAGCGGTAGCCGCCCTGGTGCACCAGCAAGCCGGCGTCGCGGGCCAGCGTGGCCGGGTTGCAGCTGACGTAGACGATGCGCGCCGGGCCTTGCCAGCCGCCCGCCTGGTGCAGGTCGGCGGCGGCCTTGGCGAGCGCGAAAGCGCCCTCGCGCGGCGGGTCGACGAGCCAGCGCTGCGCGTCGCCGAGCGCTTGCAGGCCCGCCGCGTCGATCTCGAACAGGTTGCGCGCGGCAAAGCTCGCCTTCGCGGCCAGGCCGTTGGCGATCGCGTTCTCGCGTGCCCGCTCGACCAGCACCTCGCTGCCCTCGATGCCCAGCACCGAGCGCGCGCGCGTGGCCAGCGGCAGCGTGAAATTGCCGAGGCCGCAGAACCAGTCGATGACGCGCTCGTCGATCTGCACGTCGAGCAGCGCCAGCGCGCGCACGACCAGCACGCGATTGATATGCGGATTGACCTGGGTGAAATCGGTCGGCTTGAACGGCATCGTGACGCCGAATTCGGGCAGCCGGTAGGCCAGCACCGGCCCGGTGTCGTCGAACCGGTGCACGCTCTCCGGCCCCTTGGGCTGGAGCCACCATTGCACGTCATGCGCAGCGCCGAATTGGCGCAGCCGCTGCTGGTCGGCCGCGCTCAGCGGCTCGAGATGGCGCAGCACGAGCGCCGTGACGCCGTCGCCGGCGGCCAGTTCGATCTGCGGCAGCCGGTCGCGCTGGTCCATCGCCGTGACGAGTTCGCGCAGCGGCAGCAGCATCGCGCTGATGCGCGGCGGCAGCACCGGGCAGACCGCCATGTCGGCGACGTAGCGCGACTTGCGCTCGTGGAAGCCGATCAGCACCTGGCCCTTCTTGGCGACATGGCGCATCGACAGCCGCGCGCGGTCGCGGTAGCCCCAGGCCGGCCCCTCGATCGCGCGCAGCATGCGCTCGGGCCTGACCTTGGCCAGATGCCAGAGGTTGTCCTCGAGCACGCGCTGCTTGACGGCCACCTGCGCGGCCGGGTGCAGATGCTGCATCTTGCAGCCGCCGCAGGCCCCGGCGTGGAGGCCGAAATGCGGGCATGCAGGCCGCACGCGCTGCGAGCTCTCGCGTTCGATCGCGCTGACCTGGCCCTGCTCCCACTGGTTCTTCTTGCGCGCGACCTGCACCTGCACGCGCTCGCCGGGCAGCGCGCCTTCGATGAAGACGACCTTGCCGTCGGCGCGGTGTGCGACGCCCTGGGCCTCGAGGTCGAGCGACTCGACCTCCAGCCATTCGTAGCCGCTGCTCACGGGGGGCGCCGGTCTAGCGCGGCGGCAGCAGCTTGAGCGGATCGACCGGCTTGCCCTGGCGCCGGATCTCGAAATGCAGCTCGACGCGGTCGGCCTCGGTGTCGCCCATCTCGGCGATCTTCTGGCCGCGGTGGACGATCTGGTCCTCCTTCACCAGCAGGGTCTGGTTGTGGGCGTAGGCCGAGAGGAACGACGCGTTGTGCTTGACGATGACGAGATTGCCGAGCCCGCGCAGACCGGCGCCGGCATAGACGACGCGGCCGTCGGCGGCGGCGAGCACCGGGTCGCCGGCCTTGCCCAGGATGTCGATGCCCTTGTTCTTGGCCTCGTCGAAGCCGGCGCCGATGGTGCCCATCGCCGGCCACATCCAGTTGATGTCCTCATCGCCCTCGCGCGGCGGCGCCGCGGCCGTGGCCCCGCTGGCGGCGCTGGCCGGCGCGGAAGCCGCCGCAGCGCCGGCGACCGGCTTGCCGTCGAGCGTGCGTGTCTCGACGCGGCCCACCGGTGCGACCGGCCTGACCAGGACGCCGTTGGCATTCGGCTCGAGACCCGGCGGAACCACGCGCAGCACCTGACCGACCTCGATCCGATCCGGATTGCTGAGCGAATTCCAGCGCACGATGTCGCGCCAGTTCTGGCCGTTTTCGAGCGCCACGCGGATCAGCGTGTCGCCCGGCTTGACGGTGTAGTAACCCGGCTTGCCGGCGTTCTCGGCGCCGGGCAGCGGCTTGGCCGGTTCGCTGGCGCTGGCCGCGGCTGCCGGCGGGTGGGCGATGGCCGGCGGCCTGCGGTCCTCGACCGGCGCGCGCGTCGGCGTCGAGGTGCAGCCTTGCAGCAACAGCATCGCGGCGCAGCCGGCAGCCGCGGCGAAGGACCAGAGGCGACGGCGTCGGGTGGGTATCGATTGAATGTTCATGCGGCGCCGGATTTTAGAGGGACGAAATGGACCGCATCGTGACGTCGGCGCTGCAGCCCCGTGGCGTCGCGATCGATGACCACCAGCAGCTGGCCGCCGCTGGCGGCATCGAAGGTCGGCGCGACGAGGCGACCACCGACCGCGAGCTGGTCGATCCAGGCCTGCGGCACGTCGTCGCCGCCCGCCGCGGCGATGATGCTGTGGTAAGGCGCGCGCGGCGCGTGGCCCAGGCGCCCGTCGCCGTAGACGAGTCGCAGGCCCGCCTTGCGCACGCCGGCCAGGTGGCCGGCGGCCTTGTCGTGCAGGGCCTTCAGCCGCTCGATCGAAACGACGCTGCGCGCGAGCTCGGCCAGCAGCGCGGCCTGATAGCCGCAGCCGGTGCCGATCTCGAGCACCGAGCCCAGATGGCCCTGGGAGCGCGCCGCGGCACCCTCGAACAGCAGCGCCAGCATGTGCGCGACGACCGATGGCTTGGAGATCGTCTGCGCCAGGCCGATCGGCAGGCTCGTGTCCTCGTACGCCTGGTTGGCGAGCGCGGTGTCGACGAAGTGGTGGCGCTCGACGCGGCCCAGGGCCACGATCACCGGTTCGCAGGCCAGGCCCTCGGCGCGCAGCCGCTGCACCATGCGCGCGCGCATCGCCGCGCTGTCCAGGCCCAGGCCGGCCGGTGTCGAGCGGCCCGCGGCCTCGTGCTGGGCCTGCTGCTGGGCATGCTGCGCCGCATGCTGCAGCGGGCGCTGCGGCCGCAGCAGCTCGGCGGCCGGCTTGGCGCGCGGCGCGGCGCCGACGCGGTCCAGCGCGAGCGGGAAGCGCGGCGCACGCGTCATGCGGCGGGGCTCGCGAGGCGCTCGGCCCAGCTCGCGCGCAGCGCATGGTCGGTGAGGTCGACCTGCAGCGGCGTGATCGAGACGCAGCCCTCGGCCACGGCGTGGAAGTCGGTGCCGTCGCCGCAGACGCGGGCGTCGCCGGCCGGGCCGATCCAGTAGATCGTCTCGCCGCGCGGGTTCACCTGGCGCACGACGGCCTCGCTGGCGTGGCGGCGGCCGAGCCGCGTGACCCGCCGTGGCAGCGTCGCCGCGTCGGCGCGGTTCGGAATGTTGACATTGAGCAGCCAGGGGTCGGCGCCCAGCGCATGGGTGGCCAGCACCTGTTCGATCACCGCGCGCGCCGCCGCCGCCGCCGCGTCGAGATGCAGCCAGCCCTTCTCGGCCTGCGAGAAGGCGATCGCCGGGATGCCGAACAGATAGCCCTCCATCGCCGCCGCGACGGTGCCCGAATACAGCGTGTCGTCGCCCATGTTGGCGCCGTTGTTGATGCCCGAGACGACGAGGTCGGGCCGCTGCTCGAGCACGCCCGTGAGCGCCAGATGGACGCAGTCCGACGGCGTGCCGTTGACGACGCGGAAGCCCTGCACCGCCTCGCCGCGGGCCTCGAAGATCGACAGCGGCCGGTTCAGCGTCAGCGCGTTCGAGGTGCCGCTGGCGTTCTGCTCCGGCGCGATGACGTCGATGGTCCCCAGCCCGCGGCAGGCCTGGACCAGGGCGGCCAGGCCCGGTGCGAGATAGCCGTCGTCGTTGGCGATGAGGATGCGCATGCCGGGATTGTAGGGAGGGAACGGGCGCGTTCCGGCATGCCAGAATGGTCCGCACCCCCCAGCGAGACCCGAACATGAGCGACGCGCTGAACTACCTCCTCAAGGCCCGCCCCGACGCGGTCGGCCATTACTTCGCGTTCCTCAAGGAATGCGGCACGCATCTCGACCCGAAGACGCGCGACCTGATCTCGGTCATCACCAAGGTCGACGCGCAGACCGAGCGCGGTTTCAAGCAGTACCTCACACGCGCGCTGCGCGACGGCTGCACGCCGGCCGAGATCCTCGACGCGCTGCTGATGGCGTTCCCGACGCTGGGGCTGACGAAGATCGTCTGGGCCGTCGACATCATCCTCGCGCTCGACCTGCCCGAATTCCAGCCCGGCGCGCTCGGCGCCGGCGCCGCGCCCGCGTGGCACGACGTGATGGCCGCCGCCGACGTCGCCATCGGCGCCAGCCTGCGCGTCGATTGCGACGGCCGCGGCCTGTTCGTCCATCGATCGGCCGGCGAATGGCGCGTCTACGACAGCCGCTGCCCGCACCAGACGACCAACATCCCGCACCTGGCACTGCAGGGCGACCGCCTCACCTGCCCGAAGCATGAATGGGAATTCGACCTCGCCAGCGGCGATTGCACGAAAGTCGGCGACCGCGGCCTCAAGCAGTGGCCGAGCCGGGTCGTTGAAGGTCGTCTGCAGGCCCAATGGTGAGGCGCTGCAGCGCCTCGCGCAGCGCGGGCGGTATCGGCACCGAGCGGCCGCTGGCGACATCGACGAAGACATGCACCATCGCGCCGCGGGCGCAGGGCGCGTCCTCGCCGGGGCGCAGCAGCGCGACCGCGTAGCGCACCGACCTGCGGCCGAGCGCCGCCACCGCGACACCGACCTCGACATCGCCCGGATAGTGCACCGGGCTCAGGAAGTCGCATTCGCTGCGCACGATGAAGCCGACGATGCGGCCGCGGATGTCGAGCCCGCCCTCCTCGATCAGGTATCGGTTGATGACGCTGTCGAAGTACTGGTAATAGACGGCGTTGTTGACGTGGCCGTAGATGTCGTTGTCGACCCAGCGCGTCGTCACGGCGCGGCAATAGGGGTAGTCGGGGCGCAGGAGTTCGCGGGCGGCGGTCATGTCGTCGGTCGTCGGGTCGAGGCGGTGACGCGCAAGCGCATCGAAGCGGCATTGCACCATAATCGCCGCCGGCTGACGCGGGGGTCCCGGCGATGAACGAACGCAAGACGATGACGCTGCACCGCTTGCGCGCGATGCACCGAGCGGGCGAGAAGATCGCCATGCTCACGAGCTACGACGCGAGCTTCGCGCGCCTGGCCGACGAGGCCGGCGTCGACGTGCTGCTGATCGGTGATTCGCTGGGCATGGCGCTGCAGGGCCGCGCGACGACGCTGCCGGTGACGCTCGACGAGATGGCCTATCACACGGCCTGCGTGGCGCGCGGCAACCGCCATGCCTGGGTCATCGCCGACTTGCCCTTCGGCAGCTACCAGGCGAGCACCGAACAGGCGATCGCGAGCTCGGTACGCCTGATGCAGAGCGGCGCTCAGATGGTCAAGCTCGAGGGCGGTGGCTGGACCGCGCCCATCGTGCGCGCGCTCGTCGAGCGCGGCATTCCCGTGTGTGCCCACCTCGGACTGACGCCGCAATCGGTGCACGCGCTGGGCGGCTACCGCGTCCAGGGCCGCGACGACGAGGCCGCCGAGACGCTGCGCCGCCAGGCCCACGAACTGGCCGACGCCGGCGCCGCGATGGTGGTCTTCGAGCTGATGCCCAGCGACCTCGCGCGCCGGCTCACGGCGGAGCTGCCGATGCCGGTGATCGGCATCGGCGCCGGTGCCGGCTGCAGCGGCCAGGTGCTGGTGCTGCACGACATGCTCGGCGTCACGCGCGGCAAGCTGCCGCGCTTCGTGCGCAACTTCATGGACGGGGCGGCGAGCGTTGCCGACGCGATCGAGCGCTACGTCGCCGCCGTGCGCGACGGCAGCTTCCCCGACGAATCCGTCCACGGCTACTAGCCCACCTGCAGCGAGGCCCGATGCGCATCGTCCACACCATCGCCGAGCTCCGGCACGCCCTGGCGGGCACCACCGGCTGCACCTTCGTGCCGACGATGGGCAATCTGCACGAGGGCCATCTGGCGCTCGTGCGCCAGGCCAAGGAGCGCGGCGGCCCGGTGGTGGCCAGCATCTTCGTGAATCGGCTGCAGTTCGCGCCGCACGAGGATTTCGACCGCTACCCGCGCACGCTCGAACGCGACTGCGAACTGCTGCGCGGCGTCGGCTGCAACCTCGTGTTCGCACCCGACGAGGCCGAGCTCTATCCGCGGCCGCAGACCTATCGCGTCCAGCCTGACCCGGCGCTGGCCGACGTGCTCGAGGGCCACTTCCGGCCCGGTTTCTTCACCGGCGTGTGCACCGTCGTCCTCAAGCTCTTCGACTGCGTGCAGCCGCGCGCCGCCGTGTTCGGCAAGAAGGACTACCAGCAATGGCTGGTCGTGCGCGAGATGGTGCGGCAGTTCGCGCTGCCGATCGAGATCGTCGGCGCCGAGACGACGCGTGCGGCCGACGGCCTGGCGCTGTCGTCGCGCAACGGCTACCTCAGCGAGACCGAGCGCGCCGAGGCGGTGGCGCTGGCGCAGGAACTGCGCGGCATCGCCACCGCGATAGCAGCCGGCGCGCGCGACTGGGAGGCGCTGGAGGCCGGCGCGATGCGCACGCTGCAGCAGCGCGGCTGGCAGCCCGACTACATCGCCATCCGGCGCCAGGCCGATCTCGGCGCGCCGCGGCCGGGCGAGGCCCTGGTGGCGCTGGGCGCGGCGCGGCTGGGTGCGACGCGGTTGATCGACAACCTCGAGATCGGCGCCGCCTGACGGCGGTTGCTGCGACCGGCGCGGCGTAGAACCAACGAAAAAGGCCGGCGCAAGCCGGCCTTCCATCTGCGTCGGGAAACTCCCGTTCAGACCAAGCGCGAGGCCTGGGCCCGGCGGCGGCTGACGAAGCCCGCACCGCCCAAGGCTAGCAGCACCAGGGCGTAGGACGCAGGCTCCGGCACGCCGGGCGGGGTTCCGCCGCCGCACAGGCCGGTGTTGCCGATGTCGATGCAGGCGCCGTTGTACTTCACGTTGGCCAGCGTCGAGGTGACGCCGCCGGGTGAAGAACCGTCGAGGATCGGCGAAACGCCAGCGACGCTCGTCCAGCCGATCTGCGTCGCGGTATTGGCGTCACCGCCGTTGACGCCGAACGTCAGCGAGAACAGGTCGTAGGCGTCCAGACCCGCCTGCATGCCCTGCAGCGTGGCGTCGCTCTCCAAGCTTAGGAGCGTGGCGCTGATGTCACCGCCCGTGGCTCCAGCGGAGAAGATGCAGTTTCCGGTGCCGTCACAGGTATCACCGGAGACCGCACTCATGATGCCGCCCGCGAGGAAGCTGGCGCTGTTCAGCGTCAGCAGCGTGCTGTCGAACGTCAGATCGAGGTCGAAGGCCGACAGGATCTGCTGCACGTTTGCAGGGTCCATGACATTCTTCATGCCGGCGATCGCCACCGTGACTGTCACGGTGCCGCCGGCCGTCGCCCCCTGGCTGGCGGGGTTGACCGAGACCACCGGATCGGCCATCGCCAGGACGGGCAGAACCAGTGCGAAGGCAGCTGCAAGATGGGTAAGTTTCATTTCAATACTCCTTCAAATATCAGCTGGCTGCGGTCTTCAATGCACACACAGAGCGTGTGTGCAGGCCACGGTGCATTGCCGCGCGTCGGTGATGCTGACGATGCCGGTGCGGGTGGGGTTGCGCACATCAGTCGGTCCGACATGGGCGCCGATCGACTTCATGATCAGAGTGATGTCGGACTTGTCGATTTCGCCATCACCGTTGACATCGCAGACCTGCGTCACGACACCGGTGGCGCGCTGCAGCACGAGCAGCGAGTAGGCGTTGTGCGAGCTGTTGTACGCATCACCCCAGCTGCCCGGGTAGGTGCCGCAGGTGAACGAGCCGTTCGCGCATTGCATCGTCAGGATCTGGTGCGCGTAGTCGAAGTACTGGCCCGCCGTCTCGGCGGCATAGGTCCCGACGCCGCCGGCACCGAACAGCGGCACCTGCGCATACGCCGCCGGGTTCTTGTTGACTTCGCGGTACTGGCAGGCCGGCGCGCTGGCTGCGGGCAGGGTGCCGAGGTCGTTCGGGCCGATGTTGCCGGCGTTCACGGGCACGGCCGACTGGCGGATCAGCTCCATCGCCTTGAACGAGCTCCACAGGTAGTAGCCGTAGGTGTTGTTGCCCCAGGGGCTGAACGCGCCGAGGTTGTCCCAGCGGTAGTGGTCCCGGACCCATTCCATGTAGCTCTGGACCATCGGCGTGTTGACGGTCGCGCCGCCGAACAGCTGGACGTAGATGCCCGACGCGGTCTGCGGCAGCGACGGGTAGTAGAAGCTGTCGTGCTCGTGGTAGCCGTGGCCATGTTCGGTCGCGCTCAGCGTGCCGTTCGGGTAGTTCGCCGGCGGGTTCGAACCCGGGATCGGCGTCCCGCCCAGCACGTTGCAGCCGCTGGAATTGTCGGAACCCTGGGTCGCGTAGGTCGCGTAGGCGTTGCGCACGTTCTGCAGCGCCGTGTTGACCTTGGCGAGTTGCGCCGCGTCGGCGAACGGCACGCCGCCGTCGCCGGTCTTGTTCGACTGGTAGAAGATCGACGCGGCGTACAGGCCCGCGGCGGCGAACTGGGTCGTCGACGAATCGTCGCAGCCGCCGTTGCTGTAGCACCAGTAGCCATTGACATTCTGGTTCGCGACGATGCGGTTGACCATGCCGTCGATCGCGGCCTTGATCGTCGTGTTCGCCGCGCCGCCCAGGCCGCTCTTGTCGGGACCGCCCGACAGCGCATAGCTCGACAGCGCGAACAGCCAGGAGCCGTCGGTGTACGAGTAGAAGCCGCGCCCGCCACCGGCGACGCCGGTGTTGATGATGTACGTCGCCGCCGTGCGCAGATAGCCCTGCTCGGTGGCGTTGGCGCCGGCGTAGCCCTGCGGCGGGTCCGACGGGTTGCCGCTGGCGCGCTTCTCGAGCAGCGCCTCCATGGCCAGCCCGGAGGCACCCGTCCAGCCCAGCGACGACGGATTGCTGAAGGCGCCGGTGGTCTCCATATAGGCCAGGCCGTTGTTGATCGCCGTGGTCACGTCCATCTGGAACGGCGTCAGCGCCTGCGCCATCCCGGCGACCGCGCCCAATGCCGATCCGACGAAAGCGCCAAGGAGAATTCGCCTCTTGGCACGCAAAATATTCAACATAACGGTCCCTCCGGTTGCTGAACCTGGACTCTGCGATTCCCGACCGGAAATCACTACCTGACGAGTCCCACGCTGCAAAACACCACAATTCGCCCGACACCCGAATTCGACCGCTCATGCCGGTTGCAACCCGTTGTGGGCGCATCGCCAGACACGTTCAATCGGCACTCAAATGCCTCGTAGTGCCTTCGAGCAAATCGCGTGCCGGGAACTGAATCCACTTGAGAAACAAGGTGTTAGATCGGGCGACGCCGGCCCGGCCGGAAGGCTTGTAAGAAAAATCGACAGAACGCGTCACATGTTCAGCTGGAAGTCAACTATCCTAGGGATAGCTTTACACTTCGACATGTGATACCCTCGCTTGGGTTTTACCGCGCAACTAGGACGTTAGTCTGGTCGCGACTGGCCCTTCAACCCAAGACTCAGCTGGCCGTCCAGCCCTGGATAGCGGCGACGGGCACGACGACGGACTCGGTGTAAGGTCCGAAGGGTGCCTGGATGCGCTGCACGGTTTCGAGGTCCGGGGCCTCGAGCAGCGAGTAATTGTGCGAGCCGTCGAGCGCGGCCCATTCGCCGCGGATGGCCACGTCGCTGGGCATGGACGCGTAAAACGACTTCGCCAGTTCGGCCAGTTCGCCGAATTGCGCAGCACTCAAACCGGGGCGCATCCGATTGGTCAGCAGGAACAGCATGGCATCCTCGCAATGGAGCTTTCGAGCATAAACGCATTACCTGCCGCAGGTGCGACAACCGCACGAATGCAGGATGCAACGCAATGCAAGTCGCATGGCATCATCGAAGCCGAATCCGCCATTCATCCTTCGAAAGGGAAAGCCGAGATGACCACGCTGACCGGCTCGCCGGCACTCAAGCTGCAGGTGATGTGCGAGGGCATCCGCTACACGGCGGCGCTGGGCAGGGCCGCCGCGCATTCGATGCCCAACTACTACCCCTACCGCTTCAAGCCGGGCGAAGCCGACCCGACAGGCCGCGGCATCGCCACCATCCCCTACCTCATCAACACCGCCGACGGCACCGAGATCCGCATCCTCGGCGACGGCGATTCGCCCTGGCATGTCGAAGGCGACGCCGAGCGCGGCTACGCCCTGATCGACGATCGCAGCGGCCGGCGCGAGGCGATCGAGTTCGAGCCGCTGCGCCCCTGGCTGACGCAGAAGACCGACGACGGCCTGCCCTATGCGCAGGCCGGCGTGACGACGCATGGCGACATGCTCGTCATCAACGTCGCGCCGGGCTGCGAGTATTTCCTGCACAAGCACGACGGCGTCTCGATGCGTTGCGGCTTCTGCGCCTATGGCGCGCCCGACGAGCGCACGCTGCACCTGGGGCAGAAGACCGGCCAGGTCGAGATCCCGCAGCCGACGCTGGACCGCATGGCGCAGGCCTTCGAGGCCGTGTGCTCGCAGACCGAGATCCGCCACGTCTACCTCGTCGGCGGCTCGCTGACCGACGCGCGCAAGGAGGGCGAACGCTTCCTGCAGCTGGCGCGCTATGTCAAGCAGATCAACCACCGCCGCATCCCGGTGGCCCTCGGCTCGGGGGCGATCCCCGACGACCTGCTCGAGCGCTTCCACGCCGAGCAGCTCGTGCAGCATGTCTGCTTCAACCTCGAGCAGGGCGACGCCGAGCTGTTCGCGAAGATCTGCCCGGGCAAGAACCGCTATGTCGGCTACGCGCGATGGATCGAGTCGCTGGAGACGGCGGTGCGGCTGTGGGGCCGCGGCCATGTCTACACGGCGATGGTCGCCGGCATCGAGCTGGAACCCGAGCATGGCCTCGAATGGGAGGACGCCTCGCGGCGCGCGCTGGCCGGTGCCGAGGACCTGTGCCGACGCGGCATCATCCCGGTCTACTCGCTCGTCTGGCCGGTCGGCGGGCGCCAGCGTCCCGACTTCCATGCCCGCATCCTGAGCTATTTCGAGACCCTGGTCTTCGGCTGCCGCGACATCCGCCGTCGCCACGCGCTGACGATCTCCGAGGGATTCATGTGCCACCGCTGCGCCTACATGCAGCTCGAATGCGACCTCGAGCGGGTCGAGGAAGTCATGGCATGAGCGCGCCCGATCCTTCGTCGATCGTCCGCCTGAGCACGGCCTACTGGGAGAGCCAGACGCTGCTGACGGCGAACCGGCTGCGCATCTTCGACACGCTGGCCGACGGCCCGCTCGGTGCCGCCGAGGTCGCCGCGGCGCAGGGCCTCGACGCGCGCAGCACCGAGTTGCTGCTGCGCGGCTGCGCCGCGCTCGGCTTCATCGCCGCCGGCGCCGACGGCCGCTACGCGAACACGCCGACGGCGACGACCTTCCTCGTCTCGCGCAGCCCGGCCTACATGGGCAACGCGATCGGCTACAGCGACCAGCTCTACGCGACCTGGGGCCGGCTCGAGGACGCGCTGCGCAGCGGCCAGCCCGCCCTGCCCGCGCAGTCCTACCTCGGCGACGATGCGCAGCGCACGCGCACCTTCGTGATGGCAATGCACGAGCGCGCGCTGGGCGTGGCGCGCGCGCTCGTCGGCTGCGTCGACCTCGCGGGGCGGCGCTCGATGCTCGATGTCGGCGGCGGACCCGGGACCTATTCGGTGCTGCTGACGGCGCGCTTCCCCGGCCTGCACTCCGAGGTCCTCGAACTCCCGGGCGTGGCCGCGGTGGCGCGCGAACTCGTCGCCGGCGCCGGCGCCAGCGAGCGCGTCACGCTGCGCGACGGCGACTACCACAGCGCCGATTTCGGCAGCGGCAAGGACGTGGTGCTGATGTCGGGGATGTTCCACCGCGAGACGCCGGCCGCCTGCCGCTCGCTGATCGCCCGCGCCGCGGCCTGCCTGGACCGCGGCGGACAGCTCGTCATCGCCGACGTCTTCACCGATGCGGGCGGCGCCAGCCCGGCCTTCGCGGCGATGTTCGGCCTCAACATGATGCTCACCGCGCCCGACGGCGGCGTCCACGCCGACAGCGACATCCAGCGCTGGATGGCCGAGGCCGGCTTCGACACGCTGCGCACGACGGCGCTGCCGCCGCCGATGCCGCATCGGGTCGTGACCGGGGTCAAGGCATGACGCAGCATCTTCGAACGCTGCAGGCCTTGGGTCCGGCGCTCGCGCTGCTGTGGGCGCTGGCGGCGCCGGCGCAGGTGCCGGTCGCGGCGCCGCAGGCCGCGTCGGCAGCGGCCGCGGCGCCCATCGGCGCGCTGAAATCGCTCGGCAACAACCGCTATCAGATCCATCGCATCGTCGTCGACAAGGCGGCCCGCACGATCACCGTGCCGGGTCGGGTCCATGTGCTGGGCCAGCCGCTGGAATACCTGGCGACGAGCCGCGACGGCATGAAGCAGTACGAATCGATGCTCGAGCTCGACGCCAGCGGCAGCGAACTCAATCTCGCCTGCATCCTGATCGGGCTCGAGCGCGATCCCGCGCAGCCGCCGCTGCACCAGTTCGACCGCCACAAGGTCGTCGGACCGCATCTGGCGATCTCGATTGCCTGGACCGACGGTGGCCGGCGTCGCGAGGTACCGGCGGCGCAGGCGCTGCTGAACCCGGACTCGGGCGTGCAGCCCGAATCCGTCGTCTGGGTCTACACCGGCTCGTTCCTGTCGCCGGGCGACGGCTCGTTTGCCGCCGACCGCACGGGCACGCTGATCGGCGTCGTGCACGACGGCAACACGGTGATCGAGACCGAGCAGGGCGTGGGCATCGGCGCCTACGGTTCGGTGCGGGGCAACGCGATGCTGCCGCCGGTGGGCTCGCCCGTCGAGTTGATCATCGACGCGGCGAACGTCGGCCGGTGATCGGCGCGCGCTGGGCCCTGCTGCTGGCGGCGCTGGCGCTCGCGGCGGGCGCGTCCGGCGCATTCGGCAGCGCCGGCGCGGCGCCGGCGGCGCAGCGGCTGACCGTCACCGCGGCCTGCGCGCTGCTGGCGCCGCTGGCCTGGCCCGGCCGGGGCGCGACGCTGCGGACCACGGTGGGGCGCATCGCCGGCTGGTCGCTGGCCGCCGCCGCGGCGGCGGCCATCGTGCTGCGCGCGATGGCTGCGACAGGGGCCATGGGCGCCGCGGGCCAGCCGGCGTCGCGCATCGCGGCAGCCTGCGCGATGCTGGCGCTCGTCGTCGCCACGACCCATGCGGCGTTGGCGCTGCTGGAGACGCTGTGCCGCGAGACCGAGGCTGCCGCACGCGGCGCCGTCATCGCGCTGGCGCTGCTGGGCGCGCTGCCGCTGTGGCTGGGGCCGGCCGCCGAGCTCGCGTCGGGGCGCCGGCCCTGGATCGTCGGCGCCGTCGCCGCGGCCAGCCCGCTGAGCCATCTCGCGCTGGCCTGCGGCGACGACTGGCTGCACAACGCCTGGTTCTACCAGCATGCCAACCTGGCGGGCCTGCAGGTGCCGCCGCCCGACCCCGGCGCCGTGGCCGCGGGCTACGCGATGGCGCTGGCGGCGCTGCTGGCGGCCTTGGCGTGGGCGTTTTCGGGGGCGGCCCGGCGGCTGGCGACGCCGCGTCCCTCATGAAACCGCGGGTCCTCGCCGCGCGCCTGCTGGCCTGTTTGCTGGCCGGCGCCGCCTGGACATCGGCCGCTGCGGCGCCGCCGCTCGACCTCTCGGCGGCAGCGGCCTGGAAAGGCTGGGCGCGGCCCGGCACCGAGACCGAGATCGACCTGCGCATCGCCGCCACGCCGGCGCCGGCGCACGCGACGCTGGAGCTCGAGTCGGCCACGCGCCGCGTGCACGCCGAGGTCGACCTCGGACCAGGCCGCGGCACGCGGCTGCAATTGCCGGTGCCGGTGGCCGACCGCATCGGCGTCGTTGCGACGATGGCGGCTGCACCGACGTTGCGGCGTGAGCTGGCGATCGCGCCGTCCGAATCACCGCTGCTCGCCGTCGCGCTGGCCGCCGGCGCCACGGTCGAGGTCGAGGGCTTCCACGCCATCGCGGTGGGCGCCGACGATCTGCCGCGCCATGCCGCGGCCTATGCGGCGATCGACGCGCTGATCGTCGACGCGGCGACGCTGGCCGCGCTCGACCGCCAGCAGCTCGCCGCGCTGGTGGCCGCTGCCGGCGCCTGCGGCCGCATCGTCGTCGTCGGTGCCGATCGGCGCGTGTCGCGGCTGCTCGAAGGCGCCGGCGGCTGCGGCTCGCGCGCGCTGCTCGGCGCGGCGACACCGGCCGAGGCGGCGCAGGCGCTCGCGGCGTCGTTGCAGGCCAGCCTGCCCGCGCCGCTGACGACGGGTGCGATCGGCGCGCTGGCCGGCCACGACCTGACGCTGTGGAACCGGCTGGCGCTGGCGCTGCTCGTGTATTTCGCGCTCGGCGCGCTGGCGCTGCTGCACGGCCGCTCGCTGCCGATGCTGCTCGCCGCGCCGCTGGTGGCGGCGGCGCTGGCGCTGGGGCTGCCTTGGCTGCTGCGGCCCCAGCCGCGGTTGCTGATCTGGAGCGAGGCCGACAGCGGCACCGCCGTCGCGCGCTACCAGGCCTGGCAACGCGTGAGCGGCGCCGGTCGCGGCGTCGCGCGGGTCGAACTCCCGGCCCAGCTCGCGCGCCAGGTCCGGCCCTGCGACGATGCGCAGCCGCTGCGGCTCGACTACGACGTGGCGCGCGCCCTGGCTCGGGCTGTCGAGTTCGAGACGCGGCTCTTCGGCCAGACCTGGCTTTGCTACGCGGGCAGTTTTCCGGTCGCGCGCCAGGCCGCGCTGGTCCCTCGGGGCGACACCTCGATCGAGGTGCGCAACGCAGGGCCCCAGGCCTGGCCGGCGGGGTGGCTGTTGGCGCTGGGCGGCGTCGCCGCGCTGCCGGCGCTGGGCCCCGGCGCGGCGGTGACGCTGGCGCCGCGGCCGGATGCAGTAGCTGCCGCCGACGCGGCCGCGCTGCGCCTGGCGTCGTTGCGCGCGGGCGGCCGCGCGGCGCTGTGGCGGCTTGAACTCGGCGCCGTCGCCGGCGCGCCGCTCGCGTCGGAGGGCTGGCTGATGCTGGCACTGCCATGAACGGCGCCATGGACAAGGCCGTGAGCGACCTCGTCGGGCACCGCATCGATGCGCTCATCGGCATCGCCGTCGCCGCGGCCTGCTCTGCCTGGTGGCTGGGCTGCAGCCGGCTGGCGATCGAGCATGGCCAGGACGCCAGCCGCTGCGCCGGCCAGGTGCTGCAACTGTTGTGGCTGGCGCGCGCCATCGCGCTGGCGCTGCAGGGGCCGCGCGCCGGCGCCGCACGCGGCTGGCGACCCGCGGCGGCGGGGGCGCTGCTGATCGTCGCACCGGCCCTGCCGCTGGTCGTGCTCGGCTGGTCGGCCAGCGTCGACGTCGCCGCGCGCGTGCTCGCCGCGGAGGCGTCGCTGTGGCTGGCGGCCGGTGCCCTGCCCGCCGTCGGCGCGCTGCTGCGGCGGCCAGCTCGCGCGGGTTCCGGTTCCGAGCGCGCGCTCGAACTCGCGGCCACGGCCGTCGCCGTCGCCTTGGCGGCGGCACTGTGGCGCTGGCCGGGGCCGCTGTGAACACGCCACCGCTGGCCGCCCTGGGGGCCGCGGTGCGGCGCCATCTGCTGCGCGGCCGGCTCGTCGCCGCGCTCGAGCAGGCGCTGCTGGGAACGGCGGCGCTGGCCGGCCTCGCCGCCGGGCTGCGCGTGGCCGGGATCGGCATCGCCGCGGTCGTCGGCGCCGCCGGCCTGCTGTGGCTCGCGCTGCCGGCGCGCGCGCTCTGGCGGCGCCCCGGCGACGGCGCTTGCGCGCTCTGGGCCGACCGGCATCTGGGCGGCGCGTCGGCCTACTCGACGCTGCTCGAGGCGGGGCCCTCAGCGGCCCGGCGCCGCCTCGAAAGCTGGGCCGCCGCGCGCAGCGAACTGTCGCTGCGCTTGCTGCGCGAGCGCCGGGCCGACGCGGCGCCGCGCGAGCGCAGGCGGCTGGCGCGCGCCACCGCCACCGCGCTGCTGGTGCTGGCGCTGGCGGCCCTGGTGCCCACCGGGGCCGGCCCGCGAACGACGCCACAGCCGGACGTCGCCGCGACGGCGCCGCCGCCGGTCGCCGCCGCAGGCGAGTTGGCGAGCGAGGCCGCCACCGCGACCGGCCGCGAGATCGCCGACGCGCTGCAGGCGCAGGCCGCAGGCGCCACGGACAAACAGGGCGCCGCTCACGATGCCGCGCCGGCACCGACGGGGGCGTCCGGCGCCGACGTCGCCAGCACCGACGCCGGGGCACCGGCCGGCAAGGGTCCGGCGCCGGACGCGGCCTCGATCGGCGCCGGCCCGCCGCCGCCCGGCGCCACCACGGCGGTGGCCGCCGCCGGGCTCGGTGCCGGCGACGGTCGCGACGACAAGGTGGGCCTGACCCACCTCGGCGCCATCGCGCGGCACGCCACGCCGGCGCCGAAGTCGTCGAATGCGACCGCCGAGCGCAGCGCGTCCGACCAGGCGGGCCTGTACGATGGAATAGACACCAAAGCGGCTGCGACGGCCTCCGCCGCCGCGCCCGCGGCGGCGACCGCACCCATCGCCACCGCCGACGCGCGCCTGACTCCCACCCAGAACCGATACGTTCAAGCATGGATGCAGCAAGCCAGCCCGAGCCCCCGCTGAGCGCCGCGGTCGGCGATGCCGCCCGGGATGCCGCCCAGGACGCCGATTACGCCGACGCCCACCGCCGGCTGCAGGACCTGCAGGCGCTGCTCGGCCGCGTCATCGTCGGCCAGGAAGAGCTCGTGACGCAGCTCGTCACGGCCGTGTTCGCCGGCGGCCATGTGCTGATCGAGGGCCTGCCCGGCCTCGGGAAGACGCATCTGGCGAAGGCGCTCGCGGCGGCGCTGGGGCTGCAATGGGCGCGTGTGCAGTGCACGCCCGACCTCATGCCCGCCGATGTCACCGGCGCCGAGATCTACGCCAGCGCGGGCGGCCGCTCGAGCTTCGAGTTCCGCCCCGGACCGGTGTTCGCCCAGCTCCTGCTCGTCGACGAGATCAACCGCGCGACGCCGCGCACCCAGGCCGCGCTGCTCGAGGCGATGCAGGAGCGCCAGGTCACGCATGCCGGCGTCACCCATGCGCTGCCCAGCCCCTTCTGCGTTCTCGCGACGCAGAACCCGATCGAACTCGAGGGCACCTACCCGCTGCCCGAAGCCCAGCTCGACCGCTTCATGTTCAAGCTCTCGATGCCGTTCCCGCAGCGCGCGACGCTGCGCGCGATGCTCGAGGTCTCGCTCGATGACGAACCGTCGGACCATCTGCGAGCGATCGCCACACCGGCCGACGTGCTGCGCATCGGCGCGCTGGCGCGCACCGTGCTGCTGGCCGAACGCTGCAAGGAGGCGGCGGTCGACCTCGTCGTCGCGACGCAGCCGCTGGAGGGCGCGGCGGATCGTGACTCAACAGACGGCGATCCGCGCCGCCCGATCCGCTACGGCGCCAGCCCGCGTGCGCTGCAGGCGCTGATCCGCGCCGCCCGCGTGCGCGCGCTGCTCGCCGGGCGCGCCCATGTCGACGTCGACGACCTCGCCGCGGTGGCGCTGCCGGTGCTGCGCCACCGCATCCTGCTGCGCCTGGAGGCCGAGCTCGACGGGCTCGACGCCGACGCCGTGCTCGCCTCGGTGCTCGCGCGATGGCGCAACCGGCTCTGACCCCGCTGCCCTCCGAGCCCGAGCTGCGCGCCTTCGCCCACGCGGCGGCGCAACTGCTCGTCGATCGCGCCCAGCGCCTGCCCGGCGCGCGCGCGGTGGCGCGCCGCGCCGGCGTCGGCATCGAGCATTTCGACCACCGCGACTACGCCCCCGGCGACGAGGTGCGCCACATCGACTGGCGCCAGACGGCGCGCCGCCTGCACCCGGTGGTGCGGCGTTTCGAATCGGAGACGGTCGCCGACTGGACGCTGCTCGTCGACGCCAGCTCGTCGATGGCGCTGGCCGGCAAATGGCCGGCGGCTGCGGCACTGGCCGCCGCGCTGGCCTACGCGCTGCTGCAGCTCGGCCACCGCGTCGGGCTCGTCGTCTACGGCGAGCGCCGCATCGCCGAGGTGCCGGCGGGTCGCGGACGCACGCATTACGCGGCCGTCGCACGCACGCTGGCCGGGCTGCGGCCGGCGCCGCGCGGTGTCGTCGGCGCGCCCGGCGCCTGCGCGCGCCAGTTGCGCGGCGCGGTCGTGCTGATCAGCGATTTCCTCGCAGCCGACGCCGCGCACCGCGACCTCGCCGCGCTGCTCGAACGTTGCACGGCGCTGCATCTGCTGCAGCTCGGCGCCGCCGCCGAGACGCGGCTGGCGGCCGACGCGGAGGCCGCGGGCGAGGTCGAACTCGTCGACGTCGAGACCGGCGCGCGGCTGGCCGTGCGTGGCGGCGCCGCGGCCACCGCCGCCGCGACGCAGGAGCGCGCCGCGCTGGCGCTGCGGCTGCGCGCCTGGTGCGCGCGCAGCGGCGTCGCGCACAGCGACTGGGATCTCGCCCGCCCCTGGCAGGCGATGCTGCTGGCGCACCTCGTGCGCGCCCGCTCGCTGCGCCGATGAACTGGATCGCTCCGGCCTGGCTGGCGGGGCTGCTGCTGCTGCCGCTGCTGCGCTGGCTGCACCGCGGCGGCCGGCCGCGGCGCGCCATCGCGGTGTCGTACCTGCCGCTGTGGCGCGGCGCCGCGCTGCCGCCGCCGGCCGCCGGTGTCAGCGCGCCACCCGACCCCGCGTGGCGGCGCCGCGCGCTGCTCGCCGCGCTGCTGCTGGTCGCGCTCGCCGGACCGCAATGGCCGCTGGCGCGCCGCGCCGTGACGATCTGGGTCGACGACGCGCCGAGCATGGCCATGCACGAGGCCCGAGGCACGCGGCTCGAATCGGGGCTGGCGCAGGCGCGCGCCGCGCTGGCCACGCTCGGCCCAGCGGGCGCAGTCGACGTCGAATGGCGCGCCCTCGGCGACCCCTGGCGCGAACTCGGTGCGGCACCGGATGCGGCCGCTTTCCGCGCCACCGCCACCGCCGCGACCGCCGCGGCGCCGGTGGTGCCACGCTACGCGCCGGCGCCACCACCGGCCGCGCTGCTGCGCGTCGATCGCCTGCAATGGCTGGTCAGCGACGGCGCCCATGCGCAGGTCTTCGACTGGCCTGCGGGTCGGCAGCCGGACCGCGTCTTCGAGGTCGGCCGCAGCCGCCGCAACGTGGCCGTCGTGCGTCTGGCCGCGCGCCGCCACGGCGACGGGGCGCAGCGCATCGATCTGCTGATCGAGCTCGCCAACGGCGGCGACGCGCCCGAGACGCGCGAGCTGACGATTGCCTCGGGCGGCGCGAGCGGCGCGGCGCCGCAGCGATCGACATGGCAACTCGATGCCGGGCAGTCGCTCACCGTCGCGGCAACGATCGCCGGCGCCGATCGCGTCAGCGCCACGCTCGTGCCCGGCGATGCGCTACCCGACGACGACGGCCTGAGCCTCGACCTCGCGCCGCTGCGCCCGCGCCGCGTCGCCGTCGATCCGAGCTGCCCGGCACCGCTGCGGGCCGCGGTGGCCGCGCATCCGGGCCTGGTCCAGGCAGCTGCGGCCGCGGCCGAAGCGGCGCTCGACTGCGGCGCGGGCGGCATGCCGCCAGGCCTGCCGACGCTGCGCGTGCGCGCCGAGCGCCTGCCGCAGGCGCTCGGCGGTGATCTGCAATGGTCCGCCGCGGTCGAGGCCAGCGCCCGGGTCGAGCTCGACGCCGCCACGCTGCGGCTGGCGGCGCCGCTCGACCCGGCGGATGCAGCGGTGCTGCTCGCCGCCGGCGCCCAGCCGCTGATCGTCGAGCACGACGCCGCGCCGCGGCGCATCGAGACCGCGATCGACTTCGGCGCCGGCGCCGGCGCCGCCTCAGCGCAGACGCCGCTGCTCGTCGATTTCCTCTTCTCGCGCCTGCTCCGCGCGCGGCTGCTCGACCCGATCGCTGCCGTCGATCGCGGTGTCGAAGCGGCGCGCGTCGTGCCGCACCACGCCGGCGCCGCCGCTGCGCCGCCGGCGCTCGCGAGCGCGCCGGCCCCCGCGGGCGCGCCAACGATCCCCCGCGACGCCACGCCCTGGGTGCTCGCCGCCGCGCTGCTCGTGCTGCTGTGGGAGATCGCCGCGCTGCTGCGCCAGGCGCGCCGGCTCGGCGCCGCGGAGCCGGCGCCATGACGCCACGGCGCACGCGGCTGGCGCTGGCGCTGCAGCTCGCGGCGCTGCTCGTGCTGGCGCTCGCGCTGGCAGGGGTCGGCTGGCTCGATGCGCGCGCCCGGCCGCGGCTGCTGCTGCTCGTCGACCGCTCGCAGAGCATGCCGCACGAAGCCGCCGAGCGTGCCGCCGCGGCAGTGGTCGAGGCCAGTGGCGCGGCCGTCGACCGCATCGATTTCGCCGGCGCCACCGCCCCCGCGGCGCTGGATGCCGAGGCCACCGACATCGAGGCCGCGCTCGACGCGGCACTCGCGGCCGATGCGCGGCAGCCGCATGCCGGCGTCGTCGTCGTCTCCGACGGCCTGGAGAACCGCGGCGACGCCGCACGCGCGCTGCGCGCCGCCCGCGCCGCCGCACTGCCGGTGCGTTGGCTCGAAGTCGGCCGCCCGCCGCCGCCGCTGCGCATCGCCGAGGTCCTGGCGCCGGCCAGCGTGCGGACGGGCCGGCGCTGGCGCGTCAGCGTGCGGCTGAGCGGCGCGGCCGCCGCGGCGCTGCGCGTGAGCGCGACCACGCACGAAGCGGACGGCAGTCGCCAGACCGCCAGCGCCGGCGTCGACGGCCATGGCCGCGCGACGCTCGAGTTCGACGCCCGCGGCGCCGGCGCCACGGTCGTCGACGTCGCGCTCGACGGCGCCGACGGGCGCATCGACGCGCGCGCCGGTGCCGCCGCGGTCGAGATCGCGCCGCGCGCCGCCCTGCTCTATCTGCGCGGCCCGTCGAGCCCGGCGACGCTGGCGCGCAGCCTGCAGCGCGGCGGCTGGGCCATCGATGTCGAGCCGGCATCGCGCCTGGATGCGCTGGCCGACGGGCTCGGCGCCTATCGCGGCATCGTGCTCGACGAGGTCGCCGTCGCCGATGCCGGGCCGCGCGCCTGGACCGCACTCGCCGCCGCCGTGCGCGAGCATGGCACCGGCCTGCTCGTGCTCGGCGGCGAGCGTGCCTACGCGCGCGGCGGCTACCGCGGCTCGACGCTCGAATCGCTGCTGCCGCTGGCCTCGGTGCCGGCGGCGCTGGAGCAGCCGACGAGCGTCGTCTTCCTCGTCGACAAGTCGGGCAGCATGGGCCAGGGCAGCGGCGGCGTCGACCGCTATGCCCAGGCGCTGCGCGCCGTCGCCGCGACAGCGGCCGATTTCGGCGCGCGCGATGCGCTCGGGCTGATCGTCTTCGACGTCGCGCCGCGCCTGCTGTTGCCGCTGACCCCAGCACCGGCGGCGCAGGCCGCGCTGGCGCGCGACTGGCCGGTGGCGCCGGGCGGCGGCACGAAGCTCGCGCCCGCGCTCGAAGCGGCGATCGCCGAGCTCGAACGGGCGACCAGCGGCCGGCGCCTGCTCGTCGTCGTCAGCGACGGTTTCGTCGACGAGCCACCGCTGGCGCAACTCGGCCGCCGGCTGGCGGCCGCGCATATCGAGACGATCGCGCTGGGCATCGGCGCCGACGCCGACCTCGGCGCGCTGCGTCGCGCCAGCGGCGGCGGTCAGGCGATTCCCGTCGCTGAGGCCGCCGAGCTGGCGCCGGCGATGAAGGCCGGCGTGGAGCGCCAGCGGCAGCGCATCGAGCGCGGCACGATCGCCGTGCGCGCCGGCGCCGCGCTGCCGTTCGCGCCCGCCGAATTCGGCGCCTGGCCCGCCATCGACGCCCTCGCCGTGACGAAGGCGCAGGCCGGTGCGGTGGTCGGCCTGCGCAGCGAACGCGGCGACCCGCTGCTGGCCTGGCGCGGCGCCGGGCTGGGCCGCGTGATGGCCTTGAGCACGTCGCTGGGACCCTGGACGCCCCGCTGGCTGGCGTGGCGCGACTGGCCGCGGCTGGCGGGTGCTTTGGCTGGCTGGGTCGGTGGCGGGGCGACCGCCGCCGGCATCACCGTCAACGACACGTCGCGGGGCCCGACCGTCGAGGCCGATTTCGATGCCGCGTCCGGCGCGCCGGCGATCGTCGTCGACACGCCGCGACGCCATGGCCTGGCCGTCGCGACGCAGGCCATCGCCCCCGGCCGGCTCGGCGCCGCGCTGCCCGACGATGGCCCCGGTCTCTACGACATCGTCGTGCCGACGCCGCGGGGCCCGCAGCATGCGCTTTACCTGCGTCGCGCCGACGCGGAGACAGCCATTTCGGGCATCAATCCCGCGTTGGAGTCATGGCTACGGGCGGGCTGGATCACCGCCTGGGACCCGCACGAGAGGCTGCCGATGCGCGGCGCGAGGCGCCTCGACCGCTCGCTGATCGGCCTCGGCCTCCTGCTCTTCATCGTCGGACTGCTCGTGGACCGGTGGCGCTGGAAGCTCGGCCCGCTGCATCCTTCGAAGGTCTGGCATGGGCTTCGTAGTCGTGCGGACTTTCACGCCTGACTGACAGACCCCCCTGAACCGGTGTCTGCGCAATGGAAGTATGGGTGACTAAACTAGGGAATAGGGTTGGACCCGAATGCCGGGGCGACCAGTTTCCAGTGGCAGGAGCAGCAGTTTGTACCAGGCAACCCTCGCCGCTATTCGCAACGGATGCGGCGCGACGCAGGCAGCAACCCGACATGCAAGGCACCGTTCCGTCTCCAGTCAGCCCCCGCGGCGCAAGGCGCGGGGCCGATGAAGCCGACGCTGGTCCTCAACGTCGTCGGCCTCACGCCGGCGCTGCTCGACCATGCGCCGAACCTGAAGGCGCTGGCCGCGCGCGGCGCGATGCGGCCGCTGACGACGGTGCTGCCCGCCGTCACGACGACGGTGCAGTCGACGATGCTCACCGGCCTGGCGCCGCGCGACCACGGCATCGTCGCCAACGGCTGGTACTTCCGCGAGCTGTCCGAGATCTGGCTGTGGCGCCAGTCCAACCGGCTCGTCGGTGGCGAGAAGGTCTGGGACGCGGCGAAGAAGCGCGACCCCTCGTTCACCTGCGCCCAGCTCTTCTGGTGGTACAACATGTACGCCGATGTCGACTACGCGGTGACGCCGCGGCCGATGTACCTGGCCGACGGCCGCAAGCTGCCCGACATCCACACGCATCCGTCGGCGCTGCGCGACGAGTTGCAGGGCGCCTTGGGCGAATTCCCGCTGTTCCGCTTCTGGGGGCCGGGCGCCGACATCGTCTCCAGCCGCTGGATCGCCGCGAGCGCGCTACACATGCTGCAGCAGCAGCGGCCGACGCTGACCCTGGTCTATCTGCCGCATCTGGATTACGACCTGCAGCGCTACGGCCCCAAGCATCCGGGCATCCCGGCGCAGGTCGCGGCGGTCGACGCGCTGTGCGCGCCGCTGATCGATGCCGCCGAGCGCGCCGGCGGCCAGGTCGTCGCGCTGTCGGAATACGGCATCACCGAGGTCTCGCATCCGGTGCATGTCAACCGCGCGCTGCGGCGCGCCGGCTGGTTGAAGGTGCGGCTGGAGCGCGGGCTCGAACAGCTCGACGCCGGCGCGTCGGACGCGTTCGCGGTCGCCGACCACCAGCTTGCCCATGTCTACGTGCGCCGGCCCGAGCTCGTCGCGGAGGTCGCCGACTGCCTGCGCGCCCTGCCGGGCGTCGAGACCGTGCTCGACGCGGCCGGCAAGCATGCGGCGGGGCTCGATCACGCGCGAGCGGGCGAACTCGTCGCGGTGGCGCGTGCCGACAGCTGGTTCACCTACTACCACTTCCTCGACGACGCGCGGGCGCCCGATTTCGCACGCACGGTCGAGATCCATCGCAAGCCCGGCTACGACCCGGTGGAGCTGTTCATCGATCCGACGATCAGGTTCCCCAAGCTCGCCGTGGCGACGCGGCTGGCGCGCAAGGCGATCGGCATGCGCTACCTGATGGACGTCATCGGGCTCGACGCGGGCATCGTGCGCGGCTCGCATGGCCGACCCACCGACGACCCGCGCGAGGGGCCGCTCTTCATCACCGGCACGCCCGGCATGCTGGGCGAAGGCCCGGTGCCGGCGGCCAGCGTCAAGCAACTGCTGCTGGACCATCTGTTCCCGGGAGCCTCGCATGAGTCCTGAAGCGCTGCTGCAGCGCGCGCTCGAATCCCGCATCACGGCTGCCGGTGCGGCCTGGCTGAACGAATCGGCGGCCGCCGTCACCGGCACCGGCGGCGCGAGCGACCGCGAGCTCTACCGCGCCGTCAGCCTGGTCGCGCGCAAGCTCGGCAAGGCACCGCTGGCGCTCGATGCGGCGACGCTGGCGCAGGCGGCCGCGCTGCGCCCCGGCTGGGATCCTTCGGCCTGGAGCGTCGACCAGGCGGCGCGCGTGCGGCTGCTGCTGGCCGCAGGCGGCGACGCCGACACCTTCGTGCGCCGGCTCGACCAGCTCTGCGCCACCGCCGACCTCGACGAGCTGGTGGCGTTCTACGCCGGCCTGCCGCTCTACCCCGACCCGCCGCGCCACCGCCAGCGCGCCGCCGAGGGTGTGCGCACGAACATGCGCTCGGTGTTCGAGGCCGTCGCGCACCGCAACCCCTACCCGGCCGAGCAGCTCGACGACGATGCCTGGAACCAGATGGTGCTGAAGGCGCTGTTCGTCGCCAGCCCGCTGCACCCCATCGTCGGCCTCGACCGCCGCGCCAACGCGACGCTGGCGCGCATGCTCGGCGACTACGCGCACGAGCGCTGGTCGGCCGGCCGGACCATCAGTCCCGAGCTGTGGCGCTGCGTCGGGCCGTTTGCCAGCGGCGCGCTGCTCGCCGATCTCGCACGCGTGCTCGACACCGGCGCGCCGGCCGAGCGCGCCGCCGCCGTGCTCGCGCTGCGCGCCGCCGGCCACCCCGAGGCCCAGGCCCTGCTCGACCGCCACGCCGCGTTCCGCAACAGCGTCGTGGCGCGCGGCGTCGACTGGGTCTCGGTCCTCGATTTCCATTGATTTAACGGGAGCAAGCCATGCGCTTCATCGACCCCCATGTCCACATGTCCTCGCGCACGACCGAAGACTACGAGCGCATGAAGGCCGCCGGCGTCGTCGCCGTCATCGAGCCCGCGTTCTGGCTCGGCCAGCCGCGCACGAACGTCGGCAGCTACATCGACTACCTCTCGACGATCGTCGGCTGGGAGCGCTTCCGCGCCTCGCAGTTCGGCATCCGCCATTACTGCACCATCGGCCTCAACAGCAAGGAAGCGAACAACGAGGCGCTGGCCGAGGCGGTGATGGACATCCTGCCGCGCTACCTCTCGAAGGAGGGCGTGGTCGCCGTCGGCGAGATCGGCTACGACGACGGCTCGGCGCTCGAAGACCGCTATTACCGCGCCCAGCTGCAGCTGGCGCGCGAGTTCGAGATGCTGGTGATGGTGCACACGCCGCACCGCGACAAGAAGGCGGGGACGATACGCAGCATGGAGGTCGCGCTCGAGATGGGCATGAAGCCTCAGCATGTCGTCATCGACCACAACAACGAGGAGACCGTGCGCGACGTCCTCGACCGCGGCTTCTGGGCCGGCTTCACGCTGTACCCGAACACCAAGATGGGCAGCGAGCGCATGGTCGAGATCGTGCGCCAGTACGGCTCGGAGCGCATCTTCATCGATTCCAGCGCCGACTGGGGCGTCTCGGACGCGCTGGCGGTGCCGAAGACGGCGCGGCTGATGCTCGAGCGCGGCATCGCCCGCAAGGATGTCGAGGCCACCTGCTACGGCAACGCGCTCGCCGCCTATGCGCAGAGCGGGCAGATCGCCGAGTCGCACTGGCTCGCGCCCGAAGCCGTCGACCAGCGCATGCTGTTCGAGGGCAACACGGTGTTGCGCGGGCAGACGCCGCGCGTCGACGAGGAACTGCCCGTGATCCCCGAGCCGGTCGACGCGCTCGCCTTCAAGTAATTCGAAAAACTCATCCGGGAGCCGCCGTGAGCGCCGTCATCTCCAGCCTGCATCCCCGTGCGGATGAACGATCGGCGGTCTATCTGCAGTCGTTCGCCGTGCCCTACGAGTACCCGGTGTATTTCACCGAGCACCTGTTCGCGGTCGACAACCCGGTGTTCCGCGAGACGCTGACGCGGCGCGAGCCGAGCCGGCGCCACCGCTTCGTCGTCTTCATCGACGCCAACGTCGCGGCCTCGTTCCCGGCGCTGGCGCACGAGATCGCCGGCTATGCCGGCCACCATGGCGATGCGATGGAGCTGATCGCGCTGCCCGAGACCGTCGCCGGCGGCGAGCCGGTGAAGAACGACCCGGCGCTGGTGACGCGGCTGCAGCAGCGCCTCGTCGACCTCGGCGTCGACCGCCATGCCTATGTCGTCGGCATCGGCGGCGGCGCCTTCCTCGACCTCGTCGGCTATGTCGCGGCGACGACGCACCGCGGCATCCGCCATGTCCGCGTGCCGACGACGGTGCTGGCGCAGAACGACTCGGGCGTCGGCGTGAAGAACGGCGTGAATGCCTTCGGCGTGAAGAACCTGCTGGGCTGCTTCGCGCCGCCCTTCGCCGTGCTCAACGATGCCGACTTCCTGCGCACGCTGCAGCCGCGCGACAAGATCGCCGGCATCGCCGAGGCGGTGAAGGTGGCGCTGATCCGCGACCGCATCTTCTTCGAATGGATCGAGGCCAGCGCCGACGCGCTCAAGGCCTGCGAACCGGTGGCGATGAACCGCATGATCCGGCGCTGCGCCGAGCTCCACATGCGCCAGATCGGCAAGGGCGGCGACCCGTTCGAGACCGGCAGCGCGCGGCCGCTGGACTACGGCCATTGGTCGGCGCACAAGCTCGAGGCGCTGACCGCGCACGAGCTGCGCCACGGCGAGGCGGTGGCGATCGGCCTCGCGCTGGACACGCGGTATTCGGTGCAGATCGGCATGCTCGCGCGCGGCGCCGAGGACCGCGTGCGCACGCTGCTCAAGCGCATCGGCTTCCACCTCTGGCACCCGGCGCTCGAATCGCGCGACGCGGCGGGGCGCTGGCTGCTGCTGCGCGGCCTCGAGGAGTTCCGCGAGCATCTCGGCGGCGACCTCACGGTGACGCTGCTGCGCGACATCGGCGTCGGCGAGGAAGTGCACCAGATGGACAGCGCCGAGATCCTGCGCGCGCTCGTCTGGCTGCGCCAGCGGGAGCTCGGCACGTGAACCTGGGCGACGGCGTCCACCTCACGTATTGCAGCAACATCCACCCGGGCGAGTCCTGGGCCGAGGTGCGGGCCAACCTCGCGGCCCATGTCGCCGCCGTGCACGGGCGCGTCGCGCCGGGGCAGCCCTTCGGCATCGGCCTGCGGCTGTCGGCGCGCGCCGCCGACGAACTCGCGGATGCGGCGGCGCTGGCCGAGTTCAAGGACTTCCTGGCCTGGAGCCGGATGTACGTCTACACGATCAACGGCTTTCCGCATGGCCGCTTCCACGGCACGCCGGTGAAGCAGGATGTCTACCAGCCCGACTGGCGTGACGCGGAGCGGCTGCGCTACACGAACCGCCTCGCCGACCTGCTCGCCGAGCTGCTGCCCGACGGCGTCGACGGCAGCATCAGCACCGTGCCCGGTGCCTACAGGGCGGCGCTCGCCGGGCGCGGCGATGTCGACGCGATGGTCGAGCATCTGCTGCGCCACATCGCCCATCTCGTCGCGCTGCGCGCGCGCAGCGGGCGGCTGATCGCGCTGGCGCTCGAGCCCGAGCCCGATTGCTGGCTCGAGACCGTCGCCGAGGTCGTCGAATGCTTCGGCAGCGAGCTGCATGGCGCGGCCGCGGCGCGGCGGCTGGCCGAACTCGCGGGCATCGGCGTCGACGCTGCGGCGCACGCGCTGCGCGAGCATCTCGGCCTGTGCCTGGACCTGTGCCATGCGGCGGTCGAATACGAGGACGCTGCGGCCTGCATCGCGCGGCTGCGCGACGCCGGCGTGGCCGTCTTCAAGGTGCAGATCAGCGCCGGGCTGCGGCTGCCGACGCTCGACGACGCGGCGCTGACGGCGCTGGCGCGCTTCGACGATCCGGTCTACCTGCACCAGGTCGTCGAGCGTGGACCCGAGGGTGCGAAGCGCTTGAAGCGCTACCCCGACCTGCCGCAGGCGCGCGCCGCGCTGGCGGGCGCCCCGGCGGCAGAACGCGAATGGCGCGTCCATTTCCACGTGCCGATCTTCCTCGACCGCATCGAGCCCTTCGCGTCGACGCAGGACTTCGTGCGCGAGGTGCTGGCGATGCAGCGCCGGCAGCCCATCTCGCGCCACCTCGAGGTCGAGACCTACACCTGGGACGTGCTGCCCGAACCCTGGCGCAGCGGCAGCGTCGACGAGGCCATCGCGCGCGAGCTGGCCTGGGTGCGCGCGGAGCTGGCGGCGTGAACCTGAGCCTGGCGCTGCGGCTGGGGCGGATCTCGAATCTGCCCACGGTGTGGACGAACGTCCTCGTCGGCGCGCTGCTCGCCGGCGCCGGACTGGCCGATGCGCGGCTGGCCTGGCTGCTGCCGGCGCTGTCGCTGTACTACGTCGGCGGCATGTTCCTCAACGATGCCTTCGACCGCGAATTCGACGCCGCGCACCGGCCGGAGCGGCCGATCCCCGCGGGCCAGGTCTCGGCGCGGCAGGTGTTCGCCTATGGCGGGGGCATGCTCGCGATCGGGCTCGCCGCCGTCGCGCTCGCCAGCCGCGGCGCCGACGGCCTGCCGGCCTGGCGCGCCTGCGCCGCCGGGCTGGCGCTGGCGGCGGCGATCGTCGCCTACGACGTGCACCACAAGGCCTTCGCACTCAGCCCGCTCGTGATGGGGCTGTGCCGCGTCTTCGTCGTCGTCACCGCGGCGGCCGTCGTCGCGCCGACGCTGCCCGCGCCGGTGCTGCTGGCCGCCGCTGCGCTGCTGTGCCATCTCATCGGCCTGACCTACATCGCCAAGCAGGAACACCTGGACCGCATCGGCAGCCTCTGGCCGCTGGCCTTCCTGGCCGTGCCGCTGCTCTACGGGCTGTGGCTGGCGCAGACCGATGGCGCCAGCCGCCTGACCTGGCTGCCGTGGGGCTGCTACCTCGCGACGCTGGCGTTTGCGCTGGCGCGGCTGCGGCGGCGCCAACCCGGCGACGTGCCGCGCGCCGTCGTGACGCTGATCGCCGGCATGTCGCTGCTAGACGCCGTCCTCCTCGCCGGCGCCGGCCGCCCGCTGGCCGCGATGCTGGCCATCGCCGCCTTCGGGCTCACCTTGTTCCTGCAACGCTGGGTCTCGGGCACATGAACGCGCGAATCGCCGCCGCCGCACCGCCGGCCGTCGAACGCTGGCAGGGGCTGTGGCTGATCGTGCCGCCGGTGCTGGTGCTGATGGCGGTGTCGGCGATGATCCGCAGCCAGGTCTCGGGCGTGCTCGTCGCCTCGCTGCGCGGCGCCGCCGCGCTGCTCGCGCTGGGCTATTTCGTGCTGGCGCTGCGCGCGCATGCGCGCGGCCGCGCGCTGGAAACGGGCTTCGTCGTCGTGCGCACGCATTACGTGCAGGCGCTCCTGCTCACGACGCTGCACCTGATCTGGGCCAGCGCCTGGGCCTTCGAGTGGGGGCAGTTCCCGCTCATCGCGGCGCAGATCGCCTTCGCCTACGGCTGCACGCTGCTGCTGGGCTGGGCCCGGCGCGGCCATTGCGAGGTCGGTTTCGGACCGATCCCGATCATCCTGAGCACGAACTTCTTCATGTGCTTCAAGGACGAATGGTTCTTCCTGCAGTTCGCGATGATCGCCTTCGGCCTCGCGGCCAAGGAATTCATCCGCTGGACGCGCGACGGCCGCTCGACCCATGTCTTCAACCCGTCGGCCTTTTCGCTCTTCGTGTTCTCGCTGGCGCTGCTCGCCAGCGGGCAGACGCAGGTCACCTGGGCGCCGCAGATCGCCACCGAGCTGATCCGGCCGCCGCACATCTACTTCGTGATCTTCGCCGTCGGCCTCGTCGTGCAATACCTGTTCGAGGTCACGCTGGTGACGCTGGCGGCCGGGCTCGCGCTGTGGCTGCTGGGCCTGGCCTACACCGGGGCCACGGGCATCTACTGGTTCCTCGATTCGGGCATCCCGATCGCCGTCTTCCTCGGCATCCACCTGCTGATCACCGACCCGGCGACCTCGCCGCGCGACAACCTCGGGCGCTTCGTCTTCGGCGCGCTCTACGGCACCAGCGCGTTCTTGCTCTACGGCGCGCTCGAGCACCTCGGCCAGCCGCGCTTCTACGACAAGCTGCTGTGCGTGCCGCTGCTCAACCTGCTGGTGCCGCTGATCGACGGCTGGGCACGCCGCGTGCCCGTCGCGGCGTTCGGGCCGTTCGCGAAATTCGCCGCGCGTACGCCGCGGCAGCTCAACCTCGCCTTCATGGGCGTGTGGGTGCTGCTGTTCGCGACCATGGTCGGCACCCACACGCTGGGGCCCGACCACCCCGGTCTGGCGACGTCGTTCTGGGAGCGGGCCTGCGATGCGAAGCTGCACAACGGCTGCCGCAACCTGCAGGCGATCCATCGCGACGACTGCTTCGACGGCAATGCCGACGCCTGCCTCGCCGTCGTCGACGACATCCGGCGCCGCGGCGCCGACCCCGGCCAGCCGCAGCAGGCAACCTACGCGCTGGCGCGCGGCTGCGACCTCGGGCGCGCCGACATCTGCCCGCAGTTCGCCCAGGCGCTGGCCGCGGACGGCGGCCGCGCGATCGCGGCGCGCTGCAGCGCCCGCGACGCCGAAGCCTGCTACCTCCTCGGCTCGGCCCACATGATGGGTTACGGCGTGGCGAGCGACCATGCCGCCGGCTACCGCTATTTCGCGCAGTCCTGCGATCTCGGGCTGCCCAAGGCCTGCGGCGTCACGGCCCAGACCTACCTCTACGGCGTCGGCACGCCGCGCGACGTGCCGCGGGCGCTCGCCGCCGACGACCGCGCCTGCGCCGGCGGCCAGCTGGCGGCCTGCATGGAACTCGGCCAGTTCCTCGTCACCGGCAGCGACGCCGTGCCGCGCGACGAGCGCCGCGGGCTCTCGCTGTTCGCGCGCGCCTGCCATCTCGGCCTCGAACAGGCCTGCCGCATGAACTGAAGATCCGATGCCGAAACCCGTGATCGAACCGAATACCTGCAAGGCCGAGCCGGGCGCATTGCGGCCCGTCATCGACCGCAATCGCTGCGAAGGCAAGGCCGGCTGCGTCGCCGTCTGCCCTTACGGCATCTTCGCCATCGGCACCCTGCCCCCCGCCGAGCGCGCCGGCTTGAACTGGAAAGGCCGCATCAAGGGCACCTTCCACGGCTGGCAGCAGGCGCTGCTGGTCGACGTCGACGCCTGCCGCGCCTGCGGGATGTGCGTCGCGGCCTGCCCCGAGCACGCGATCAGGCTCGAGAAGCGCCAGGCCGCATAGGCCCTCAGGACCCCTCAAGGCCACTCAGGACCAGTAAACGACCTCGTCGCCCGCCTTGTCGAAGGCCAGAAAGCCGCCCAGCGTGATGCGCGGCCGCGACCCCTCGACCTTCGCCACGCTGTGCAGGCAGCGGCCGGCGGCAAGCAGGAACAGATCGCCGACGTCGCAATCGATGCGCTGGCGGTCGTAGCGGGCCTCGATCGCCGCGGCGTCCCACTGGAACCCGTTGGGCAGCTTGGGCGCGTCGGGCGTCGTCGGCGTGACGCCGTAGACGTCGAGCTCACCCCCCGATTCGGGACGCTGCAGCGTGAAGACGTAGCTCACCAGCGTGCGCCGATCCAGCGTCGGCCCGAGTTCCTGGTACAGCGCCAGGTCGTAGTGGTAGTCGTGGTGGATCGCGATCGCCGTGCCGGGCGCCATCCGGCGCAGCGTGCAGGGGGCATAGGCCCGCCCGTCGGCGCTGCGCGCCAGCCGCACCGGCCGGCCGCCCGCAAACAGCGCCAGCGTGCGCTCGATGCGGCCGACGAGGTCGAACCCGGGGCCGAACAGGCGTTGCAGATCGCCTTCGTGGCGCTGCGCGCTGTCGAGGTAGGCCTCGAGCGTGACGCCGCGCGGCGCGCTGTAGGTCGGCGTCGCCGGCGCGTCGGCGCCGAGCAGTTGCACGTCCTGGATCGGCATCGTGCGATTCGGCCGCGCCCATTGCGCGGCCGGCGCCAGCGCGTCGAGACGGGACGTGATGGCGCCGATGGCGGCCGGATCCATCGCCCGCTGCACCCTCAGCACGTCGAGTTCGTCGGCGTAGATCTCGTCGAGCGCCCGCGGCCGTGCGGCCGAGGCCGCGAGGTCGTCGGCGTGCACGAGGCGCCCGCCGGGTTCGTTGGCTATCCCGTTCATCGTTCCACTCCAGACGCTCAGCACCAAGACTTTGGAATAGAACTGTATCGCATGCGGCGATCGGCCCGCAGCCCTCGATCGAGGGGCCTCGTATTAAGCATGGAATGCGATGGCGAATTAGCGTCGCGACTGGAATCCAAGTTCCGCTCGCACGCCGGCGCCATTGCGCCAGATCAAACTCGCATTCGAATAACGCACCATTGGCGCGGCTGCGTTCCAGAATTTGCCTGCGCCATTGCAAAAAACGACTCCCGACAGGGAGCGGTCGCGGCGGCGTCGATGGACACGCGCGCGGCGCAATCAGCCGCGACGGGCCATCGCATTCCACCCACTTCGAGGAGATCACAGCATGTCCGCACTCATCGCCCGCGTCGGAATTCCCTATCCCGGCAAACAGGCCGAGGCTTATGAATTCGCCAAGAAGCGCACCGACGCCATCAACAAGGCTTATGGCGTGAATACCGAATTGTTCATCCGCTTCGGCGGACCGGTGGGTGAAATCGTCGGCCTGACCCGACACGCCAGCGTCGCCGAAATCGAAGCCGTCAAGCGCAAGATCATCGCGGCGACGAACAAGGGCGATATCCCCACCTCGCCCGACCATCTCTTCGCGTCGGTCCACGAATACATCTGGCTGCAGCCTTAAGGCCGGGCTCTTCAGGCTCGGGCCTGCGCACCGTCCCGAGCCAGCCCGACGCGCCGGGTGTCCGCATCCGGCGCGCCGCCTTTTGGTGTCGAGTCTGCGGTCGCCGCGATCGGTTTGCGCGTCGCGGGCCCTTGCCGTACGAAGTGCGAATTCGATTCCAACGGCATTCCATTCTTCGGTATAACCAGCCTTTCGCAGTGATTTGATTTCAATCGGTCCATTCAATGGATCCTTTTCTTCAAGGATGAAACTTTCCGCTCAAGCCGAATGCCATTTGGGCGATAAGGATGATGCTGCGCTCGAGTCATCACGCCGGCGGGAAGAAACTGCCGGACTTCGGGTGGTCAACTATGCGAAAGAATTGATATGAACTTTCTTACCCGACTGAAGATTGGCCAACGACTCGGCCTCGGATTCACGCTGGTCCTCGTGCTGACCGTCGCCATCGGCGTGTTCGCGCTCAATCGAATCAGCCGTGTCAATGCCTCGACCACCGATCTGGCGACGAACTGGCTGGTGGCGATGCGCGCGCTCGGCGAATACCAGTTCGAGCTGACCCGCGAGCGCCGCGCCGAGGCGCTGTATGTGATGACCGACAGGCCCGAGCAGTACGAAGCGCAGGTTGCGGCGGTGCAGACCGCCAAGCAGGCCGCCGCCCAGGCCTGGAAGCGCTACGCCGAGACCGTGACGGAAAGCGAGGAGCAGAAGCTCGCGAAGAACATCCAGCAGGCCCAGCAGCGCTACGACGCCTCGCTGGCCCAGGTGCTGGCGATATCGCATGCGCAAGCCGGATTCCGGGATGCGGCACGCGCGAAGTACATCGATGTCTCCCGTGTCGACTTCGACGCCCTGGCGGCCGCGGTGACGGCGGACATCGCCTTCCAGAGCCACGGCGGCGACGCCGCGTACAAGGACTCGCAGGACGCCTACGCCCAGACCCGGCTGATGGTCTTCACGCTGCTGATCGGGGCGATCGCCATCGGCGCGGGGCTGGCGGTGTTCATCACGCGCTCGATCACGCGGCCGATTGCGCGCGCCGTGCAGGTCGCCGAGACCGTCGCCGCGGGCGACCTGAGATCCGAGGTGCGCGTCGACACCAACGACGAGACCGGCCAGTTGCTGGCCGCGCTCAAGCGCATGAACGACGGCCTGGTGACGATCGTCTCGCAGGTGCTGCAAAGCTCGGACTCGATCGCCACCGGATCGAGCCAGATCGCGTCGGGCAATGCCGACCTGAGCCAGCGCACCGAGGAGCAGGCGAGCAACCTGCAGCAGACCGCCGCGTCGATGGAGCAGCTGACGGCCACCGTGAAGCAGAACGCCGACACGGCGCGCCAGGCGACCCAGCTCGCCAACCATGCATCGACGGCCGCCGCCGACGGCGGCCGCGTGGTCGGCGAGGTCGTCTCGACGATGCAGGAGATCACCGACGCGTCGCGCCGCATCGCCGACATCATCGGCGTCATCGACGGCATCGCCTTCCAGACCAACATCCTGGCCCTCAACGCGGCCGTCGAGGCCGCCCGCGCCGGGGATCAGGGGCGCGGCTTCGCGGTCGTCGCCAGCGAAGTGCGGGCGCTGGCCCGGCGCAGTGCCGACGCGGCCAAGGAGATCAAGAGCCTGATCGGACACAGCGTCGACAAGGTCGAAAGCGGCTCGCGACTGGTCGACGAGGCCGGCCAGTCGATCGGCAACATCGTCGCGCAGGTCAAGCGCGTGAGCGATCTGGTCGGCGAGATCAGCGCTGCCAGCGTCGAGCAGAGCTCGGGCATCGACCAGATCGGCGACGCCGTCTCGCAACTCGACCAGGTCACGCAGCAGAACGCGGCGCTGGTCGAGGAGAGCGCGGCGGCGGCCGACAGCCTCAAGCAGCAGGCCGCGCAGCTGGCCGAGGTGGTGTCGGCGTTCCGCCTCGGCGCCTAACGGCCGAGCGCCGCCGCGTGATGCGCGAAGTGATCCTGCAGGAAGCTGGCGATGAAGTAGTAGCTGTGATCGTAGCCGGGCTGCAGGCGCAACGTCAGCGGATGCCCGACCGCGCGGCAGACCTCGGCCAGCAGTTCCGGCTTCAACTGCGGCACCAGGAATTCGTCGTCCGCGCCCTGGTCCACCAGCAGCGGCAGGCGTTCGCTCGCCGTGCGCACGAGTTCGACCGCATCCCAGGCCTTCCAGGCGTCGCTCTCGGGCCCGAGATAGGCGGCCAGCGCCTTGCGGCCCCAGGGCACGCGACTCGGCGCGACGATGGGTGAGAAGGCCGAAACGCTGCGATAGCGCCCCGGGTGGCGCAAGGCCGTGACGAGCGCGCCATGGCCGCCCATCGAATGGCCGAAGATGCCGCGCAGATCATTGGCCGGGAAGTGCTCCTCGACGAGCGCCGGCAATTCCTCGGCGATGTAGTCCTGCATTGCGTAATGCGCGCTCCAGGGCGATTGCGTCGCGTTCAGATAGAAGCCGGCGCCCTGGCCGAGGTCGTAGGCCGGATCGTCGGCGACGGCGGCGCCGCGCGGGCTCGTGTCCGGCGCCACGACGATCACGCCGTGGCGCTCGGCATGCGCCTGCGCGCCGGCCTTGGTGATGAAGTTCTGCTCGGTGCAGGTCAGTCCCGAGAGCCAGTACAGGACCGCGCAGCGCCCGCCCTGCAGCGCCGCGGTGGGGAGATGGATGCCGAACCGCATCTCGCAGTCCAGCACCCGTGAATGGTGCTTCCACACCTCCTGCCGACCACCGAAGCTGGCATGCTGCTCGACGCGTTCCATGTCCGCCCTGCCCTTCAGAAGTTGACGACCGAGCGGATCGACTTGCCGGCGTGCATGAGATCGAAGGCCTCGTTGATCTGCGTCAGCCCCATCGTGTGGGTGACGAAGGGCGCGAGCTGGATATCGCCCTTCATCGCGTCCTCGACCATGCCGGGCAATTGCGAGCGGCCCTTGACGCCGCCGAATGCCGTGCCCTTCCAGGTGCGGCCGGTGACGAGCTGGAACGGCCGCGTCGAGATCTCCTGTCCCGCGCCGGCGACGCCGATGATCACCGACTGGCCCCAGCCGCGATGCGCGCACTCGAGCGCCGCGCGCATCACGTGGACGTTGCCGATGCATTCGAAAGAATGGTCGACGCCCCAGCCCGTCATCTCGACGATGACCTGCTGGATCGGCTTGTCGTGGTCCTTCGGGTTCACGCAGTCGGTGGCGCCGAAGGTGCGCGCGAGGTCGAACTTGCCCGGGTTCATGTCGACGGCGATGATGCGACCGGCCTGCGCCAGTTTCGCGCCCTGGATCACCGCCAGCCCGATGCCGCCGAGCCCGAACACCGCGACGCTGTCGCCCGGCTGCACCTTGGCCGTGTTCTTGACCGCGCCGAGGCCGGTCGTGACGCCGCAGCCGAGCAGGCAGACCTGCTGCGGATTCGCAGCCGGGTTGATCTTCGCCAGCGAGACCTCGGCAACGACGGTGTATTCGCTGAAGGTCGAACAGCCCATGTAATGGAACAGCGGCCGGCCCTGGTACGAGAAGCGGCTGCTGCCATCGGGCATCACGCCCTTGCCCTGGGTGGCACGGACCGCGACGCAGAGATTCGTCTTGCCCGACTTGCAGAACAGGCACTCGCCGCATTCGGCGGTGTACAGCGGGATCACATGGTCGCCCGCGACGACGCTGGTCACGCCCTCGCCCACCTGCACGACGATGCCCGCGCCCTCGTGGCCGAGGACGACCGGGAACAGCCCCTCGGGGTCGTCGCCCGACAGCGTGAAGGCATCGGTGTGGCAGATGCCGGTGTGCGTGATGCGGACGAGCACCTCGCCCTTGCGCGGCGGCTCGACATCGATCTCGACGATCTGCAGGGGCTGGCCGGCCTCGAAGGCGACGGCGGCACGGGATTTCATGAATGGGACTCCGATGGGGGAAGAGTAGACATCGCGGGGCCGGCGTCGCCGTCCCGCAATCGAGACAGACGCGAGCCAGCGCCGTCCCATGGTATCCGCTCGACAGCGAGGCCTTGCCGCCGCGCCGATCGCCGCCTGCCGCGCTGGTGCCGAGCGCGCGCGAGTTCAATGCCCGAGGGGCCAGCAAGGACCGGTCGTTTCGATCCGATGCCGTGCAAAACCGCACGATCCGCCGCGGCTAACCTGCAAAGTATGACGTCTGCCGTTATCCGGCCACGGGTCTATCGTGGCGATGCCATCTTCATGATTGCCACGGGAACCTTCATGAAACAGGACAAGTTTCTTCTTGACGTTCCGGCCGTCAACGTCGTCTTGATTTCGGCCACGCATGCGCAACGCGCGTCGGCACGCTTCGGCCCCTGGCGAGCCGGCAGCGTTGACGCACCGACGACACCGCACTTCCTCGCGTGCTGCACGACGCTGGACGGTCAGCCCGTCATCGTCGACTCGCAGGGAGCGATCGCGCCGCTGAGGCCTGATCGAAGGCAGGCGAACCCCGCGGCGCGCCCCGAGATTCCGGCATGGCAGCGGGACTTCCGCGGCTGGGGCGCCGGCAGCTTGCCACGGCGCAAGGCGGCCTGACGGTTCGGCTCCAGCCGCGGACGTCCGCCACCTTGGCCGCCCGAATGGCCGGCATCACGGCTCCGAAAACGACGAAGGCCGCGCATTGCTGCGCGGCCTAAGTCTTTGTTTTTATTGAAAATCTGGTGCCGGAGACCGGATTCGAACTGGTGACCTTCGCATTACGAATGCGCTGCTCTACCAACTGAGCTACACCGGCGGTTTGTCGAGCAATGCATCCTGAATGCGTCGCCCGACATAGCCTTAAATTCTAGCATGACCGACGCCGGCCTCGAAACGCGCCAGGCGACGCGATCGCCGCGCCACGATAACTTTTGCGACGGTCAGCGACCAGCGCATCGACGCTCGACACTGGCTCATCTTTTGAGCCAGCGCCCGCCGAGACTTCCTCCACACCGCGGGCATCGGGCTCGCGGCCGACCGGAGGAAGCGATGAACCAGACCCGCCTCGAACTCGTTGCCGCGCCTGCGCCGGCCCCCGTGACCGAACTCGAACGCATCGGCTTCGATATCGGCTGGGACCATGCCCACCACGGGCTGGTGCCGCCGGCCGAACTGCTGCTCGACGGCACGCCGTTGGGCCAGGGCTGGCGCGCAGGCCGTGCCGTCTTTGGCTCGCGCACGCTGACGGCGCAGCGCACGACGCGGCTGTGGCTGGCCTTGCGCATCGACGCCTGGCGTCGCGGCATCGCCTTCGAGACGCAGCAGGTCACCCCCCATTACCTCGGCCAGATCCAGGCCGAGCGCTGCCCCGTCCTGCGCCTGGCGCTCGGCGGCGCGAGCGGCGACGCGACGGCCGCAGTGGTCGAGCGCATCAATCCGGGTGCCGGCTACGCGGCGGGCAATCTGGTGACGCTGAGCCGCCGTGCCGCCGACGCGCGCGCCGGTGTCGATGCGCTGACGGCGTTGCGCCGCGCCCATGGCGCCCATGGAACCGAAAACGAAGGCGCCGACATCGACGCCGCGGCGTGGTTCCGCATGGCCGCACTGGCCTCGTTTGCCACGCCGCTGCCCTTCGGCCTGGCCGCCCGCATGCCGCTGGCGCTGCTGCCGCCCAACCGCGTGCGCCTGCTCAACGCGCCGCAGGGCCTGCAGGCGCTGCTGACGCTGCAGTTCGCGACGCCGGGCTGGGCGGCGCGCATGCGCGCGATCGCCGACCTCCTGCCCGAACACACGCTGCGCGGCGACTACAACCTCTTCGTCGGTGCGCTGGCGCCGCGCGCGATGGAGGCCGCCAGCGCCAGTGGCGGCGTGCGCCAGGGCCTCGAGGACGCCTGGCTCAACGAGCGCGTGCAGCGGCGCTGGCAGCATTTCGTCCTCAGCCTGGGCGAGGCCGGCACGGCGGCGCTGCTCGAGCGCTGCGCCGCGCGCGGCCTGTCCGGCGTGCGCCTCATCAGCCACGAGGCCGAGCAGGCGACCGAGGGCTGGGCCCTGAATCTCGGCGGCCGTTCGGCGCGGCCCGCCGCGAATCCGCCCTTCCGACGCGGGATTCGGCATGCGGGTTCTCCCCCCTCGCCTCGTCCGTGACAGGGCCAGCGCTGGGTGTTCAGAATCGGCGCCGGCAAACCGGTACGCCGCTTCTGGCCCATGTTGCTCTTCATCTCGTCGATCAAGCTCGTCGCCGAAATCGCCCTGTTGGCGCTGACGGGGCGCTTCCTGCTCGGCCTGCTCGCCGGCGCGCGGCGCGAGAGCAATTTCTTCTACCGCCTGCTGACGTTGCTGGCGCTGCCGTTCACGCGGGCGATGCGGCTGATCGCGCCGCGCATCGTCCTCGACCGCCACATCCCCGGCGCGACCTTCGTGGCTCTAGCGATGATCTGGCTCGTCAGCACACTGGCGAAGATCGATCTGTGCCTGCGCATCGGAGTCGATCAATGCCGTTGAACGCCGCGGCCCTCGCCTACGGCTGGCGCCGGGCGCAAGTGATCGCGCTGCGGCTGTGCGCGCGCGACGCGGCGGCTGAGGCGGCCTGCACGCAGGCGCTCGCGCGCCGGCCCGACGACGCCTGGGCGCTGGCGACGCGGTCGCATCTGCGCGCCGGCCGCGGCGACCGCCAGGGCGCCATCGCCGACGGCCAGCGCCTCGTCGCCAGCGCGCCGCGACCGGGCGCGCCCGCCTGGTTCAACCTCGGTTTCCTGCTCGAGGCCGAGGGCCGGCCTGCCGAGGCCGAAGTCGCGCTGCGCGCCGCGCTCGCGCTCGATCCGCAGCTCGACCGCGCCTGGTACGGACTCGCCCTGGTGCTGATACGCCTGGGCCGCCACGACGAGGCCGTGACCGCGCTCGAAGAGAACACGCGGCTGCAGCCGATGAGCCCCTATGGCTGGTACCAGCTCGCCAGGCTGCATGCGCAGCGCCAGGCGCCGCAGCAGGCCGCCGAGATCATCCGCCGCCTGAAGCGCTTCGAGCCGCAGGTGGCGGCACGACTGGAACGCGAGACCGGACTCATGAGCTGAGATCGCTGCCAGCCCCGGGGCCGACCCCCGGAGTAACCACCGTTGGAGGAAGACCTATGCAGACGACTCCCATCAGCGAGAGACACCGCCAATACTGGCGCGCCAATCTGCGGCTGACCTCGGTGCTGATCGCGATCTGGTTCTTCGTGACCTTCGTGCTCGGCTATTTCGCGCGCGATCTCGATTTCACGTTCTTCGGCTGGCCCTTCAGCTTCTGGGTCGCGGCCCAGGGCGCTCTCATCGTCTACGTGCTCGTGATCGGGTACTACGCGCGCACCATGAACCGGCTCGACCGCGAATACGGCGTCGCCGAGCAGGAGAGCTGAGATGGCCGAGATCGCAATCGAACCCGGCAGCGGCGCCGCGACCAGCCGCGCCTTCAAGCGCCAGCTCCATCGCGTCTACGGCTGGTACACCGGTGGCTTCATCGCCTTCATCCTCATCCTCGCCGTGCTCGAGCAGATCGGCATGCCGCGCGACTGGATCGGCATGACCTTCCTGCTCGCCACCGTCGGCCTGTATGCCGGCATCGGCATCATGAGCCGGACCACAGACGCGGCCGAGTTCTACGTCGCCGGACGCCGCGTGCCGGCGATCTACAACGGCATGGCCACCGGCGCCGACTGGATGAGCGCCGCCTCGTTCATCGGCATGGCCGGCACGCTCTACCTCACCGGCTTCGGCGGCCTGGCCTTCATCCTCGGCTGGACCGGCGGCTATTGCCTGGTGGCGCTGTTCCTCGCGCCCTATCTGCGCAAGTTCGGCCAGTTCACGATCCCCGATTTCCTCGGCGCCCGCTACGAGGGCAACCTGCCGCGATTCATCGGCATCTGCGCCGCCATCCTGTGCTCGTTCACCTATGTCGTGGCGCAGATCTACGGCGTCGGCGTGATCACGGCCCGGCTGTCGGGGCTGGCCTTCGAGGTCGGCATCTTCGTCGGCCTCGGTGGCATCCTCGTGTGCTCCTTCCTCGGCGGCATGCGCGCCGTCACCTGGACGCAGGTGGCGCAATACATCATCCTCATCATCGCCTACATGGTGCCGGTCGTCTGGCTGTCGGTGAAGCAGACCGGCATTCCGGTGCCGCAGGCGATCTACGGCTACCAGCTGCAGAAGGTGACGGCCAAGGGCGACCAGTTGCGCGCCGACCCGAAGGAGCTCGAGGTCGAGGGCATCTTCAGGCAGCGCGCCCAGACCTATGCCGACAAGCTGCAGAACGTCCCCGAGGCGCTGAAGGCCGACCGCGCGGCCGCCGAAAGCAAGGTCACCCAGCTCGAGGCCGCGAACGCGCCGGCGGCCGAGCAGGCCGCGGCGCGCAAGGCGCTCGATGCGGTGCCGGCCGACGAGGCCGCGGCGAAGAAGACCTGGACGGCGGCCCAGGCGGCCAACGCGCAGCGCGCCAAGCCGCTGGGCGGCATGCCCAACCATGCCCAGGTCTTCGCCGGCGACCCCAACGACGACGCCAAGGCGCAGCAGGCCTTCGATGTCTCGCGCCGCAATTTCCTGGCGCTGGTGTTCTGCCTCATGGTCGGCACCGCCGCGCTGCCGCACATCCTGATGCGCTACTACACGACGCCCTCTGTGAAAGAGGCGCGCGAATCGGTGTTCTGGAGCCTGTTCTTCATCTTCCTGCTCTACTTCACTGCGCCGGCGCTGGCCGTGCTGGTGAAGTACGAGGTCTTCAACGTCCTCGTCGGCACGCCGTTCACCGAACTGCCGGCCTGGATCGCGAACTGGCAGAAGGTCGACCCGGCGCTGCTGTCGATCGCCGACGTCAACGGCGACGGCATCTTCCAGCTCGGCGAGATGAAGATCGGCGGCGACATCATCGTGCTCGCCACGCCCGAGATCGGCGGCCTGCCCTACGTGATCTCGGGCATGGTCGCCGCGGGCGGCCTGGCCGCCGCGCTGTCGACCGCCGACGGGCTGCTGCTGACGATCGCCAATGCGCTGTCGCACGACCTGTACTACCAGATGATCGACCCCAACGCGCCGACGGCGCGCCGCGTCGCGATCTCGAAGGCGCTGCTGCTGTTCGTGGCGGTCGCCGCGGCGGCCGTGGCGTCACAAAAACCGGCCGACATCCTGTTCCTGGTCTCGGCAGCGTTCTCGTTCGCCGCCGCCGCGTTCTTCCCCGCGCTCGTGCTGGGCGTGTTCTGGAAGCGCGCGAACCGCTGGGGCGCCTCGCTGGGGATGCTCGCCGGGCTCGGCACGACCTTCTACTACATGGCGACGACACAGCCCTGGCTGCGCGGCGTCTTCGGCGTCACGTCGCCGGTGCAGCTGTGGTGGGACATCCAGCCGATCTCGGCCGGCCTGTTCGGGGTGCCGATCGGCTTTGCCGTCATCATCATCGTGAGCCTGCTCACACCACCGCCGCGGCCCGAGACGCAGGACCTCGTCGACCATGTGCGCTACCCGGAGCTGAGGCCCGCGGCAGCCGGCTGAAGCGGCGAGCGCCGCCGCCGCCGCGCTGCTGCGCTACCGCTCAGCGCGGCTTGCCGACCGGCAGGCCCTCGACGAGGGCCTGCCCCTTCATCGTGTACGAGCGGCCGCGGAAGGCGGCCACCGCCTCGCCGCGCTGGTTCGTCACCGCGATGTCGTAGACGCCGGTGCGACCGGCCTTGCTGAGCTCGGCGGCGGTCGCCGTCAGCCGATCGCCGAGCCGCGCCGAGGCGACGACGTTGACGTCGAAACCGGCGGCCACGGTGAGCTCGTTGTACGAATTGCAGGCGAAGGCGAAGGCGCTGTCGGCCAGCGTCGTGATCAGGCCGCCGTGGCACAGGTCGTGGCCGTTGAGCATGTCCTCGCGCACCGTCATCGCCAGCACGGCGCTGCCGGGGCCGACGGCCAGGATCTCGATGCCGAGCGACTTCGAAGCACGGTCGCCACGCCACATCGCGTCGCGCGACGCCTCGGCCACATGTTGAGGGGACATCGACGGCGATCCTCGAATCGGCAAGTCCGTAGCGGACGATGCGCGGATTCTAGAGGGGGGTGGGTACCACAGGCGCCGGTGACGGGTTCCGGAACTCCGCCCAGTGTTGCGGTCGGTTCGCGCCTGAAGTGACGTGACTATGCCTGCCCCGGCGACGCGGCAAGCGCGGATAAGCACCGCCGTTGCGGTGCTGTTGTCGGCACCGGCACTGGCATCATCGCGCCCCATGCCCCGTTTGATCCTGCTCGCGCCGATGGAAGGCCTGCTCGACCACAGCCTGCGCGATGTCCTCACCCGCGTCGGCGGTGTCGACCGTTGCGTCTCGGAATTCATCCGCATCACCGACCAGTTGCTGCCGCTGCGCGTGCACACGCGCATCGTGCCCGAGCTGCTGGCGGGCGGTCGCACGGCCGCCGGCACGCCGGTGCGGCCGCAGCTGCTGGGCAGCGACCCGGGCTGCATGGCCGAGAACGCGGCCCGGCTGGCGACGCTCGCGCCGCCGGGCATCGACCTCAATTTCGGCTGCCCGGCACCAACCGTGAACCGCCACCGCGGCGGCGCGGTGCTGCTCGACGAGCCCGAGCTGGTCCACGCCATCGTGGCGGCCGTGCGGCGCGCGGTGCCCGTGGCCATCCCGGTCTCGGCGAAGATGCGACTCGGCCATCGCGACAGCGGCCGCATGATCGATTGCGCGCGCGCCATCGCCGATGCCGGCGCGGCCGAGCTCGTCGTCCACGCGCGCACCAAGGTCGACGGCTTTCGCCCGCCGGCGCATTGGGACCGCATCGCCGAGATCCGCGCCGCCGTCAGGCTGCCGCTGGTCGCCAACGGCGAGGTCTGGAACGTCGAAGACGCGCGCCGCTGCCTCGAGGTCAGCGGCTGCGACGCGCTGATGCTGGGGCGCGGCATCGTCGCCGACCCCGGGCTGGCGCTGGCGCTGCGCGGCGAGCGTGTACCCGAATGGAGCGAGCTGCTGCCACTGGTGGCGCAGTTCTGGCACCGCATCGCCGGCCATGTCGCGCCGCGCCACCGCGCCGGCCGGCTCAAGCAATGGCTCAATATGCTGCGCCGCCGCCATCCGCAGGCGCAGGCGGCCTTCGATGCCGTGCGCGCCACCAACGACCCGCTGGCGGTCGCGGCGCGGCTGTTCGGAGCCGCGCCGGTGCACCATCCGGCGCATCAGCCGGCGCCGCTCGCGCGGGCCTAGCGACGCTGGCGGGATTTCAGGGGCGCCGTCGGTCGCGACATGAGGCGCGAAATCAGGCGCCGGCGTAGCGCTGCTCGAGATGCTCGAGCAGCGTACGCAGCGTCTGCGCCTCGCCGCCGGCCGGCCGCCCCGGGCGCGCGCTGTCGTTCCAGGCGTAGAGGTCGATGTGCAGCCAGGGCAGGTCGGCCGGTACGAAATCCTCGAGGAAGATCGCGGCATTGATCGCGCCGCCCTGCGCACCGCGCCCGGTGTTGACGATGTCGGCGATGTCGCTCTCGATGCCTGCGTGATAGTCGCGCCACAGCGGCAGATGCCACAGCGGGTCGTGCAGCGCGAGGCCGCGGTCGACGAGCGAGCGCGCCAGTGCCATGTCGCGGCAGAACAGCGCCGGCAACTGGGCGCCGAGCGCCACGCGCGCCGCGCCGGTCAGCGTGGCCATGTCGATCATCAGCTCGGGCTTGGACTCGGCACCATAGGCCAGCGCGTCGCACAGGATCACGCGACCCTCGGCGTCGGTGTTGCCGATCTCGATGTGCAGGCCCTTGCGCGTCTTGAACACGTCGCCGGGCCGGTAGGCGTTGCCGGCGATCGCGTTCTCGACCGCCGGGATCAGCAGCTGCAGCCGCACCGGCAGCTCGAGCGCCATGATCATCTGCGCCAGACCGAGCGCGTTGGCCGCGCCGCCCATGTCCTTCTTCATCTGGCGCATGCCGTCGGCGCCCTTGATGTCGAGGCCGCCGCTGTCGAAGCACACGCCCTTGCCGACGAGCGTGATGCGCGGGTGCCGCGCCTTGCCCCAGTGGAGTTCGATCAGCCGCGGCGCACGCGTCGCCGCGCGGCCGACGGCATGGACGGCGGGGAAGCCGGCATCGAGCAGCTTGTCGCCGACGATCTGCTTGAAGGTCGCGCCATGCTGCTGCGCGACGAGCTTCACGGCCTGCGCGAGCTCGGCCGGGCCCAGGTGCTCGGCCGGCGTGTTGACGAGGTCGCGCGTCGATGCGACGGCCGCGGCGATGATGAGCGCGCGCTGCGTCGCCGCCGACGATGCCAGATGCAAGCGCGCCGGCGCACGGCGCGCCGGCTTGTAGAGGTCGAAGCGGTAGCCGCCGAGCTCCCACGACAGCGCGGCCGCCGCCGCGTCGCCCGCGAGTCCGGCCTCGCCCAGCACATAGTCGCCCTCGGGCAGCGCATGCGGCAGCGACGCCAGCGCCCAGGGATGCGCCGCACCGCGCACGCCGGCCCAGACGGCGGCGATGCGGCCGTCGGCCGCCGGCACCAGCGCATGGCTGTCGGGCGCGCCGCTGAAGCCGCTGGCCTGCAGCCAGCGCCGCGCGGCCGGGTCGAGCGTCTGCGCGACCTTGGACCAATGGTCGCTGTCGGTGAGGTGGACGGGAATGGCCTGGCGCGGCGCTTTGCCGAGATGGACGGTCATGGTGAGGCGTGGGAAAAGGTGCGAAGGCGTCGATTGTGGTCGCAGCGGCGCCGTTCGTCGGCGCCGGGCGTCGAATCGGCGGCGCCGCCGTCGTTTCGTCGCAGGGCCCGCGCCATTGGGTCTGGCCGACCCTAAGCTGGCGCCACCCTTTGAAACGGAGACTCCATGAACCCGCTGCGCTGGCTCCTCACCCCAGTACGCGATGTCACACGCGCCATCGTGATGCCCTTCAAGGCCGTCTTCGTCGTCGGCCTGACGGGGATGATCAACGCGCTGACCTACGACGGCGAATGGTGGTTCAAGTGGGTCGCCCTGGGCATGGGCATCGCCGTCGTCGTCTCGCTGGCCCGCGCCGCGCGCACGCTGATCATGCTCGGGCTGGCGGCCTGGGTCGGCAACAAGCTCTACCGGCGCTACGGCGCGGGCCGCGGCGCCGGCTTCTGATGCATCAATCGTTGGCGGCGGCGGGCTTGATGCCCAGGCGCTGCACATGCCACTCGACGAGGCGCTGGACATTGCCCATCGAGGTCCAGTGCAGGTGCAGCAGGCCGAGGATGCCGTTGCGGTGCAGTTCGCAGACCTCGGCATCGGCCAGCGCGCTGACCTTCTTGTCGTCGACGGTCAGGAAGCCATCGACGGTGAGCTGGCGGCCATCGGGCAACTGGGCGTCGAAGCGCATGTCCTGCAGCAGGCCGAGCTGCAGCAGGCGCTGGCCGACGGCGCGCGTGCGCTGGATCTCGGCGTCCAGCGACTCCAGATGCGACGTCATCTGCTTGAGCAGCTCGGCCGGGCTGCCGTCGTCGTTGAAGATCGGCTGGCCGGTCTGGCCGACACCGGCAAAGGCGAGGTCGACGCAGATCGCCAGCCGCTGCTCGTCGACGCGGGCGATGCAGAACGGGTACGAGCGCAGCACCGCCGGCATGTAGCGAGCGCGCCAGGACTTGCCCTCGACGTAGAGGTTCTCCTCCGGCACGAGGCCGAACAGCGCCACCGGCGCGATCGCATCGGTGCCGTCGGGCTCCTTGCCGGCGCGCACGAAGACGATCGGGAACTCGCGGCAGGCCTCGCCGAACTCGGCCGCGGCGACGAACATCGAATTCATCTTGCCCGCCAGCGCCCAGTCGGTGACCGGCACGTCGAGCCTGAGCGGGCGGTGCGCGACGCTGTCGAGCGCGGTGGGTTTGAGGTGCAGGTTGGGCAGGATCAAGCGTTCTCTCCAGGAATATCGGTGCGCGTCACGAGCACCTTGTCGACACGTTTGCCGTCGAGCTCGACGACCTCGAAGCGCCAGCCCTCCCAGTCGACCTTGTCGGTGCGGTCCGGGAGTCGGCCGAGCAAAAGCATGATCATGCCAGCCAGCGTGTTGTAGCGGCCGCGGTCCTCCTCGGGCAATTCCCGGATCTCGAGCCGGTCCTTGAGCTCGGGCACCGGGATCAGGCCGTCCATGATCCAGCTGCCGTCGGCCCGGTGCACGGCCCAGGAATCCTCGTCGCTGGGGGCGCCGAACTCGCCAGTGATGGCCTCGAGCAGGTCGCGCTCGGTGATCACGCCCTGCACGGCGCCGTATTCGTCGACGACGAAGACGAGGTCGGTGTGCGAGACGCGGAACTGCTCGAGCAACTCCATCCCCGACAGCGTCTCGGGCACGAAGACCGGCGGCTGCATGTGTTCAGCCAGGCTCGGCTGCTCGCCGCGCGAGAGCGGCTGCAGCAGGCTGGCGACGCCGAGCACGCCCTGCACGTCGTCGAGCGAGCCGCGGCACACCGGGTAGCGCGTGTGGCCGCTCTCGGCGATGGCGGCGAGCAGCTTGTCCAGCGGGTCGCCGAGCTCGAGCCAGACGATCTCGGCGCGCGGGATCATCATCGAGCCGATCTGGCGGTCGTCGAGCCGGAAGACGTTGCGCACCATCTGGTGCTCCTGGGCCTCGATGACGCCGGCGTCGACGCCCTCTTCCAGGCTGGCGGCGATCTCCTCCTCGGTCACCGCGCGCGACGGCCCGCCGCGGATGCCCATCAGGTGCAGCACGGCCTCGGTGCAGACGCTGAGCAGCGCCACCAGCGGCCGCGCCGCCGTCGACAGCCAGTTCATCGGCCGCGCCACCAGCCGCGCCACCGTCTCCGGGTACATCTGGCCCAGGCGCTTGGGCACGAGTTCGCCGAAGATGATCGTCAGCACGGTAATGACGATGACGACGAAGGCCGTCGCGCCGACCAGGGAGCCGCCGATCGAGACACCGAGCACCTCGTGCATCCACTGCGCCACCGGCTCGCGGAACGCGGCCTCGCCGACGATGCCGTTGAGGATGCCGATCGAGGTGATGCCGATCTGCACCGTCGAGAGCCAGCGCGTCGGGTTGTCGTGCAGTTCCATCGCCGCGGCGGCGCCGGGGGCGCCGCCCTCGACCATCACCTGCAGCCTCGCCTTGCGGCTGGCACTCAGGGCCATCTCCGACATCGCGAAGAGCCCGTTGAGCAGGATGAGGAAGATCAGCAGGGTGAGGTCCATGCGCGCCGCCCGCGCGAGGGGCGGCAGTGCGGTGAAAACGGCCGCGAGCGTAGCAGAATCGACCGATGATCCATCTCATCGGCGATGTCCAAGGCTGCGACGCGGCGCTGCAGCGGCTGCTCGACGAGATCGGCTTTTCGCCGTCGCGCGACCGCATCGTCGTGCTCGGCGACCTCGTCAACCGCGGCCCGGCCTCGCTGGCGGTGCTGCGCCGGCTCGCCGGCTTCGGCGCGTCCGCGGTCTGCCTGCTCGGCAACCACGACCTGCACCTGCTCGCGGTGGCGCAGGGCACGCGGGGGCTGCACCGCAGCGACACCTTCGGCGACGTGCTCGCGGCGCCCGACGCCGCGACCTGGCTCGAATGGCTGCGCGCGCAGCGTCTGGCGCATCTCGAGGCCGGCTGGCTCTGCGTCCACGCCGGCGTCGTGCCGCCATGGACGGTGGCGCAGACGCTGGCGCTGGCCGGCGAGGTCGAAACCCTGCTGCGCGGCCCCGGCAGTGCGGAATTCCTGGCGCAGATGTACGGCAACGAGCCGCGGCGCTGGCAGGACTCGCTCCAGGGTCAGGACCGCTGGCGCTTCGTCGTCAACACGCTGACGCGCATCCGCTTCTGCAGCGACGACGGCGAACTCGACTTCAAGACCAAGGAAGGCGCCGGCGCGGCGCTGCCGGGTTTCCGCCCCTGGTTCGAGGTGCCGGGACGGCGCAGTGCGAGCCAGCCGGTGGCCTTCGGGCACTGGAGCACGCTGGGTCTCGTGAACCGGCCCGACCTGCTGGCGCTGGACACCGGATGCGTCTGGGGCGGCCAGTTGACGGCCGTACGGGTCGACGGCGGGCGCCGCACGGTCACCCAGGTCGATTGCGAGCAGGCCTGCAAGCCGGGAGCCTAGAATCCAGCCCGCGCCGGAAGCGTGGCAGAGTGGTCGATTGCACCGGTCTTGAAAACCGGCGACCCGCAAGGGTCCGTGAGTTCGAATCTCACCGCTTCCGCCATGCTTGCCTATGAAGACATGGCCCGCTCCGACGCATACCCATCATCAAACCCACCATCCAGAAAATGCGCCTGGATGAGTTGCGGTGATGCGACAGGCCGGGGCCGCGCGTCCCCAGATCTCCCGAAACATCATCCGTTCGATGTCGCGCGCGCCAGACCTTGCCTCCTGTCTGTGCCAGCTGGACATTCGGCGCGCGATCGGAGTGCCGCTGCCGGAGCAGTGGCCCGCAGCGCTGGATTGGCGCGGATCCGGCGCTACCGGTCCGATCCGATTGGCCGCCCTCGCTTTTCGCCGGCCCCGGTCAAGCATCCATTGACGTCGACCCGATCCGGCTGCACTAGCTCGGCCGTGCCGTTGATCGGGATGCCGCCCATCAAGCGGATGGTCTCGACCGTGGCCTTGCAGGGGAACCGGGAGGGGTCGCCTGAGTCGGGGTGCCTATAGACGAAGGCGCAGACTAGGACTTGGTTCTGCGTCTGCATGCGAACCTCCCTCCATGTGGGCGGGGGGGGGTGACAGTTTGTATCTGGCCGAGGGCGCAGTGGGCGATCCCCACGACGGGCGCGTGGGTTCAGCGAACGCTCGAGGCGGGGCTCATGATCTGAGCCACTGGGCCAACATTATCGCCGCATGCAGATCAGCCATTCGACCTCGATGGGGCCTCGCGATCGGCCGTGCTGGCACTGCACGCGGTTTGCCGGGATGCTGCCGGACGGCAGCGCCGCGCGCTGCAGGCTGCCGAACGCGGCGCGCGTGCGGTCACAGCCTGAGTGGAGATGCAGCGGCTTCGAGCGCGAAGTCGGCGCCGAAGATGAACTGTGGCCCCCAGGCGGCCCTGTCAAGGTGTCCCCCGCGTGCTGGCCGCGGCGACGGCTAGGGGAGCGTGAACTTAGCTCGGCGGCCGGCCTCACTCTCTGGGAGCCTTTCCGCTTCACGGCGGCCGGTCCCTTTCCTCGAGGGACGCTTGGTCTGATCGGCCGGCTCCGGAAGTGCCTTTGCCTTGGACGCTTTCGCTGGTGCAATCTGGCCCTCCTCGGTCAGCCTCAGGGGGCCGCCGTCCAGAGTCGTGCAGTAGGCAAGAAAGCGCGGAGTCGGCGTGTCAGCGGCCGTACCGCCGCGCGGCGAGCCGAGTCGGCCGCTCGCACGCTGGGCAGGCGTCGCCGAAATTAGGATGACGCTGATCGCAGGAGCCGCAATCCGATACGACTTTCGCTTCATCGTGCGCTCGGACTAGCGCGGCGGGAGGTCAGCGCGGCGTTCCTCGCTCTCGGTCCGCAAGAACCCGTTGAGGTCGACGCGATCCGATGTCACCAGTTCGATGGTTTCGGATAGGGCGACTCCGCCCAAGAGCCGGATCGCTCGGGCTGTTGCCTTGCGCGGAAACTCGACAGCGGCGCCGGCCCCGCCTTGCCGAAGGATGAAGGAGCAAACGAGGACCGACTCTAGCATCGGGCGAAGTTTACCAGACTTTAGGCTTGGTCCGTGATTGACCCTTCTTACCTCGAGGGCTGCACGGGAAACGAGCCTGGGCGCCCTGCGACGCTGTCGCGACGCCAAGGCTGCAAGCTCGATCGTCATATGCACCTGCGACGGTGCGATGGGCGCCGTAGCTCCAATAGCTACTGGCGCGCAATCCAGAATCTGGCAGACTCAACTGTCGAGAAGATCTGGTACGGCAGCGCCGTGAATCCCAAGGAGATGAAGCGCTGAATCCAGAAGATGATTTCTTCATCCACTACAACCGCCGCGATCTTGATCCTAGGGTTCATGTTCGCCGGAGCGATGTGCAGCGCGGCAGTCTCTTCGTTGGACTCTGGCGTGACTTCGAAGCTCTCAACCTCCAGGTAATCGGTTATCGCGTAGCGCAGGTCAGTGAAGGCGGCATTGCCGCATATCAGATCCAGAGAGCGCTGACGCTCCTTGATCGTGCTGCGACCGAAGTAACGTCGATATACGCCCCGGCGTTCCCAAGTGAGTTCGAACGGCATGTGGTAGCTGGCGTCGCGGTCGGTTTGTCGATCGAGCCCAGTGTCCATCGCGCGGTTTGTTGATACCGGAGCATGGATTTGCCGAGGGGTCTTAGCTGAAACTGTGTGCCGTCTCGGTTCGCCGCTCGAGGCGCCCCTTCGCGTCGTGAAGCTGTTCCCACTCGGCTGTCCGCTGTGGCCCGCTGAGTACCGTGCATCTCAGCTCTCTCCGGGCTGTGGACTTACACCATGCGCTGGGAGTACGTCATGCCAAGCTAACGATTGCTTGTGGGTGCAAGTCCCATCCGGCCAAAGCCATAGCGGGCAGGTCGGGACCGAGTCTTGCGGGCGCTGCGGTAACGCAGTGTCTGAAGTGTAGACAGGGGCTGTACGGGGTTAGCGTCCAGCCATCCCATCTTGAACGCTGCCGAGGCGCCTCGGACGATGGTGCCCACCAAATCAAACAGGTGGGCACCTATGCAACCCAAATCCAAGAGGCGCGTTCATGGCGCGGAGTTCAAGACGCAGGTCCTGGCCGAGTGCCAGCAGCCCGGCGCATCGGTGGCGGCCATCGCGCTGTCCCACGGCCTGAACGTGAACCTGCTGCGCAAGTGGCTGGTCGGTCGTGGCATCCAGCGCACCGGGCTGGATGCGCCGAGGGCCGTGACGCGCACGGCTGCGGGAACTGACGAGACGTTGGCACGTTCGCTGCAGTTCATCCCGGTGGAGATTGCCTCTGCGCCCGTCGCTGCAACGGCCATGGCCACTGCGCCAGAACAGGCCCAACCGCCCGGTGCCGAGATCCGGGTCGAGCTGACTCGGGGCGCGACACAACTGTCGGTGCGCTGGCCATCGGCCCAGGCCGCCGCATGCGCCGCCTGGCTGCGCGAACTGGCCACCGTGGCGTTGAAGGACTGACCAGCGCCATGATCAGGATCGACGCACTGTGGTTGTGCAGTCAGCCGCAGGACATGCGTGCCGGTGCCGACCGGCTGCTGACGGTGGTGGTCAACACGCTGGGCGAGGCGCGTGCGCACCACGGCTACCTCTTCGCGAATGCGCGCGCCAGCCGACTCAAGCTGCTCGTGCACGATGGCTTCGGCGTGTGGTGCGCCACGCGCCGGCTGCATGCGGGCCGCTTCGTCTGGCACGCGGCCGAGGCGGGTTCGTCAGCTCCCGCGTTGCAGCTCAGCACGCAGCAGTTCGAGGCGCTGACGCTGGGCCTGCCCTGGCAGCGCCTGGGCGAACTGGCCACCATCCGCCGCTGCTGATCGAGTGGTATGACGGCCGACGGGCCGTTGACATCGCAAGTGCCAATGGCGCCGTGGTGGCAAGCGCGGCACCATGCTGCGCATGCCGGGTGAAGCTGCCAACACTATCGATCTGAAGAGCCTACCGGCCGAGGTGGCCGCACTGATCGAGCGGCTGCAGCAGCAGGCCCAGGCCGATGCGCAGGAGCTGGCCCGGCGCGAGCGCGAGATCGCGCTGGCGCTGGTGAAGATCGACAAGCTCAACTTCGAGCTCGCGCGGCTCAAGCGCTGGAAGTTCGACGCCAAGACCGAGTCGATGACGGCCGCACAGCGGCTTCTCTTCGCTGAAGTCATGGCCGAGGACGAGGCCAGCCTGCGCGCGAAGCTGGCCGAGTTGCAGCGCGGTCTGCCCGAGACCCCCAAGACAGCGAAGGCACCGCCGCGCCGGCCGCGTCGCCAGGCATTGCCCGAGCATCTGGAGCGCATCGAGCACCGCCACGAACCCGAAGAGACCACCTGCCCGAACGCCGACTGCGGCCGGCCGATGCAGCGCATCGGCGAGGACGTCAGCGAGAAGCTGGACATCATCCCGGCGAAGTTCTTCGTGCACCGGCACATCTACGGCAAGTGGGCCTGCAAGTGCTGCCAGCAACTGCGCCAGGAGCCGGCCGAGCCGGACGTGGTCGACGGCGGCATCCCGTCGGCCGGCCTGGTGGCGCACACGCTGATCAGCCGCTTCGTCGACCACCTGCCGTACTACCGGCAGGCGCCGATCAACGCGCGCTCGGGCGTGCACACGCCGCGCTCGACGCTGGCATCCTGGGGCGGCGCCGGCGGCGTATCGCTGGAGCCGCTGTTCGAGTTGCAGCGGCGCTTCGTCCTCGGCTGCCGGGTGCTGCACGCCGACGAGACGCCGCTGCCGCTGCTGGACCCGGGCTCGGGCAAGACGAAGAAGGCCTACGTCTGGGCCTGGGCGCGCAGCCACCACGATCCGCACCCGGGCGTGGTCTACGAGTTCTGCTTGGGACGCGGGGCGCAGTACCCGGTGGCCTTCCTCGGCGGCAAAGGGCCGCCATCGCCCGAGCCGGCGTGGAACGGCACCCTGATCACCGACCAGTACGCCGGCTACAACGGCGTACTCGATGCCAAGGTCTACCCGCAGCGCAAGGCAGCGGCCTGCGCGGCGCACGCCCGGCGCCGCTTCGAGGAACTCAGCCGCGGCGGCCACAGTGCCAGCGCGGTGGCCACCGAGGCGGTGCTGCGCTGGACCGGGATCTACCGGGCCGAGGCGGCCTTCGCCGAGATGGACTGCGAGGAGCGTCGGCGCGCCCGTCAGGTGCTGAGCCGACCGCTGTGGGAGGAGTTCGAGGTGTGGCTGAAGCTGCAGCGCGCGCAGGTGCCGGACGGCACCAAGATCGCCGAGGCCATCGACTACAGCCTGAATGCCTGGAAGGCGCTCACGCTGCATCTGGACGACGGGGCAGTGGCCATCGACAACAATCTCATCGAGCGGCAGATCAAGCCCTGGAAACTGGGCGCGAAGAACTGGCTGTTCGCCGGCAGTGCGCTGGCCGGGCAAAGGGCGGCAGTGGTGATGAGCCTGGTTCAGTCGGCCAAGCTCAACGGCCTGGATCCGTGGGCCTACCTGCGCGACGTGCTGGCGCGCATCCACCTGCACCCCAGCCACCGGCTCGACGAGTTGCTGCCGCATCGCTGGCGGCCGGCCTGACGATGGGACGGCTCGCGCAGTGGGTGGTGATCGAGGCGGATGTCGCCGTGCGCCGCATGAGCCACGACCAGAAGGTGGGCCTGGCCGACGAGATCTATGCCCAGCAGCCCAACATGCTGGCCTCGATCCTGGCGTTGCCACGCATGGGGGTGGACATGACGCAGTTGGAGGTGGCGCTGCACGTCCTGTTCGTGACCTTCCAGGCGATGAAGCTCAGCGGCCACTCATGGCCCCTGGTGACCGAGGACATCCAGGACGGCTGCATGCAGCGCCTGACGGCCCGTGCGCGCTTCAACGAGGGGTTGCCAGAGGACCTGGCCAACAAAATCGTCGAGCAGTTCTGCAACGAGCACGCCGAGCGTTACCTGCTTGCCTTCGTCTACGGCTGGCTCGGCGACCACGACCTGATGGCCGTGCGTACCGAGGCGGAGAAGTACCTCATGCTGGGCGCGCTCAACCTGGTGGAGTGCGTTGCCTTCGTCGGGGCGGTCAAGCCCAGGCAATAGCAACAGGGCCAGTCCCTTCGTCAAACTGAGACGGCCGGACGCTCAGTGCGACAGGAGACTGTCAGAGAGTAGTTGATGAAAGTTCGACACAGGAAAGGAATAGCGAACCACCCTGGCCCCGAGTCATGCGGTGGCGATCGCGAGGTCGTCATCGAAGCGTTGACAGGGGAGAGCGCAGGCCAGCCATTGAGCCGCGAAATCAAGCAGTCTGGGGCGCCGACGCCGTTGAGCGATGCGGAAGGCCACATCAGCGAGGGCGCTACTCGCGAGCCCTCGACGAGCCCCACGCGGTCGTAGACCCTGTGCATGCGCAGAAGCTCTCTGAACAGGAACTGTGAGATCTCGCCGGCGCCCGCTGCGCACTTGGCGGCGGGCGGTTCGGGGAAGGCCAGTGGCCATACGCCCGACATCCACGCCGGCGAGAAGTCGGATGCTTGCGTAGTACCGATGAACGACCCGAACAACGGCGCCGCCTCCAAACCGGCATCTGCGGAGGGTCTGGAGGGAAGGCGGGCAGCCAAGGGCAACATCGACGGACCTCCCGCGCCCCGGACACAGAGCCGGACACGCGCGTCGTTGGGGCTCGACGGTGTACGGGAAGCAGCCCGGGCCGCCCAGGCCGCGGGCAAGGAGGTGCGGTTCACGGCGCTGCTGCACCACATCACACCGCAGCTGCTGCGCGACAGCTTCATGCATTTGAAGCGGGACGCGGCAGCCGGTGTCGATGGGGTGAAGTGGCGGGACTACGAGGAGGATCTGGACGAGCGGATCGACAGACTGTGGGCGGCGGTGCAATCCGGCCGCTACCGGGCGTTGCCCTCGCGCAGGGTGTACATCCCCATGGTTGGCGACAATTACCTTGGCACGGCGGCCAGGATAGTTGACGCCGGCCATCCCCAAGACGGACGGCAAGCCACGTCCCCTTGGCATCGCGGCGCTGGACGACAAAATTGTCCAGCAAGCCGTGGTGACGGTGCTCACGCCGATCTACGAGACGGACTTCCTCGCCTTCTCGTATGGCTTCCGACCGGGGCGTAACCAGCACCAAGCGCTGGACGCCGTGGTGGTCGGCATGCAGAAGAAGCGCGTGAACTGGGTGCTCGATGCGGACATCAAGGCGTTCTTCGACACGGTCGAGCATGCTTGGATGCTGCGGTTCCTGGAGCACCGGATCGGCGACCGCCGAATCTTGCGATTGATCGGCAAGTGGCTGACGGCCGGCGTGGTTGAACAAGGATGCAAGACAGCAGTGCGAGTAGGCACGCCCCAGGGAGCGGTGATCTCGCCGCTGCTGGCCAACGTCTACCTGCACTACGTCTTCGACCTCTGGGCGAACCGCTGGCGAGGGCGACATGCCAAGGGGGACGTGATGATCGTTCGGTACGCCGACGACAGCGTCCTCGGGTTCGAGAGCAAGACCGACGTCGATCGATTCCTTGAGGACCTACGGGCGCGATTTGCCAAGTTCGGGCTGACGCTCAATGAGGACAAGACCCGCGTGCTGCAGTTCGGTCGCTTCGCGGCCCAGGCGCGCGAGAAGCGGGGGCTACCCAAGCCCCTGACGTTCGACTTCCTCGGGTTCACCCACGTCTGTGGGCGGTCCCGGTTGAACGGCTGGTTCCAGTTGAAGCGGTTGACCTCAGCGAAGCGGATGCGTGCCCGTCTCAAGGCGATACGCGAGGCGTTGACGCGCCGTATGCACGAGCCGATCCCTGTGGTCGGCCACTGGCTGCGGCGCGTGGTCCAAGGCTACTTCAACTACCACGCCGTACCGGGCAACGTGAACCGCCTGAGCAGCTTCCGTGCGGAAGTCGCTCGCGCTTGGCTTCACGTCCTGCGGCGGCGAGGTCAACGTGGAAGGATGCCGTGGCACCGCTTCAATGCACTGCTCGGTCGCTACCTCCCACGCGCGCGGGTACTTCACCCACACCCGCAGGAGCGCTTCGCGTTATGACCCAAGGCAGGAGCCGTATGCGGTAGTGCTGCACGTACGGATGTGCGGGGGGCGGAGAGCAATCTCCGTCCCTACCGCGACCACTGAACCAGCGTCGGGGCACGAGCGTGCTGCTGGCCATGCGCGACTGGGAGCCAGTGGGGTTTCGCGATCTCCGTCGGTAGGCGAGCGACCGCAAGTACAGACCTGGCGGGCAAATTCGATCGGACTCGGGTCTCCAGCGGAGGATGAGGGGACAGCCAGCGCTCGCAAGGACTTCGACCAGAGTGAGCATTCGAGCTCTCTCTGGTCGACGTTGCCGAGTCAATCGGGCCCTCAGGCCCGAGCTACTCAAGAATTGGCGGTCAAGTCCGCCGGGGTCTTGCCGGCGGTCAGTGCGGCAACGTACCAGGCAGGCCGGCGGCCTCTGCCGGACCAAGTATTTCCAGCGCCGTCGCTGAACTTGGCGACCGAAGCACGGACTTTGCCGGAACCACGCTTGGCCGGAGCCTTGGCTTTCTTTGCGCCCCGACCTCGCCTCGAAACACCCGCGGCATTGGCATCAGAGGAATCCCCCGATGAGAGCGCCTCCGCGGCCGACTTCACAGCGCCAACCGCGAACTCCTCGAGCATGCAGCCAGCAGCCAGTGCTTCTTGCAACCAGCGCGGTCGCTTGCCCCGGCCGCCCCACTCGCCGCCCTTGCCGTCGGCGTACTTGGCGCCTCCGGCCGACTTACCTTTGGCTGTACCTTTGACTCGGCGGCTCGCCGCACCAACTCCCTTTCCGCCAAACAGATCCTGAGGCGTCAAGCCGTACGTGCCAATTGCTTCCTTGATTCGTGCCACGACACCGGCAATCTCCTCGGCCTTGAGCTTGCTCGCCTGCGCCTGCAAGGCTTCGATCTGCTTTTGGAGCTGGTTGTAGGTCGCCATTGAAAGTATCTTTGCGGATTAAGACGACGAATCATAACCCGCGTCCTCGGAAAGTTGCAGTGCTTGCGACGATTCCTAAAGTATGTGCAGCCGCAGAGCTCACTCAAATCTGTATCAGACATATGGCCAAGGGCTAAAGGTGGTGTCGACGCTTACACTGGCTTGCTGCTTCAGGCGCATCATGAATCCGATCTGTCCGCGTTCACCATGAACAAGCTCGCCTTTGTGCATCTCGGCTGGGTCAGCGGTCTGAGGTTTGTATGGCATCCAAAGAATCGACTGACCGATCCAGTATGTCGTTGACTCCCGGTAGTGACGAGCTGACCGCCCTGCGCGCCGAAAATGCGCGGCTCGTTGGCTTGCTTGAGGCACACGGCATACAGTGGAGGCCCGAAGCTGCGACCGCCGCAACAACCGTGATCGCGCCGTCCCGCTTGTCGCTTGACGAGAAGGTCGCACTGTTCGGCCGACTGTTTCAGGGGCGCAGCGATGTTTATCCGGTGCGCTGGGAAGGCAAGACGTCGGGAAAATCCGGTTACTCACCGGCCTGCGCCAACGAGTGGCGGCCTGGGGTTTGCGAGAAGCCTCGCATCAAATGCGGAGACTGCGGCAATCGGGAACTGATTCCCCTATCCGATGGGGTGCTGTTCAAGCACTTGGCAGGGGACCACACGATCGGCGCCTATCCGCTTCTTGCGGACGACAGCTGTAACTTCCTGGCGGTTGACTTCGACGATGCTGACTGGCGCCAGGATGCATTGGCCTTCGGGCAATCCTGTCGCGAACTGGGCGTGCCGGTTGCCCTCGAGATCTCTCGCTCAGGCAGTGGCGCCCATGCCTGGATCTTCTTTGAGCGGCGGGTCCCGGCGCGCGATGCGCGTCGCCTTGGCACGGCCATCATCAGCCATACGTGCGCCAGGACCCGTCAGCTCAAGCTGACATCCTACGACCGCCTCTTCCCGAATCAGGACACCATGCCCACGGGCGGCTTCGGCAACTTGATCGCCTTGCCGCTCCAGAAGGCCGCGCGGGAACGAGGCTGCAGCGTTTTCGTGGACGACCAGCTGCAGCCGTATCCGGACCAATGGGCCTACCTGGCGGAGGTGCCGCGCATGCCAGTGGTCGACCTGGAGTCGACGATCCTGCGGGCTACTGGCGGGGAGCATCCACTGGATGTGACCTTTGTCGAGGACGAGGACCTGCGCGAGCCGTGGAAGCGATCAACATCGTCACATTCGCTGCTTGTCGGCCCGATGCCGGCGTCGCTGACTGTGACGCTGTCCAACCTCGTGTACGTGGAGAAGGATGGCTTGCCCCAGGCCCTCGCCAACCGCCTGATCAGGCTGGCGGCATTCCAAAACCCGGAGTTCTACAAAGCGCAGGCCATGCGCATGCCCGTCTGGGACAAACCGCGAGTGATCGGCTGCGCGCAGAATTTTCCGCGTCACATCGGATTGCCGCGAGGGTGCCACGAGGCTTTGCTCGAGCTGCTGCAGGGCAACGGCATACGCGTGGACACTCAAGAGGAACGGGTGACCGGAACGCCGATCACGGTTCAGTTTCGTGGGATGCTGCGCGTCGACCAACAGGCGGCGGTGACAGCCATGCTCGGCCAGGACACCGGCGTACTCTGCGCACCAACAGCCTTCGGCAAGACAGTGGTCGCGGCGGCCATGATTGCCAGCCGCGGCGTGAACACTCTGATCCTGGTGCATCGCACCGAGCTCATGCGTCAGTGGCAAGAGCGGCTTCAACCCTTTCTTGGCGCCGACCGCGACGAAGTCGGCGTCGTCGGCGGTGGGAAAGCACGGCCAACAGGCAAGATCGACATCGCTGTCATGCAGTCACTGTCTCGCCGCGGCGAGGTCGACACTCTCGTCGAAGCCTACGGTCAAATCATCATCGACGAGTGCCATCACATTGGAGCCGTTTCCTTTGATGCCATTCTTCGGACCGCCAAGGCCCGGTACGTGCTCGGTCTCACGGCCACACCGATCCGACGTGACGGTCAGCAGCCCATCATCTTCATGCAATGTGGTCCGATCCGGCACACGGTGGCACGGACCGAAGGAGCGCCTAGGGACCTGGCGGTGATCCAGCGGGTCTACGCCAGACCCATCGTCGTGGCGGAAGACGCGGGAATCCAGGAAGTCTTCCGGCAACTGGCGACGGACGCCCACCGGACGGCTGCGATTGCCGAGGAAATCATGGGCTCCTTTTCGAGAGGTCGAAAGATCCTCGTGCTTACGGAAAGGACTGAACACCTGGATGCGCTTTCCGCCGCGCTCGAAGGGAGCATCTCACCTCTCCTCCTTTTGCACGGGCGCATGTCGCCGAAGCAGCGCTCGGCCCTGACCGCGAAGCTGGACGGACTGGCGCCGGACGCGCCAAGGGTATTGCTCGCGACGGGCAAGCTGGTCGGCGAGGGCTTTGACCACCCGCCGCTGGACACCCTGGTTCTGGCCATGCCGATTTCGTGGAAGGGCACTCTTCAACAATACGCCGGCAGGTTGCACCGCGAGCACAGCGACAAGAGTGATGTCCAAATCATCGACTTTGTCGACACGGGGCACCCAGCACTTGTCCGGATGTGGAACAAGCGACAGCAGGGGTATCGTGCGATGGGCTACCGCATGGTCTCGGATGCCCCGAGTGACCAAACGGTGCAGCTCAGACTTCAGGCATAGCCTGTTCGCACCCGGCTCGGGTTGGCGAAGTCGAGGGTCGGCAGGAATCAAGCAAGCAGTACGCCGTGGTCGCGGCCCCCGACATGCACACCGGAGCCTCGACATGAGGAACGGGGGCGTGGGCTGACTGGTCTGAGCCAGACAGCAGTCTTCGACCGTGTTCCCCGGCGTGACTCTGGACGGCCACAAGCGGTCCTCCGGGTCGCGCTCGAAATTCTGGGCGTTCAGCGCCTTCGAGCGGCAGCTGTCTGGCGCTCCATTTGGAGGCCGGGTCGGCTCGACCCGGCCGAGGGTGTGTGAGAACTGCTTTGAGGCGTCGATCCGGACCTGAGTCAGCCAGTGTCGCATTGCGGGGCCCTGCAAGGGCTTCGCCCGCGTCGTTTAAGCATCCAGTTCGCTCAACTCCGCATATTCCGCCAAGCGTCGATTCCTTCGTTCTATAACCGCGCTACGGGCATAAGAAGGCGCTCACGCCCCACCAACTTCATCGCCTTCATCGTTTTGGCTATGCCCAGGATCTGCAAGACTCGCTTGAGGTTGTATGCCAGCACGTTCAGGCTCATTTCGGTGCTGACGTGCTCCAGCGTTCGCGTGAGGAAGTGCGTCGCACCCATCCAGTGTTTGAGTGTGCCGAAGACGTGCTCCACGGTCCGTCGTCGCAGTGTCATGGCGTCGGGTTGGCGGTCGAGGCGACGCTCCATCGCCTCAATTACAGGTTCATGTTCCCAGCGTGAGATTCGCCTGTAGTCGCTCGTCGTGCATTGGGACCTCATCGCGCAACTACCGCAGTGGCTGCTCCAATAGCGCCGGATCTGCTGCCCGTTTTCTTCGCGCGTATATCGGTAGATGGCTCGCTCTCCCGCAGGGCACTGGTACTCATCATCTCGGGCGATGTAGATGAAGTTGCTCTTGTCGAACCGGCCCATGGCCCTTGCGTTCGAGGTCATCGGCTTGGGCACGAAGGCCTTGATGCCGGCGTCGTGGCAGGCCTTGATCTCGGGACCCATGAAGTAGCCACGGTCAGCGTATGCCTTCAACGTCTTCTTGCCCATGGCCTGCCGCGCCGCCAAGGCCATCTTGCTCAGTTGCGCCCGGTCGTGGCCAACGTTGGTGACCTCGTGCGCGACGATGAGATGGTGCTTGGCGTCGACCGCGGTCTGAACGTTATAGCCAACCGTGCCTGTGCCCTTGGCCTGCGACATCATCGAACGGGAGTCTGGATCTGTCAGTGAGAGTTGCTGATCGGGCTCTTCCTTCAAACGCTCCTTCATCTGGTCCATGCGGCGCATCTGCTGGCGCAGGGTCTTGATCTTGTCCGTAAGGTGCGCGTACCGCGGGCCGAACTCCAATAGCGGAAGAGTCCGATCGGCCGTGTCCAGCGCCGACATGTAGCGCTGAATGCTCTGCTCGATCTGCTCTTTGCGTTTGTCGATCTTGGCGGGCGTGAAGTTGCGATCGCGGCTGTTGACCGCCTTGAACTTGCTGCCGTCGACGGCCACCACGCCCTGCGAGAACAGCTTGAGGTCTCGGCACAAGACGACGAATCGGCGGCAGACGTTGCGGATGCCCGCCCCGTTGTCGCGCCTGAAGTCGGCGATGGTCTTGAAGTCCGGTGCCAGGCGACCCGTCAGCCACATCAACTCGACGTTGCGCTGGCACTCGTGCTCCAGGCGTCTGCTGCTCTGCACCCGATTCAGATACCCGTAGATATAGACCTTCAAGAGCACTGCCGGGTCGTACGCCGGGCGACCCGTGGCTGCCGGCACTGTCCGATCGAATCCAAGATCGCCGAGGTTCAGCTCCGCCACGAATGCGTCGACTACGCGAACCGGGTTGTCCTCAGCGATGAAGTCATCCAGACACTCTGGCAACAGCGTCACCTGCTGTCGGTCCTGGCCTTCGATGAATCGCGACATATCAGCTCCGCTGCGAGATGCGCCCAGCAACTCTACGCATCCGTCAAGCATGGCGTGAGGGGGTTTTCACACACCCTCGGCCATCAGGAGTCGGTCGCGACGGTCAGCTATACGGAGGCTCAATTGCTGCGACAAAGCCACCCGATGCGCATCAAGCCGCCTCGGGCGCGCGCCGCAGACTCAAGAACTGACACCGTGGACTCTTGCGACCTGTTCACGGCCTCTGGCGTGGATTGCTTCGCGCTCGTCACCGGAGACGAGTTCTGATGCTGTTGGTGCCGAAGCCGCTTTGAGCCACAAGAAGGACGCTGCCGATCTGCCGCTGAGCCATGACCACCGCCGCTGATGCCGCGCCGTCACCTGCCATCGGGTCGTGGTCAATGGCCAGCCCAATCGTCGGCGAGTGGTCGGCGTTGAGGTCGGCGCCAACGGTTCGGCACAGAGGCTTTCAGGTCTGGAGCTTGCGCCCCAGCGTCTGCTCGACCTTGGCGATCTTGGACTGCAGCCGCCCAGCCGGGCCAGCGCGGTAGTCCACCTTCAGGTGCAGGGCGACGCGCGGAAAGTCCTTGGCCAACGCCTCGAAGCAGCGGGTCACCACGGCCATCACCTCGGCCCATTCGCCTTCGAGGATCGTTCCCATCGGCGTCAGTTGGTAGGGCACGCCACTGCGATCGATGATGTCGAGGATGCGCGCCACGTGGGCACTGACGCTTTCGCCCTGCCCCACCGGAGCGATCGAGAATTCGAGCAGAACCATTTGTGACTCCTTGTGATTGAACGTTCAAGCCGCGAATTCACGCGGCACAAGTAGACGGGCGAAGCGCTCAGCCAGCGCGGTGCTCAACCGGGCTTCCAGGTCAAGAGCCGGCGCGCGGCCGTGGGCCTGTTGCCAGGCCAGGGCGACGCTGGTCAGCGCCTCGGCGCGGTACCGACGCCCCGAGCCGAGATCGCGCTCGAAGGCGTTGGCGGCCTCGGTCAGCGCCTGCGGGTCCGCGTCGATCACGATCACCGCATGCGCCAGCACCACCGGCATGCCGGTCACGCGGCGCCACGACTGCGCCGTGCCCACCAGCTTGCGGCCCGCTACGGCCAGATTGAAGCGGCCGTCGCAGAACGATCCCTCTACCGCCTGCGGCGCCGCCGCGATGCCCAGCCGCGCCAGCGCGCCCGCCAACTCGTCGCACAGCGCACGGTAGATCGGCTCGGTGCCGTTGGGCCCGCCGCCGGCAACGGCATTGGCGTCGGTGCGCCAGACAAGGCTCAGGTTCAGCAGCCCCGGCCCCTGCGGCACGACGCCTCCGCCGGAGGCGCGCACCAGCACGCGGTGGGCCTTTGCGGCAGCCGGCCAGCCCGGCAGGTTTGTGCAACTGCGCGGCACCACCAGGCCGGGCTCGCCGCGCCACAGATGCGCCGCGGCGCGGCCGGTGGCTGCGGCGGACGCCATCCATTCGGCCTCGGCAGCGATGCCGTCGGCCAAGGGCCGCTCGTGCACGGTCACGAAGCCGAACAGGGGCAGGCTCACGAGGCTGCCGCACCCTTCACCTGGGCCACGATCAGCGCGTTGACCTCGGCGGCCTTCTCCATCATCACCATGTGGCCGGCCCCCTCCAGCACCTGGACCTTGGCGCCAGCCGGCGCGTGGGCGGCATGCGCGGCCGGGATGATGCGGTCTTCACGGCCCCACACCAACGTCACCGGCACCTCGCCGGCGGCCAGTTGCGCCACCGGCAGCGCGGCTTGACGGCCGCCGCCGAACAGCGCGCCACCCAGCTGCGTCAGCGCCTGCGAAACGCCGTCGAGGCGCTTGAATTTCAGCAGGTCGTCGAGCATCTGGCGGCTGACCAGGCCCGGGTCGGCGAACAGTTGCTCGATCACCGGCTTCAACTCGCGCCGCGTCGCCGCAGCGACGAAGCCGTCGATGTAGCAGCTGCTGATCTCGGGGCCCAGACCGGCGCTGGCGATCAGCACCAGCGAGGCCACGCGCTGCGGGGCGGCCAGCGCCATCTGCGCCGCGATCGCACCGCCCATCGAATGGCCGACAACATGCACACGCTCGACGCTGATGGCATCGAGGAAGTGCAGTACGAAGCCCGCCAGTTGGGCCAGCTTGCCACCGCCCGGCAGCCGCACGGCGGACTGCCCGTGGGCCGGCAGGTCCAGCGCGATCACCGGTGCCGCCGCGGCCACGGCATCGAGGTTGAACAGCCAGTTGTCGAGGTCACCGCCGAAGCCGTGCAGAAACAGCACCGGCACCTGCGCCGACGCGGTGTCACCGCGCCGCGCGTAGCGCACGCGGATGCCGTCGACCTCGGTGAACAGGTAGGCCGGGCCAGCCTCGTCGTCATCGCCCTCGGCGGCCGCTGGCACCACGTAAGCAGCGACGAAGGCATCGAGTTCGGCTTCGCTCACTTCGTCCGGCGCCATCACACCCAACAGCGCCTTGACCGGCAGCAAGTCGCCCGCCGCGGCCAAGCGGCGTCGCAGCAGGCCGGGGTCGGGCGCCTCGACCGCGTTGGCGATCTTGTCGCTCTCGACCTCCAGGATCGGCATCCCCACCGTGATCTGGGTGCCTTCCTCCACGAGCCAGGAAACCACGGTCCCCTCGGCCATCGACAGCCCCCACTTGGGCATGACGATCGCGGTGATGGCGGCCATCAGTTGCGGCCTCCGGCGAGCGCTCGCTTGACCCCTGCGCTGATCTGCGCCGCGCTGGGGATGTACAGGTCCTCCAGCACGGGCGAGAACGGCACCGGCGTGTGCGGCGCCGTGACCATCTGGATCGGGCCGCGCAGCGCCTTGAAGGCGCCCTGCACGACCTGGGCCGACACATCGGCGGCGATGCTGCAGCGCGGGTTGGCCTCGTCCACGCAGACCAGGTGGCCGGTCTTCTCGACGCTTTCGATCACCGTGTCGATGTCAAGCGGGCTGAGCGTGCGCAGGTCCACGATCTCGGCATCGATGCCCTCCTTGGCCAGCGCCGCGGCGGCCTCCAGCGCGCGGTGCACCATCAGGCCGTAGGTGACGATCGACACCGACTTGCCCTCGCGCACGATGGCAGCCTCGCCGAAGGGGATCGTGTAGCTGGCCTCGGGCACCTCGCCCTCGAAGCCGTAGAGGTTCTTGTGCTCGCAGAAGATCACCGGGTCGTTGTCGCGGATGCTCTGGATCAGCAAGCCCTTGGTGTCATAGGGCGTGCTCGGGCACACCACCTTCAGCCCCGGAATGTGGGTGAACAACGGGGTCAGCATCTGGCTGTGCTGCGCCGCGGCGCGAAAGCCCGCACCGACCATCGCCCGGATCACCACCGGCGTCTCGGCTTTGCCGCCGAACATGTACCTGAACTTGGCGGCCTGGTTATAGATCTGGTCGAAGCACACGCCCATGAAGTCGATGAACATCAACTCGGCCACCGGGCGCATGCCGCAGGAGGCCGCGCCGATGGCCGCGCCGATGTAAGCGCTCTCGCTCAAGGGGGTGTCGAGCAGCCGGTCACCGTGCTTGGCGTACAGGCCCTTGGTGACGCCGAGCACACCGCCCCAAGCGTCCATTTCGCCATTGCCGCCGGCCCCGCCGACGATGTCCTCGCCCATCATGATCACCGTTGGGTCCCGGGCCATCTCCTGGTCCAGCGCCTCGTTGATCGCCTGCTTCATGCTTATCTTGCGTGCCATGTGAGTTCTCCTTGGCGTGGTTTCAGTAGGACACGTAGACGTCGGTTGTCAGATCGGCGACCGTTGGCAGCGGCGCGGCCTTGGCCTGCACCACCGCCATCTCGATCAGGTCGAGCACCGCGTGATCGATGGCTGCCAGCTCTACCGCGGTAATCACCCCGGCCCCGGTGACGGCGGCGGCAAACTTCTTCAAGCAGTCGTGGTTGGCGCGGATGTCGTCGAGCTCACCGCTGGCGCGGTAGGTCTGCGCGTCACCCTCGAAGTGGCCGTGGAAGCGCACCATCTTGCATTCCAGCAGGGCCGGTCCGCCGCCGCTGCGGGCGCGCTGGATGATCTCGCCTGCGGCCTCATGCACGGCGAAAAAATCGGTGCCGTCGACGGTGACGCCTGGCAGCCCGAATCCGGCCGCGCGATCGACATACGAGTCCACCGCCACCCCGTAATCGCGTGAGGTCGATTCGGCATAGCCGTTGTTCTCGACGACGAAGATCACCGGCAGGTTCCACACCGCGGCCAGGTTCAGGCTCTCGAGGAAGGTGCCCTGGTTGCTGGCGCCGTCGCCGACGAAGCTGATCGCCACCTCGCCCTTCTTGCGGTACTTGGCCGCCAGCGCCGCACCACAGGCCAGTGGCGCACCGGCACCGAGGATGCCGTTGGCGCCCATCATGCCCTTGGACAGATCGGCGATGTGCATCGAGCCACCCTTGCCGCCGCAGGAGCCGCCCTTCTTGCCGTAGATCTCCTTCATCATCGCCATCGGGTCCACCCCCTTGGCGATGCAGTGGCCGTGGCCGCGGTGGGTGCTGGCGATGCGGTCGCCGTCGCCCAGCTGGCCGATGATGCCCACCCCGGCAGCCTCTTCACCGGCGTACAGGTGCACGAAGCCGGGGATGTCGCCGCGACTGAAATCGACGTGCAGTCGCTCCTCGAACTCGCGGATCGTGCGCATCTTGCGGTAGGCCTCGAGCAGCGCGGGTTTGTCCAGCGGGAAGGGGTTGCCAGCCATGGTGCTTGTCTCCTGGGGTGGGGGGTCAAGGGGTCGAAGGAAGGCGGAGCAGTCCGTCACAGGCCGCGTTGTGCATGCAGCGGGCCACGTCCACCGTGGGGAAAGCGTTCTCGCGCAGCGTGATCTGCACGCGGTCGCCGGCGTCGAAGGCCAGCTCGCGCTCGCCATCGAGCGCCACCACACCGCCTTGCTGCAGGACGGTGAACGGTTGGTCGGCCGGCATGGTCTGCCAGCGCGCGATGGTTACCGGGCGCACCATGCCTGGCGCAATCGGGGCCAGCAGCCGCAGTGCCGCCGGATGCGGGTGGTCGCCCAAGTGCACCGCCAGGCCGCCCGGATCGCGCCGGCCCAGCGGCTGCAGCAGGCCGCCGATGGCCGACAGGCCGATCGCCTGCGGGTCGGCGAAGGTCAGGTACGCCGCGCTCAGAGCCTCGGGCTTCCACAGCGCACGCGCCCCGATGTAGCGGTCGGTCGAGATCACGGCGTCGACCAGCGCGATGTCGCGCTGCGCGCCCTCGTTGATGCTCACCTCGAGCAGCTTGTTCGGCGCCAGCGCTTGCGCGGCACTCAGCCGCCCGGTCGCGTAGAGCGCCACCGCCATGCCGGTGATGGTGGACTCGCGCATTTCCGGGAAGGCGTTGTTGGTGCCGGTGGACAGACCGGCGATGGGTATGTCGCGGCACTCGCGCACCACCGCGCGGTGGGTGCCATCGCCGCCCAGCACGACGATGGCCGCCACCCCGGCAGCGCGCATCAAGCGCGCAGCCTGGAAGGTGTCTTCGACCGTCGAGGTGGGCTCCATGTCGAGGTACTCGACCACGGGCCACCGCTGATGCTGGCTGTGCCCGCGCGACAAGTGGCGCTGCAGCAGCGCGCGGATGCCACCGTTGTCGGGCATCACCAGCACACGTTCGACGCCCAGGCTGTGCGCCGCCGTCAGCACGCGCATGACGATGTTGACGCGATCGGCAATCTGCAGGTTGCTGGCGTTGGCGATGATGCGGCGGATGTCGCGCGCAGAGACGGGATTGGCGATCAGGCCGATGGTGGGCATGGTCGCCGTACAGCATCAGTCGTGCCGGACCCGGCTTGATCGCGCCGAAGCAAGGGTTTGCGATCAGGCCGGAGCGGTCTTGAAGGCCCCGGTCGGGGTTCAAGGAGCGCACGCGCCATGCGGGCGCCGGCTCAGCGGGCGGTTTCGCCGTTCAGTGGGACGTGACAGGCGTCTCAGGTATCACCGACGATGTGACACCTGTATCGCCCATTCACGGCGCCGGACCGGCGTTCGACTGCTGGTTCGGCGACACGATGCCGAAGCGGTGCATGCGGCGGTACAGCGTCATGCGTGACAGGCCAAGCTGACGTGCCACCGCGGTGACGTTCCACTGCGCCGCACGCAGGTACTGCAAGAGCAGCACCGCCTCGGGCGGGTGTTCGCCGACCGACTGCCAGACCGAAGCCGGCCGGTTGACGGGCGCGGGAGCCGCTGCCGCGCTACCCCTCAGGTTGTCCGGCAGGTCTTCCAGGTCAATGCAGCCGCCGCTGCACACGGCGCGGGCAAAGTCGAGCACGTTGCGCAGTTCGCGGAGGTTGCCGGGCCAGTGATGGGCGTGCAACCGTGCGCGTGCCACCGCCGAGAGTTGCGGCGTCACGGCTTGGCCATCGGCTCGCGCTCCGGCATCGAGCAGCCGCTGAATCACCCAGTCCATGTCATGCCGCTCGCGTAGCGGCGGCAGGGTGATCTGGGCCCCGTTCAGGCGGTAGTACAGGTCATCGCGGAAGGTGCCCTGGCGCACCAAAGCCTGCAGGTCGCGGTTCGTGGCCGCGATCACGCGCAGGTTCACTGGCACCGGCCGCGTGGCGCCAATCGGCAGCACCTCACGCTCGGCCAGCACCCGCAGCAAGCGCGCCTGCATGTCGCGCGGCATGTCGCCAATCTCGTCGAGAAACAACGTTCCGCCATCGGCTTCCTGGACCAGACCGCGCTTGCCCTTGCTGCTGGCGCCCGAGAAGCTGCCCGGCAGGTGGCCGAAGAGTTCGCTCTCGATCAGCGACTCGGGAATCGCCGCGCAGTTGACGGCAACAAAATGCCGGCCGCGGCGGCCGCTGCTTTCGTGCAGCGCCTTGGCGAAGAACTCCTTGCCACTGCCGGTCTCGCCGGACAGCAGGATGCCAACCGACGCGTTGACAAGCCGCGCTGCGCGCTCGATCTGGCGGTCGAGTGCCGGGTCGCCGCCGGACAGCGCCGCCAGCGGCGCTGGCAGGGGGTGGCTGGCCTGGGCAGCCCGGTGCTCGTTGGCCGAGCTCGGCGGCGCCGGTGGTGTTGCCTGCATGAACAACAGCCGGCCGCTGCCGGCCACCGTGAGCGCGCGTTGGTCCGACGACTGGAACGGCACGAAGCGGCCCAGTTCGTCCAGGCGCGCGTCGAACAGCCGTTCGAACGTCTGGCCCAGCACCGGCACGGCCCGGGCCTCGGCCTCCAGCAGCCGCTGCGCGGCGCGGTTGTGCCCGATCACCCGGCCCCCGGCGTCCAATGCCAGCAAGTAGCGCGGATTGACGTCGACGAACTCGGGCGACTCGTTCAGCCGCAAGATCCAGTCGCGCCGGTAGCGTTGAAGGAAGTTGGCGTTCTCGATCAGGCTGGCGTACATCTTCACCAACTGCAGTGCCAGGTGCTGGCTGTCCTTGTTCTGCGGCGAGCTCAGCGCCGAGATGTCCAGCACCGCGGTCAGCCGGCCCTGCGGGTCGAACAGCGGCGAAGTGGTGCAGGTCAGCGGGATGTGGGTGGCGTCGAAGTGATCGTCCAGGTGCACCGTAAGTGCCTCGCCAGTGGCTATTGCAGTGCCCACGCCGCAGGTGCCGGCGCGCTCCTCGCTCCAGTCGGCGCCCAGGTACAGACCGGCGCGGCGCAGGCTCGCGTCCAGCACCATGTCGCCGATGAAGTCCACTGTCACGCCACGGGAGTCGGTCAGCAGCAGGCAGTAACCCATGCCGGCAACCTGCTGGTAAAGCGTTTCCAGGCCATGGCGGGCGATATGAAGCAGGTCCTCGATGCGCTGCTGGTGCTCGCGCAACTGGTGACTGGGCAGGATCAGCGGCTCGCACATGCGCGTCGGATCGAGCCGGTGCTGATGCACGCAGCGCGCCCAGGACTCGCGTATAACGAGATCGCGGGCCGACTCCGACGGCGGAACGCGCCCCTCGCCGGCCACTTGCATCACGGTGCGGATGTGATCGTGCTGATGCGCTTGCATCGGTTGTCTCCTGGCGCACCGTCTGGCGCTGAGGTCGCTCGCACGGCAGTGTTGATTTCTCTCTTGTCAGCAATCAAGGGTAACCCCAAGCGTCCGATCCGGAGCGGGTTTGTGTCTGCTGCGAAGCAGCACGCCAGTGTCCGCTGAATTGCCTGGGCATGGCCCGCAAGGACGCTGCCGGCAACGTGGCTGGTCCGTCTTGCCAACCAAACACGCGCACCCGCCAACCGAGCCTGGAGAGATCCGCGGCGGTGTTCAGGCCTTGGACCGCACCTGCGGGCTCACCTTGCGCCTCGATTGGGCGACTGCTTTCGGCCCTCGAATTGGCTCGCTCGGATGTGTAGCTTGGGTCGAATCCGGGTTTACCCTATAGTCAGCTTCGAGGCTGCGCTTTCCGACCGTCAGGTTTCGAGCGGGCCGATCGCGACAACGGTCCGCCGGTGTCGACCCATCAGCGACACTGGTCGGCCTGGATTAGCCGTCGTGAAGCCGACTGTGGCACAGGCACCACCGGCGAAGCTACCAGCGAAGGCCGACCCGCCACCGCGATGCGCGTGATCTCAGTCGACGCAGGGCGGCGCAAGGCTCCAGCAACACCGTCAACGCCAGCCCGACTTGCTCAGGCGCACCGGCATGAAGGTGAGTCCAGTGTCCAAGGGCCTCAGGTCGAGGCGCTTGAATTCCGTCGCACTCATGACGATCAGGATGCGACGCTCCCCAGGGGCCTTTCGCGCGAACGATCGCCGAGCGCGCATCGCCGCACGAGGTTTCCCACGATTTGGATCACTCTCTCAACGGGACGGCACTGAGGTCCACCGTCGAGCGACGCCCAAGCAGAGGATGCCAAGTAATGAAAGGGTGAGCGTCGGCGGAACCGGCACGGCAGTGGCCGGAGCAGGCGTGAATAGGAAGTCGACGGTTCGAGCCCTTCCGGCGATGCCCTGGTTGGTGACGACCAAATCGCGAAGGGTGGGTGTCGCGCTAGAGGCTAGGTCGATGGCGAAGTAGAAGTCCTCCAGGCCCGTCTGGCTGAAGTAGCCCAGGCCTGCGAGACCCAGCACTCCTCCCGAGTCCGCAGCGCCACCAAACGTCAAGATGTCAGGAGCTGCCCCGTAGCTGAACCCGATAGTTCCGAAGCGATTCGGCGAGAGGGTATTCACCGTCAGGGCCGTGCTATCGATGATGGAACCCGCGTTGTCGAAGCTTACGGTGAACGAGCCGGAGAAGTTGGGGAAGCCATTGCTGAACCCGGACGCCGCGAAGCTGTATGTCCCGCTGACAATTGCGGCCTGGGCCGATGCCGCGAGCAGCCCCACCCCCACTATGGCGGCTGTCAGGGTGTTGCGCAGTTGCATGGAAGCCCTCATTTGGAAGTGTTTGAAGCGTGGAAACACCGAGCGAATTCGTAGCAAGAGTTGTGCCAATATCAAATTCCTGAATTCGGGCGCCGAGTTAAGCAGTATTCAATGGGGGAGTTCCGAACGTCATGTAAGCCTTTTCGACACGAGGTGCGCTCCCAACTTTCACGCCGGCGTCTCTGGTCAATGAGGCTCCGATGGCTGCCGACCTGTGCGCCTTCTCACGCGTTGTTACTTGAGATCGGTTCGCCGGACGGTTTTGCACCAGCGAATGCATCCGTCATACCGTTTCGCTAAACCAATTGTTTCAATTTCTTGCCGCCCGGTCTGTAGCATTCAACTTCTCCTGAGCGCGTGCCCTCGTTTTGCGGCGCAAAGCGCCCATCATCAACGCCAGACCGAAAAGCCGCATCTTGAGGGGCAGTCGGTGCTGCGAATTCGCGAGCGGTTCGAGCACGAGGCCCACACCCCCGCAGCACCCGTGGTCGACCTCGCTCAAGATCGCAAGTGGACGGCCCCATTCGCGACCGACAACGCCCTTGTACGTCGAAGCAGGAGGACGCACGAATGACTCCGCAGGAAGCCCAGGGCGACAGCGCACAACCGAAGCCGGCGCGGATCTTTGTCAGCTATGCCCACGAAGACGAGTCCTGGCGTCAGGCGCTTTTTGCGCAGGCGCTGGAGTTGCCGGACGGGATTCAGTTGGCATGGACTGACGACAGGATCCAACCGGGATCAGATTGGGAAGGTTCGATTCGCGAAGCGCTGCGCGACGCGACAGTGGCCGTCCTGCTTGTCAGCCGTCACTTCCTAAAGTCGATCTATATCACGCGAAAAGAGCTTCCAGCGTTGCTCGACAAACGGCTGGCGGACGGGCTGAAGCTGCTGTGGATTCCGATTGGCAGGCTAGAAGACCTCGGTGAGCATAAGCTTGCCTCGATTCAATCCGCACACTCGCTGAGACACCCGCTCCCGGCCCATCCAAACCGGACATCCGACAGCGTCGAACAGATGGTTCGACAGATCCGCTACGAAGTCCAGGCCGCCATCGATCCGCTCGGCGTGCCGCTCATGAACGATTTGTCGTCCCGCTTCGAGCCCTTCGTTCGGATTGCGCGTACTGACATGGTCGCCGTCTATAGATCGCTCGACCGTCATCTTCAGCGTTCGGTTGCGATCAAGGTGCTGTGCGATAGGGATAAGGCCGACGCGTATGCGCGCTCGGCCCGCGACGCCGCCGTGGTGGCCGATGAACCACACTTCGTGAAGTTGTACGACGCCGTGCTGACCGGCACGCACCCCTACTGCATCATGCAGTTCGTCGATGGGCAGAGCTTGCGCCGGTGGATCGACGCCGATCGCTGCCGGCCGCTTTCCATCGTCATGAAGATCCTGTCTCAAGTAACGCGTGCGCTCGTCTCGGCGCACGCCCGCGGCAGCGGATATGGGAACCTGCGCCCGTCCAACGTCATCCTCTCGCGCAACAACAGGGCATTCGTCCAGCCGATGGGCCTGCGCGTCAATGAGTTTCGCGGCGCGCGGCTCGTCGATGAACTGACCTTGCGATCGCCCGACGCTGAAATGATGGCGTACCTTGCGCCGGAGCAATTCGATAAAGAAATCGAAACCGTTTCGGCCGAGCACACGGACCAATACACGCTGGGGTTGCTCGCATTCGAGCTAATCACCGGGGCGATGCCCCCCGCGTTTCAAGCCAAGGCTACCGTTGCAGAGTCTCTCGCCGTTCTGCGGCTCGAGGGAAGGGCAGCGTTCATGAAACTGCCCCGTCCGACAATACTGCGGCCCGATTGCCCAGAAATCGTTGCCACCGTCATCGAGCGGATGACGTGTACGAATCCGGGAGACCGCTATCGGACCCTCAAAGATGTGTTGATCGACATGCGGCGCATGGAGGATATCGCGCTAGCTCGCGCGCGGGAGAGCTTCGGACGCTGCATTGAGCACCAGGCAAGCACTGGGCGATCGTTGGCCCAGGCAGTATTTGCGATTCAGCGTGAGCGACAGCCTGGGCAATCTGCGGCAATGACCGCCATCAGTGCCGATCAACACGCTGGTTTCGAGGACTTGGTCCGGGAATTGTTTGTCTTGTATGAACAAGAGCGCGGTCATGTGCCCCGACTCCAAGGCCCTGGAAGATCTGACGGCAACCGTCGTGAGCTCGTCAATGTCGACGCCTCCTTTGCCAGTGCTCTCGTCGATGCTGTGTGCGGTTCCGTCCCCAGCTCGGCGTGTGACCCCAGGTGCGCGTTGGAACCTGGACAGGCGCCCGCGATCCGGGCGGCGTGGCGTGAAGTTCTGCGACCAGGGACTGAGTCAATGACGCGATGCCCATAATTTCCGGCGCCCAAAGCGCGCTTGGGTGCTGGACATCCACGAAGCCGTCGTTCACCAGCACCCGCTTGTGGCCGAGTCCCGGTGGCCCCGAGCGGCAGCTTCCGGGAAGCGAGGGGTGCCGAGGCGGGGCTGGCCCGTGGGTCGGCTTCCGGGAACCTCGGAGGTCAGCAACGGGTCGCTATGGATAGCTTTGCATAGCGACCCCTATGCATAGGACTCAACTATGTGTAGATCCGCGGCACCAGGCACCGCCGTCAGCTGTGTCGGCTGGCGTGCTCGGGGTCGCGGTGCTTTGCATAGTTACAGGCTCTGCAGGAACTTCATCAGGTCGTCGCTGGCTCGGAAGCGCTTGAGTTTGATGTCGGGTGCCTCCAGTCTGGCGAGCGCCTTCGTCTTCATCTCGAGGTTGGCCTCCACGTATCGGTGCGTCGTGTTCGTGCTCTCGTGACCGAGCCACAGTGCGATGACATTGAACGGCACGCCGCTTTGCAGCAGGTGCATGGCGGTCGTGTGGCGCAAGGTGTGTGGCGAGATCCGTTTGGCCGTCAGGCCCGGCTGATCAACCGAGGCCCTGTCGACCGCGAGCGCCAGTCGCTGCGCCACGTTGCACCGCGTCATCGGAGGCCCGGATCGATTGGGCAGCAATGCCGCCGAACCGCGTAGGTCGGGGTTGGCGTTCAGCCAGGCGCGGATGGCTGCCGCGGTCGACTTCCATAGTGGCACCGAGCGATCCTTGCGGCCCTTGTCGTGCAGGTGGACGCAGGCTGCCCCGTCCAGCACCACGTCGACGACGCGTACCCCGACGATCTCCGACACGCGCGCGCCGGTGTTGTAGAGCAGGCTCAGCAGCAGGTGGTCGCGCCGCGAAGTCCAACCCGCTCCGGGCTGCCCCAGCACCGCGATCATCTCCGGCCGCGTCAGGTGGCCCAGAAGCGGCCGCTCGAAGCGCTTCATCGGCACGGCCATCACGCGTTCGATGGCGTGCAACGCAGTCACGTCGCGGCGACCAGCGAACTTCAGGAAGGCCCGCAATGCCGTCAGCCGCAGGTTGCGGCTGCGCACCGAGTTGTGCCGCTCCCGTTCCAGGTGGGCGAGGAACTTCAGGACCAACTCCGGCGTGATGTCCGTCAGTTGCACGGTCATCGGCGGCTTGCACAACTGCTCAGTCGAATACCCGAGGAACAGCGTCATCGCGTCGCGGTAACTGGCCACCGTTCGCGGGCTCAGCGCCCGCTGCGCGACGAGGTATTCGGTGAAGAACTGCTGCACCAGTGCCGGGAAGCCGGGCGGGGATCCCTTGCGTAGGTAGTGGGCCTCAGGCATGGCTGAGCTCCGGCATGCACGACTCGAAGCGCTGCGCGGCCACCGCCATCAACTCCGGCACCGCCTGCAGGTACCAGTAGGTGTTGGTCACCATCGCGTGCCCGACGTAGGTCGACAGCGACAGCATCGCCTCGTCCACGTCGATGCCCTGCTGCTGCCACAGCAGGATGCGTCTAACCACGAAGGTGTGGCGTAGATCGTGGATGCGCGGCGCGTGGTGCATGCCGCGGTTGATCCAGCCCAGTTCATTGCGCAGCTTGGCGAAGACGTTGTCCGCCTGGTGACGGCCGATCGGTTTGCCGAACAGGCGGCCGCGGGTGCCGATGAAGAACGGTGCGTCGTCGTCGCGCGAGGCACCGGCCACGTCCCGCGTCCAGCGGTAGCGCCCCAGGGCATTGACCGTGCTCGGATGCAGCGGCACCTGGCGGGACTTGGCGAACTTCGTGCGCCGGATCGTCAGCAGCCCACGCCGCAGATCCACATCGCCGATGTTCAACGACAGCGCCTCGGACAGGCGCAGACCGCAACTGGCGATCAAGCCGAACAGCGTCTCGTAGACCAGGCCGCGAAGACCGGGGCCGGGACCGAGGTCGCGCGCGGCCGCCAGCAACTCGCGCACCTCCTCCGCAGTGAAGATGTGCGGGGCCTGGCGTTCGGGCAGTCGGCCGAAGATCGTCTCGTCGGGCACTTCGGTGGCCGGCTCGAACTGCTGCATCCAGCGCGCGAAGGAGCGCAGGTGCTTCAAGCGCCTGGCCCAGGTCCGGGGATCGACGCTGGCATGGCTGTCCTGGCGTGCCCACTCGGCCATGACCTCCAGGGTCAGAGGCCCGCGATGGCGTGTGCGCCGGACATGTTCGGCCAAGCTGCGCAGGCCGTACGCGGAAGAACGCAATTGGAAGCCCAGGGTGCGGCGTTCCTTGAGGTAGCGCTCCACGAGCGCGGTCAGGCCGATCGTCATGACGCCCTCCCGGTCGTTGCAGCGGCGGAGACTCCGGGCCAAGGCAGCGCCACTTCGACGAGGCGACCGCTGTCGAGCTTGGCGTAGATCAGCGTCGTGTTCAGCGAGCGGTGCCGCAGCACGTCGGCTACCTCCTTGAGCGAAGAGCCTCCGGCCAGCAGACGGCTCGCCATCGTGTGACGCAGCAGGTGCGAGCGCGTGTGCGGCAGCCCGGCGCGGGCATAGGCCTGGCGAATGGTCTTGCGCACGAGATCCGGGCCGATCGGCCGTTCCCGTGGCGTCATGTTCCGGGCGAAGACCATCCGGTGCTGGGTCTTCGGTCGCTCATTGCGCAGGTATGCGGCGATGGCCTGACCGGTGGCTTGCGGCAGGGGCATCACGTCTTCACGCCGGCCCTTGGTCTGGCGCAAGGTGATCGTGCCGCAGTCCCAGTCGATGTCGTCCAAGCTCAGGCGTGCGACCTCGCCGCTGCGCAGGCCCAGATCGAGCATGCAGCGCACCATGGCGTCAGCACGCAGCATCGACGGGCCGCTCTGGCCGAGGGCGGCCTCGAGTTGTTCGACTTCTGCCGGCGCCAGCGACTTGGGCAATGAGGCCAATTGCCAGTTCGCCGGATACGCCACGGCGCCAACCAGCGCGTGGGTGCGGTCACCCAGCGTTGCGCGCCAGCGGAAGTAGCCGCGCAGGGATGAGACCACGACGCCCAGGCTCGATGGCGTCTTGTAGTTCTTCGCCTGTGCGGCGAAGAAGCGGCGCACGCGCTCCGGCGTGATGACCTCGAAGTGGATGGCGTCGTTGCCGAAATGCTTGCGCAGCAACGCTTCGACGAGGCGCAGAGCGCCCTCGCGTGTCTCCGGGGCAAGGCCCCGAACCTGCTCCATGTACTGGTCATAGCGACGCAATTCCTGACCGACCTCGGTCATGTCGAGCGGAACCGGCGCGATGGCGTTGACCGCGCGCAGCACGACGAGCAGGTGGCCCAGAGCGGCGCGCACGGTACTCGGATGGCGAGCACTCGTAGCGCAATGGCAGCCTGGAAGATGGTCGCCGACGAACTCGGCCACGAACCCCTCGTCAACGTCCGACAGACCCTTGCCGGCGCGTCTCATCCACATCGACAGGTGAACCACCGCTGCTTCGCAATTGCGCACGTAGCCGGCGGCATTGCCGCGATCCGAGAGGTACTGGCGGTACTCCGGGAGGTGGCGGTCCAATTGAGCGCAGCCGCGGGAACGGCACGACGGATCGGGGCGAGAACAAGGCTTGGTACGCATGGCGGTCTCCAGGTTGTGGAGCCGCCAGTGCACCTGGGGACAAGGACTATGTATAGATGTCCAATGCGCCGTGCTCGCGTCGGCCGCGATCTGGCTCAGCCGCGACTGTCCGGCGCTTGGCAACTACGCATAGTTGAGTCCTATGCATAGGGGTCGACTTCGACCGATCAGCGGCAGCCTGTGGATGGCGGCCATGCGATACACAGCCGACATCCGCACCCCGGCTGTCAGCTCTACGGAGTACAGCTGCCCGCGGGGTCGAATCCGTAACAGGCTCTGGACGGCGATTAGCGGGTGCTCGTGACTGGCAGCTTTTGGTGAAGCTATCCGCGCCGCCGAGGCGCTTCGTCGTCATGTCACCCAAAGCCCCGGGCAAATGCCCCTCAGTCAGGGCAGGTCCCCCGCCACGGCTATGGATCGCGCAGGATGAACCGGTGCAACCGGCGTCGATTCTCATTCATGCCTACTTCTTGGGCGGCACGTGGTGCGCGCTCCGCGGGACGGACGGCTGTTCCTCATCTCGCCGTCGCCGCAGACTTTGCGGCGGCGCTTTCTGATGCGGAGCGCAGTGCACTTGGCCCTTCGGCGCTGCGCCGCGACGTCGCGCCCTTGCGCAAGGGCGGTTCGCGGCTACCGGGTCAGGCACATCGCCCCGAACTCGGGAGACCAGGCGGGCGCGCCATATTGCGGGCTCAGCCACCCGACGCCCAGGCCCAGGCCCGCCAGCAGCATCACGAGGCCCAGGCCCCGGGTGAGCACCAGCCCGGCGACATGCTGCTTTTGCACTGCCATGAAGACGGCCGCCGCCAGCATCCATGCCGGGTCGCTCAATCCGAGCAGCGACATGGCCGCCATCAGTGGCCAGCAGCAGCCCAGGCACGACATGCCATACGCTGCGCCGACCCGGAGGGCTTGAGCGGTGACGTCCGGGCGGCCCGTCCAATGGCGCGCGACGAATCCGAACGGCGTGCGGCAGGCGGTGACGCAACGCCCGGCCAGGGGCAGCATCAGATAGGTGCCCCCCAACGCCAGGCTTGCCCCTGCCAGGAGGCCGGACCGGCTGCGCATCGACGGCCAGGTCAACCAGGCCCAGTACAGGCTGTCATGAACGGCGCGCACGGCCATGCCGCTGACCGCCCAGACCGCCACGAACGCGACCGCGCAGGCCAACGACAGGCGGCCGCTGTGGCGCTGCCCCGAACACACTCTGGCCAGCGTCGACAGCAGGGGCAAGGCGGTGGGCAGCATCATGGCGGCGCACATCAACGTCCAGTCGAGGACGAACAGCAGGTGCCGCGGCCAGGCGGCGGCCGCGGCCTCACGGCTCAGCCAGCGCGCCAGCGGTGTTTCGCCCCACCAAGCCAGGCCGAGGCACGCTAGCAGCGTGGCCAGGGCCAGCACGGCCCACAAGGTGGCTTGTGGACGATTCGCCGACGCCCACGCGGAGGAGCCGAAGGCCGTCGCGTGCGTGGCCATGCGCGGGTTCAGGCCAGCGCGTAGCTGAACTTGCCGCTGACGGCCGAGACATCGGTGATGTCCAGATCGAACGTGTACGGCTGAGGCTCGTTGTTGGTCGCCAGAATGTTCAGCCCGGTACCGGCGGTGGCGTCGGTGTAGATGCGGCCGGTGTTGATCGCATGCGACGTCACCGTGCCCGTGACGCGCCGGATCAGGCTGCCCGCAGGCCCGCCCTGCAGCTTGAACGCCTCGGTGTGGCAGAACGCCTCGGCCACGATGTCGGGCGCCGTCGCCGTGAGGCTGGCATTGTTGCCGCCAAGGTTGGTCGCGGTGATGGTGGCCAGCACCGCGGGAGGCATGGCGACGCCGGCATCCAGACGCACGACATCGGCCCAGGGGCCCGAGGCGATGGCGGTTTCCACGGCGGCCTGCTGCGCAGCCGTGGCGGCCTGCACCAGTAGCAACAGGTGGCTGGCCTGGTCGCAACTGCTGCCGTTGAACAGCAGCATGGCGCTGCAACCAGACACATCCACTGCATTGACCACGCCGGTCGTGACATGCCACGCGAACAAGCCGGTGCAGGTGCCCATCACTGGTGGCACGCCGGCCCAGCACGAACACACGACGTCGCAATCGCAGGCTTCGAAGAATTCGCCGCTCAAGCTATAGGCCATCACTCACTCCTCTGAGGTAAAAAGTTCAGTCGCGGGGTCGGGCGGGGCGCGGTCAATACACTTCGAGCGGCCGCATCATGCCCATGTCCTCGTGCTCCAACAGGTGGCAGTGGAAGACGAAGTGGCCGCGGTAGTCGCGCGTGGCATCGCCGCCGTCGTCGAAGTGCACCAGCAGCCGCGTGACCTGCCCCACGGCATCGGGGTTGGCGGGGTCGGCGGCATTGACGCGCACCGTGTCCTTCCAGCCGGTCTCGTTGGCGTCGATGGGCAGCACAGCGCCCAGCCGGCCGAGTTCGGCCGAAAGGATTTCTTGCCGCGACAGCACCTGGAACGAGGCCAGGTGCAGGTGCAGCGGGTGCACATCGGCCGAGAAGTTGTAGAACTCCCACAGCTCCACCGGGCCGCCGAGGGTGTGGCGCACCGGCGAGCCGGGCTGGTTCTCGGCATCGATGTACGGTCCACCCGCCGGCGGCCCGCCGACCGGCGTTGGCGCCGGGCCGGCCCACAGCAGGCCGGGCTCGGCCGGCAGTGTCAGCGAGGGCTGCATCGTGATCGCATTCCAGCCAAACCGCCCGGGCGGCCTCACCGAGTCCATGGCATCTTGGAAGGCCTGCCGGGCCGCGGCCAGATCCGCCGGGTTGGCGGCAATGGCGTCCGCGTATGCGCGGTCGGCCGCCTTGACGGTGAAGGCGGCGTCCGCAGGCGTCAGCGCCACGCCCTGCTCGCTGATGACGTAGCGGCGCGTGGGCAGGGCCGGCGGCAGCCAGTTCGGCATTTGGGTGATGGCTGCTAAACCCGCTTCGAGTGCCGGGCGGTCCAGGGGCTGCGGTACCGCGTTGGACACCCGAAACTGCAGCACCGCGTACTGCAACTGCTCCAGCGCCGCAGGGTCGACGGCTTTCGCGAGGTCACCGCCGTTGCCCAGCGGACTCGATTTGGTCGCGTGGTTGCTGAGGTAGATGGTCTGTCCTGCCAGCGCCGAAAAGTCGATCACCACATCGGCCCGTTCGGCCGACGCCAGCACCAGGAGGTTGGCCGTGGCGGGCTCGCCATTCACCAGTTCTCCCTTCAACTCGACGACCGGGCTGATGAAGCCCGAGTCGCCGCCGATCTGCAGCATCGACAGGCCCGGCGCAACGGCGGCCACGTCGGGTTCGCCGGGCGCCGCTTCGGGCGACAGGCGCAGCACCAACATGCGGGTGTTGCACCCATTGAGCATGCGAAACCGGTAGGCGCGCGGCTCCACGTCGAGGTGGGGCCAGATCTTGCCGTTCACGCACAGGGCGTCGCCTTTGAACTCGCCCATCGGTGCGCCCAGGGCGCGGATGTCGTCGCGCAAGGTCTGGCGGTCACCGGGGGCGGCGGCCTTGGCGATGCGGTCGCGCAGGTAAGGCGCGTGGCCATAGAGCATCCATGGCTCGCCGACGCCCGTCGGCGCGGCGGCGAACGACCGGTCCTGGATGATCAAGGGCATCTCGAAGTCGCCGCTCGGCAACTCGGCGATCCCCGCTTCGCCCGGATCGCGCAGCACGTAGCCACCGGCCAGGCCCGAATAGACATTCATCGACGTCATGTCCATGACGTGGTCGTGGTACCAGAGCAAGGCGCCGCCTTGCTGCGTGTTCGGATACTCGAACAGCACCGAGTTCGGCGTCGACCTTGTCTGCGGCCGCAGCAACGCGGCGGTGCCGGCCCGGCGCACTGGGTGACCGTCGCTGGCCCAGTGCAGGTGCCCACCATGCAGGTGCACGCTGGCATGGCCCACGCGGTAGCGCCCCTCCATGCCGCCCAGGCGCGCATCGACCGGCGGCTGCACAAAGGGGTGGTGCACGCCTTCAGGCAGGAGGTTGTTCCACCGCACCTGGTTGGCCACCTGCGATTGCGCGACGAGCGTGGGGCCGGGGTGGCGGATGTCACCCGGGCTGCTGCCATAACCCCACATCGTCTGGCTGATGGGCGGAGTGATGCCACCGTCCGGGCTGTCGGCGAACACATGCGGCACGCTGGTCGTGCCGATGTACATGTCGGTCACGCCCGACGCGGGCAAGGCCAGCGCGGGAATGCCCCGGGGCGTGATCGGCGTGACCCAACGGTAGCGCTTCAACAGCGCGAAAGGCATCGGTTCCGGAAGCGTACTTGGCATGGCCGATTTCCTGGTGTGGAAACAGTCGACAATCTAGTTCGATCGCCGTCCCGGGCCATCCCAAGCTCTTGGGGCACGCGCCCCCTAAGCTGACCCCTTCTTCAAGATCCTTAAAGCGCGACGTCAGCTGTTGAGATTCGCAAGCGCCGATATTCAAGTGCCCCGCTGACCAGATTGCCGATGAAGTGTTTGCGCGGTCTGGTGCAGAAAGCCCTGGGTCATTCGAATCTCGGCACAATTGACATTGACGGGTCAATCCGACATCGGCAACAACATACAGCGGCAAGCAGGCCACCCTCAAGCTCGGCTCCCGCGACTCCGGGGCGTTGCGCTGGTCACTCGAACGCAGCCTGGGCTGGTACGACCTGGTGGTGACGGTTTAGGGCGATCAGAGCTTCGAGCACCAGCTTCGCTGGACACTTCGAAGATGAGCAAGACAGCATCACCGACCCAGCCATGGGAGGCTAGAGGACTGAGGTTGCGGGCGGATCTGTCAGCTCAGGTCTGCACAAGCTCGGCGACGGGGCGGCTCCGACTGACTGCTTTGCGGCGATGAGTTCGACGCTTCGCATTTCAGCGTCGGGTCGTCCAGAGCCGCCCCAGGGCTCTAAGCCATGGGCCGCTGCACGCCGTACAGCTGACAACGAAGCTGCGGATGCCGGCTGTGCGTCGCATGGCCGCCATCGGAGCCCGCTCTAGATCGGCGCTGCTCGATCCGCTACGCGACAGACGCCGTCAATAGCAGCTGGGATGCGCCGTACAACGAGTGGGGCAACTGGCTCGGGGCGCAGGGCAACCTTCCCGCCGCGATCGAGAAACATCAGCAGGCTGCCACGCTTGTGCCAAACGACCAGGGCATCCGGACGAACTTGGCCAATGACTTGCGCGAGGCAGGGCGCTACGCCGAGGCGGCCCGCGAGTACGAGAAGGCCATGTAGCTGAACCCGCGCACCTGGGGCACGTTGACTTTGTGGGGGACGATGCGCGCTCGCCAGGGTGACGTGAAAGGAGGTGTCGCGTCATGGCGAATGGCAATCGCGCTCAATGCATACGCAGCCGAACCCTACGCCGAGTGGCGCGACTGGTTGGCCGCCGCGGGTTGTTTCTCGGAAGCAGTGTCCAAGCATGAGCGGGCGCTACGCCTCGCGCCCCTATCGGAGGCCTTACGGGTGAAGCTGCAGTTTGAGCGGAAACGCTTGCACGACAACCCAGAGGGGGCGCCGTCGATTTGCAGGCTCCTAAATTCGCCAAACTGAAAGGCGCCAGTAGTCGGGTGTACGCGCCGCCCTCGATTTGAGCCAGGTGCCGATGCTTAGGTGGGCCGGCATTTAAGCGCCACAGGCCAACAGTGGGGCGCCTCATCGCGGAGTCCTCGTGGTCCAGTCGGCCGTCGACACATGGCTGAAAGCGGCCTCGGCTGCAAAACCCGCGCGCTGCGGTTCTGGCACCTGCCGAGCCGGTTGGCTTAACAGGCCCGCCCCCCTAGTTTGATCAAGAAACGGCTCCACGGCCACGAAAAATCTGCAACATGATTGTGGTCGGCGACGACCGCGCCGGTAAGGGAGAGGACATGGAACTGCGAATGATCCTTGTATCGGCCTTAATTATGCTAGGGGCCCTCGCCGGGTGCGGGACTACGCGTCCGACTTTGCCCCCTGAGAACCTTGCATGCGGTCTGGTGGACAACGGTTTGATCGTGCAGGATGCGCTGTCGCCAGTCTTGAATGTCATTCTCAGAAAAAGACTACTGTTGGCGCTTGGTGAGCCCACCCCTTCTTTCAATGTTCTTTCGCTGTCAGCCGGTGGTGAGTTCGGCGCCTACGGGGCGGCATTCCTTGGAGGATGGCGATCAGCCGGGGTGGGGGCCACGCCCGTGGCCAGAGGTGACATACAAATCGTGACCGGCGTCAGCACGGGATCGCTCATTGCAACCCACGCATTCCTTGGTGAGGAGGACGTTGTCGAAAATAAATTTAGAACGCTCAGCGGTGCTGATGTATACAAAGCCCGCAGCGCACTCGCCCTTATTCATGCCAACTCTCTTTTCGACAGCAGCGGCAAGGATGCCATTATTGATCTATTCATAGATAGCGGAATGATCGATCGCGTGGCTGCGCAACCCGTTGATCATCGACTTTATATTGGTACTGTGGATCTTGATAGCGGTGAGTTCTTGCGCATAGACATGGTCAAGCTTGCACAAACAATAGAGCCGAAAGGCTTACGTGATGCCTGCTATAAAGCGATCATAGGAGCATCCTCTGCGATTCCAATTGCCTTCTCGCCTAAATTTATCGACGGTAGGATGCTGGTCGATGGTGGCGCGCGAAGGTTCCTCTTCTTTACAGACTTATCAGCCGACGCGAAGAAGCTAGGAGTTGCGCGGAATCTTATATCTCTCGTCCATGGCGATCTCCAGGCAGGTGCGGAAGTTACTCCAAATGGTGTCCTTCAGATCGCCGGGCGACTGTCCAGTGTTAGTAGCGATCAAATACTCAAGGATTCGATATTCCTCCAGGAAGCGATTAGTACATCCTGTATCGCCGGTGTTGGGATGGGCTGTCCAACGGCCACAAGTCCGGCCGCTCCTTTCGTGACAATGTACGCGGCCGCCGCCGCTGCGGCCAAGCATTGCGCGCCGAAAAAGGCGCAGTGCGCAACTACTTCTGGCTTAAACGGTGAAGATATGTTTTGCAATCCGTTTATGAATTGTCTTGCAGATGAAGGAAGAGTAGACGGAGCGGACTATGGGTCCGGCAGAAAGCCCTGGCTTAAGGCAAGTCAACTAAACCTTTCGTCCCGTTCTCCCGCTGATGCTCTCCTGCATACGCCAATGCAATAGAGGCATCAAGCAGGCGGACTGTCATCGGGTCGTCGCAATCAACCTAGTGCAGCTTAAGGACTTCCATGGTTTGGCTAGATCGATTGCGCGACTTCGCCGCTGCGACATGGGCTTGGCTGCGCGATTTGGCGTTAGTGCTGAAGCCGTGTCGCTTTAGTGCGTTCGTTGTTGTCTTCGGCGGCGCACTGCTCCTGGCGGTGCCGCAAGGTCGAGAGATGACTGTGCGCATGGCAAGCGAGGGCTACACCAAGAGCCTTTGGTTCTGCATTGCGGTCGCCTTTTGGGCTTTCGAGAGCTGGTATTGGGCGCGCTTCATCCTCGATGCGACCTTTGGTCCCCAGCGCCTGATAACAAACATGGGCAGGCGTCGACCCGAACGTATTCGCACGCTCGTCAACCATGTACCGCGTGTGACGGCCCTGCTGGCCTACGGGGTCGCGGTCGCCGCTTGCCTCTCGAGTCCACCGCGGAATCTGAGCACTGCTGGAGTTTTGGTCGTGCTCGGCATCGCGTTTTATGTCGGACTGGTCAAGCGAAAGCACCTAACGGTTGTCGTCGGGAAACATGTCGGGAGCAAAGCGGGACACTGGCTGGTGCGCGAGCCGGGGGCGCGGATGGGCGTTTCGGGATTGGCTCCACTTTCCAAGGTTGTGCTTTGGGTCAGCATTATCGGCGCCGCGTTCTGGTTCGTGTGGGCTTGCGTCGACCCGGTCGGATTGGGCTGGGCGCTCGGTGCAAGCGCAGTCCCCTTCATTGGCTTCGCATCGATCGTGCCAATCGGCAGCATAGCCGTTTACATGGCCCGGAGCGGCGGTGTGGCTCGTGTGGAATCCGAGGTTGACCGAATAAACGACCCCCATGTGGGCTACCCTGTGGTCACGTTGTTTCTCGCTACGGCCTTAGTGTTCAGCTTATGGGTCGACAACCACCATGTGAGGGCATTGGATTCGAGCTCCGTTGCGCATGCGCCGATGTCGCCGGCCTCCGCGGTTGAGGTTTGGTACCGCGGCACGGCCAGAGATGGCTCGCCAGTCGACATGGTCATAGTCGCCACAGCCGGCGGCGGCATCCGCGCAGCGTACTGGACTGCGACCGTGCTGGGTGCGTTGCAGGACTGCGCCCCCTCGTTTAGAAGCAGACTGCTTGCGATTAGTGGAGTCTCGGGCGGCAGCCTCGGGGCCGTGACCTTTGCGACACTGCTTTCGCAAGACGCCGTCAGCAGACCTCCGATAGACTGTACGGCGGCCGGTTTGAGTCGCGCGGAATGGGCGCCAGGGCCATTTGAGAGTGCCGGGCAAAAGGTCCTGTCCAACGATTTTCTCGCGCCGACTGTGGCGGCGTTGCTGTTCCCGGACCTGATGCAACGCTTTCTGCCTTACTCGTTCTTGCCCGATCGCGCTGCGGCGCTTGAGAAAGGCTGGGAGCGCGCATGGGAAGCTGCAGGCTACGATGCGGGCACTTGGAGAGACCGATCATTCGATGACATTTGGCGGATCACCAAGGGCCCCATGCCATCCTTGCTGCTTAATGGTACGCAGGTTGAAACCGGCCAGCGTATCATTACCAGCAATCTGCAAATCGACCCTAATGTTTTTCGCGACAGTATCGACTTCTTCGATCATTTTGATGGCAAGTCGATCCGACCGAGTACGGCTGCACACAACAGTGCACGTTTCACGTATGTCTCGCCGGCCGGACGCGTCAACAGCAACACCCGAATCGTGGACGGTGGCTACTATGACAATTTCGGCGCAAAGACTGCGGCTGAGCTATTGAATCTGGCTCGTGCGCAGCTGGCGAAGGATGGTGTCGCAGTGCAGCCCATTGTCATTCTGATCAGCAATGACCCCGGCATGCCTGCGAATGAAAAACTTGTCGACAGCATCGCGTCAACTTGTCCTAAGTGCAAGACAAGCACCGCTGTGAATACAGCAATAGCCAACGAAGTGCTGAGCCCGTTGCTTGCGCTGCTAAACACGCGTGCTGCGCACGGTACGCGGAGCGTATACGACCTGTACGACCTTGCGCCGCGCTTCTATCACTTCCGGCTATGCTCAGATCCGCTGGCACCCGACCCTGCGCTGGGCTGGGTGCTGTCTCCGGTATCCGAACAGTCGATGCAACGGCTCTTGCGTGAGCGGAACGCGTGCGGAAATCGCGAGCAGTTCGATGACTTGGTGAGTAGGCTGTCGCACTAAGGTGCCTTTCACGCACTACTTCGAACCCTGTCCGCTCGTAAGCTCTGGATGCATTTGGAAGCAAGCGCTACCGCAGGCTCGCCGGCGCGACTAAATCCGAAAGCCGCCCAAAATTGCCTGCGACCGTGCGCGATGGGCACCTTGCCGCCAACAACTCAATCTGCGGCTCGCCCGTGGGTACCTGATCTACGAGCGCATCATCGCGTGCATAGCTTATGCGCTGGGCCGCTCTCCTTCGCCGCGAACTTCGGGCTCCGATCTGATTCACTTGGCTGCGGCTGCCGACGCACCTGAAGCTGGCCCATCGGGTGCGGAAGCGGCTTTGTGCCCTGGCGCAACACCACCAGCGAAGATGGGGATGATTTGATTTGAGGTCCCTGTGCCGTCAGTCACGATTAGTTGAACGGCGCGGCTGTAGTCGGTCATCTTCGGACCGACGCTCACCTTCGCCAGGTACGTCGAGGTCCCGCCAACCGGGGCGAGATCCAGCGTAACACCCGCATCCTTGTCGGAAGGGCCGTCAAGCGATACGAACGGGCTGCCGCTAGCGCGCTGGGTAACGACGAAAGTGGCACTCTCTCCAGCGTAAAGGCGCTTTGCCTCATTCGGCGAAACGCGCACAGGAGCCAGCTCTTGGCACGTGGGAACTTCGAGCGCCTGACGAACCTCACTTCGAAAGTTCAGTACGACCTGTGCGACTGGACGCCGTAGCTCATAGAGGCGTTCAATCGACTTGGCGAGTGCGACCGTGCATGCTTGAAGCCCAAGAGGCTGGGAGGCACTGCAGTAAGGAGCTACCTCATTGAGAGAGGCGATCTCCTTCGAAATCGCCTGCTTCTGCTTATCTAAGGCTGCGGCGCTGGCGGCTTGATCTGCTGCGGCTTGCTTGTCGGTCAATTCCTTGATTGCCAAGTCCAACTGATCACGAATACTCTCGAGTTGCTTCATCGAAGGAACTGCCGACTTCGCGGCCTGCGCTGCTGCCGGCGCCTTTTGAGGCGGCTTAGTGGCCTTGCCCTTGCCTCCAGAAGCCGGTAGTGCCGGAGGCTTGCCAGCCGCACCAGACGCAGCCGCGCTGGCAGCGATAGCAGTCGCGGCGGCGAGCCCGGGAGCGAGAAATCGACCAGCTGCAGCTGACATGGGGCCAGCCACCAATTCGCCTCGGAAACGCGCGCCGCTCAAGCCCGCGGACGCCCCAGTATTCAGTTGCTGCTGGTCGGCCGCAGTATTGCCTCCGATGTTGAGGATTCCAGAAACAACGCCGTGCGCAGTTTTGAAGTTGTCGGTGGCCGCGCCGAAGTCATGCTGCTGTCCTTGAAGCTTTGCATTCACGCTGGCCATGATGACGCCGACTCTGTCTTCGATACTTTGTCCCGAATGAAGTACGGCGTCGAGCAGCAGCCTGCCGTCAGTCAGAGTATGTTGTGCGTAGGACAGAGCCGTCTTTGCCTCGGCGATCCGCTTGCGTAGGGGCGCTTGAGATTTCTTGATATCGACATCCGCGCCCGCGAGGACATCGGCGATGGCCTCGCCGGTTGCAATTTCCTTGTTGACAAGAAATATTTCCATTTCGAGCCATTTGAGGTTGCGCTGCAACTTGTCTATATCGCTGTTCTCGACATGGGCATTGGGCGCCGATTCCGTCATCAAGAGCGCGCTCGACTGCAGCATGAGGCACGTCAGGGCCGTATAGCCTTCAACGTAAGCGGCCTCCTGATTCGGATTGACGAAGAATTGGCGCAACCCATAGAGAGAGGCCAGCGCCACGCCTTGCCGAACGAGCATTCGTTTATCGCCATCGCTGCCAGTGTTGGGCTTCATTGCCGTATACAGTGAACTCGCCGTGAAGCCTGTGGCAGCCACGGCAGTCCAATTGCGAGTGATAGCGCTCGACTTCAAATTGGTGAAGTAAGCAGCGCGAACGCTCTCTGCGTATGCGAATGCCTCTCCTGCATGGCCGGCGAATTGCAGTTCTGTCACCGGAGTCTCTTGGGTCCCCGCGGTTTTCGGAGATGGAGGCAACGTAGGCGGAACGTGTTCGTATGGATTGAAGTACGTACACCCCGCGGCGGCGATGGCAACCCCTACTGATCCGGCCCACCGCGCGCTGCGACGCCTTCGAGCCAATTGAGAACTCAACATAGCGATCCCCTTTCGTCGACTTCCTGCTTAGTTTTTTCAGGCTCCGAGTAGTCCCGGGCGTGCGGCCTGGCTGGGATAAATTCCACCAGTTTCATGGTCATGGATAGGCTATGGCCGTAGCTTTAGGCTCGTCGTATTGGACGCGCACGCAATGACGATCGACATCAACATGCTCGCCGACGCGACCGTCGATGTCGATTAATACCGCAATGGCCTGTTAGATCGCATCGACGCTTCGAGGTTGATGCCGCAGCGACAAGGCATAGCTGCAAGACAGATCAGGTGGACGCGGTACAGAATTACGAAAGAGGCAGCGACAATGGCCGTTCCACATGGCTCCTCCAATTGGTTCTTCTTGGTTGCAAGATATCGCGTGAGTCGCTCTAGCTATGAATCCACGTCTTCAACGAGAACACCTTGTTACCTACAGTGCTGGGTCGAACCAAATTAGTCAAGCGGTTCCCGAAGCACCCCCCTAGTTTGAATACTGATCGCCTTCCACGGTCAGTGGTGCAATTGCCTGCAGCACCTGAGAGGCAAGCCCTCAGCGTGTGTGCTGCGTCAACTGGCGGCCAGGCGTGGCACGCGTAGTAGCGCGAATCACAGCACTTCGGAGCTGCGGATTCGCACTATGTGCAGAGGCATGACCTGCACCGAAGCACGGGCGCAGACCAGCCAGGCAAGATAGTGCCGAATACCGGGTGCGCGTTACTTCAATGTGGGGATTCAATCTCCGCGTCAACGGCGTAGCGTCCTCGCCTCATCTGCACGCGTTTGTGCTGGATTTGGGAGGCAACTACCATGGCCGGAACCTGGACCACATTGAACAACACGCCCTCCTTCTCGGTGGGCACCATGCTGCTGCTCACAGATGGATCCGTGCTGTGCCACGACGAGCCCAATTCGGGCAACGTCACCGCAACCCGACACTGGTGGCGGCTGGTGCCGGATGCCACGGGCAGCTACCGCAACGGTACTTGGTCTGCCGTGGCCGACAGCACCTGGGCCCCGCTGTACTTTGCCTGCTCACTGCTTCGTGACGGCCGCGTGTTCATTGCCGGCGGGGAATACGACGGGACCGCCACCGCTAGCGAAGTCAACACCGCCGCCATCTACAACCCGGTGACCAATGCCTGGACCGCCATCAGCGCTCCAACGGGTTGGGCCAATATCGGCGATGCGCCCTCGGCGGTGCTGGCAGACGGTCGGGTGTTGTTGGGTGATATTTATGGACGTCGGAGCGCACTTTACGATCCGGTGGCCAATAGTTGGAGCGCCGCTGCCACGAAGGACGATGCGCGCGGTACCGAAGAGACCTGGGTGATATTGCCCGATCAGAGCGTGCTGGCCATCGAGTGCGACAACCGGCCCCGTACCGAGAAGTACATTCCAGCCGCCAATGCCTGGGTCAGCGCCGGCAATACGCCGGTCACACTGGTGGATGCGGCCTCCGACGAGGTGGGCGCTGCCATCTTGCTGCCCGATGGTCGGGTGTTCTGCATCGGCGCCACGAACCATACTGCGTTGTACACGCCGCCTGCCATCTCCAACCAGTTGGGCGCCTGGGCCGCCGGGCCGGATTTCCCGGTGATCACCGCTGGCCGCATCACTGGCGCCAAGGACGCACCGGCCGCTTTGCTCCCAAATGGCAAGGTGCTGTGCCTGGTGGCGCCCTGCGATCCGACCGCGGCCAGCAACACCAGTGCGTTCTGGGGCGCGCCGGTACATTTCTACGAATACGATCCATCGACCAACACCATGGCCGAGGTGACAGCCCCGACTAACAGCGGCGGCAACCCCTACAGCTCGCGCCTGATGCTGCTGCCCAGCGGTGAGGTGCTGCACTCGAACAACAGCAGTACCGTTGCTATCTACACCCCCGATTTGGCCCCCGATCCGGTGTGGCGGCCCACCATCACCGCGGTGCCCGATGCCTTGCTGCCCGGTGGCACCTACACCCTCAAGGGTCGCCAACTCAATGGCCTGTCTCAGGCAGTGATCTATGGCGACGAAGGTGCCATGGGCACAAACTACCCGCTGGTTCGTTTGACGAACACCAGCAACGGCAATGTCGTCTATTGCCGCACCCACGACCACTCCACCATGGGTTTGAACACTGGCGCCGTGGTGCACACCACCCAGTTCACGGTGCCAGCGGGCATCTCGCTGGGCAGCTATCGACTGTGCGTCGTAGCCAATGGCATTGAGTCGGCCAACTGCGTAGCGGTGTCGGTGACCCACAAGCGCTGGAAGGAAATCAAGATCGAGATCAAAGAGACCAAGGAACTGGTCAAGGTTGAACACGACGGCTTCAAGTTGGTCTTCGAGGACCTGCGCAAGATCAGTGAAACCGACCTGAGCCAGGTCTTTGGCGATGGCGATTGGTCCGACGTGGTGAAGTCGCTGGCCGACCGCAGTGACCAGTTGGAGACCGAGGTACGCCACCTGCGAAGCTTCATCGGCAAGAACGAGCGGCCTGATGTGGGCGGCCTGGTGCCCGAGGCCAAGCCCCAAGGTCCCCTGGCGCAGCCAGAACGCCAAGCGCCCGACCCCAAGCGCATCCTGCCGCGTGTCGAAAAGGACGAAGGCGACGACAAACCTGCGGCGAAGGGCAAGAAGGCCGCTGGCCGCGGCAAACGCAGGGCATAGAGTTGATCGCCATCCTGGCCAGCGAACTAGATGGCGCTGCGCTGGCGCTAACCCAGGCTTGGCGGGCGCACGACGCGGTGCTGGTGTCGGCCCGCGACCTGAGCTGCCGGGGCTGGGTATTCGATCTCTCCCGGCCCGGGCGCGACCAGTTCGTGGCTGAGGGGCGGTCCTACCCCACCGCCGAGTTGCGTGCGGTGCTGGTGCGGCGGCCTTCTGTCGTGGCGCAGGAGCTGCGTTGGATTGCTGAGGAGGACCGGGGGTATGCCAGCGCCGAGATCAACGCTTTCCTGGTGGCCTGGTTGCATGCCTTGCCCTGCATCGTGATCAACAGGCCAACCGCTACCTCGCTGTGCGGGCCGTCTTGGTCGGCGTTGCAATGGCAGCATGCCGCCGCTCGGGCCGGCGTCCGCTGGGCCAGTGCGCGCCATCGGGTGCCGTCACAAAGCCTGCTGGTGTGCGGCGCGCAGCACCTGGGCGCGGCCAACCAGACCCAGCTACTCGCCGCGCGGCGGCTGGCAGATCAGTCCGGTGCTGCACTATTGGGGCTGCAGTTTGTGGGCGATGCGGTGGCCTCGGTGAACCTTCAACCACGCCTCGCCGACGAGTCTGCCAGGACGCTCGTGCTGAATGCCTTGCTGGCCGGCGGACGCTCCGCAGACGTGGCACCCGCGCAAACGAGGCGGCCCCAAGCTTTAGTCCGTCAGGCCGAGGCCGACGCATGATCGCACTCTGGGGCATCCCCGGGGATGGCCCGCTCGATGCGGTAGCCGCCAGCCTGCGCCAGCAGGGCGCTGCCTTTGCACTGATCGATCAACGCGAAGCCTCACGATGCCAGGCGAGACAGCGCCTGAGATCCGGCCGAGCCCATCTGACGCTGAAGGGCCCGGAGCCTGGTCAGTGTCTAGATTTCGATACCGTGGGTGCCTTCTATCTGCGTCCCCATGCCACATCCCAAGCCCTGGCGTTGCGGGATATTACTAAGCGTCAGGCGCTGGACCAGGCAGCACAGGTGGATCAGGCCCTGATCCAGTGGGCCGATCTGGCGCCATCCGGCGTGGTGAACCCTCCAGCGGCTATGGCTGCCAACCATGCTAAGCCCTACCAGCTGCAACTGATCCAGGCCATGGATTTTGAAGTGCCGCCGACCCTGGTGACCACTGAACCCGAAGCCGTTCGCGAGTTCGCGGCGCTGCATGGTCGGCTGATCTACAAAAGCGTTAGTGGCGTGCGCAGCATTGTCAACATGCTGGACGACCACGGCCTAGCCCGACTGGACGACGTCGCCCATGTGCCGACGCAGTTCCAGGCATGGGTGCCTGGCACCGATGTGCGGGTGCATGTTGTGGGCGAGGCAGTATTTGCCACCGAGATTGTGAGCGAAGCGAACGACTACCGATACGCCTCCAAGTCCGGCTATGACGTGGCCCTGGCCGAAACGCGCCTGCCATCGGGCCTCGCCCAACGCTGCATTCGCATGGCCGCCGGCATGGGCCTGAAGGTCGCCGGCATCGATCTGCGCCGTACGCCCGACAACCACTGGTTTTGCTTCGAAGTCAACCCATCGCCAGCCTTCACATACTACGAGGCCGCAACGGGCCAGCCCATTGCTGCGGCGATCGCACGTTTGCTGATGCGGGCCGACGCGAGCGGCGCCGCCGAGCCGGCGGATCAAATCGGGCGACTGGCTGAACTCTGATTGGCCCCGAAGAGAGCCGGGTCGTGCTCAATCCTGGCCTTCACTCGAGCGCAAGCATCCGGCCGTCGCTGCTGCCGACATAGACCACGCCGTCCACGACCAGCGGAGACGAGAAGAACGCGCCGATCGCGAACTGGCGCTCGATCGCCGTGGTCGCCTTCTCGCGCCACGGCGAGGCGAACACCCAGCCGGCGTTGAAATGGCGGTCGGCGCCGAGCACCCAGCCCTCGTTGGCCAGCGACGCTACGCTGCGGTAGTCCCAGCGCAAGTCGCCGGTCGCGAGGTCGCGCGCTTCCAGGCTGCCATTCAACACACCGACGCCCACGGTGTCGCCGGCCACCGCGGGCGACGAGAACACGTAGGCCCGCGTCTGCTGCCTCCACAGCGGCTTGCCGCTGGCAGCGTCGAGTGCAAGGATCAAGCTCGAGTCCGAGGTCGCAAAGATCACCGCGCCTCGCACCACCGCAGGCGAGCCAACCCGTATGGTCTCGGAGGCCTCGGGTGACCAAACGGTGCAGCTCAGACTTCAGGCATAGCCTGTACGCACCCGGCTCGGGTTGGCCAAGTCGAGGGTCGGCAGGAATCAAGCAAGCAGTACGCCATGGTCGCGACCCCTGACATGCGCACCGGAGCCTCGACATGAGGAACGGGGGCGCAGGCTGACTGGTCTGAGCCAGACAGCAGTCTTCGACCGTGTTTCCACGCGTGACTCTGGACGGCCACAAGCAGTCGCTCGGCCGGGCGATCGGCGCCCGGTCGAAGGGCGGCTGCAAGTGGTACTGCAGTCGCACGAAAGTGGCGAGCTTGCCGACGCCGACGATGTCTCATCGAAGGGCACCAAGGTGACGGTCGGTGAACTTCCACCAGAGGACTGCCCGCACGGAAGCGATGCATCTGCCCTCCCGGCGAGGTCACACCGGCCGCGATTGCAGACGACCCGCCCGGGCCATCGAAACCTCACCCCGCGCCAGCGGCAGCCAGTTCTCCGCAGTCAGCGGGACGCTGGCCAGCAAGACCACTTCCTGTTCTTGGCCGCGCGCCTCGATGCGTAGACCGTCGGCTGTGAGTTCGCCGCCCGCGGCGCAGTGCCGCGTCAGCCACCAGAGTCCGGGCGGCCGGATCGTGCGATCACTCTGGATGCGTCGATCGGCATGCGCGAACAGCGCGTCGCCGTCGCTGTAGAGGAAGTTCGCCGGCCCGAGTTCTCGCAGCTCGCCAGCAAAGGCCTCGACCGCATGCCACCGGGCGTCATGCGCAGGCGGCGCGTCACCGCTCCACAGCGGGCGCAACCGGTCGAGCAGCAGGCAGAACGCCTGCTCGGAATCGGTCTCGCCGACGGGTCGGCAGCCCAGCCGCTGCGACCGTGCGTGTACCTCAATCCCCGGCAGGTCGCCGTTGTGCGCGAATGTGTGCCAGACCCCGCCCAGTTCGCGAACGCAGGGCTGGCAATTGCGCCGAGCGACCGCGCCGCGCGTCGCCTTGCGCACGTGGCTGATGACCAAGGGGCTGACGAAAGGCCGGTCCTGCAGGCACCGTACCTGATGGCTTTCCGCCGCAGGCAGGGCTTCCTTGATCAGGCAGACCTCGCGCTCGTCGTACCACGCGAGCCCCCAGCCGTCCTTGTTGGCGCCGGACAGGCCACCGTGGCGCGAGAATTCTTCCAGCGACATCCGCACCGTGCTGGGATGTCGCGCCGACATGGCGAAGAGTTCGCACATGCCTCAAGGCGCCAGCAGCCGCTCGATCTTTTCCCGGGTCGGAACGCCCCCGGCGTGCACCACCTTGCCGTCGATCACCACGCCCGGCGTGCTCATCACGCCGTAGCCGACGATCTCGCGCATGTCCTCGACCTTGCTCAGCGTCACCGGCACGCCCTTGTCCCGGGCTACCTGCTCGATCAGCGCGATCGTGCTCCTGCAGTTGGCGCAGCCCGATCCCAGTACCTTGATGTCCATGTGTCGTTCCTTGCTCCGTGAAATGCACCCGACCGCCTTCGCCGCTTCAGAGCACCGCGTTGAAGACGAAGCCGACGATCAGGATCCCGACCGCGACGACGCCGGCAAAGGTGGCGATCAGCCGCAGCTTGAGTACCTTGCGCAGGATGACCATCTCCGGCAGTGACAGTCCGATCACGCTCATCATGAACGCCAGCACGGTGCCCAGCGCGGCGCCCTTGGCCAGCAGCGCCTGCACGATGGGGATGATGCCCGCGGCGTTGGTGTACATCGGCACGCCGATCAGCACCGCCAGCGGCACCGACCACCAGGCGTCCTTGCCCATGAAGGACGCCATGAAACCCTGCGGTACCCAGCCGTGGATCGCCGAGCCGACCGCGATGCCGGCCAGGATGTAGGGCCAGACCTTGCCGACGATCTCGCGCACGCTGGCCAGGCCCGCTTCGATGCGCTCGGCCGGCGTGATGCCGCCAGCGCCGGCCGCGGCCTGCAGGCGCGGCATCTCGCGTACCCAGTCCTCCAGGTAGGCTTCCATCTTCAGGCGGCCGATCACCCAGCCCGCCAGGATCGCGACCGTCAGGCCCAGGCCCATGTAGAGCAGGGCGACCTTCCAGCCGAACAGGCCGAACAGCAGCACCAGCGCGACCTCGTTGACCATCGGCGCGGAGATCAGGAACGAGAAGGTCACGCCCAGCGGCACGCCCGCTTGCACGAAGCCGATGAACAGCGGGACGGCCGAGCATGAGCAGAACGGCGTCACGATGCCAAGGCTCGCCGCCATCACGTTGGCCACCCCTTCGCTCCGGCCGGCCAGCATGGCGCGGGTGCGTTCGGGCGTGAAGTACGAATTGATGATTCCCATCACGAAGACCACGGCGGTCAACAGCAGCAGCACCTTGGGCGTGTCGTAGAGGAAGAACTGCAAGGCGTCGCCCAGCGGGCTGCCGCGGCGGACCGGCAGCATGCGCACCAGGGCCTCGGACACGGGGCCCAGCGCAAGGTACAGCGCGAGCCAGAGCGCGGCCGCGATCGGCAAGAACAGCCCAGCAGGCCGTCCAGGACGGTGCAGGATGCGTTGCATGGGGCTCAGGGTCGTCATCGCTTCGTGTCTCCGTCCAGAAGACGAAGACGGCCGTCAAAGGATGCAGCCGCCGCTGCAGCCCCGTTTGAGCCAGATCAATCGGCCGGCGGCCGCGGCACGTGGCCGGCGACGCTGCCGTCGGCTTCGAACCGCAGCTGACAGGCCGTGGCGATGCGGTCGCGCAGGCGCTGGCGGGCGCGTTGAAGCCGCGCCTTGGCCGCCGGGAGGCTCAGGCCATGGATCTCGGCGAAGTGCCGTTGGGTCATGCCTTCGAGGTCGCAGGCGCGCAGGATCGCCGCGTCAGGGGCCGACAACTCGCCCAGCGCGCGGGCGAGGCAATCGGCCAGTGCATCGACCGGTGCGACGGGCTCCTCGGGCAGGGCAAGGTTCGCGAGTTCGTCCTCGCTCAGCGGCGAGGTCGGATGCGTGGTGCGCGCGCGGTCGATGAGCTTATGGCGCACCACCGTGAACAGCCAGGCGCGGGGATTGTCCAGCGAGCAGAAGTCCTTGCCCTGGCGCATCGCCTTGACGAAGACATCCTGCAGCAGGTCGTCGGCCGCGTCGGCGTCCGCCAGGCTGCGCCGCAGGTAACCCAGCAACTCGCGTTCGTGCGCGCGCCAGGCGGCCGTGACGCAGGCATGGGCCTCGTCCTCGGCAGGGTCCCGGTGGGGCCGAAAGCCGCGACTCATCAGCGCCTCGGCAGCGCCAGCACGGCGCGCAAGCCCCCGGCCGGACGGTTCTCGAGCCGCAGACTGCCGCCGTGAAATGCCGCGGCATCGCGGACGATCGCCAGCCCCATGCCGACCCCGCCCGACGCCAGGGCGCGCGCGGCGTCGAGGCGGACGAAGGGCTCCGTCACCCGCTGCAGATCCGGCGGCGGAATGCCCGGGCCATCGTCGTCGACGACCACCTGGATCACGCCGGGCTCGTCATGGATGTGGACCGCCGCGCTCTGCCCGTAGGTCACGGCGTTGTCGACGAGATTGATGACCGCGCGCCTGAGCACCGAGAGCTTCCCGTGCAGCGCCGCGGGTGCCGGCTGGCCGGCGGACCGCTCGACCAAGGTGACCCGGTGACCCAGGGCGTGCTGGTCGTCGACGATGCTCGACAGCAGCGCCTCCATGTTGATGGCCTGCACGGGCTCGGTATCTTCCAGCCCACGCAGGTAGGAAAGCACGCCGTCGACCATCGCCTGCATCGAGTCGATGTCGGCATCGAGCTTGGCCTGCAGCGCCGGGTCCTCGACCAGTTCGGCGCGCAGCCGCATGCGAGTCAGCGGCGTGCGCAGGTCGTGCGACACGGCGGCCAGAGCGCGCCCGCGCTCGACCACCAGGCCGCGCAGGCGCTGCTGCATGAAGTTGAACGCCTCGGCGGCCTGGCGCACCTCCTCCGGCCCCGACTCGGGCAGCGGCGGTGCGTCCAGATCGTGCGCGAAGGCGTTGGCCGCTTGCGCCAGTTGCTGCAGCGGCCGGGTCGCCCAGCGCACCGCCACCAGCGCGGCGACGATGAGCGCGACCAGGGTTAGCGCCACGTGCACGATGAAGCGCAGCGGCAGCGCGTCCATCTGCGGCATGCCGGCATGGACGTGGCCGGCCGCCATCAGGTTCGCGCGCTCGTTGAGGTGCCAGACCAAGCCGGCGGCCTGCGCCGCCAGCAGGCCCGCCACCAGGATCAAGGTCATGCGGCCGGAAAGTGTCTTAGGCAACCATCGTTGCAGCTTCAGTCGCACGAGGCCGAGCCCTCCACCGCCGCGGCCAGCACGTAGCCTTCGCCGCGCACGGTCTTGATCAGGCGCGCCTCGCGCCCGTCGTCCTGCAGGCGCTGGCGCAGGCGGCTGACCTGCACGTCGATCGCCCGGTCGTAGGGCCCGGCCTCGCGCCCATGGATCAGCTCGACGAGCTGGTCGCGGTTGAGCACGCGGTTCGGATGATCCAGCAGGATGCGCAGCAAGCGGAATTCCGCCCCGGACAAGGGCGTCGCGACGCCGTCCGAGCCGGTCAGCACGCGCGTCGCCGTGTCGAGCTTCCAGCCGGCGAAGCGCAGGCAGCGCTGGAGCTCCGGTCGCAGGTTCGGCGGCAGGGCGCGGGTGCGGCGCAGGATTCCCTTGATGCGCGCCAGCAGCTCGCGCGGACTGAAGGGCTTGACGAGGTAGTCGTCGGCGCCCATCTCGATGCCGAGGATGCGGTCGGCTTCCTCGCCGCGCGCGGTGAGCATCAGCACCGGCAGGTTCGAGCGCGAGCGCAGGTCGCGGCAGGCCGTGAGCCCGTCGAAGTCGGGCAGCATCAGGTCGAGCACGACGAGGTCGATCGCGTGGCGGTCGAGTGCCTGCCACAACTCGCGGCCGTTGGCGGCGGCGACGGTGTCGAAGCCGCTGCGCGCCAGGTAGTTCACCAGCAACTCGCGGATCTCGGGATCGTCGTCGACGATCAGGATGCTGTCTTTCTTTTCCACGGGGATGAGGTTCCTACAGGCCGGGGCGTGGGCGCAGGACTTCTTGTATCGCAGTGTTGCAAGGGCGCTGGACGCAAGCCGGGGATGCAATTCCATTGATCCGCGACACCGAAACCAAGCAGGCCCGGGCGTTCAATCCCTCTTGTCGCATCCCCAACTCCTGTCACGGTCATCATGCCAGCCTTCTTCACGTTCGGCGAACGACGCGAGGGTTACGCCGTCCCGGTGCTCAACGAACGGGCCGTGCGCGCCGCTGCCGGCATCGTCTTCCTGTTCGCGATCGTCTCTTTCTTGAATGCCTGGCTGGTCGGCAATTTCCAACCGACCCGGGTCTTCGTGATCGCCTTCCTGATCGACTTCACGATCCGGATCTTCGTCAACCCGCGCTACGCCCCGACCCTGATCCTGGGCCAATGGGTCGTCCACCGGCAACAGCCCGAGTGGGTGGGCGCACCCCAGAAGCGCTTCGCCTGGGCGATCGGCTTCGTGCTGGCATCGACGATGCTCTATCTGGTCGTGATCGAACATCTCGTCGGCCCGATCAACCTGTTCGTCTGCCTATCGTGCTTGGTGCTGTTGTTCTTCGAGTCATCGTTCGGCATCTGCATCGGCTGCAAGGTCTACAACGCATTCCACCAGGAACAGGCCCAGCTCTGCCCCGGCGGCGTCTGCGAATACCAGCCGCAGCCCGGTGCCGGCGGCAGCCTCGCGCATGGCGCCGTCCTGCTCGCCTTCCTGGGCGTGATCGGCGTCGTCGCGCAATGGGTGGCGGGTCACGATCCCTACGTCCATGCGCCGGGTGTCTCAGCCGTTGCTGCCGCCACGGCCGCGCCACCGACGGCCGCCGACGCCGCGGAAGCCGAACGCTGCAAGGTTCCCGATTTCGCCAAGGCCCTGGGCCACGAGGCCATGTGGAAGCTGCACAACAACTGCAAATGAAGGATGCATCGATGAAGTTCGCCCTGAGCACCCGCAGGCAATGGCTGTTGTCGGCAGCCGCGCTGAGCCTGTCCGCCCATGCGGCCCCTGCAATGCCCCCGGTGGTGGAAATCATCGCGTTCTCGCACCCGCCCGTGCACGCCGCGCTCGTGCCGCTGCGCGAGTGGCTGGGCAAGCAGGGCGGCAAGGTCAAGGTGGTCGAAATCGACATGGAGACGCCCGCGGCCGAGAAGCGTCTGCAGGCCCTGGGTCTCAAAGGCCACCTGCCGATCGTCGTCCTGGTCGACGGTCAATATCGGTACAAGCGGGCCGACGGCAGCGCGGTGGAGTTCGTCAACTTCCCGGCCGGTCCGGGCACGATGCCCGGCATCAAAGGCGCGTGGTCCGATGCCGATGTCCAGGCCGTGCTCAAGCCGCGCCTGCAATGAGCCGCCGGCGTCATGCACCGACGTAGGGCCGCGCGCACTGTATGCCCGTATGCCCGGACGCCAGCGACCCGCTGGCGCCGGTCGAATTCAGCGCGGCGTTCGTCGCCGCAACCCATTCATTCCGCCATTGCACGCGCCATCGGCTGACCTGACGCGGCAACCGAAAGGCAAGCTCATGAGTCTCGTGATCGCAAAGGGCTTGACCAAGACCTACCGCAGCGGCGATGTCGAGGTGCAGGCGGTCAACGGCGCCGACTTCAGCATCGAGGCCGCTTCCTTCGTCGCTTTCGTCGGGCCTTCGGGCAGCGGCAAGAGCACGCTGCTGAACCTGATCGGCTGCCTCGACCACCCGAGCTCGGGGACGCTGACCGTCCTCGACTCCGACATCGCGACACTGGACCGGCGCGCCGCGGCGCAATTCCGCGGCAGGAACATCGGCTTCATCTTCCAGGACTTCAACCTGGTGCCGGTGCTCACTGCCTACGAGAACATCGAATACCCGCTGATCATGGTGCAGCAGTGGCCGGCGCCCCGGCGCCGCGAACAGGTGATGCGGCTGCTGCGCGCGGTGGGCATGGAGGCGCAGGCCGACAAGCGGCCCGACCAGCTCTCGGGGGGGCAGAAGCAGCGCGTCGCCGTCGCCCGCGCCCTGGTCAGCAACGCCAGGCTGGTGCTCGCCGACGAGCCCACCGCCAACCTCGACCACGACACCGCCTATCGGATCATCGATCTGATGAAGAAGATGCGCGACGAATTCGGCACCACCTTCGTCTTCTCGACCCACGACACGAAGATCATGTCCGAGGCCGAGGTCACTTACACGCTCGAAGACGGCCATGTCGTTTCCACCACCGACAAGCGCGAGGCCGCTCATGCTTGACGTCCTCAAGATCGCCGGGCGCAACCTGTCGCGCTACCGGCGCCGTACCGTGCTGACGCTGCTGCTGATCAGCATCGGGATGGTCGCGGTGTTGCTGTTCATCTCGGTCACCGGATCGTTCAAGGCATCGATGGTCGGCCAGATCACCGACTCGGTGCTCGGCCATCTCGAAGTCCACCGCGCGGGCTATGTAGCGTCGATCGACAACCTGCCGCTGAACCTGAACATGGGCCCGGCCGATGTTGCCAAAGTCGAGCAGGTGCTGGGGCGGTTCGGCGACGTGCAGACCTGGTCGCCGCGAGTGAAATTCGGCGGCATGTACAGCAACTTCGTCGAGACCACCAGCGTGCGCGTCAACGGCGTCGATCCGGAGCGCGAGGCGGCGACCGTGCCGTTGCTGGCCAGGCGGATCGTCGAAGGCCGCAAGGAAGGCCCGCTGATCGGCAAGGGCGAGATCCTGATCCCGGTGCTGCTGGCCCGCGGCATGAAGACCCAGGTCGGCGACAACATCGTGCTGGTGACAACCAACCGGGACGGCTCGGTCAACGGCAAGACCTTCGTCGTCCGCGGCGTGCTCGAGAGCATCTCCGGCCCGGGCGGGCGCGACAGCTACATCGATATCGCCGACGCGCGCGAGTTGCTGCGCATGAAGGAGCCCGAGGTCAGCGAGATCGCGATCCGCTTGAAGGATCCGTCGATGCTGGACCGCACGGAAAGCCGTCTGAAGCAGGCCCTGGCAGGCCAGCTCGACAAGGAAGGCAGGCCGGTGCTGGAAGTGCATTCGTGGGCCGACCTGTCGCCTTTCGCGAATCTGGCCCGGATGATCGACCTCATGACAGTGTTCATCAAGGTCATGCTGGTGGCCATCGTGCTGGTCAGCGTGATGAACGTGATGGTGATGGCGGTGTACGAGCGCATCCGCGAGATCGGCACCATCGCCGCCATCGGCACCCCGCCGCGCCGCATCCTGTCGCTCTTCCTCGCCGAAGGGCTGCTGCTGGGCTTGATCGGCACCGCGCTCGGCACCGTGATCAGCCTGGCGGTGATCTATGCCCTGGACATCTGGCAATTGCACTTCATCTTCGGCCAGCAGCAGGAACTCGTGCTGGTGCCTCGCATCGGTGTGATGGACAACGTCGCCATCGCCGCGATGGTACTCGGCGTGGCCGTGCTGGCCAGCCTGCAGCCGGCCTGGAAGGCTTCGCGCCTGGATCCGATCGAGGCCCTGCGCCATGTCTGACCCCACCCGAAAACTCGCCATGAAGAAGTTGCTCGTCCTGTTGTGCGCCGTGTTGGCGTGGCCGGCGTTCGCCGTCGACGGCACGCAGTTGCTGAAGAAGGTGGACCGCAACCTGGAGCCCGAGTCGTACGAGAGCTTGCGCAAGCTCATCAACATCGAGCCCGACGGCAGTCACCAGGAGTTTGTTCTCTATTCGGTGAAGAAGGGCAGCGACAAGCTCGTCGCGCTGTTCCTGGATCCGCCCAGCGAGCAAGGGCGCTCCACCTTGCGGCTGGGCGAGAACATGTGGCTGTACATCCCGAACGTCGGCAAGCCGGTGCGCATCGCCAGCCTGCAGTCCGTGATCGGCGGCGTCTTCAACAACGCCGACATCCTGCGCCTGGACTATGCGGCCGAATATGACGTCCAGGGCCTCACCGAGGACAAAGACAACTACGTGCTGGCACTCAAGGCCAAGAGCGCAGACGTGGCCTACGACCGCCTGAAGATGACGGTCGACAAGAAGACCGCGCTGCCGACGGTGATCGAGTGCCATGCCGCCAGCGGCATGCTGATCAAGACATTGCGATTCTCCGACACCAAGGACTTCGGCGGCGGCATCAGGCGGCCGGCCACGCTGGAGACCGACAGCCCGCTGTACAAGGGCTACAAGTCGCTGATGCTGTACGGGCAGATCCGCGCCCGCAAGGTGCCCGACGAGGCATTCACGCTGGAGAACATGGCGCGGGTGAAGGAGCTGCGGTGAGGCCTGGCCGCGCCCTGCCGGCGGCCGCGCTGGCAGGTTTGATGGCCTGCGCGGCGTCGGTGTCGGCCGCAGAGGGCTTCGATGTCTCGGCCTACGAGAAAAAGGCCTTCGAGTGGAACGCCTTCGTGGAACTGATGCCCGAGCACCAGTGGCTGCGCCGTGGATCGACGGGCTACGCGCTGATGTTCGCCGGGCAGACGAGCGACGCGCTGGACCGCCGCAGCGAAGCGGTCGAAGCTTCCGGCATCTGGCGTCACGAGACACTGAGCTTCAACTTCACCGGCCACGCCAACACGGCCGACGACGCGCAAGGCTCCAGCCACGACGGCCGCATGTACGAAGCCTATGCGGCCTGGCAGTTCGATCCCCCGAGCACCGCCGAAGTCGGCAAGCGCGCGCTGCACTGGGGCAAGGGTTACGCCTGGAACCCGGTGGCCTTCTTCGAGCGGCCCAAGGATCCCACCGACCCCGACATGGCGCGCGAAGGCTTCGTGATGGCCGACGCCACCTGGGTGCGCAGCTTCGACGGGCCGCTGAAGACGCTCTCGGCAACCGGCCTCGTGGTGCCCACGACATCGGGGCTGAATCCGACCTTCGGACCTGCGGGACACCTGAATCCCGCGGTCAAGATCTACGCGCTGTTGTTCGATACCGACCTGGACCTGATCGTTGCCGGTCGGGGTGGTCGCGGGCCCCGCCTGGGGCTGGACTTCTCGCGCAATCTGGGCAACGCGCTGGAAGTGCACGGCGAATGGGCGAGTTCCACCGATATGCCGCAGGCCTTGCTCGGCGCTGGCAACACGTTGACGATGCAGGCTCGCAACTACACCAGCGCATTGCTCGGGCTGCGCTACCTGACCGAGCGCGACACGACCTTCATCTTCGAGCTGTACCGCAACGGCAGCGGCTATGCGCCGGCGCAGATCGACCCGTTCTACGAGTTGGTGCGGGCTTCCGCCGCGAATCCGGCACTGTTGCAGACCGCCGGCCGTGCTGCGGCCCAGGGCTACAACCGGCCCAACGCGTTGAAGAACTACGCCTACCTGCGCGTCAGCCAGAACGAGCCCTTCGACATCGTCAACTTCACGCCGGCCTTGAGCGTCATCGCGGACACCGGCGACCACAGTTTCTCGTTGATCCCTGAGGCCGTCTACACCGGGATCAACAACCTGGAGTTGCGTTTGAGGCTGATGCTCAACCGCGGCGACTCGGGGACCGAATTCGGCGAGAAGCCGGTGCGCACGCGGCTGGAATTCAGGGCAAGGTGTTTCTTCTGAGATCAACGCGAGCAATGGGATATCTGCCGCGTACTGGCTCGACGGCATGCCCACGCGGCGGAGCAGCCGCACCGCCGCTCGGCCGCGCGACCGTCATTGCGTCGCGCGCGGTCCCATGGCCATGTGCGCGTGACCCGCGTACCCCAGGCGCTTGTCGGCTGCCGCCTTCTGTTCGGGCGTCAGCACGCCATACAGATCCTTCAGGGCGGCATTCATCGACTCCATGCCGGCCAAGCGCTGCTTCATGAACGCCGTCCGCTGCGCCATTCGGTCGGGCGCCGGCACGTCGCCTGCCTGCAGGCTGCGGCGCTGGGCCTGCATGGCCTGGGCCTGCTCGGCGACCTTGCTCGTGAACGCTTGCCAGGCCGGCTCCTGCGCCGCCGTAATCTTGAGTTCGCCCTTCAAGTCGGCCATGCGCCCGGCGACGGAGGCGCTCATGTCGCCAATCGCCCCGTGGGCGCCGGGGCCCGGGCTGCCATGCATGCCGCCCATCATCCCCATGCCGGGACCCATTCCGGGCCTAATCCCGGACATCATCCCGGGACCCATGCCCGGCCCCATGTCGGGACCCGGAAAGGCGTAAACCGCGGAAACCGCCGCGATGGCGAGCGTGGCGACCGTGACGGCGACGACTTTTGGCGTGCGCTTCATGATGAGTTCCCATTCATTGCGAGGTTTTGACCCGCGCATTCCGCGAGGCAGTGGCCTTTGGGCCACGACACCATTGAAGCGCCGCTGCGTGTGCGCCGCGTTTCCGCGCCAGGGGGTTTTGCATCGCCCTGTCGCAACGGACTGTTTTGTCACTGTGCGCAACATGAAGCCGCCGCCACCGCGGGCGGACGGGCCTTTCGAGCCGTGCCGGACCCGGGTCCTGTCGCGCGAAGGTCATTCGCCGGAAATGTCCTGACCTGCGTCGTTGCGCACGAATTCCAGGTCCCGCACCTCGAACACGGCATCCGTTGCCGGCTTCTTGTCTGCAGCCGTCACCTGCCACTGCACCTGGCCATCGCCGTCCATCATCAGCAGCGGCAGGCGCGAGTCAGCGCTCCGGCGCACGCGCGTTTCGCGGCCGGCCTGGGTCAGCGCGTATCAGCTGCGGGGTGCCAGCGGTCGCGGCGCGCCGGTAGGTGCGGCGACCGCCGTCAGGTGGTACTCGGCCCGCGGATGACCCAGCCCGTGCGCGAGGTCGAACCATTCGGTGAAGTTGCCGATGCGGTAGAGGTCGTCGCGTGCGATCCGCTTCTCGGTCTTGCGCCGCAGGTCGAGCACGACCACCTGGAACTGCGGATCGCCGGGCCGATGCGCGACATGGGTCTCGATGGCGTTGTCGGTGCGCCGCACGAGCCGGCGCTCGCCATCGCGCCAGACTTCGTGGCTGTGCGACGCACCGGGCCGTCCGTAGCGGGCGCGGTAATGCAGAGCCGTCGGCTCGCCGCGGTGGCTGAACGCCTGCTCGAACGTCAGGGCAGGCGGCGTCGCCGCGGCGCCCGCCTTCGTCGGGACCGCCAGCGCGGCCCAGGCCGCGACGAGCAGCCCTGCGGCCACGCGCAGACTCACTGGCGGACCGCCTTTGCGTAGTCGAAATAGCGACACGTCTTGCCGTCGATGACCAGATCCTTCACGGCCAAGTTGACGCTGTAGCGGCCACCCATGAGCGACGATTGTCGCCGTCGCTGACTTCCTCGGCGACGTACTCGAATGTCAAGTCCCAAAGTAGACCGGTCGTTCGCGAAGAATGCCATCTCCGTCGGCTATGGGTCGTCCAGAGCCGCCCCAGGGCTCGAAGCCATGGGCCGCTGTACGCCGTACAGCTGACAGCGAAGCCGCGGATGCCGGCTGTGCGTCGCATGGCTGCCATCGGAGCCCGCGCTAGATCGGCGCTGCTCGATCCGCTACGCGACGGACGCTGCCAATAGCAGCTGGGCCGCAAAATACAACGGCAGGCCCCAGACCCGGTTGATGAACCCGGGAGCGACGAAGCGATCGCGGGCGACACTGAGATCGGACGCGGCGAAGGCGAAGGCGCCCGCCGCGACGATCCACGAGCCGCTGGCGGTGCTGTGTGCGAGCGCGAGCGCGCACATGACGAGGATTGCAAGGACATATGCGCCGACCGCGAACCTGTGGAAGGCGTCGAGCCGCGGCCAAAGCCAGCGCAGCACGAAGAACCCGAAGACGGCAATGGGCAGCGCGCCGGCCGCCAGCGCCGGTGCGCTCAAGGCGCCGAAAGTGAAGGCCGCAGTGAAGGCGATATGGGCTAAGAGGAACGCGCCGAGTCCCGCGAGGAACCAGGCGTCGCGCGCGCCGAGCAGACAGGCGTCGCCGATCCAACTGAGCGCCAGGGCTAGGAGGACGACCTGGCCGTAGACGGATGCCGTGGCATGGAGCGACAAGGCTAGCAGTACGAAGGTCGTGCTCGCGGTGAGCTTGAACACCACCCTGGCGCAGTGGAGATCATGGCGCTCGGCGTGCAGCAGTTCGGCGACGGCAAGGGCGCACCCGAGACAGAGCAGGATGGGCAAAAGGGGCACGGTGAGGCGGTTTTGAGTGGCGGTTTCGGACGTCGCAGCGTAGCCCAGACCAGGCGGTCGGCCTATGGGGTGGGATCGGGCATGTCAATCCCCGCTGAATCGTCCGAAGCAGAACGTTGCTCGCCAAGATGATCGACGAAACCGCGCGCCCTAGTCGACGGGTGGCGGCTCGACGGCCAGAGCGCCATGAACCGGCCGCTGGCACGGAGCTGGCCATCGAGCAGGCTCGAGAGCCCGCCTGTCGTCGCCGAGGTCGATCTGAACTACGCGCCGACTAAGGTCGGAGCCACCAGGTTTCCCGAATAGGGCGCGCCATTGCAGGCGTTCGGCACCGCCGATCAGGCTCATCTCAGGATCGGCAAGTGGCTCAGATCGGCGTCGGCGCGGACGGGCAACGGCAGCGTCGCAGGACGGAGCGCAAGAACTTTGGCGCGGAAGTAGGCCAGCCGCAACAACTCGTGCAGACCACTGGCCGGCACCGTGGCGCGGCCGCCGCTAAGTCCTTGTCAGGCCTCGCGCGCCAGAGCAACTACTTTGGCGCCCTACGCAGGGTCCGTAGGGCGCCAGATTAGTTGCGACTCGCGCCACAGTGTTGCGACTGGAGGGCGCTAGTTGTTGCGACTGGCCTACTTAGGCCGCGGCCGACATGGTCGACGTGCCGCAAGGAAGCCTCGGGCAAAGTCGCAGCCGGGCGCGCCGGTTCCTCGTGCCGACCGTCTTGAGCAAAACGGGGGAGTAAGACTGTGTCGAATAAGTATCAATTCAGGCTGGAAGTAGACCTCAACGTAATTAACCACCTCGGTGTCGGACTTTACAGTTCAACGCCGGCAGCACTTACCGAACTTGTAGCAAATGCATGGGATGCTGATGCAACCGAGGTGCATATCTCGATAGATCCAAAGGGTGGAGTTATCGAGATTGAGGATGACGGGCATGGCATGAACGCAGAAGCCATCAAGACTCGTTTTCTAAATGTGGGGTATTCAAGGCGCCGGCAGTCAGTTAACAAGGATAAGAGTGACTCGGGTGCCCGAAAGGTAATGGGCCGGAAAGGCATCGGAAAACTTGCTATGTTCGCTCTTGCCGACATGGTGAAAGTCACTTCGCAAGCCGAAAAATCGGAAGTAGTCGGTTTTGAGGTGGACGTGCCTAAATTGAGAAGGAGTCTTGAGGAGCGCAAATCGATTGAGCTAAACGAGTTTGTCGGGAAAGCCTTCCATAAGGGTCACGGGACTCGCATTCGGCTGGAAAGCATTCTGAAGGGCATCAAGACGACGGAGGTTTACCTCCGCGTCAAGCTTGCGAGGCGCTTTAGCGTTCTTGGAGCTGCATACAATTTCAAAGTGCTTTTGAATGGGAAGGAAATTACTGCTGCCGACAGGGATTTCTATCAACATGTTCAGTTTCTTTGGGCATTCGATAAACCGACTCAAGCAGCGATTCAGCGACTGACGCCTAACTTAGCGACGCTTCCCAATAGTTCTACTCCGGGCGGTCCGGCGGAACCTTGTATTCAACAGATTGACTCCATCGTCACTTGCGGTGCTGATAGCTTCTTAGTTACTGGCTATGTGGCCAGTGTCTTTCAGCCGAAGAATCTGGGCAGCAAGGACGACAGCGCCAACATATTCTCCGTCTTTGCGAATGGTCGCGTTTTCGCAGAGAATATTTTGGACGAGGCCAATAGCGCAAAGTACTATCAGAACTATCTTGTCGGTGAAGTGCATGCTGACTTTCTTGACGACGACGATACGGACAGAGCGACTGCCAGCCGGGAGGCCGTGAAGCGCGATGATCCTAGATACCAAGCGCTTCTGAGGTTCGTGCGTTCAACGCTTGAGGGAATCGGTGATCAGTGGGATGACTGGCGCACTGAACTTGGTCTTGACCCAACGGATAAGGGAAACGAGGGTGTAAATCGATGGCTGGCGACGCTTACCGACAAGCGTGACTTCGCGACGGCAAAACGCCTGATGACGTCCATAAAGAATGCGACTATCCACAACGATGACGTCAAGAATGACGCCGCGAAGAAAATACTCTATCGTGGGGCGATTATTGGGTTTGAGAAGCTGCGATTGCGAAAACAGCTCGACAGACTTACCGGTGTGTCGGATGTCTTGAGCGCCGAGTTCGCATCAATCTTCAGTTCGCTGAATGATGTTGAAGAGGCTGCGTATTCAGAGATTACGAAACAACGACTTGAAATAATTAAGAGATTTAGGGAGATCTCTTCTGACCCAGCAGCCTTGGAGAAGGTAGCGCAGACGTATCTGTTTGAACATCTCTGGCTCCTTGATCCATCTTGGGATCGAGTTACGGGCCGCGGCGAGATGGAGGTGACTCTGACAGAATTTATCAAGAAGCGCGATCCGGACTCAACTGGCGCGCGACTGGACATCGCGTACCGCGCAAGTTCTGGTCGGCATGTTGTGGTGGAGCTCAAGAAGCCTTCACTAACTTCGCTAAGCTTCGTCACGCTGTTTGAGCAGGTTAGAAAATACAAGGCGGCTGTAGAGGAGTACTACCGAGATAAGTTCCCCAGCAAGCCAAGCCCACCATTGGATATCTATGTGTTGATCGCGAAGACCCCGTCCGGGTTTTCCGAAGCAGACCGCCAATCTTTGGCTGCTCACGATGGTCGGATCATCACCTACCAGCAGCTAATAACCGATGCGATTAATGCTTATCAGACATACTTGGATGCGGTGAAACACACGGGTACCCTTGAAGCAATTCTTGGAGAACTTTGAGATATTCGTGTTTCCCCTGCGCCATTCGCATAAGCCAATCTCGGTTGGTTGGGCCTTTTGCGTGTAGTCGAAGGCGTACTGTGGACCGGCAATCGGACCAGCCGACGCAACCATTGGCTCTTGACGTCAGTTTGGACGTCAAATGTGGACATTGACCGCAGCAGAGTGGAAGCGCGTCGGCTTGGCCCACTCTCGTCTTGCCAGGCTAAGGAGAGGTCCGCTGGCGCCGGCGGTCTCGAGTGGCTCATCCGCGACAGCCCGTTTCGCCGTACGGGCGTTACCTCTCGGGCAACAGCGCGCAGCGGCCGCCATTGGGCCAGTCAAGCGATCTACGGCGAGCCCCCACAGCAGTCCTGCTATCGGTTGGAATGGTGTCTCGGCCGTCCAGCACGCGAACACGGTCGGGTCCACAAGCGCGCGATTGAACTCCGTCAGATTGACCGTGCCTCTTGAAGGCCACCGCGGTTTGGCGAGGAGAGCACGGTTTCGCGGGGCCTTCAGGCCGCAACCACCGAGCCCGTATCGTAGGTTTCGACGGCGGAGCTGTGTATGAGCACGCTTCGATCAATGTGCCTTCCTGCTTGACGTGCCGGCGGAGCAGTCGGCCTCGGTGAGCGAGTCAGTCATCGCCGAGATCTGCGCGGCCTCCCTGCCAGCTACCGCGGGCGAGCGCATACCGCAAACCACATGATTCCCGTCGTCGGTTGGATCGCAGCTCTCGTGCGCGGTGATCGCTGGTCGCGCGCGGCGGCCTGGCGTCCTACCCACAGCGCGATGGCCTAGAACGCACAAAACGAGGATGCATTGCGCCCGTCATAAATGTTCGTAGGCAGGCGCTGATGATGCTCGTGCTTAAACTGGTGCGTCAGCAAGCATCTAAGATGCTACATCGCGTATGCTGTGCTACATTTGCGATATGTAGATGCCGGATCATTGCCCATGGGTACAGAACGGGACAAGCGTGAGCGATTCGTCGAGTTGGGTGAAGCCCGCGTTCGGAAGGCCGCTCAGGTGTTGCGACTCATCGGCAACCTCTCGAACACAAGCAACTACGAGTATTCCCAAGAGGACGCTCAGAAGATCCTGGCCGCGCTGGACAACGAGATGAAGTTGCTGCGCGCGAAGTTTCACGCAGCGCTCAGCCGACGCGCTAGGGACGATTTCAAGCTCGGCTAACCAGGGAGAACGACAAGTGAGCTGGGTATTTCAAGAGAGCGACCCGATGGGCGGCGCAGCGGGCGAGGCCTACGCCAACACGTTGAAGTCGCCGGGCATGCAGCCCGAACACGTTCTGGCGCGGGAGGCGATCCAGAACTCCGTCGATGCCGGCCTCGAGGGCGAGAAGGTGCGGGTGTGCTTCAGGCACGTGTTGCTAACCGGCACAGCAAAGGCAGCGTTCGTTGACGCGGCCGGCCTCTCCGACATGACTACGCGAGTCGCTCACCTGGAGCTGGCCTCGCCGAATTGCTTCGCCTCCCTAGACAAGCCGCGAACCCCACTGTCACTGCTCTACGTGGAGGACCATAACGCAGAAGGCCTTTCGGGCGACCCGCACGAGAAGGGCTCGAATTTTTACCGCCTCCTGCTGTCTCTGGGCGACCGTTCGAAGTCCAGGACATCCAAGGGCACCGGTGGCTCGTACGGCTTCGGTAAGTCGGTGTATTCGTCAAGCTCGGCAATCCAAACGATCTTTGCTTACACGCGATTTGTCGGGAATGACGGTTCGGAGCACACGCGCGTTTTCGGTTGCGCATACTTCGCGAGCCATGAGCACCGTGGCAAGAACTACAGCGGTAGGGCATGGCTTGGGACCAAGCGGCACGAAGACAAGGCCGGACGGCTGGTCATCGACCCCTATGAGGACAGGCAGGCTGACAAGCTCGCGGAGAAGCTGGGTTTTCTCGTCCGCGAGGAAGGTGACCGCGGCACGACAATTTTGATCATCGACGCCACGGTTGACCTGAGCGACATCGTCGTTGGCGTTGAAGACTGGTGGTGGCCTCGTCTGGTCGCCAACAGGTTGGATGTCGAGATCTACGACCCAAGTGGCGCTGTATCGGTACCGCGGCCCAAGAAGAACGACCAGCTCAAGCCGTTCATCGAAGCCTTTGAGGTTGCTCGTGGCGTCGCCGCTCCGAAGCAAGGGTCGCAGGCCCTGCGTCCGCTTAACCGCCTCGGCGAGACGACCCTGGGAACGTGTGGGTTTGTAGTCGCGCCACTGAACGACCAAGGCAACCCTATCGTGCGGCCGGATCGATGCAACACGATCGCACTGATCCGCGCGCCGCTGATGGTAGTTGCCTACAAGGCCTGTTCAGAGACCGCACCAGTCGTCGTCGGAGCGTTCATGGCCGCCGACGAAGTCGACGTGATTCTCAAGAAGAGCGAGCCGCCAGCGCACGATCGCTGGGATCCGGACTCCGCGAACCTACGTGACGTGAAGGGTGAGGCGAAGACTCTCGTGACAGCAGTGATGTCGCGAATCAGGGACAACCTGAGACGGTTTCAGCGTGAGGCTGCGCCCCCAGCGCCTGCCAAACAGAAGCGACTATCCATCCTTGAACGTGCGCTTGGTTCGTATTTCCGGCCGCAGGGTATGGGACCCAAGGCGCCACCAGGGCCAACTGATTCACCTTTGCACCTGGTCTTCGCGAAGCAGCCGCATGCAATTCCGACGGATGACGGGATGCTCAAGCTGCGTTCCGTTTTCGACATCTATTTGGATCCGCAAGCCACCGAAGATGAGGTCAAGCTTCAGCTGCGCATCAGCTGCCCGGTGATGGAAGACGAAGGACAAGAGGGCGACGATTTGGCGCTGACAGTGAAGTTCACTGGGGTAGACGCCGAGACCGACCCCACGGACCCCCGGCTATATCGCTTCGCAATGAAGAAGGGCATTAAAGCGCATTTCGCAATTGAGTCCGAAAGCTACCATCCCGCGTGGACCGTTCGGCTGCGCCCTGAGATTGACGCGGAGGCGATGCAGTGACCAGCCCGAAATACCACAAGAGCGCGAGCAAGGATGTGCGGCCGTTCTTCGAGGCGGCCGCGCTAGAGGAGGCGATCGAGGGCGCGCAGATTCGGCTCTTCGAAAGTCAGCCTTTCACTGACGCAACGTCCTTCGTCATCGAGGAGCAGGAGATCCCGCGACTGGCGTTGGTGGTCAAACCGAACTTGAGCGAATCAACGTTGGCAGGTGGCACGATCAGTCGAAGCAAGCTCGCGCTTGCAGTCACCGTGGTGAACCCGTTCTTGAAGAAGACTGTATTGGTGCAAAAGGCATCACTAGCCAAAGCTGCGCCCGACGAAGTTGTCATTGGAGCGGAGGTGCTCGAGAGCCTGGGGGGCGGCTCCAACGTCACGGTCGAGGTCGCCTTGTGCTTGGCTTCGGCGCTGACCAAGCAAGTAGGCAAGCCGTTCATGGAAGGCCACTGGCTCTCCAAGAAGGCATTTGATCTGCGGCCCCCCAAGCCCGCTGAGGACTTCGGCGTCGATCCCATGGACGATGCGGGCTGGAAGGCTATGGGGTTCCCACCAAAGACGCTCTACCACGTGGAGTACTTCGGCTACGTCAACGAGACTGCAAACAAGGATCGACCCATCGCCAAGGTCTATGTGCACTCGGATGTCTACAAGAAGCTTGCCGCAGACAACTTGCCGAAGTTGAGCCGCCCGATGATGGCCTTCTTGGCTGCCGAGATTCCCTGCCAGATCCTCGCAGCCAGCTTCTCCGACTGGAAGGACGCCGATGTGGTCGAACCACGGAGTCCGTTGTCAGCCTTCCTGAAGCGCATCGACAAGGTTCTCCCTTGCACTTTGGCGCAACTCAAGCAGCTTGTGGATCAACCCGGGATGCCCAAGCTTCGGGCCATTCTCCACGCCGACCAGCAGTCGGTTCGCCAAATTGCGGAGGTTTGACAGGTGCGCTACTCAGTGATGACAACCGGCGACGCGACGGCGTACTTGAACAGCAAGCGCGCGGGCATGCCTCTGGACTTAGATCGACTCGTCAAGAGTCGCGGCGACGGCGATGAAATGGACCAGTCGTTCATCGGTGATCTACTCGGCGATCTCGCATCGCTCAAGAGCAAGTACGGTGCCGACGGCATGAAGAGTCAGAAGAACGCCAACCAGTTCGAAGGAGAAGCCGCACGCGCAATTCACCAACGCGTGCAAGTTCCGGCGGAAATTCTGGCCGACGCTGACTTCTGGTTGTGGCTCGCCGTCGCGCACTTCGGTGACATCGTGGAGTGGCGCTACGGTAACCCCGAGAAGGGCACGGGTCTTCCGAACTACGGCGTAGGAGCAAGAAGCGAGAACCTCATGTACCGTCTCTGGCTGCGCGCAGACCTTGTCCTCGACGAAGCGGCCGGCGACCGATATCATCTGTGTCGATGCGGGCAGATTGACTTCTACCGCAGCCACCTTTTCCGGCAAGGCTATGCCAATGCCCGGAACTTTTCTCGTGCGCTGTTGCGATTTCAGTATCCGCACAACGACACGACGGCACCCAATCTCAAGGTGGACCAAATCCGCGAACTGGTTAAGCGACTGCGGCGGCTGCGCGCCAACCTCTTCCTGGAGATCCTCGACGAGAAGGAGTGCCGCATTGTTATTGAGGACGAAGCTGGCCGAATGCCAGCGACGGCATGAGATGCATCGAGCGGGCTTGGAAAACTACTTCTTCGAAAACGACAGAGTCATCCGTGAACTCAAGGTGGGCACCCGCGCTTGGCGCTCCGGCATTGAGAACCAGAACAAAAATGAGACCGACGGCTATTCTGCTTGGTGGCAGAGCTTCCTACGCGGCAGCAACGTGTTCATCGAGGAGCGCGGTTCAAGCCTGCCGCCGATACGCACGGTTGACGCATTTTGCGGTTGTGGGGGCCTTACGCTTGGGGCGGGTCAGGCGGCCATCGCCGTTGGCCGACGAATCGAAGCGGTCGCTGCGATTGATGTCGACGAGGGCGGACTAGAAGTTCATCACCACAACTTCGGCACCAGGCACGTCCTACACGCCAGCGCGTCCAGTTTGGTGGACTTTCACGTCAGCGGCACGGGGAAAGGTTCGAAGTTCGCATATGAACCGGAAATCACCGATCCAGGTTTGGCGGGAGAGGTCGGCAAGGTCGACCTATTCCTCGCCGGACCGCCGTGTCAAGGCCACTCAAACCTGAACAACAAGACGCGACGCGAAGATCCGCGCAACCTGCTGTACCTCACGGCCGTGGCGATGGCGGTAGGTCTTAGGGCAAGGATGGTGGTTATCGAGAACGTGCCCGAAGTAGTGAACGACCGTAGCGACGTGGTCACTGCTGCAAAGGCACTCCTGAGAGCAAACGGCTACGTGTTTCTGGACAGCGGCGTGTTGGCTGCCCACGAGATGGGTTGGGCGCAGACCCGGAAGCGCTTCTTTCTGATAGCGGCGCGGCAGGAGCCAACATCGCCAGAAGAGCAACTGACACTTGCCACCGTGGCCACCGGTCTAAAGCGAAAAGCCTTAACATTGGGATGGGCGATCGGTGACCTCATGCGCAGCCCAAAAGACGTCATCTTGACAGGCGTGATGGACACCGTGCCGGCGCTCTCGGAAGAGAACAGGACGCGCATTGAGTGGCTGTTCCAAAACGAAGCCTATGAGCTACCGAACGAAGAGCGACCCGATTGCCACAAGGATGGACATACCTACCCGTCGGTTTATGGGCGCATGTTCTGGGACAAGCCTGCACAAACCATCACAACGGGCTTTCTCACGCCTGGGCGCGGCCGGTACGTCCATACTCATCGCCGCCGGGTGATAACACCTCACGAAGCTGCTCGAATACAGGCGTTCCCAGACAGCTTTTGCTTTGTGGTGAACGGACACGACCCAGCGCGCAATGCGATCACGAAGTGGATCGGCGATGCAGTTCCACCTGTACTGGGATATGCGGCAATGCTGCCATTGCTCACGGCGTTCTGAACACGCAGGCGCGGTGTTTAGGCCAATTGGCGATGACGGATACGTTGACCAAGGCCGAAAGGTCTTTGCGGATGCGCAAGGTGAGGCAGAGGGACACCTCGCTTGAGCTACTAGTTCGCAGTGAACTTCACCGTCGAGGCCTTCGATACTGCCTTGGCGGCTGCGACCTTCCGGGCAGGCCCGACATGGTGTTGCCCGGACGAAAGGCAGTCGTCTTTGTCCATGGGTGCTTCTGGCATGCACACGACTGTCGGCTCGGCCGGCGGCCAAGCTCTAACGCTGAGTTCTGGGAGCAGAAGGCGCTGTCCAACGGTCACCGGGATGCGCAGAAGGAAGGGCAGCTCAGAGCCCTTGGTTGGACCGTCCACGTTGTCTGGCAATGCGAGTTTTCGGACCGAAGCAACAGGTCCGAGTTCTTCGATCGACTGGCTCAGTCGATTCGACTATCAAAGGGCTCAAGCATCAATTCCAAGGTGCTGCCTTAGCCGCTCCGCCCCACCCGAAATGGCGCGAACGCCACCCTGCATCTTCGAGGGTTTGCCTTCTGCGAAGGCCAAGTTCTTCCGTACGGCCTCGTGGCTTGCACCTACCTCTCGACCAATTTGGGCCAGGGAACGAGCCGGCCTACCTGTGGAAGTATCAGCCTTTCGCAGCTTCAGTAGGGCGTGAGGGTTCAAGTAGAGGTATTCGTCAATCTCGGCAACGACCGTGTCGGCGCCGATCCAATATTGACCCACCCTGCCGATCCAATACTGACCCGGGGATGGACGCTGGCCGCATGACGGCCAACTATGGACAAGTGTAGGTCTATGCCTGGTTTGTCGACCTCCTCGATGCAGCTCTTTTCGCGCGGGGGAAGACGCGAAGGCCGTAGGCCGTAGCGGCTTCCCCCGCGCGGTCGCCGCTCAGAACTCGGCCTCGGCCGGCGGCGCCTTGTCGGTGCGACGCGTCTGCTCGCGCGCCTTGATGCGCTTCTTGGCCACTGCGCTGCTGTGTAAGAAGCGATGACTCTCGTTGCCCGTCTCGACGATGTGGCAGTGATGCGTGAGCCGGTCCAGCAGTGCCGTGGTCATCTTGGCGTCGCCGAACACGCTGGACCATTCGGCGAAGTCCAGGTTCGTTGTGATCATCACGCTGGTGTGCTCGTACAGCTTGGACAGCAGGTGGAACAGCAACGCCCCGCCGGCTTGGCTGAACGGCAGGTAGCCCAATTCGTCGAGGATCACGAGGTCCATGCGCAACAAGCTCGCCGCGATGCGCCCGGCCTTGCCTTGGCCCTTCTCCTGCTCCAGCGCGTTCACCAGATCCACCGTCGAGTAGAAGCGCACGCGCCTGCCATGCCGTGTGATGCCCGCTACTCCGATGGCCGTGGCCAGATGCGTCTTGCCAGTCCCGGGGCCGCCCACCAGTACCGCGTTGTGCGCGGCGTCCGTGAACGTCATCTCGGCCAGCGTGTGGATCAACTTGCGATCCACCGGCGAGACCTCGAAGTCGAAGCCCGCCAGATCTCGGTGCACCGGGAACTTCGCCGTGTGCATCTGGTGGCTCACCGACCGCATCGCGCGGTCCGTGGTCTCGGCCTGCAGCAGATGCTCGAGCAGCCACCGCGAGCTCTCCAGTGCAGCGCTGCCCCCTTGCTCGACCAGATCGGCCCAGGCGCCGGCCATGCCGTGCATGCGCAATTGCTTGAGTTCGACGGCCAGCTCACGCATGGTCGGCCTCCTCGTCGAGGAGGGCGCCGACACGCAGGCCGTCGTAGCGCTGGGTGTTGGCCAGCGGCTTGGTCGCCACCTGCAGCGCCGTGGCGGCACTCTCGGGCACTGGCACCGCGGTCAGCCGGCCCAGCACGTTGAGGACATGTTCGACGCTGACCCGCCCGCGCCGGGTGCTCTCCAGCGCGAGTTCCACCGCCACCAGCACCGCGTCCAGCCCGGCCTTGGGCACGATGGCCAGCACCTGCGCCATCACGCGGTCCCCGCCCGGGTCGCGCAGCAAGGCCCGGCGCAGTTGCTGCAGCGGCTCCGGCATGTCGAGGAACGGCGCACCGTTGCGCAGCGCACCGGGCTTCCTCTGGATCAACGGGATGTAGTGCTGCCATTCGTACTTGGTCTGGCCCCGGTCGCTCAGCCGCTCGTGACTGGCCGCGATCTCGTCGCCAGCCACGATCACGATCTTGCTCGGGTACAACCGGGTGCTGACCGTCTGCCCTGCGAGCTCGCACGGCACCGAGTAGCGGTTGCGCGCCACCACCACCAGGCAGGTGCTGCTCACCCGCGCCGGGCTCTCGACGTAGCCGTCGAAGGGCTCGAACATGGGCATCAGGTGCGGCCTCTCGTTGTCGAGCATCTCGGCCACGCTGAACTGATCGTGCTCGGGGTGGCGGACTTCTTCCCACAAGGCCCGGCAGCGGTTGCCCAGCCAGGCGTTGAGTTCGACGAAGGAGCCGAAGCGCTGCTGCGCGGCGTCGATCCAGATGCGCCGGCGGCTGTCCTGCACGTTCTTCTCGACGACCCCCTTCTCCCAGCCGCTGGCGACGTTGCAGAAGTCGGCATCGATCAGGTAGTGCGCGCACATCACGGCGAAGCGCTTGTTGACGACGCGGCCCTTGCCCTTCCTGACCTTGTCGACCGCCGTCTTCATGTTGTCGTAGATGCCGCGCCGGGCGATGCCGCCCAGCGCTGCGAACGAGCGCGTGTGGGCGTCGAACAGCATCTCGTGACCCTGGCTCGGGTAGGCCACGAGCCAGAAGGCCCGGCTGGCGCACAGCTTGAGGTGCGAGACCTGCATCCGGTAGTAGATGCCGCCCACGACCAGACCCTCTTCGCTCCAGTCGAACTGGAAGGCCTCACCGAGCTCGAACGCCAGCGGCACGAACGCCGTGGTCGAGATGGACTGGCCTTCGCCCTGGCGCCACGCGCGCACGAAGTCGGTGACGCGGCTGTACCCGCCGGCATAGCCTTCGGCCTTGATCTGGCCGTACAACGCACGGGCCGTGCGCCGCTCGTGTCGCGGGCGATGCGCGTCAACCTTCAAGGCCTGCCTGAGCGACTCGTGGAACGGCGTCAGCTTGCCGGGCGCTTCACTGCGTCGGTACCTCGGCTCATCCAGCACCGCCGCCTTGAGCCACTTGCGTACCGTGTTGCGCGACAGGCTCGTCAGCCGCACGATCTCCCGAACAGACTTCTTCTCGCGGAAAAACATCCGCTTGACCTTGCCAATCATGGCCATGGTGATCACTCCTTCTCCCCTGCCCAAGAAAGAGGCAGGGTAGGCTGAACACCCGGGTCAAATTTGGATCGGCACTATCGCGTCCAGTGGGTCAGTTTTCGATCGGCGTCAACAGTCGAAAGGCCTTACCCGCGGCCCGCACCACCGCGCGATGCGGCGTCGATTAGCGCCCATGAAGCGCGCGATGCCGAACAGCCCCTTGTCGCCGATCACGGCCACCTCGGTCGACCGTTCAAGTTCGGTCACACACAGCAGCGAGACGACGGCGGTCGTGGGGAGAAGTACGCAATCGAACGCGACGAACGGCTCGGACTGCACGCGTCGGCGCGACAACTTCACGAGATCGAGTCGAGGCTGCCAACGCTGCCACTCGGCGCCGGGCTAGGCCGTGAGCAGGTGGTTGAGCATTCGGTCAGCGCGCATCCCCACGGTGCATCTCTACCCCCGGGCGAATGGCCCGTCGACTGGTTTGCAGCGCCCGGCTCGTCGAGCCGCGTTGAGGAGACTCAACGCAGGCACCCGGGCAATGTTCGGCAACGCACGGACGCCCCGCGGCACTGGGCCACAGAATCGAAGCCGTGGTTCGAATTCGAATACACGCAGACATATCCTGGAGGATGTACATGTTCACACGCCTGACCAGGATGTCGGACCACACATGGGTCAGCGGAGTGCAACGGTTCTACGGCACGCCATACATCGCCGGCTGATCGGGCCGCCACTCACTTCAACCACAGCCAGATCGCGACGTACGCAGATGAACAAGGATCAAGTCAAGGGTGCCGTCAAGGACATCGCGGGCCAGGTGCAGGAAAAGGCCGGTCAGGTCATCGGGAGTGCTTCGCAGCAGCTCGAGGGGATCAAGAAGCAGGTCGAAGGCAAGTCCGAGAAGGCGATCGGCGACATCAATGAATTGCAGAGCGACGCCACACACAAGTAGGCGCCGGGCGGCGACGCGAAGCCTCGATTGATGCGGCGGCGCAAAAGACACGTGCCGGACGCGCGGGATCGCCGCCGGCGATCATGAACCCTGGGAATGAACATGAACAACACGATCGAAGCAAGAGAGAAACTGTCCGCGGACTTCCGTCTGGTGATGGACGACATTGATGCGCTGATGAGCGCGACGACGAACAAGGCCGAAGGGGAGGTCACGGCACTGCGGGCGCGCATCCACGATCGGTTGGACAGCGCAAAGCAACGCGTCGCCGATGCCCAGCACGATGCGTTCAAGCAGGCGAAGCTGGCGGCCGACGCGACCAACGACTATGTGCGCACGCATCCGTGGCAGGCGGCCGGTGCCGGCGCCGCGATCGGCCTGGCCATCGGCGTGCTGATCGGTCGGCGTTGAACGCGCGTCGAGTGCAGGCGCAGCGCTGGTAGCTTGCCATGGCGCCGCATGCAAAAGGCGTCTCGGGCCCGGTGCGGCGGTTCGGGGCTTCGCTCCTTTCGCTGGGCCGCATCCGGCTCGAGTTGCTGGCGATCGAGGTCCACGAGGAAAAGGGGCGCGTGGCCGACCTGTTGTTCTGGTCGGTCCTGAGCGCATTGATGGTCGGTTTCGGCGCATTGTTCGTGGCGCTTTTCGTGACCGTCGCATTGTGGGAGAGCCAGCGCCTGCTGGCCCTGGGCGTGGGAATGGCGGTTTTCGCCGCAATGGGCGTGTTCGGTGTATGGCGCGTGCGGCGGTTCAGCGCCGGTGGACCGACGCTGTTCCGAATGAGCATCGACGAGTTGCGCGAGGACGGCGCCGCGCTGCAACCGGGCCCGCCGCCGTGACGGGCGGCCGCATCGGGCCCGTCGAGCAGCGCGACCGGCGCAAGCAGCAACTTCTGCTGGCTTCTCGGCTGGCGCGCGTGCAGGCCGCCGGTGCGTTCGACGAGCTGGCGGGCAGTACTGATGCCATCGCGAACCGGGCCATGCAGGTGCGCGCTTGGCTGGGCAGCCCGGTCGCCTGGATCATCGGGACCGCGATCGGTGGCTTGTTGCTGCGCCTGACGCGGAGCACCGGACAGAGACCGTCGCGGCAACTGCGCTGGGGCTGGGCGGCCTGGCAGCTGTGGCGGCGCTACGGGGCGGCCCTCGGGGTGCGCTGGCGCACCGACCGGGCGTGATCGCAGGCGTAACGTTCATCGCAGTTGGTGGCCTGCGCCGAGACGAACACAAGCGTCGTGGTCCTTTCTCGATTCCTGATTTCCGAAGCCGAACTCCAAATCCCCAGAGGAGAAATTCATGCGTGCGATTTCCAGATTCGCGGTGGCGCTGGCCGGGGTGGCGCTGGCTGCATCGGCCTTAGCCGAGGTCACTTTCTACGCGAACGACGGCTTCCGGGGTCGCTCGTTCACAACGCAGACCTCGCAGGCCGACTTCGGCCGCGTCGGCTTCAATGACCGCGCCTCGTCCGTCGTCGTGACCAGCGATCGCTGGGAGGTCTGCGAAGACGTCGGGTACAGGGGCCGCTGCGTCGTGCTGCGCCAGGGCCAGTACCCCTCGCTGGCGGCCATTGGTCTCAATGACCGCGTGTCGTCGGTGCGCACGGTGGCGCGCAATGCTCGCGTCGACGACGACCACTATGCGCCGCCGCCCGTGGTGGACCAGGACTACCGACGACGCCGCAACGAGCGCCTGTTCGAGGCGCCAGTCACCTCGGTGCACGCGGTGGTCGGGCCACCCGAACAGCGCTGTTGGGTCGAGCGCCAGCAGGTCGAGCAGGACCGGGGCGACGGCCGGGTTCCAGGTGCCATCTTCGGCGCCGTCATCGGCGGCATCCTGGGTCACCAGATCGGCGGCGGCCGCGGCAACGATCTCGCCACGGCGGGCGGTGCGGCAGCGGGTGCGGTGGTCGGCTCCAACATCGGGCGAGACCGTGGCGGGCGAGAGACAGTCACCCGCGACGTGCGGCGCTGCGAGAACGTTCCCAGCCAGGCGCGACCGGACTACTGGGACGTGACCTACACCTTTCGAGGTCTGGAGCATCGATTGCAACTTACCGCTCCGCCCGGGAGGACCGTGACCGTCAACCAGCGGGGCGAGCCGAGAGGCTGATGCAAGGTCCTGCTTCGCGGGAGCGCCCTTGCTGCAGGACCGCCCCACCGCCGGGTCGGCTACGCGGGCCCGCGTCGGGTCAGCAGCCGGTCGTACTCGCGCTTGACCACGGCATAGCACTCGCAGCTGCGTCGTTCCAGACCGGATCGATCGAGCACCGAGATGTGGCTGCGCGCGTAGCGGATCGGGTCCATGGCCGACATGCGAGTCTGACACCGGCACAGGCCCCGTAGCCGTAGCCGTAGCCGCAGCCGCGCAGCCCTGAGCCAAGCCGATCACGCGGGCACCGGCGGCCTACAAGCGCAGGGGGTTGGAACTGCAAGTCAGATCAGACTTTTCGCGGCGGAGCACCTAGGGAAGGTCATATTTGTCCGACGACAGCCCGCATTGACGGGCGGCGCGACGTTCAGGCGTCCACGAGGTGGTGAAGCAGGCCGAAGGCCACACGCCAGCTCTGACCATCGCAGTCCAGCGTCGCTGGACGCTGGTTGATGCGCACGATCAGGCCTACGCGCTGTTGCA
>JAGWTU010000036.1 GCA_028868825.1 Burkholderiales bacterium | reverse complement strand
GCTGCGCGACGGCGGGCCGGCCCGGCCGCCGCCCGCGCTGGCCCAGGTCGGCGACGCCGTGCCGCGCGTCGAGCCGCTGCGCGTCGGCGGCCCCAACAAGCCCTACGAGGTGGCCGGCCAGCGCTATGTGCCGATGACGACCGACGCGCCGTGGACCGAGCGCGGCGGCGCCTCCTGGTACGGGCGCAGGTTCGACGGCCAGCCGACCGCCAGCGGCGAGATCTACGACATGTACGCGATGACCGCCGCACACCGCACGCTGCCGATCCCGAGCTATGTGCGCGTGCGCAACCCGGCCAACGGGCGCGAGGTCGTCGTGCGCGTCAACGACCGCGGCCCGTTCGCCGCCGGCCGCATCATCGACCTCAGCTACACCGCGGCGGCGAAGCTGGGGCTGCTCGGCGGCGTCGCCCCGGTCGAGATCGAACGCCTGACCTTCGACGACATCCGCAGCGGGCGCTGGCAGCGCGGCCCGATGTTGCCGGGCGACGACCTCGTGCCCGGTGATGCGCCGGCCGGCACCGTGGCCGCCTCCGCGGGTTCCGCCTATTGGCTGCAGCTGGGCGCCTTCCGCGACCGCGCGACGGCGGAGCAGGCGCAGCGGCGCTGGATCCTCGACGCGCCCGACGGCAGCGCGGCGGCCGTCGTCGCCGACCAGGGCTGGTACCGCGTCCAGGCCGGGCCCTACGCGACGCGCGACGCGGCGCGGGCGGTGGCCGGGCAGCTGCTGCGCCAGGCGGGCCGGGTCGCCGAGGTCGTCGAGGGCGCGGCAGCTGGCGAAGGCGGCGGCGCGCCCCGCCTCAGCGACCGCCGCTGACGTCGAGCAGGGCGCCGGTGGTGTAACTCGCGCCGCTGCCGAGCAGCCAGCAGATCGCATCGGCGATCTCGTCGACGCGGCCGGCGCGCTGCATCGGCACCTGCGGGCCGAGGCGGCCGGCGCGATCGGGCTCGCCGCCGCTGGCGTGGATCTCGGTCTCGACGATGCCCGGTCGCACGGCATTGACGCGCACGCCCTCGGCGGCGACCTCGCGAGCGAGGCCGATCGTGAAGCTGTCGATCGCGCCCTTGCTCGCCGCGTAGTCGACATATTGCCCGGCCGAGCCGAGCCGCGACGCCGCCGACGAGACATTGACGATGGCGCCGCCGGCGCCGCCATGGCGCCGGCTCATGCGCCGCAGCGCCTCGCGCGCGCAGAGCATCGAGCCGATGACGTTGATCGCGAACATGCGCTGCCAGCGCGCGACGCTGCCTTCGTCGACGCGCGCGGCGACATCGACGACGCCGGCGTTGTTGACGAGCCCCGAGAGCCGCCCGAGGCCGCGGTCGATGGCGGCGAACATCGCCAGCACCTGCGCCTCGTCGTCGACCTCGGCCTGCACGACGAGGGCGCGCCGGCCCTGCGCGCGCACGCGGTCGGCGACGGCCTGCGCCGCCGCGGTGTCGCGGCGGTAGTTGATCGCCACGTCCCAGCCCTGGCGCGCCGCCAGCACCGCGGTGGCGGCGCCGATGCCGCGGCCGGCGCCGGTGACGAGCAGGATCGGCGGCAGCGGTTTCGCTTCGGACATGTCGGCTCCTCATCGGGTTCGGGCGCGGCCGGCGGCGGACAGGGCGCCTGCCGGATCGCGCGACATCACGCGCACCGGCTCGAAGCCGGCGTCGCCCTCGCAGGCGCGGGTCGGCGCCGGGCCGACCCGGCCAGGGCGAGCTTAGCGTGACGGATCGGACGCAGCCCGAGGCCGCGGCGGCGACCACGGCTCCCGCATGGCCGGCCGCACAGGGTTCCTGCGGCGCGATGCCGCCGACCGTGGCGACGAGGACCGCGACGAGGGCCTGGGCGGGGCCGCCAGGCCCGCGGTGAGCGCAGGCCGCTTCGTGCCGAATCGCCGAAAAGCCGCACCGCCCGACCCCTGCTCCGCGGACCGGCGACCACGAACCGGCGTACAAACGGGATCGCCCCCGCGCTCACCCCCCACGGCCGTCCTCAGCTTCCGATGATCCGCACCCGCCTTCCGCCACCGGCGCGCCGCGCCGCGGCGCCGCCGCGCCGATGAACGCCGAAAGCCTGGCCGAGACGATCGCGCTGGCCGAGAGCGCTCGCGACGGCGACAACCCGGCCGAGGCGCTGGCGCGGGCGGAGGCGATCTGGCGCCGCGTCGCGCCCGACGACGCGCCGACGCGCCGCCGCGCCGGCCTGCTGCTGCTGGACCGCCGCTACCGCACCGGGGCCTGGGCCGCCTTCGTCGAATTGACGCTCGAGCTGCTGCCGCAGTTTCGCGCCGAGGGCCCGCGCACCGAACTCGTCGACCTGCTGCGCCAGCTCTCGATCGCCGCCAGCGACACCGGTCGCTACGAGGTCGCGCTGACGGCCGGGCAGGAGGCGCACCGCATCGCCGTCGAGATCGACGACATCGGCCGCATCTCGCTGGCGACGAACGCGCTGGGCTGCGCCTTCGAGCGCACCGGCGACCCCTGGCAGGGCGAGCGGCTGCTGGTCGAGGCGCTCGCCGTCGCCCGCACCCAGGACCAGTCGCACCCGCTGTTCGTCGCGCTCAACAACCTGGTGGCCGTGCGCATCGGCCAGTTCCACCTGCGGCGCGACGCCCAGCCGCTGGACGAGGCGCGCGAGCCGCTGCACCAGACGCTGCCGCTGGCCGAGGAGGCGGTGGCGCTGGCACGCGCCAGCGGCGAAGCGCTCCGCAAGCTGCTGGCCATCGGGAACCTGGGCGAGGTCCTGGTCGGCCTCGGCGACATCGTCAACGCCGCGCCGGCGCTCGACGAGGCCGAGGCACTGGCGCGCGGCGGCTACGCGGCGCATCTGACGCGCATCGGCTGTTCGCAGGCCGACCTGGCGCTGGCGCGCGGCGATGCCGCCGGCGCCCGCGAGCGGCTGCAGGCGCTGCTCGCGGGCGCCGACAACGAGCACCTCAACACCCGGTTGCGGCTGCGCCACGCCTTGTGGCGCAGCGCCAGCGCGCTCGATTGTCCGGCCGACGCGCTGGCCCATCTGGAGGCCTATCTGCGGCTCGAGCGCCAGCGCTCGATGGCCCAGATGCACGCCCAGTCCGAGCTCTTCGTCACCCGCGTCGAGGCCGAGCAGATGCGGCTCGAGGCGCGCCGCCACCATGCGCGGGCGCGCGAGCTCGAGGCCGACACGCGGCGCGACGAGCTGACCGGGCTGGGCAACCGGCGCGAGCTCGAGTTGCGCTGGCCGCAGCTGGTCGAGCAGGCCCGCTGCGGCGGCGGACGGCTGGCGGTGGCGATGATCGACCTCGATCACTTCAAGCGCGTCAACGACTGCCATGGCCATGGCGTCGGCGACCGCGTGCTGATGGCGATGGCCGCGCTGCTGCGCGCCCATACGCGCGCCGCCGATCTCGTCGCGCGGGTCGGCGGCGAGGAATTCCTGCTCGTGCTGCCCGACGCCGATACGGAGCGCGCGCGCGAGATCTGCGAGCGATTGCGCATCGCCGTCCAGGGTCATGACTGGGAAGCGCTGGCGCCCGGGCTGGGCGTGACGCTGAGCGCCGGACTGACCTGCGGCGTGCCGGCCGATGCCGAGTCGCTGACGCGGCGCGCCGACGAGGCGCTCTATCTGGCGAAGTCGCAGGGCCGCAACCGCGTCGTGGCGATCTGAAGCAAGCGAGCGAGGCCCAAAAAAAGAACCCGCTGTTCGCACAGCGGGTTTGAGAAAGTCCTCCGAAAAGGACGTCGTTGGGCCGGCCGGCGGCGCTGCGGGACAATCGACCCGCGGCACCACCGATGGCACCGAATCTACGGCCGGCCGCGGCAGCGGCGCATCCCTATTCGTGGGAAAAACGACATGACCCCCCTAACTTCTCAGCTGCCGTCCTTGGGCGACGCCGACATCGAACGTCTGCAGACGCTGCTCGATGATTTGCCCGCACCATTGCAGCCGCTGGATGTCTCGGCGCTCGATGGTTTCCTCTGCGGCGTGCTGCTGCAGCCGCAGCGGCCGCCGCCGGCGCGCTGGCTGGCGCTGGTCACCGATGTCGAGGGCCGGCCGGCGCCCGCCGGTGCCGCGCTGACCGAGTTGCAGGCGCTGGTGCAGCGCCGCCACGCCGAGGTCGACCGCGCGATCACGAACCGGCAATGGTTCGACCCCTGGATCTACCAGCTCGACGACGACGCCGGGCCCGACGAATGCGTGCTGCCCTGGATCGCCGGCTTCGCCGCCGCGATGGACGCCTTCCCGGCGCTGATGGCGCGCACCGACCCCGAGCTGGTCGAGCCGCTGGCGCTGCTGTTCATGCATTTCGATCCCGATGACCTCGAGGACGCCGACGAGCTGCTGGCGGTGATCGAGACGCTGGAGCCCGCCGCCGACCTCGCCGAGGCGGTGCAGGACATCGTGCGCGCGCTGATGCTGATCGCCGACGTCACGCGGCCGCGCCGTGCCGCCGCGCCGGCCGGCCCGCGGGCCCGGGGACCACGCCGCCGTTGAGGCCTCGGCTCAGGCGCCGAACAGCGCTCGGGCATGCAACCCGAGCCCCTGGGCGACGCTGGCGTAGCGGTCGCCGCGCACCGCGGCGGCGGCCGGGAACTCGGCGGCGATGCGCGCGACGAGCGGCCGCAGCCCGGTCGACCCGCCGGTGAAATAGACGACGTCGACGGCGTCGCGCGCGACGCCGGCCATGCGCACGGTGGCGACCGCGGCGTCGACGATGCGCTGCAGGTCGGCCTCGATCGCCGCCGCCGCCTGGGCTTCGTGGAGTTCGGCGCGCAGGCCGGCTTCGAGGTGGTCGAGGTCGATCGCGGCCGTGCCCTGCGTCGCGACGTCGATCTTGCCCTGCTCGGCGGCGGCCGCCAGCGCATGGCCCAGCCGCTCCTCGACGGCCGCCATCAGCCGCCGGTGATGCCGCGGATCTTCGTACCAGCTGCGCATCGCGCGCAATTCGGCGACCCGCGCCGGCGCGTAGACGGTGTTGATCAGGTGCCAGGTCGCGAGGTCGAAGTAGACGCCGCTGGGCACCTCGCGCGCCGCCTCTCCCGGCTTGGCCGGGCGCCGCGCGCGGTAGCCCAGCAGCGGCAGGATCGCCGCGAGTTCGAGGTGGCGGTCGAAGTCGGTGCCGGCGAGGTGCACGCCATGGTTGCCGAGGATGTCGTCGCGACGCTCGGCGCGGCCGCGCCGCGCCGGCCCGACGCGCACGAGCGAGAAGTCCGAGGTGCCGCCGCCGATGTCGGCGACGAGCACGAGCTGCTCGGCGTCGATCTGGCTTTCATGATCGAGCGCGGCGGCGATCGGCTCGTACTGGAAATGGACCTCGGTGTAGCCGACGGCGCGCGCCGCCGCTTCCAGCGCGGCGCCGGCCTGGGCGTCGCGCGCCGGGTCGTCGTCGACGAAATAGACCGGCCGGCCCAGCACGGCGCTCTCGATCGGCCGCCCCGCCTCGGCCTCGGCCAGCGTCTTCAAGCGGCGCAGATAGCCGGTGACGACATCGCGGTAGCGGACCGAGCGGCCGCCGCCGATGTCGGTCGCTTGGTCGAGCAGGCTCGAGCCGAGGATGCTCTTCATCGACCGCATCAGCCGCCCCTCGACACCTTCGACATAGGCGGCGACCGCGGCGCGGCCGTAGAGGCGGTCGGCCTCCAAGTGCTGCGGCGGCGTGTCGGCGCGGTAGAAGACCGCGGTGGGCATCGTCGGCTGACCCGGTTCGAGCTCGACGAGTCGCACGCCGGCGGCGCCGGCGGGCAGGGCGATCGCCGAATTCGAGGTGCCGAAATCGATGGCGACGAAAGCGGATCGGGACGAAGGTGCGTAATTCGGCATGCAGCCACCGATTCGAGGGGGCGCGATTGTATCGGCCGCACCACATCCCCTAAGTTGGCGTGAACAGATACCGTGCCACCATCCTTTTCGACGTGTAAGTTACGTGTACCCGAGCGACACTGTCGGAACGCTCAACCTGAAAGGCCGCCGCCATGTCCAAAGCCCCTGCGCCGCAGCGCTGGTTTGCCGGTTGGCGTCAGGCTGCGAGGCCCGTTCAGGACGACCCGGCCGATCTCGGCACCGCCTTCGGTCTCGACCTCAGCCTCAACGAATTGCAGCACGAGGCGCCGCCCGCGCCGCCGCCTGCCGAGCGCCGCACCGGCTGGGTGCGCCGGCTGGCGACGCGCCGCGCCGGCGCCGCCTGAATTCGACCTCGGTTCAGACCTCGAAGGTCAGCCCGGGGTCGTAGCCCCGCTGTTCACCCTTCTTCGCCAGGCCCAGCGCCTGGCAGACGATGCGCGTCGGTGCGCGTCCCGCTCGCGGCCAGTCGTAATCGTGGCGGCAATGCAGATGGCCGTGCAGCCAGAGGTCGGCGTAGGGAATCAGGTCCTCGTCGTCGTTGCAGAAGCTGGCGCTGCCCGGCTGGCGGCCATAGCGCGAATCGACGCTGCGGATGCTGGGCGCGAAATGGGTCACGACCAGGGTCGCGTCCCAGCGCCCCTGCGGCGCCTGGCGCAATTCGCGGTCGAGCCAGGCGCGGCAGCGCAGCGCCTCCTCGCGCACCGCGGCGGCGTCGAAGGGCCGGCCGCCGCGCGTCGATTGCATCAGGCGCATGAAATAGGCGGCGGCGCGCTCGGCGCGATCGCGTCCGGCGGCGCCAAAAAGGTCGAAATCGCTCCAGCGCGTTGTGCCGAGGACGCGGATGCGGCGGCCGGCGGCGTCGGTGAGCAGCGCCGTCTCGCATTCGAGGTAGCGAAAACCGAGCGCGGCGCAGTGTTCGCGCAGGCCCGCCGCCGCGGCGTCGACATCGCGGCCGTCGTATTCGTGGTTGCCGGCGATGACGAGCACCGGCACCGGCCAGCCGGCGAAGCGCTCGTAGCCCTGCCAGCGGCTGTCGATGTCGCCGGCCAGCACGAGCAGCTCGGCGCCGGGCGCGGGCCGGGGGTCGAAGGACTCGGTCTCCAGATGCAGGTCGGACAGCAACTGCAGTTTCATCCGGCGGCCTCCAGCCATTCGATGCTTGCGCCATGCGGATGGGCCTGCGCCAGCAACCGGCGCACGCCGCGCCGCGCCGCACCGTCCCAGATCCGGCAGCCGAGCTGCACGCCCAGGTCGGGTGCCGGCGGCTCCAGCGTCAGCCAGGCCAGCGGCGCGTCGGGCGTGGCGCGCGCGCCGGCCGCCTCGACCGCGGCGGTGATCGCGTCCTGCTCGGCCTTGCCGAGATATTGCCAGAGCACCGAATGCATCAGCACCGTCGCGATGCCGCGCGCGGGTGCTGCGAGTTCGCGCGCGACGAAGCGCGACGCCGTCGCCGCCTCGACACCGATGCCCTCGGCCGCCTGCCAGCCGGCCACGGCGTCGCAGGCCGCGCGCAGCCGCGCGAGGCGGTCGCGCTGCTCGGGCCAGATGAACGAGGCCAGGCGCAGCGCCTCGCCCGGCGCGCGCAGGTCGACCGGATGGAGGTCGCAGCCCGCGCGCCGCGCGACCGCCAGCGGCGCCCCGAGTTCTGGCGCGGGGCCGCGCCAGGATGGCGCCAGCGTCAGCGGCCGCGAGGCGTCGCCCCAGGACCAGGGACCGGCGTCGTAGCGGTAGCGGTCGCACCAGAGGTTGAGCCCCGCCGAAGCGCCGATCTCGAGCAGCGCCAGCGGCAGCCCCGTCGCCGCCGCGACATGCAGCAGCCCCGGCAGCAGCACGGCGCTGCGCTGGACCTCGTTGGTCTGCGGCGCGCGCCAGAGCGCCGCGCGCACGAGCGGCTGCTGCTCGCGCCAGGCGGTGGTGATGGCGGCGTCGAGGGCGACGTCGAGCGCGGCATCGAGTGCCGCGGGATCGGTCGCGTGATCGGCCGGCGGCCAGAGGCCGGCCCAGGGTTCGCGTCCGAGCAGCGCCAGATGGTGCAGCGCGCCGGCCCAGCGCAGCGCCACGGCACCGGCTAGCGGGTCTTGGGCGACGGCGGCGAAAGCGGCGCGGGCCCCGGCGTCGCGCCCGAGCCAGGCGCGGCTGCGTTCGAGCAGCCGCGCCGTGAACGGCGCCGGCGCCCGGCACCATTGCGCCTGGCGCTCGAAAGCGGCCAGCAGTGCGGCGCCGGCGCGGTCGGCGGTCAAACGCCCAGGCGCTCTTCGATCCTCGCCTTCGTCGCGGGCAGTTCGGCCGGCAGGTGGTATTCGAGCGTCTTGAACAGCTCGGCGTGCAGCTTCAGCTCCTGCTGCCAGGCCGCCTTGTCGATGCCGATCACGCTCGCGTACTGCTCGCGCGTGAAGGCCAGGCCGTCCCAGCGCAGGTCCTCGTAGCGCGGGCTGACGCCGAAGACGTTGTCGGCGCCGCCGGCGCGGCCCTCGACACGGCCGACCATCCATTCGAGCACGCGCATGTTCTCGCCGTAGCCGGGCCAGACGAACTTGCCGTCGGCGCCCTTGCGGAACCAGTTCACGCAATAGATGCGCGGCAGCTTCGCGCCCTGGGCGGCGAGCCGGTCGCCCAGGCTCAGCCAATGCTGGAAGTAGTCGGCCATGTTGTAACCGGTGAAGGGCAGCATCGCGAACGGGTCGCGGCGCACGACGCCCTGCGCGCCGGCCGCCGCCGCGGTCGTCTCGCTGCCCATCGTCGCCGCCATGTACACGCCCTCGGCCCAGGTGCGCGCCTCGGTCACCAGCGGCACCGTCGTCGAGCGGCGGCCGCCGAAGATGAAGGCATCGATGGCGACGCCGGCCGGGTTGTCCCATTCGGCGTCGAGCACCGGGTTGTTGGTGGCGGCGATCGTGAAGCGCGAGTTCGGGTGCGCGGCGGGGCGCAGCTTGCCGTTCTCGAGCTTCGCAGTGGCCGGCGTCCAGTCCTGGCCGCGCCAGTCGACGAGATGCGCCGGCGGCTCGTCGCTCATGCCTTCCCACCAGACATCGCCGTCGTCGGTCAACGCGACGTTGGTGAAGATGCAGTCGCGCTTGAGCGAGTCCATGCAGTTCGGATTCGTGTGGTAGTTCGTCCCCGGGGCGACGCCGAAATAGCCGGCCTCGGGATTGATCGCGTAGAGGCGGCCGTCCTCGTGCGGCTTGATCCAGGCGATGTCGTCGCCGATCGTCGTCACCTTCCAGCCGGCGAAACCCTGCGGCGGCACGAGCATCGAGAAGTTCGTCTTGCCGCAGGCGCTCGGGAAAGCCGCCGCGACATGGTATTTGCGGCCTTCGGGCGAGGTCACGCCGAGGATCAGCATGTGTTCGGCGAGCCAGCCATGGTCGCGCCCCATCGTGCTGGCGATGCGCAGCGCGAAGCATTTCTTGCCCAGCAGCGCGTTGCCACCGTAGCCCGAGCCGTAGCTCCAGATCTCGCGCGTCTCGGGGTAGTGGACGATGTATTTCGTCTCGTTGCAGGGCCAGGCGCAGTCCTTGGCACCGGCGGCCAGCGGCGCGCCGACGCTGTGCACGCAGGGCACGAAGGCGCCGTCGGTGCCGAGCGCGGCGAGCGCGCCGCGGCCCATGCGCGTCATCGTGCGCATGCTCACCGCGACATAGGGGCTGTCGGTGAGCTCGACGCCGATGTGCGAGATGTGCGAACCCAGCGGGCCCATCGAGAACGGCACGACGTACATCGTGCGGCCGCGCATCGCGCCGCGGAACAGCGCCTGGTCACCCGTCTGCAGCAGCGCGCGCATCTCGGCCGGCGCCATCCAGTTGTTGGTCGGGCCGGCGTTCTCGCGCTGCGCGCTGCAGATGAAGGTGCGGTCCTCGACGCGGGCGACGTCGCTGGCGTCGCTGCGCGCGAGGAAACTGTTCGGGCGCAGCTCGGGGTTGAGCCGCATCATCGTGCCGGCGGCGACGAGCTCGTCGCACAGGCGCTTGTATTCGGCCTCGCTGCCGTCGCACCAATGGATGCGCGCCGGCTCGGTCAGCGCGGCGATCTCGGCCACCCAGGCGCGCAGGCGCTCATGGCGGAGGTCGGCGGGTGCATTCAGGTTCGCACCCGGGGTCGAAGGTTGGTTCATGGTGAAGAAGACTCCAGACTAGACAAGACATGGAACGGCATTCGGCCAGATTCGAGCCCCCGGCAATCGGGACCCTCGGACCTCGCCCAATACCGCTTCGCCCTCGGGGTCGAGTCGAGGGGCAGTCATTGTCGGATCAATGTAATCGCGCCGTAACCGCCGGTCTGGAGGGTGTCATGCGGATTTCGCATAACTTGATGCGCGCTTGCCGAGAGGCCGACACGCGCATGGCGCCAGGAGTTTCAGGCAACGGTCGACCTTGCACCTCGGCGTTATCAGGGTCAATATGATCGCCATGACCCCGACTGCGGGATAGCAGGCTTGTACTTGCCGCGGGCCAGTGACCCTGCACGAGGCGGGGCACCGAGCACGCATGCGCGGGAACAGGAGAACCGCCTTGGCCAAATCGTTGGACGTGCTCCTGTGCTATCGCGGACGGTTTCAAGCCTTCGTGCGCGCGCTGGCCGGGGCCTTGCGCAGGTCAGGCGTCCGCGCCGCCTTCGACCGCGAGATCCTGGCCGACCCTCATCCCGCGTTCGACCCCGAGCGCGAGGTGGAGTGGGCCCGCATCGGAGTTCAGCCGGATGACGACACCGCGTGGCGTGCGCCGCTGCGCGCCGCGGTCGATGCGGCGGAAATGGTGGTGTTCGCCATCGCGTATCCCGATCTGAGCGAAAACGTCATCAACGAGATGCAATGGTCGATCAGGAGCCAGGCGCATACCTTCCTGCTCGTGCACGACGCACCGACCGCTCTGGAGGCGCAGGGCGTGATCATCAGCACACTCGCCATCCAGTATCTGCTGGTGACCGGCGGCCCCGAATATCCGGAGTTCGGCTACCACTTCTGCGGTTCGCTCGAAGGCGTCGATCTGGATCGGGAGGCCACGATCGCGGCGCACAGGATCGTCGAGCATCGGGCTCGCTGCCGCGCAGGCGCCCTGCGGACGATGAACGCCGCGGATGGTCTGACGCTGGCCGCGCTCGAGCAACGACCCGAGGCGCGTGCGCGCCGCTTCCTCCGCGGCCTGCAGGCCTCGCTGCACCGGGGCGACGGCGCGGCCCTCGCCTCGGATCCTTCGCCCGCCATGCAAGCCGCGCGCGAGCATCTGGCGCGCCGCGAAGCGGAGTTCACCGGCACCCGGGCACCCGCCGGGCGCGTCGAGCAGTTTCGACGCGCCGAAGACATCCTCGCGAGGTGCCGGCCGGGGCCGCACGAATCGGCGAGCTACTTCGGCACGCTGATGCTCGAGGCGGCAGCCCTCGAGATGGTGATGCATGCGGACCTGCGGGTCGCACAGCCGCAGACCCTCGATTTCATGCCGATGGTCGTCGTCGGCACGGTGCAGGGCAGCAACCTGCTGCTGCCATGGGCGTCGATCGAGCGCGGTGATTTCCGCGTGCTCATTCTCGATGCGGCGTTTCTCGACTTCCTGTATCAGCTGCTCAAGCTGATGGTCGTCGCCACCGCCGTGCCGGCCACCGACGGCGTCGGGCACCAGGGCTTGATGCTCGATTTCGAGCATCTGCCCGAGGCACTGGCGTCGAATGGCGGACTGCTCGACGCCTTTTACGGCTGCGTTCGTCGCTATGCCTGCGCAGGCAAGCCGCAGACCAGCGTCGACGCACCGAAGGATGCTGAGCGGATCCAGGCCCTGTCGACGTGGATACGCCTGACCGAACGCGGATTGCTGGCGCTCGGGTACGCGGACTTCACGCTGCGAGGCGCGCCGTGGCCACCGCCCGCCGATACCGGCTCGGATGCGAAGACCGCCGCGCCCGCGGACGCGGGGTCGCGCCGGGACAGGCTGGCGCTCGACTATGGCGTGCGCGCCGGCAAGCTCGCCGACGACGCCGGACCGGTGCAGGCACTCGCCGCCGTGCTCGCGGTGCACTGTGCGATCCACATCCGCCAGCGCATGCTGGCCACGCTGAATCCAGCGTCCGCGAAGTGGAACGTCGATGCCGGCGGCTCATTCGAGGCTCGCCTGCGCGAACTGCTGGTCCCGGTCGACGAGAAGATGACCCTCGCGGGAGCGCCTCAGGCGTGGCGCAAGTCCGCCCTGGAGCAGGCCTGGCTGGGAGGGACCGCATTGCTGCAGTTCTGGTCCCGCGTCGAACCGTGGCTACGCGCCGAGGCGGCCGCGGGGCTGGCGCCGTACACCGGCTGGGGCTGAAGGGCGATGCCCACGATCTAGGGCTTTCGACGCCAGCGGCGCGCGGCAATCATCGGCCACCTCCCGATCCACCAGGAAGAACCACCATGGCTCGCAAACCCGGCGCTTCAACGAAACCGAAGGCGATCTCGCTGCATATCGGCCTCAACGGCGTCAGCGCCGCGGCCTACAGCGGCTGGGACGGCCCGCTGGCCGCCTGCGAATTCGACGCCAACGACATGGCCGCCATCGCGGGCAAGCAGGGCATGAAATCCCAGGTGCTGCTGACCAAGAAGGCGACGCGCGCGGCCGTGCTCGCCGGCATGCGCAGCGCGGCGAAGGCGCTCAAGGCGGGCGACCTCTTCTTCATCAGCTATTCGGGCCACGGCGGTCAGGTGCCCGACACCAACGGCGACGAAGCCGACGGCCAGGACGAGACCTGGTGCCTCTACGACGGCCAGCTCATCGACGACGAGCTGTATCTGGAGCTGAGCCGTTTCGGCGCCGGCGTGCGCATCCTCGTGCTCTCCGACAGCTGCCACAGCGGCACCGTCACGCGCGCCGCCCCGCCGCCGCCGCCCCCGGGGCAGCGGCCGAAGCTCATGCCGCCGGCGGTGGCGATGCGCGTGTATCGCGACCATCAGGCGTTCTACGACGGGCTGCAGGCCGGCGTCGCAAAGGCCGCGGCGGCGCACAAGGTCGCGGTCGATCCCGATGCCGCGCTGGCGCAGGTCGGCGCCGCCCACGCGGCGACGACGCTCGTCGGTCGCTTCAATCCCGCCGTCGTGCTGATCTCCGGCTGCCAGGACAACCAGACCTCGATGGACGGCGACCACAACGGCGCCTTCACCGAGCAGTTGCTCAAGACCTGGGCGCAGGGCACATTCAAGGGCGATTACCGCAGCTTCCACGCGCGCATCCGCGCGGCGATGCCGCCGACGCAGTCGCCCAATCTGTACCTGCTGGGCAAGACCGCGGCTTTCGTCGCACAGGTGCCGTTCAGCGTTTGATCGATCGATCCGCCCGAGGAGCATGCCGATGGCCACCCGCCGCAGCCGAAACAACGACCCGAGCGGCGACATCACCTTCGTCGTGCCCGGCCAGGCCCAGGCCGCCGGGGCCACGCGCGGCGCCGACGCGCGTGGCACGATCAAGGCATCGGCGCTGGTCGGCACGCAGCGCGACGCCGGCGGCGCGGTGCGCCTGACGGCGCGCCCGGACGAGGACATGGTCGAGCTGACGATCGCCGGCGGGCCGACGCTGGTGCTGCACCCGGCGCATGCGGCCGAGCTGCTGCGCGCCCAGGCTGCCGCGGCGACGCGCGGGGCGCCGGTCGGCGCCGACGCGAACGAGGTCGCCGTCAACGCGCAGCTCGGCTGGCCCGGCCTCGAGCCCGGCGGCACCCGAGGCGCCACGCGGGGCTGGGTCGGTCAGGCGGTGCTGAAGGCGATCGCCATCGTCACCGGCGTGGCGAAGGATCCCGCGGCGACGCTCGCCGCCGCGGCGATCACCGCCAAGGTCGACGGCGCGGTCGACGAGGGCGTCTACGCGCTGCAGCCGGACGCGCTGCCCGCGGCGCTGAAGGGCCATGTCGCCAAGCTCGCGAACGTGCCCGCCGCGGCCGACGGCCAGCCACTGCTCGTGCTCGTGCACGGCACCTTCGTCGACACCGTGAGCACGTTCGGCAAACTCTGGGCGCGGCATCCGGACGTCGTGCGGCAGCTGTTCGCGCAGTATGCAGGCCGCGTCTACGCCTTCGACCACCCGACGCTGGGCAAGAGCCCGATCGCCAACGCGCTCGCCCTCGTGCAGGCGCTGCCCGCCGGCGCCCGGCTGCACCTGCTGACACACTCGCGCGGCGGCCTCGTTGCCGAGGTGCTCGCGCGGGCCTGCGGTGCCGCTGGCGCGATCGCCGACGAGCTCGCGCCGTTCGCCGGCGACGCCTACAAGCAGCATCGCGCCGATCTGCAGGCGCTGATCACCCTCGCGCGCAGCAAGGGCCTGAAGATCGAGCGCGTGGTGCGCGTGGCCTGCCCCGCGCGCGGCACGCTGCTGGCGTCGAAGCGGCTCGACGCCTACCTCTCGGTGCTGAAGTGGTGCATGGACCTCGCCGGTGTGCCGGTGCTGCCCGATCTGGTCGACTTCCTGCATGAAGTCGCGCTGCGCCGCGCCGATCCGACCCAGCTCCCCGGCCTCGAAGCGATGATGCCGGAGAGCCCCGTCGTCGCCTGGCTCAACGGCGCCGACGAGACGATCCCCGGCGAGCTGCGCGTCATCGCCGGCGACATGCAGGGCGATTCGGTGATGTCCTGGGTCAAGACGCTGCTGACCGACGCGTACTACTGGACCGACAACGACATCGTCGTGCAGACCCGCTCGATGTACGGCGGCACGCCGCGCGGCGCGGGGAGTGCCGCGGCACCGCCGGCGAGCTTCCTGCTCGACCGCGGCGGCAACGTTTCGCATTTCAATTACTTCGCCAACGACCGCACCGTGCAGGCGATGCTCGCGGCGCTGACGAGCGACCCGCCGGCCGATTTCGCCGCCATCGGGCCGCTGTCCTGGGCCGGGCAGGATGCCGGCGGCTCGCGCGGCGCGCTGGCCGTGGCGCGCTCGCGCGGCGGCCCCGGCGCCGACCCGGCGAGCCGCCCCGCGGTGTTCGTGCTGCCCGGCATCCTCGGCTCGAACCTCAAGCTCGACGGCCGGCGCATCTGGCTCGGCTTTCGCTTCGTCAACGGCCTCATGCGGCTGGCCTGGGATCCGGCAACGGCCTCGCGCGTCGAGCCCGACGGCCCGATCGGCCTGACCTACGACGACCTCATCGATCGCCTCGCCGACACCCACGAGGTCATCCCCTTCGCCTACGACTGGCGGCGCCCGATCGAGGACGAGGCGCGGCGCCTGGCCGACGCCGTCGACGCCGCGCTGGCGGCGCGCGACGCGAGCCGGCAACCGGTGCGGCTGCTCGCGCACTCGATGGGCGGGCTCGTCGCGCGCACGATGCAGCTCGAGCGACCCGAGACCTGGCAGCGCCTGATGGCGCGCGACGGCGCGCGGCTGCTGATGTTGGGCACGCCCAACGGCGGCTCGTGGGCGCCGATGCAGACGCTCTCGGGCGACGACACCTTCGGCAACGCGCTCGTCGCTTTCGGCTCGCTGTTCGACAACGGCGGCGCGCGCCGGATGATGGCCGGCATGCCCGGCTTCATCCAGCTGCAGGCGGCGCTGCTCGACCCGGCGCAGGGGCTGGACCGCGAGGCGACGTGGGCGAAGCTAGCGCACGACGACATCCAGGCGCTGCTCGAGCGCAGCCGCTGGCACGACGGCGAGGTGCAGAAGTCGATCTACCAATGGGGCGCGCCGCCGCAGGCGGTGCTCGATCAGGCGGTGGCCCTGCGCCGGCGCCTCGATGACCAGGCCGGCAGGCTCGGCGCCGACGCGCAGAAGATGCTGCTCGTCGTCGGCCACGCGTCGTTCACGCCGAACGGCTACACGATGAGCCCCGACGACGGGCTCGAATACCTCGACGTGCCCGACGACGGCGACGGCCGCGTGCCGCTGCAGAGCGCGCTGCTGCCGGGCGTCAAGACCTGGAAGGTCGACGCCGAACACGGCAAGCTGCCGGCCGTGGCGTCGGCCTTCAATGCCTACATCGAGCTGCTCGCGACCGGCAGGACCGACCAGCTCGACGCGGTCGTGGCACCGGCCTCGCGCGGACGTGAGGGTGCTGCCGCCCCGGCCGCGGCACCGGTGCGCAGCCGTCCGTCGCACGGGGCCGGCACGTCGCGTCCGCCTTCGAGCGAATGGGAGGTGCTCGGCAGCGCCGTCGACGCGACCGCGGCGGCGCGCCAGCGCGGCGCCGGCGCGGCGCTGCAGGTGTCGGTCTACAACGGTGACGTCAAGTTCGTGCGCGAGCCGCTGCTCATCGGCCACTACCGTTCGACGACGCTGACCGGCGCCGAACGCGTCGTCGACGGCCTCGTGGCCGCGGCGATGAGCCGCTCGCTCGGCGCGGGCCTGTATCCCGAGCCGACGGGCACGCAGCAGGTCTTCGGCAACCAGCGCTGCAATCCGGACAACCCGCTCGAGATGGCCAGGCCGGCGGCGGTGATCGTCGTCGGCCTCGGCGAGGAAGGCAAGCTCAGCGGCTCGGCGCTGGCGTACACGACGCGGCAGGCGGTACTCGCCTATGCGCAGCGCCTGACCGAGGCCGCCGGCGGCGCGCCGACGCAGTTCGATCTCGCCGCGACGTTGATGGGCAGCGGCGGCACGGGCATCAGCACCGGCGCCGCGGCGCAGTCGATCGTGCAGGGCGCGATCGAGGCGAACGAGCGGCTGCGCGAGGCCGGCTGGCCGCTGCTGGCGCAGCTCAAGCTCGTCGAGCTCTACCTCGAGCGCGCCGGCGATGCCTGGCGCGCGCTGCAGCAGCAGCAGCACGCGACGCCGCAGCGTCTGCGCCTCGTCGGGCCCATCACGATCGGTCCGGGCGCGCTGCGGCGCTCGCTGGACTCGAGCTACCGCGGCACCAGCTACGACTTCATCAGCGTGCTCGCCGCCAGCGACGCCGACGGGCGCCGCTTCCTCGAATGGCGGCTCGACACCAAGCGCGCCCGCACCGAGGTCCGCGCCCAGCAGGCGCAGGCCAAGCTGCTGCGCAACCTCGTCAGCCAGGCCTCCAACGACGCCAACACCGACCCGCTGATCGGCCGCACGCTGTTCAATCTGCTGGTGCCGCTCGAGGTCGAACCCTTCCTCGCCGGCACGACGGAGATGGTGATCGAGCTCGACAAGGGCACGGCGGCCATCCCCTGGGAACTGCTCGATTCGAACCCCGACGTGCAGTTGGCCGACCGCCGCCCCTGGGCCCTCCGCAGCCAGTTGATCCGCAAGCTCAAGACCGACCAGTTCCGCGACCGCGTCGTCGACTCGAGCCCCGACGACAGCGTGCTCGTGATCGGCGAGCCGCTGTGCGTGGAGGGCTATCCGCGCCTCGAAGGCGCGCGGCGCGAAGCGGCCGCGGTGGCCGCGCTGCTGAAGGCGCCGGGCAGCGGCATCGAGCCGGAGAAGGTGCGCGCCCTGCTCGACCAGCCCGATGCGCAGAGCGTCACCAACGCGCTGTTCGAGCGGCCCTACCGCGCGATCCACGTCTCGGGCCATGGCGCGCCCGGCGCCAACGGCGGCGTCGTGCTGTCGGTGGCCGACACCTACCTCGGCGCCAACGAGGTGCGCGCGATGCGCACGGTTCCCGAACTCGTCTTCCTCAACTGCTGCCATCTCGCGGGTCGCGATGCGGCCACCGTGCTGCAGCCCTACGACCGTGCCGATTTCGCGGCCAACATCGCCGACGAGCTGATCCGCGCCGGCGTGCGCTGCGTCGTCGCTGCGGGCTGGGCGGTGGAAGACGACGCGGCCGAGCAGTTCGCGCTGCGCTTGTACGGCGCGCTGCTCGGCGGCGCGCGCTTCATCGAGGCCGTCGGCGCCGCGCGCGTCGCCGCCTGGACGGCGAACCCGCGCGGCAACACCTGGGCCGCGTACCAGTGCTACGGCGACCCCGACTGGCGCTGGCGCCGCGCCGGCATCGACGCGCAACGGCCGGCGCCGCCGCTGGGCGACGAATACGCCGGCGTCGCCTCGCCGGTGTCGCTGACGCTCGCGCTCGAGGCGCTGATCGTCAGGAGTCGCTTCGGTGGCGCCCCGGCGGCCGGCCAGCTCGACAAGCTGCGCTATCTGCAAGCGCAGTTCGCGCCGCTGTGGGGCACCATGGGCGCGGTGGCCGAGGCCTTCGGCCTCGCCTACGGCGCCGCCGGCGCGAGCGATCAGGAGATCACCTGGCTGCAGCGCGCCGTCGATGCCGAGGACGGCAGCGCCTCGCTGCGCGCCGCCGAGCAGCTCGGCAACGCCATCGTCCGCCGCGCCGACCAGCGCGACGACCTCGCCGGCATCGCGGACGGCATCGCTCGCCTGCAGCGGCTGGTCGCGCTGCGCCAGACGGTCGAGCGCTGCAGCCTGCTCGGGTCGGCGTACAAGCGTCAGACGATGGCGCTCGATCGCGGCGGCGACCACGACCAGGCGCGGGCCGCGCTGGCGGCGATGGTGAAGCACTACGGCGAAGCAACGACGATCGCGCGCGCGACCGGCGCGGCGAACCTCTTCTATCCGGCCAAGAACCTCATCAGCGCCCAGGTGCGCGAGGCGCTGCTGGCGGGGCGGCTGCCGCAGCTCGACGCCGGGCTCGTCAAGGCGGTGGCCGATTCGATGCAGGCCGCCGCGACGGCGCAGCCGGACTTCTGGTCCGTCGTCGGGCAGACCGAACTGCTCGTCCTGCAGGCGCTTGCCGCGGGACGTCTGGCCGGCGCGCTCGGCGGCATCGTCGCGAGCCTCGGCGACCTGAAGGGCCGCGTGCCGGCGCCGAAGATGTGGGGCTCGGTCCACGACGAGGCCCGCTTCACGCTGCTGCCGTACATCGACCACGCCACCGGTGCCGAGCAGGCGGCGGCGCGTGAACTGATCGACCGGCTCGCCAAGATGGCGCAGGCCTGAACGATGGATCGACCGACCGCCTGCGCCGATCCCGCTACCCGCGACGCGCCGCACGCCCCATGAGCTGCAAGTTCGAGTACGCCTGCTTCATCAGCTACAGCCATGGCCAGAACGACCTCGTGCGCGGTTTCATGGACCAGTTCGCCGCGGCCCTCGGCGACGAGCTGGAGACGCTGCTGGAGCTGCCGATCTACCTCGACAAGGAGCGGCTGCAGCCCGGCTATATGTTCAACGAGGCGCTGGCCGATGCGCTGTGCCGCAGCGTGTGCATGGTGGCGGTGTACACGCCCGTCTACGAAAGCAAGCCCTATTGCGGCCGCGAGTTCGAGGCCATGGTGCAGCTCGAGGCGCGGCGCCGCAAGCTGGCAGCCCTGCCCGGCAGCAGCGGCCTCATCATCCCGGTCGTGCTGCGCGGCTTCGAGTGGCTGCCGCCGCGGCTGAAGGACGAGCGCCAGGCGCAGGACTTCTCGCAGTTCACGCTGGCCGACCGGCAGATCCGCCGCAACCCGAAGTTCGGGCCCAAGGTGCAGGCCATCGCGCGGCAGATTCACGACCACTACCGCGCGCTGCAGCCCATCGAGGGCCATGCCTGCGACGAATGCACGGCCTTCAAGCTGCCGGCCGAGCAGGACCTGCCGGCCTGGCGCCCGGCCGCGCCGCCCTGGCGGCCGGCGTTCCCGAACCGCTGATGGCTGCCGCACCCGCGCCGGCCGGCGAACCCGGCACCATCACGACCTTCTACTCGTACAAGGGCGGCACCGGCCGCACGATGGCGCTGGCCAACAGCGCCATCGTGCTGGCCGAGCGGCTGGCGCCGGGCGAGAAGGTGCTGGTCGTCGACTGGGACCTCGAGGCGCCTGGACTGCACCGCTACTTTCCGCCCCGGCTGCGCGGCAGCGATCCGGCGCAGGACATGGGACTGGACGCCGGGCCGGGACTGATCGACCTGTTCATCGCCCTCAGCGATCACCTGCCCGCCGAGCCGGCCGGCGACCTGGCGCAGGCCGATGCCGCCGTCGAGCAGGCGGTGGCGGCGCTGGACTGGGCGGCCTACATCGGCCAGACCGAGCATGCCGCGGTGCACATCATGCGCGCCGGCCGCAACGACGATGGCGGCTACGGCCGGCGCGTCAACACCTTCGCCTGGGAGCGCCTGTTCGAACGCGCGCCCGGCATCTACCGCGCCTTCGCCGAGCGGCTGGCGCGCGAGTACCGCTGGGTGCTGATCGACTCGCGCACCGGCGTCACCGACATCAGCGGCATCTGCACCTCGCTGCTGCCGGAGAAGCTGGTCGTCGTCTTCACGCCCAACCGCCAGAGCCTGACCGGCGTGCGCGAACTCGTACGCACGGCGACGGCCTACCGGCGCGGCGGCGACGACCTGCGGCCGCTGCTCGTGCTGCCGCTGCCCTCGCGCATCGAGGCATCGATGGAGAAGCTGCGCATCCACTGGCGCCATGGCCGCCCCGAGGACGGCATCACGGGCTACCAGCCGATGTTCCAGAGCCTGCTGGCCGAGTGCTACGACCTCGCCGAATGCGACCTCGGCGCCTATTTCGACGCCGTGCAGATCCAGCAGTCGCCCGACTGCGCCTACGGCGAGGTGATCTCGGTGCGCAGCGGCAGCGGCGACCGCTTCTCGCTGGCCAGCAGCTACCGCGTCTTCGTCGATCGGCTGATGGCGCCGACACCGCCCTGGGAGCCGCTGGACCGCATCGAGACGGCGTATCGCCGGGGCACCCTGCCGGCCGAAACGGTGCCGTCCACGCAGGCCCCGCGCCCCACAGCCACGGACTTCGACCCCTTCTCGCCGGCCGACCCGTTGCCGCACGCACCGTCGCCGGCCGCACCGGGTGCGCAGCCGCAGGCGCCGCCGAGCCCGGCGTCGCTCGACGGGGATCCGTTCCTGGACATCACGCTCGCCCCGGCGCCGCGGCCGCCGGCTCCGGCGTCCTCGGCGTCGGAGCCGCACCTGCTCGTCTTCCTCAGCTATGCCAGCGAAGACCGCGAGCGCGTCGACGTGGTTGCACGCCTGCTCAAATCGAGAGGTTTCGGGGTCTTCGACCCGCGGGACCTGCAGCCCGGCAAGCGCTGGGACGACCAGATCGCCGAGTCGCTGGACCGCGCCGACGCCGTCGTGGTGTTCTGGTCGCAGTCCGCGTTTGCATCGGAGTCGGTGCGCGTCGAGGCCGAGGAGGGGCAGCGCCGCGGCGTGCTGCTGCCGGTCCTGCTCGACGATGCGCGGTCGCCGATCAGTTTCCGCGGCTTGCAGGCGGCCGACCTGCGGCGCGATTTCGAAGCCCAGCTGCCCGGACTCCTCGAGGACATCGCGCGCATCGCACGGGCGGCGCCGGGCGACCGCACGCTGATCGTGCCGGGAGGCAGCTATGCGCCGCCGACCTACGCGCCGTCGATGCCGGTGCAGGCGGCGCCGGCGCGCCACGCGCCGGGCACGCCGGCCGCGACTTCGGCGCCGGCCGGCCGGGCCGGGCGCCGGTACTGGCTGCCGGCCGCCTTGGCCGCCCTGGTGCTGCTGGCGGGGGCGCTGTGGTGGTTGTCGCGACAGGCCACCGGTGGGTCGACTCCGACACCGGTGTATCCGCCCAATCCGGGGCCGGCGGTCCCTGCCCGCACCGTCACCGTGCCCGACCTGAAAGATCGCCTGACCTCGGTCGCCGGCGAGATCGCCAGTTCGCTCAAGCTGCGGCTGGTGGCCGTCGATGAACAGGGACAGAGCCACGAACCGCCGCCCGATGGCCTCGTTCTCGACCAGTCGCCTGCGGCCGGCACGCAGGTGACCGAGGGCGCGGTGGTCACGTTGAAGGTGGCGATCCAGACCGCCACGGTACCGAGCGTGGGCGGACTGTCGCTGGACGAGGCCTTGGCCCGCATGCGCGGCGCGGGACTGGATCTCGGCAAGGTCGAGTCCATCATGGGCAGCGGTGCCCGCGCCGGCACCGTCGTGCGGCAAGCGCCGCAGGCCGGCACGGTCGTGCCTCAGGGCACCAAGGTCGGTGTCGGCGTCGCGGTCGACGCGCGCCCGGCGCGGGCGATGCCGAAGCAGGATCAGGCGCAATACCGTTGATAGAACGCCCACCCGGGTCCCGCCTTGATTGGCGCCAGAATGCGCCGATGAAGATCCTCACCGTCAACCGCGCCCGCGCCCAGGCCATGAACATCGACGGCCGCTCGGTCATGAGCGGCATCGGCAAGCGCGCCGTCGACGGGCCGGTGACCGTCGGCCCGCTCGGGCTGGACGGCGACGAACAGGCCGACCCGACGGTCCACGGCGGGCTCGCGAAGGCGGTCTACGCCTACGGCCAGCAGCATTACGCGTTCTGGCAGACGGTGCGCGCACAGGCCCGCGTCACCGCCGGCGAGGTGCCGCTGGCCGGCGGCGCGCTGGGCGAGAACCTGACCGTCGAGGGCCTGTCCGAGGACCAGCTCTGGATCGGCGACCGGCTGCGCCTGCCGGGCTGCCTGCTCGCCGTCAGCGAGCCGCGCTACCCCTGCTTCAAGCTCAATGCCGCGCTCGGCTTCAAGCAGGCGGCGAAGCTGATGGTGCAATCGGGCTACTGCGGCGTCTACCTCACCGTCGTCGAGCCGGGAGAGGTGACGGCCGGCGATGCAATCGAGTTGCTGCCGGGGCCGCGCGAGGTCAACTTGCGCGAGCTGTTCCGCTCGCGCGCCCGCGCCTGAGGCCGCAGGCGGCCCCTGCCCGCAGCGCTCAGGTCGTCGCCGCGGCCAGCGTCGGGTAGTCGGTGTAGCCCTCGGGGCCGCCGCCGTACAGCAGCGATTGGCGCAACGGGTTCAGCGGCGCGTCGCGCCGCAGCCGCAGGCCGAGGTCCGGATTGGCGATGAAGGGCTTGCCGAAGGCGACGAGGTCGGCGGCGCCCGAGGCCACCGCCTGCAGCGCCAGTTCGCGCGTGTAGCCGTTGTTGACCATCCAGGCGCCCTTGAAGTGGCGCCGCAGCGCGGCGTAGTCGAAGGGCAGGTGGTCGCGCGCGCCGCCGGTGGCGCCTTCGACGATGTGCAGGAAGGCCAGCCGCAGCGGCGCCAGGCGCTCGACGGCGCGCTCGAACAGCGCCTGCGGGTCGCTGTCGGGCGCGGCGTCGTTGGCCGGCGTCACCGGCGACAGGCGCAAGCCCGTGCGGTCGCCGCCGATCGCGCCCGCCACGGCCTCCATCACCTCGACGAGCAAGCGCGTGCGGTTCTCGATGCCGCCGCCGTAGGCGTCGCTGCGGTCGTTGATGCTGTCGCGCAGGAACTGCTCAATCAGGTAGCCGTTGGCGCCATGCACCTCGACACCGTCGAAGCCGGCCTCGACGGCGCGCAGCGCGGCCTGCCGGTATTGCTCGACGACGCCGGCGATCTCGGCGGTGGCCAGCGCGCGCGGCGGCGAGACGGGGACGAAGGCGCCGCCGACATAGGTCTTGGCGTTGGCGACGCGGGCCGTGCTCGACACCGGCGCCTGGCCGCCCGGCTGCAGCGAGACATGCGAGATGCGCCCGACATGCCAGAGCTGGACGACGATATGGCCGCCGCGCGCATGCACGGCGTCGGTGATGCGGCGCCAAGCGGCCACCTGCGCCGGGTTGTGCAAGCCGGGCGTGTCGGCGTAGCCATGGCCTTCGGGGCAGATCGGCGTCGCCTCGGTGACGATGAGGCCGGCGCCGGTGGCGGGGTCGGCGCGCTGGGCGTAGTACTCGCGCATCAGGTCGTTGGGCAGCTGGCCCGGGCTGGCGCGGTTGCGCGTCAGCGGTGCCATCACGATGCGGTTGGGCAGCGCCATGGCGCCGACCCGGATGGGATCGAAGAGGGTGGTCATGACCCCAAGCCTAACGCAGGCATATCGCGTCCGCCTGACGCAACGCAATCCGCGCCGCCGCTCATGGCACAGTCGGGCATGCTCGCCTACCGCCACGCCTTCCACGCCGGCAACCACGCCGACGTCCTCAAGCACCTCGTCCTCGTCCAGGTGCTGCGCTACATGAACCTCAAGGACAAGGGCTGGCGCTATGTCGACACGCATGCCGGCGCCGGCGGCTATTCGCTCGAGGGCGACTACGCGGCCAAGCGCGGCGAATACGAGCAGGGCATTGCCAGGCTCTGGGGCCGCGACGACCTGCCCGAGCCGCTCGCCGACCTCGTGCGCCTGGTGCGCGACTTCAACGACGGCGCCGCACTCAAGCAGTACCCGGGATCGCCGGCGCTGGCGCAGGTGCTGATGCGGCCGCAGGACCAGCTGCGGCTGATCGAGATGCACCCGACCGACCACAAGATCCTCGCCTCCTACCTCGGCGACCTGCAAGGCGTCGAGGTCCAGCTCGGCGACGGCTACGCCGCGCTGAAATCGACGCTGCCGCCGCCGACGCGGCGCGGCGTCGCGCTGATCGACCCACCCTACGAGATCAAGACCGATTACCCGCGCGTGCTCGCGGCGCTGCGCGAGGCGCTCGAACGTTTCCCCGAATGCGTCGTCGTGATCTGGCTGCCGCAGCTCCAGCTGATCGAATCGGCGCAGCTGCCGCAGCGGCTCAAGGCGGCCGCCGACGCGGGCGCGAAGAAGGGCTGGCTGATGGCGCGGCTGACCGTCGCCGAGGCCGACGCGCGCGGCTTCGGCATGCTCGGCAGCAGCGTCTTCGTCGCGAATCCGCCGCACACGCTGCACGACACGCTGCAGCCGGTGCTGCCCTGGCTGGCGCAGGAGCTGGCGCAGTTTCCCGGCGCGCGCAGCGCGCTCGAGCGCTCGGCGAAGGCCTGAGGAACTCGCCTAGCCGACGCCGCGCGCGCGGTCGGCCTTGAACTGCGCGCGCCAGGATTCGAAGCGACCTTCGTCGAGCGCGCCGCGCACCTCGCGCATCAGGTTCACGTAGTAATGCAGGTTGTGGATGCTGGCCAGCATCGGCCCCAGCATCTCGCCGCAGCGGTCGAGGTGGTGCAGATAGGCGCGCGAGAAGCCGGCACACGCATGGCAGCCGCAGGTCTCGTCGACCGGCCGCTCGTCGTCGCGGTGGCGCGCGTTGCGGATCTTGAGGTCGCCGTAGCGCGTGAACAGATGGCCGTTGCGCGCATTGCGCGTCGGCATCACGCAGTCGAACATGTCGACGCCGCAGGCCACGCCCTCGACCAGATCCTCGGGCGTGCCCACCCCCATCAGGTAGCGCGGCTTGTGCGCCGGCAGCAGGCGCGGCGTGTGCGCCATGATGCGCAGCATCTCGTCCTTGGGCTCGCCGACGCTGACGCCGCCGACGGCGTAGCCCGGCAGGTCGAGCTCGGCCAGCGCCTGCGCCGATTCCCCGCGCAGGTTTTCGAACATCCCGCCCTGCACGATGCCGAAGAGCGCGTTCGGGTTGCCGAGCCGGCCGAACTCGGCGACGCTGCGCCGCGCCCAGCGCAGGCTCAGCTCCATCGACGCACGCGCCTGCGCCTCGGTCGTGATGCGGCCCTGGGTCTCGTAGGGCGTGCATTCGTCGAACTGCATCACGATGTCGGAGTTCAGCCGCGTCTGGATCTGCATGCTGACCTCGGGCGTGAGGAAGAGCTTGTCGCCGTTGACCGGCGAGGCGAAGCGCACGCCCTCCTCGCTGATCTTGCGCATCTCCCCGAGGCTCCAGACCTGGAAGCCGCCGCTGTCGGTGAGCAGCGGCCGCGACCAGCCCTCGAAGCGGTGCAGGCCGCCGAAGCGCTGCAGGACGTCGAGCCCGGGCCGCATCCACAGGTGGAAGGTGTTCCCGAGGATGATCTGCGCGCCCATCTCCTCGAGCGAGCGCGGCAGCACGCCCTTGACGGTGCCGTAGGTGCCCACGGGCATGAAGACCGGCGTCTCGACGACGCCATGGTTGAGCGTGAGGCGGCCGCGGCGCGCGGCACCCTCGCTGGCGAGCAATTCGAATTTCAGCATCGGCGGGATTGTCTCAGCGAGCCGCTAGCATCGACGCCCACTCATCGGGGAGGTTCGAAATGGCCCGCGCCGCGCTCTTGTCCATCGCCGCTGTCCTCGCCTGCGCCGGCTGCGCGTCGCCACCCGCGCCGAGCGGCATCGACCGCGTGCGCCACCTCGTCGTGATCTACGCCGAGAACCACAGCTTCGACAACCTCTACGGCCTGTTCCCCGGCGCCGACGGCGTCGCGAACGCGAGCGAGCGCTCGAAGACCCAGGTCGACCACGACGGCCGGCCGCTGCCCGAGCTCATCGTCTTCGGCGCCGACGGCAAGCCCGACCCGCGCTACCCGCGGCTGGCCAACGGACCGTTCCGCATCGACGCGCCGCCGGTGTCCAAGCGCATGGACGAGCAGGTGCCGAGCCCGATCCACGCCTTGTTCCACAACCAGGAACAGATCGACGGCGGCGCCAACGACCGCTTTGCCGCGATGTCGACCGTCGGCGGCTGGACGATGGGCTATTACGACGGGTCGGGCATGAAGCTCTGGCAATGGGCGCGCGACTACACGCTGGCCGACCGTTTCTTCATGGGCGCCTTCGGCGGCAGCTACCTCAACCACCAGTACCTGATCTGCGCCTGCGTGCCGACCTTCCCCGACGCGCCGGATTCGATGCGCGTGCGCCTGGACGCCGACGGCAAGCTGCTGCGCAAGCCCGAGTCGCCGTCGGCGACGGTGGGCGCGGTGCAGGTCTACAGCCGCGGCGGCGGCGCCGTCACGGCCGACGGCCTGACGGTCAACACGGTGCAGCCGCCCTACCAGCCCAGCGGCATCCCGCCGGCCGCCGGCGCCTCGCCCGACCTCGCCGACCCGCAGGGTGCGCGCAACGAACGCCCGGTGCCGCCACAGACGGCGCCGACGATCGGCGACCGCTTGACCGCCCGCGGCGTCAGCTGGGCCTGGTACTCGGGCGGCTGGAACGCCGCGCTCGCCGACGGCCGCCAGCCGCCGGACCAGCCGCGCCGCGTGATCTACGCGAACCGGCCCGACAGCCCGATCTTCCAGCCCCACCACCAGCCGTTCAACTACTACGCCGCCTACGCCCCCGGCACCGCGGCGCGCGCCGAACATATCCGCGACGGCGACGAACTGCTGCGCGACGCCGCCGCCGGCCGCCTGCCCGCGGTCGCTTTCTACAAGCCGGCCGGCCGCTACACCCAGCATCCGGCCTACACCGACGTGAAGAGCGGCGACGACCATGTCGCCGCGCTGCTCGAGGCGCTGCGCGCGAGCCCGCAATGGCCCGACATGCTGATCGTCGTCACCTACGACGAGAACGGCGGCTACTGGGACCATGCCGCGCCGCCCACCGGAACCGGCTGGGGCGACCGCTTCGGGCCGGGTACGCGGGTGCCGGCGATCTTCATCGGGCCCATGGTCAGGCGCGGCGTCGTCGACCACCAGACCTACGACACGACCTCGATCCTCAAATTCATCACCCGGCGCTGGAACCTCGAGCCGCTGCCGGGCGTGCGGGAGCGCGTCGGCGACCTGAGCGCGGCGCTGCAGTAGCGGCTGCGGCCGCGGTTCAAGCGCGGTCGAGCAGCATCGCGTCGCCGTAGCTGAAGAAGCGGTAGCGCGACGCCACCGCATGGCAGTAGAGCGCGCGCATGCGCTCGTGGCCAGCGAATGCGCTGACCAGCATCAGCAGCGTGCTGCGCGGCAGGTGGAAGTTGGTCAGCAGGCGGTCGACGACCGCGAAGCGGTAGCCCGGCGTGATGAAGATGTCGGTCTCGCCGCTGTAGGGCGCCAGCCGGCCGCCCGCGACCCGCGCGGCCGACTCGAGCGCCCGCAGCGTCGTCGTCCCGGCCGCGACGATGCGGCCGCCGGCGGCGCGCGTGGCCTCTATCGCCGCCACTGTAGCCGCGCCGACCTCGAACCATTCGCTGTGCATGCGGTGCTCGGCGATGCGCTCGGCGCGCACCGGCTGGAACGTGCCGGCGCCGACATGCAGCGTCACCGCCGCGCGGCGCACGCCGCGCGCTTCGAGCGCGGCGAGCAGCGCGGCGTCGAAATGCAGCGACGCCGTCGGCGCCGCGACGGCGCCCGGGCGGTCGGCGAAGACGGTCTGGTAGCGCGCTTCGTCCTCGGCGTCGTCGGCATGGGTGATGTACGGCGGCAGCGGCACATGGCCATGGCGTTCGAGCAGCGCCAGCGGGTCGGCCGGGAAGCGCAGGTGGAAGAGCGCGTCGTCGGGCCCGGCGCGGCCGAGCACGTCGGCGTCGAAGGCGTCGGCGAAACGCACGACGCTCCCCGGCCGCGGCGACTTGCTCGCGCGCAGATGCGCCAGCACCTCGTGCCCGGGCAGCACGCGCTCGACGAGCGCCTCGACGGCGCCGCCGCTGGCCTTGGCGCCATAGAGCCTCGCGTGGATGACGCGCGTGTCGTTGAAGACGAGCAGGTCGCCCGCGCTCAGCAGCATCGGCAGTTCGCGAAAGACGCGATCCGCCGCCGGCTCGACGGTCGCGTCGAGCAGGCGCGAGGCGCTGCGTTCGGCCGCCGGATGCTGGGCGATCAGCTCGGGGGGGAGTTCGAAATCGAAATCGGCGAGCTGCCAATCGGGGGTTGGCATGCGGGGCGGGGAATCGTTCATGGGAAGGTCAAAATTGTTCCATGCCCGCGACATCGCCGCCCAAGCCCGTGACCGAGAAGCTTTCGGCGCCGGCGCGGGCCATGCAGAAGCTCGGCTTGCGGCGCGACATCGACCTCGCGCTGCACCTGCCGCTGCGCCATGTCGACGAGACGCGCATCGTGCCGATCGCCGGCCTGCGCGACTTCCAGACCGCCCAGGTGCAGGGCCGCGTCGTCGACAGCCGCGTCGAGACGCGCTCGCGGCGCCAGCTCGTCGTGCGCATCGCCGACGACGGCGGCGAGCTCGTGCTGCGGCTGCTGCATTTCTACCCGTCGAACCAGAAGACGCTGGCGCCGGGCCAGCTCGTGCGCGTGCGCGGCGAGGTGCGCGCCGGCTTCTTCGGCCGCGAGATGGTGCATCCCGAGTTCCGCGCGGTGACCGACGACACGCCGCTGCCGCCATCGCTCACGCCGGTCTACCCGACCACCGCGCAACTGCCGCAGGCCTATCTGCGCAAGGCCGTCGCGTCGGCGCTGGCGCGTGCGCCGCTGGCCGAGATCCTGCCGCCCGACCTCGTCCCCGCCGGCCTGCCGCCGCTGCGCGAGGCGCTCGAGGCGCTGCACCACCCCGGGCCCGATGCCGACTTCGCCGCCATCGAGGACCGCAGCCACCCCGCCTGGCAGCGGCTGAAATTCGAGGAGCTGCTGGCGCAGCAACTCTCGCAGGCGCAGGCGCAAGCCGAACGCGCGCTGCTGACGGCGCCGGCGCTGCGCTCGACGGGCGCCGCCGGACTCGAGCAGCGGCTGCTCGCCGCGCTGCCGTTCGCGCTGACTGCGGCGCAGACGCGCGTCGTGGCCGAGATCACCGCCGACCTCGCGCGGGCGCATCCGATGCACCGGCTGCTGCAGGGCGATGTCGGCTCGGGCAAGACCGTCGTCGCCGTGCTCGCCGCCGCGGTGGCCATCGGCGCCGGCTGGCAATGCGCGCTGATGGCGCCGACCGAGATCCTCGCCGAGCAGCATTTCCGCAAGCTCGTCGGCTGGCTCGAACCGCTGGGGCTGACCGTCGCCTGGCTCACCGGCAGCCGCAAGGGCAAGGGGCGCAAGGCGATGGTCGAGCAAGTGGCGTCGGGCGCCGCGCAGCTCGTCGTCGGCACCCATGCGGTGATCCAGCAGGATGTCGTCTTCGCGCGGCTGGGGCTGGCGATCGTCGACGAGCAGCATCGCTTCGGCGTCGCGCAGCGGCTGGCGCTGCGCGCCAAGCTCGATGCACAACGGCTCGAACCTCACCTGCTGATGATGAGCGCGACGCCGATCCCGCGCACGCTGGCGATGAGCTATTTCGCCGACCTCGACGTCAGCACCATCGACGAGCTGCCGCCCGGCCGCACGCCCATCGTCACCAAGGTCTTCGCCGACGGCAAGCGCGACGCGGTGATCGAGCGCATCCGCGCCGAGGTCGCGCGCGGGCGCCAGGTCTACTGGGTCTGCCCGCTGGTCGAGGAGAGCGAGCACCTGGACCTGCAGAACGCCACCGCCACGCATGCCGAGCTCAGCGCCGCGCTGCCCGGCGTCGGCGTCGGCCTGATCCACGGCCGCATGGCCGGCGCCGAGAAGGCGGCCGTGATGGCGCAGTTCACCGAGCAGAGGCTGCAGTTGCTGGTGGCGACGACGGTGATCGAGGTCGGCGTCGACGTGCCCAACGCCAGCCTGATGGTGATCGAGCATGCCGAGCGCTTCGGCCTGGCGCAGCTGCACCAGCTGCGCGGCCGCGTCGGCCGCGGCGAGACGGCCAGCGTCTGCGTGCTGCTCTACACCGGACCGCTGTCGCCTACGGCCAAGTCGCGCCTGCAGGCGATGGCCGAGACCGGCGACGGCTTCGAGATCGCGCGCCGCGACCTCGAGATCCGCGGCCCGGGCGAATTCATGGGCGCGCGCCAGAGCGGCGACGCGCTGCTGCGCTTCGCCGACATCCAGGCCGATGCGCCGCTGCTGGCCGCCGCGCACGGGGCCGCGGCGCGGCTGCTGCGTGTATCGCCGCAGGCGGCGCGCGCCCAGGTCGAGCGCTGGCTGGCGGGGCGCAGCGATTACCTCAAGGCCTGACGAACCGATCGCCCGGCCCCGGTCGGGACGCGCTGATTTCGCCACAATCGCCGTCCATGACCCTGACCGAGTTGAAGTACATCGTGGCCGTGGCCCGCGAGCGCCATTTCGGCCGTGCCGCCGAGGCCTGCCATGTCTCGCAACCGACGCTGAGCGTGGCGATCAAGAAGCTCGAGGAGGAACTCGACCTGCGCATCTTCGAGCGCGGCGCCTCCGAGGTCAGCGCGACGCCGCTGGGCGAGCAGATCGTGCGCCAGGCCCAGGTCGTCATCGAGCAGGCGCAGGCGATCCGCGAGATCGCCGAGCGCGGCAAGGATCCGGTCAGCGGACCGCTGCGCATGGGCATCATCTACACGATCGGCCCCTACCTGCTGCCCGACCTCGTGCGCCAGGCCATCGCGCTGGTGCCGCAGATGCCGTTGGTGCTGCAGGAGAACTTCACCGTCAAGCTGCTCGAGATGCTGCGCACCGGCGACCTCGACTGCGCCATCATGGCCGAGCCCTTCCCCGATGCCGGCCTCGCGGTGGCGCCGCTCTACGACGAGCCCTTCATGGCCGCCGTGCCGACGAAACACCCGCTGGCCAAGCGCAAGACGCTCACCGCGGAGGAGCTGAAGCAGGAAACGATGCTGCTGCTGGGCACCGGCCATTGCTTCCGCGACCATGTGCTCGAGGTCTGCCCCGAATACGCGCGGCTTTCGAGCCAGGCCGAGGGCATCCAGAAGAGCTTCGAGGGCAGCTCGCTGGAGACGATCAAGTACATGGTCGCCTCCGGCATGGGCGTGACCGTCGTGCCGCAGCTCAGCGTGCCGGCCGAGCCCGACGCCCATGTGCGCTACATCCGCTTCGCCCCGCCGGTGCCGACGCGCCGCGTCGTGCTGGCCTGGCGCCGCAGCTTCCCGCGCTACGAGGCGATCGCCGCGCTGCGCAACGCGATCTACGCCTGCGCCCTGCCCGGGGTGAAGCGACTTTCCTGAAGGAGAAACAACCTTGAGCGAGATCCCGTCCGACATCTACACCGAACCGGCCGACATCGACGTGCGCACGCTCGACCACCTCGGCCCGCTGCGCGCGCTGGCCGGCGTCTGGCAGGGCCAGCGCGGCCTCGACGTCAAGCCCAAGGCCGACGGACCGCGCAAGCAGGCCTATGTCGAGCGCATCGAGCTGCAGCCTATCGACCCGCAGACCAACGGCCCGCAACTGCTCTACGGCCTGCGCTACCACACCCATGTCACGAAGCCCGACCAGGTCAAGACCTATCACGACCAGGTCGGCTACTGGCTCTGGGAGCCGGCCACCGGCACCGTCATCCACACGCTGACGATCCCGCGCGGGCAGATCGCGATGGCCTCGGGCCAGGCAACTGCCGACGCGAAATCGTTCGAACTCGTCGCCACTCAGGGCCTGGACACCTGGGGCATCTGCTCGGCGCCGTTCCTCGACCAGGCCTTCAAGACGACCGAGTTCCGCATCAAGGTCACAGTGAACGACGACGGCACCTGGGGCTACGAAGAGGACACGGTGCTGATGATCCGCGGCCAGGCCGAGCCCTTCCACCACACCGACCGCAACCGGCTGACCAAGGTCGCCGAGCCGACGCCGAATCCGCTGGCCGCGGCGCTCGTCGGCTGACTACAGATCGTCGATCGTCTTCGGCCAGCTCGCCTTGAGCAGGCGGCTGAGCGAACGGTCGGCGAGCAGCCTGCCGCCGGTCTGGCAGCGGGCGCAGTAGTTGGCCTCGTTGCTGGCGTAGACGATGCGCTGCACCGGCGACCCGCAATCGGGGCAGGGCTGGCCAAAGCGGCCGTGGACGGCCATCTCGGGGCGGAACGCGGTGACCTGCTCGGGCCACAGCGGCGATTCGGCGCGCAGCCGCTCGGTCCACTCGCCGAGCACGGCGCGCGCCGCCTCGTACAGGCGCTGCACCGCGTCGGCCGGCAGCGAACGCGTCAACGCCAGCGGCGAGAGACGGGCGCGGTGCAGGATCTCGTCGGAATAGGCGTTGCCGATGCCGCTGAACAGCTGCGGGTCGGTGAGCGCGCGCTTGAGCGTGTGGTTCTCGCTCGCCAGCCGCGCGGCAAAGGCGGCGAGGTCGATCGCCATGAGGTCGATGCCGCCCGGGTCGAGCGCGGCCAGCGCCTCGGCGCCGGCGATGTAATGCAGCGACGCGCGCCGCGTCGTCCCGGCCTCGGTCAGCACCAGCGTGCCGGCATCGAATTCGAAGGCCGCGAGCGCGATGCGCCCCGGCGGCTTGGCGCCCGGCGCGAGCCAGCGCAGCCGGCCGGCGATCATCAGGTGGATGACGAGATAGCGATCGCCTTCGAGCGCGAGCACGACGCGCTTGCCCAGCCGCCGCGTGCCGACCACGGTGCGGCCCTCGGCATCGGCGATCGGCGGCAGCGCCGTGCGCAGCAGGAACGGATTGAGCAGGCGCAGCCGGCGCAGCACCTGGCCGCCGATGCGCTCCTGCGCACGTTCGACATAGACGGTGATGTCGGGCAGTTCGGGCATGAACGCTCCTGCTCGCAATGACGGTGGCGATCGCGGCGGCACCGATAATCGCCGGTTTCGCCAGCCGCCCGCCCATGTCAGCCGACCTCGCCACCGAAGTGCGCCGCCGCCGCACCTTCGCCATCATCTCGCACCCCGACGCCGGCAAGACGACGCTGACCGAGAAGCTGCTGCTGTTCTCGGGCGCGATCCAGATCGCAGGATCGGTGAAGGCGCGCAAGGCCACCCGCCACGCGACGAGCGACTGGATGGAGATCGAGAAGCAGCGCGGCATCTCGGTGGCTTCGTCGGTGATGCAGATGGAATACCGCGACTGCGTCATCAACCTGCTCGACACGCCCGGCCACCAGGACTTCAGCGAGGACACCTACCGCGTGCTGACGGCCGTCGACGCGGCGCTGATGGTGATCGACGCCGCCAACGGCGTCGAGCCGCAGACGCGGCGGCTGCTGCAGGTCTGCCGCGCCCGCAACACGCCCATCCTGACCTTCGTCAACAAGATGGACCGCGAGGTCAAGGAACCGCTGGCGCTGATGGACGAGATCGAGCACGAGCTCGGCATGGAGGTCGTGCCCTTCACCTGGCCGGTGGGCATGGGCAAGGTGTTCCACGGCGTGATGGACCTGCGCGCGCAGCAGATGCGCGTGTTCAGCCCCGGCGAGGACCGCGACCACAACGCCGACGAGATCCTGCAGGGGCTCGACAACCCGGCCTACGCCGAGCGCTTCGGCATGCAGTACGAGCAGGCGCAGGGCGAGATCGAGCTGCTGTCCGACGCCGCGCCGCTGTTCGAGCCCCATGCCTTTCTCGCCGGCCACCAGACGCCGATGTTCTTCGGCTCGGCGGTCAACAACTTCGGCGTGCGCGAGGTGCTGGATGCGCTCGTCGACCTCGCGCCGCCGCCGGGCCAGCGGCCGGCGATCCAGCGCATCGTCGAGCCCGAGGAACCGAAGTTCAGCGGCGTCGTGTTCAAGATCCAGGCGAACATGGACCCGGCGCACCGCGACCGCATCGCCTTCCTGCGCGTGGCCAGCGGGCATTTCGAGCGCGGCATGCGGCTCAAGGTGTCGCGCTCGGGCAAGGAGCTGCGGCCGAACACCGTCGTTTCGTTCCTGAGCCAGCGCCGCGAGCTGCTCGACGAGGCCTATGCCGGCGACATCATCGGCATCCCCAACCATGGCGTGCTCCAGCTCGGCGACACGCTGACCGAGGGCGAGGTGCTGCAGTTCACCGGCCTGCCGTTCTTCGCGCCCGAGATGTTCCGCAGCGTCGAGGTCGCCGACCCGCTGCGCACCAAGCAGCTGCGCGCCGGGCTGACGCAGCTCGGCGAGGAGGGCGCGATCCAGGTCTTCCGCCCCGTCGCCGGCAGCGTGCTGCTGCTGGGTGCCGTCGGCCAGCTGCAATTCGAGGTCGTCGCGCACCGCCTCGAGCATGAGTACGGCTGCAAGGCGCGCATCATGCCGGCGCGCTACAACGTCGCGCGCTGGGTCACCTGCGACGAGGCCGACGGCGGCGAGAAGGAGCTGCAGCGCTTCATCGACGGCAACGCGCACCGCGTCGCGCTCGACGCCGTGAACGCGCCGACGGTGCTGCTCGAATACGCCGGCGAGCTGCGCGCGATGCAGGAGAACTGGCCGAAGATCAAGTTCCACGCGCTGCGCGAGCACGCGGGGCTGGTGTTCCAGAAGCAGCTGGAGGGCTAGATCGATGGCCGAGGCGGACGATAGCCGGCCGCATCACGCCTACGCCCGGCTCTACCCCGAGATCAAGCGCCTGGCCCACGCGCGGCTGGCGCGTGCGGGCGGCGTCGTCGGGCTCAACACGACGGCGCTCGTCCACGAGGGCTTCCTGCGCCTGGCCCAGCGCGAGGCGCTCGACGCCGCGTCGCGCGCCGAGTTCTTCGCCTATGTCGGCCAGGTGCTGCGCTCGGTCGTCATCGACCACCTGCGCGGCGAGGGGCGCGACAAGCGCGGCGGCGAGCAGATCATGGTCACGCTCTCGGCGGCCGAGAACGTCGTTGCCGCGCCGGGATCGGCGGTTGACCTCGTCGCGCTCGACCGCGCGCTGCAGCGCATGGGCGAGATCGACCCCGCGCTGCGCGAGCTGATCGAGGCCCATGCCTTCGCCGGACTCACGATCGACGAGGTCGCGCGTCTGCGCGGCGTCACCGCGCGCACGGTCAACCGCGACCTCGTGAAGGCGCGCGCGCTGCTGGCGGCGCTGCTCGAATAGCGCGACGGATCGGAGCGACCGATCCGCGCGGCGGATCAGAAGGGAAGCTGGGCGCCGCGCGCGGCGAAGCCGCGGCGCAGATGGGCGCGGGCGCGCGAGACGCGGCTGCGCACGGTGCCGATCGGCACCGACAGCAGCGCCGCGGCTTCCTCGTAGCTCATGTCGTCCATCGCCACCAGCATGAGCACCTCGCGCATCTCGGGCATCAGCTCGTCGAGTCCCTGCTCGAGGACGCGGATCAGTTCGGTCAGCGCGCATTGCTGCTCGGGGTCGGCGCCGCCACCGGCGCAGTCGGCCAGCGCGCTCTCGTCCTCGAAGCGGTACAGGCGCTGCGGGCTGCGCGAGAGGTGGTTGCGCACCAGGTTCATCGCGATGCCGTAGAGCCAGGTCGAGAGCTGCGAATCGCCGCGGAAGGTGGCATAGGCGCGCGCCGCCTCGACGAAGGCCTGCTGCGCCAGATCCTCGGCCTCCGTCGCCTGGCCGATGTGGCGCAGCACGAAACGGTAGAGCCGGTCGCCATGCTGGGCCACGAGGGCGCTGAACAACTGTTCTTCGGGGCCGCGCGGGATGGTGATAGCCGTCATGATGGTTCGATCGCCTCGTTTGCCGTGGCGCCCCGATGCAGCGCGCCCCTGTTTGTACAAACGACAACGCGACCGTCGATGCGACATCGAAAACCGGAAATTACGGGTAAACACTTATCATTTACCCAGACTTCAGTCGCTTGCCCTGCCGTGGACGCAAGGATGACAGGTCGAGTCGGAATGAGAATCCCTATGCTCATCTCCGCATGGGAGAAGCGCGCCGGAGCCGCGCGCGTCAGGCGGTGCTCAATGCGTGCCGCGCCGCAGCAACGAGCACAACAGGGCGGCCGCGTCCTCGACGGCGAGATCGGTGCCGCACCACAGCCGCGCCATCTCGGCATCGATGGCCAGGCAGCAGTCGGGTGACAGCGTCGCCGGGTCGACGCCGCAGCGGCGGCATTCGGCGACGAATTCGCAACCGCCCAAGGTGGCCGAGTACGACATGCGCACGCCGTAGAGCCGGCCCTCGTCGAGCGCGCGCGCCGCCGCGGCGCAGGTGATCGCCTGCAACACGCGGCGCGATTCGAGCGCCGGGCCCGCGTCCTCGTCGAGCTTGAACTCGCGCTGGGCGATGGCCGTGGCGGCCACGCCGTAGGCCTGGCGCAGCGCCTCGATCAGCAGCGCCGCGGTCTGGTCACCGCCGCCGCCTTCGCGGCGCTCGGCGCCGACGACGACGTCACCGCCGTCGCCGCGCCGGGCCCAGATGCGCGGGGACTCGCGCGCGGCTTGCTTGAATGCCTCGAGCAGGGCGTAGCGGTCGGTCATCGGATCGGCAGGCGGACAAGGCATCGGTGTGCTGTGTGGCGGCGGCGCGGCGCCGGTTCCGCGTTCGATAATCGGCGCCGATGCACTTCATCGGCACCTCGCCCCCGCCCCCACCCCGTTGGGCGCTCTACCTCGACCTGATCCGCTGGAGCCGCCCCGCCGGCTGGCTGCTGCTGCTGTGGCCGACGCTGGCCGCGCTGTGGCTGGCGGCCGGCGGCTGGCCGGGCTGGCACCTGGTGGGGGTGTTCGTCGCCGGCACGATCCTGATGCGCAGCGCCGGTTGCTGCGCCAACGATGTCGCCGACCGCGAGTTCGACCGCCATGTCAAGCGCACGGCGCAGCGCCCGGTGACACGCGGCGCGCTCGGCGCCGGCGAGGCGCTGGCTGTCGGCGCCGTGCTGGCGCTGGCGGCTTTCGCGCTCGTGCTGACGACGAACCCGGCGACGATCGCGCTGTCCTTCGTCGGCTTCGCGATCTCGCTCGCCTATCCCTATGCGAAGCGGGTCGTGGCGATGCCACAGGCGGTGCTGGGCGTGGCCTTCAGCTTCGGCATCCCGATGGCCTACGCGGCGGTGCTCGGCGGCCCGGTCTGGGACGCCGGCGCCGTGCGCGCCGCGGTGCCACTGACGGCCTGGGCGCTGCTGCTGTCCAACCTGTTCTGGGTGCTGGCCTACGACACCGAATACGCGATGGTCGACCGCGACGACGATCTGCGCATCGGCATGAAGACCTCGGCGATCACGCTCGGCCGCCACGATGTCGCGGCGGTGATGGCGTTCTACGGCGTCTATCTCGCGAGCTGGGCGGCGCTGGGCGTCGCGTCGGGATTGGGCTGGGTCTTCGGCCTGGGCATCGCCGCCGCGGCCGCGCAGGTCGCCTGGCATTACACGCTGATCCGTGGCCGCTCGCGCGAGGGCTGCTTCAAGGCCTTCCGGCTCAACCACTGGGTCGGCTTCGCCGTCTACGCCGGCGTCGTCGCCGACCTCGCGCTGCGCCGGCTGGCCGCCTAGCCCAGGCTAGGCTAGGCGCCGAACTCGTCGCCGAGCTCGCGCGAGCGCGCCTGCGCCGCGAGCAGCGCGCGCACGAAGGCCGGCTTCACGCCCGCGGCCTCGAGCACGCCGATCGCCGCATGCGTCGTCCCGCCCTTGGAGGTCACCTGGGCGCGCAGCGCGGCGGGTTCTTCGCTCGCGGCGGCGGCCAGCGCGGTGGCGCCTTCGAGCGTCGCCAGCGCCAGCCGCTTGCCCTGCGCCGGATCCAGTCCCATCGCGCCCGCGGCCTCGACAAGCGCCTCGAGCAGGTAGTAGACATAGGCCGGACCCGAGCCCGAGAGCGCGGTCACGGCGTCGAGATCGGCCTCGCGCTCGACCCACAGCGTCGCGCCGGTGGGCGCGAGCAGCGTCTCGACGGCCGCGCGCTCGGCCGCGCCGACGGCGGGCCGCGCATAGAGCCCGGCGATGCCGCGACCGATCAGCGCCGGCGTGTTCGGCATCGCGCGCACGACGCGCTGGCTGCCGCTGGCGCGCGCGATGGCGTCGCTGCGCACGCCGGCCATCACGCTGACCTGGAGCGCGGCGCCGACATGCGCCGCGCAGGGCGCCGCGGCGGCGGCGAAGAGCTGCGGCTTGACGGCCCAGACGACGGTGGCGGCCCGGGCCAGCCGGGCGTCCGCCGCGGCCAGCGCCGTGACGCCGAATTCGCGCGCCAGCCGCTCGCGCTGGGCCTCGGCGGGCTCGACGACGAGGATGGCGGCGGCCTCGCGGCCGGCACGGCGCAGCCCGCCGATGAGCGCGCCGGCCATGTTGCCGCCGCCGACGAAGGCGATCAGGGATTCGTTCATTCAGTACCGCCCGGCCGTTCCGAAGGTACTGAACCCCCCTTGGGGGGGCGCGAACGAAGTGAGCTAGGGGGTCGCATGGGACCAGTGTAGCGAGCGCCCGGCGATGACGGCGGTGCACAGCAGCCATGCAAAGCCGGCATGGGGGACGGTGACAAATTCGGTCGCCGCCCGCCTACAGTGCGCGACGCGGCCGCAGCGCCGCACCCAAGAGGTGCGACGCCGGCTCGAGACACCCAGCCCACGAGGAAACACCACCATGAATTCAACGCTCACACCGATGCCGCTGTCGTCGGTCCATCCCACGCCCGACAGCCCCTGGGGCACCTACCTGATGCAGGTCGACCGGGTCGTGCCCTATCTGGGCCATCTGGCGCGCTGGGTCGAGACGCTCAAGCGCCCGAAACGGGCGCTGATCGTCGACGTGCCGATCGAGCTCGACGACGGCCGCGTCGCCCATTTCGAGGGCTTCCGCGTCCAGCACAACCTCAGCCGCGGCCCCGGCAAGGGCGGCGTGCGCTTCCACCCCGACGTCACGCTCGAGGAGGTGATGGCGCTGGCCGCCTGGATGAGCGTCAAGAACGCCGCCGTCAACCTGCCCTACGGCGGCGCCAAGGGCGGCATCCGCGTCGATCCGGCGCTGCTCTCGCGCAAGGAGCTCGAACGGATGACGCGCCGCTATACGAGCGAGATCGGCATCATCATCGGGCCGCACAGCGACATCCCGGCGCCCGACGTGAACACCAACCCGCAGATCATGGCGTGGATGATGGACACCTACTCGATGAACACCGGCACCACCGCCACCGGCGTCGTCACCGGCAAGCCGATCCATCTCGGCGGCTCGCTGGGCCGCGTCAAGGCCACCGGCCGCGGCGTCTTCGTCACCGGGCGCGAGGCGGCGCGGCGCATCGACCTCGAACTCACCGGCGCGCGCGTCGCCGTGCAGGGCTTCGGCAACGTCGGCTCGGCCGCCGCCGAGCTCTTCAACCAGGCCGGCAGCAAGATCGTCGCCGCCCAGGACCACACCGGGACGATCTACAACGACCGCGGCTTCGACATGGCCGACCTGACGGCCCATGTGAAGGAGCATGGCGGCGTCGGCGGCTTCAAGGGTGCCGAGCCGATGAAGGACGAGGAGTTCTGGGACGTCGCCTGCGACATCCTGATCCCGGCCGCGCTCGAAGGCCAGATCACCGCCGAGCGCGCCCGCCGCACGAAGGCCAAGCTGGTGCTCGAGGGCGCCAACGGCCCCACCGTGCCCTCGGCCGACGACATCCTCGCCGAGCGCGGCATCCTCGTCGTCCCCGACGTGATCTGCAACGCCGGCGGCGTCACCGTCAGCTACTTCGAGTGGGTGCAGGACTTCAGCTCGTTCTTCTGGACCGAGGACGAGATCAACGTGCGTCTGGACAAGATCATGATCGGCGCGCTGCGCCGCATCTGGGACACCGCCGACCGCCATCGCATCACGCTGCGCACGGCGACCTTCGCGGTCGCCTGTGAGCGCATCCTGACGGCGCGCGAGGAGCGCGGACTCTATCCTTAAGGATACGTTGGGCGTCCTGAAGGCTAAGGCGCTCGATCAGTCCTCAATGTCGGCTGCCCGCGGCCGATAGTCGGATGCACCCACCCCGCGCTCGTCTCGCGGGGTGGCTGCCCCGATGGAACCGCAACACCCGAACAGCCCCCTGGCCTCTGCGCAGCAGCAGCTGGTGCGCTACGAAGCGCTGTTCCGACTGCTCGACGATCTGCGGCCGCTCGACGACGTCGACGCGGCCGCGCGCCTTTGCGCGTCGCGCTGGAAATACATCGCCCAGCATGGCGCGTGGCGGCTCGTGCTGGCCCAGGAGCCGGGCTTTCTGTGCCTGGCCGCACGCCGTGGCGCCGCGACGGTGGCCCCGCTCGAATCTCTGCCGCCCTGGGACGCCCATCATTGGCGCACCCAGCACCCCTGCGTGCTCGACGCCGGCGCCGCGCTCGACCCCGCCCTGCCGCCGGATCTGGCGGTGGAGGGCGGCTCCGAGGTTCTGGTCACGCCGATCACGCACAGCGGCGTGGCCGTCGGCCTGATCGGCGTCGCGTCGAAGGCCGAGCCCTTCAGCGCCCTCGACCGCAAGTTCATCCAGCTGCTGGGCACGCAGCTCGCCGACCACCTGCTGCACGCCACGCTGCGCGCCAAGGCGCTCGAGGAGTTGCGCGCCCGCGCCTACACCGACGCGCTGACGGGCGCGCTGAACCGCGCCGCCATCCTCGACCGCCTGAGCGGGCAGCTCGCGCTGGCGCGGCGCATGCACGTGCCGCTGGCGGTGATCATCGTCGACGCCGACCATTTCAAGCGCGTCAACGACGGCTATGGCCACCCGGCGGGCGACGAGGTGCTGCGCGAGCTGTGCCGCCGATTCCGCATCCTGGCGCGGACGAGCGAGAGCTTCGGCCGCTATGGCGGCGAGGAATTCCTCTTCGTGCTCTACCCCTGCGGCGCGCACGAGGCGCGCCTGGCGGGCAACCGCATCCGCGAAGGCATCGCCGCCGCGCCCTTCGTCATCGACCCCGCCAGCGGCCTCGAGCTGGCGGTGACGGTCAGCCTCGGTGCCGCCAGCACCGACGGCGACCCCGGCGCGACCGCCGAAACGCTGATCAGCCGCGCCGACGCGGCGCTCTACCGCTCGAAGGCCGAGGGCCGCAACCGCGTCACCGTGGCCCCGCCGCCGGAATCCCCACCCCCCCCTGAAACCACCCCCGAAGAAAGAGTTTCACGATGAAGCGCTACACCCTGGTCGACTACGAATCCGCCAACGCCGACGTGCGGGCGATCTACGACGATTTCCTGCGCCAGACCGGTTCCACCGCCGTGCCCTACTGGGTCCAGAGCCTGGGCTGCAACGTGCCGCTGCTGCACGCCTACTGGGAGCGCACGAAGGGCTCGCTGGTGCACGGCGTGATGCCCTCGATCCTCAAGGAGATGGTGATCTTCGTCGTCTCGGTCGAGAACGGCTCGCGCTACTGCAGCGCCTGCCATGCCCACGCCGTGCTGGGCATGGACCCGACGCTGAAGTTCGAGGACCTCAACGCCCTGCTCGACACCGAGGACCAGCGGCTGAAGCTGCCGCCCTCGCACCGCGCGGCGCTGAATTTCGCGATCCGCATGGCGCGCGACGCCAACGCCGTCAGCGACGCCGATTTCGAGTCGCTGCGCGATGCCGACTTCGACGATGACGAGATCCGCGAGCTGCTCTCGGTGATCGACCTCGCGACGATGTTCAACAAGTACACCAGCGCGATGCGACTGCCGCTCGATCCCGAGTACAAGCCCGTGCTGGCGCCCGTCGCGGCCTGAGTCGGGCCGAAGCGGCCCGCAGCCCTCAGGCCGCGGCGCGCGCCAGCGGGGCGTAACGGTCGAGGTCGAGGTGACGGTCGGCGCTGGCGATCAGCCGCGGATGGTCGGTCGTCATCACGACGCAAGCGTCGTGGTTCGACGCCAGGTACCACAGCGCCAGCCGCAACGACGAGACCTCCACCGGCTCGAGCTGACTCTCGGCCTGCTCGATGACGAGCAGGGCCGGCCGCTGCGCCAGCGCCGCGGCGAGCAGCGCCAGGCGCCGTTCGTGTGCGCTCAGCGATTCGGGGCGCCGATCCGACAGATCGGCCGCGCCGAGGCCGTCGAGCTCCAGCCGGGCGCGTGCAAGCGCCGCATCGATCGGCAGGCCGCCGCGCACCAGCGGCAGCGCGACGCTGGCGGCCACCGTCGCCGCGGCGGGCAGGGTGTCGCCGAAGAAGACCTGCGCGACGCGGCGCCCGCCGGCATCGCCGCCGGCACCGGCACCGGCACCACAAGCGCCCGAACCTGCCGCCGCCAGCAGGAGCGCCTGGCGCGAGCGCGCGCTGCCGCCGCTGATGCGCACGATCTCGCCCGGATAGACGCGCAGCGCGGCGCCGCGCTCGACGAAGGGCCACGATTCGAATTCGAACACCGGCAGCGGCGAAGGGAAGGGCCAGCGGCGATCGCTCGCCGGTCGGAAGGGGGTCGTATGCAGGGCAGGATGGTTCACGGTGGGATCCGATTCGAGACAGGGGAGGCGCCAGCGTAGGTCCGGCCGCGGGGTTGCGGGTTGCGTGGGGCCCGTCGACCGTCACCCGGGATGACCGCTCGCGGGCTGGCGTCATGCGGCGTCATGGCGCGCCGCGGCGACCGCGGGCGATGCGATCGCCTTGCTCAGGCCGGCGGCAGCGCCAGCGCGATGCCGAAGCGGCCGTCCTCGGCGCGCACGAGCCGCAGGCGGCCGCCTAGCTGGCGCGCGATCTGGCCCACGATCGCCAGCCCGAGTCCGCAATGGCCGAGCTGGCTGCGCGAATTCGTCAGCCGCACGAAGGGCTGCTGGGCGCGCGCGAACTCCTCTTCGGTCATGCCGCTGCCGCGGTCGTAGACGGCGAGCTCGACGGTGCCGTCGGCCAAGGTCCGCAGCGCGACCTCGACCGGACCCCCGCCATGCGCGTAGGCGTTGTCGATGAGGTTGCTGAGCAGGCGCTGCACCGCGACATCGGGCACCTCGGCCGCCACCGCCTCGATGCGCGCGACGACGTCCTGGCCGGTGCCGGCGTAGCGCCCGACGAGGTCGGAGACGGTGCGCTCGAGCGGCTCGCGCGTGCCCAGCGCGAGGCCGTTGTCGCCCTGCACGTAGGCGAGGAACTGGTCGACGATGCGTTCGAGCGCCAGCAGATCGGCGGTGAGCGCGTCGGCGACCTCGGGCTCGCATTGCGTCTCGGCGCGCAGCCGCAACCGCGCCAGCGGCGTGCGCAGGTCGTGCGAGACGCCGGCGAGCAGCTGCTGCCGGCCCTGCGAGGCCGCGGTGACCTGGCGCACGAGGTCGTTGAAGGCGCGCACCAGCGAGCGCAGTTCGGCGCTCGCGTCGCCGGTCTCGGGCAGTGGCTGCAGGGCGCCATGCTGGTGCGAGATCTGCGCCGCCAGGCGCGCGAAGGGCCGCGCGATGAAGCGCACCGACAGCAGCAGCGCGCCGACGGTGGCGACGCCGAGGACGACGAGCCAGATGCCGATGGTGCCCGTGACGGCCCCCGGCAGGGCGCTGTAGGCGCGCGTCATCCACCAGTCCTGGCCGTCGACCTGGAGGCGGAAGATGGCGGCGAAGCGCTGGCCCGGACGGCGCGCGAAGCGGACCTGGATCTCGCGCCGCAGGATCTCGCTCACCGGCAGGTCGCGCTGTGGCACCGGCGCGATGGCGCCGGCGTCGGACGGCAACTGGGAGGTCACGGTGACCCAGCCGTTGGAGAGCTTGCGCGCCAGCGCGGGGCGCTGCTCGGCCGGTACGGCGGCCAGCGCCGCCTGCACCATCGTCGCCTGCTCGGCGCCGACGCCGGCGAGGTCGTCGGTGACCGGCACCAGCCACAGCGCGAGCACGACGGCCTGGGCCGCGAACGACAGCAGCGCGATCAGCACCACGCCGCCGGTCAGCCGTCCGACGAGCGACCAGCGGCGCGGCGCCCGGCCGCCGTCGAGCAGCGCCACTCAGCCGCCCCGCAGGTGCGGCACGAACATGTAGCCGTGGCCGCGCACGGTCTGGATGTAGCGCGGCACGGCGGCATCGGGCTCGACGATCTTGCGCAGCCGCATCACGGCGACGTCGACGGTGCGCGTGAGCAGCACGTCCGAGCGCGCATGCGAGACGGCGAGCAGCCGGTCGCGCGAGATCGGCACGTTCGGGTTCGTCACGAGTTCGGCCAGCATCGCGTACTCGACCGTGCTGAGCACGCGCACGCTGCCGTCGTCGGCGTGCAGGCTGCGCGTCGCCGGGACGAAGCGGAAGCTGCCGATCGGCACCTCGTGCTCGAAGGCGATCGGCACGCCGGGCGTCGTGCTGACGCGGCGCAGCACGGCGCGGATGCGCGCCAGCAACTCGCGCGCCGAGAACGGCTTGCCGAGGTAGTCGTCGGCGCCCATCTCGAGGCCGAGCACGCGGTCGATCTCCTCGGTGCGGGCGGTCAGCAGGATGATGGGCACGCGGTCGCCGTCGGCGCGCAGGCGCTGGCAGGCCTGCAGCCCCGACTCGCCCGGCAGCGAGACGTCGAGCACGATGAGGTCGGGCCGCAGGCGGTGGATGCGGCGCATCAGATCCTCGGCGCTGGGCATGCTGGTCACGGCCATGCCTTGCTTCTCGAGGTAGCTGCTGAGCATGTCGCGCATCGCCGGGTCGTCCTCGACGACGAAGAGGTGGTAAGGTTTCTGTTCCATCGCCCGAGATTAGCCGTCCCTTCCGCGCCGGCGCAGTGACTTCCGACATCGTCGCATGACGAAATGTGACGGCCACGGCGCGAACACGGGGTAACCCACTGCGGGTCGGCCGGCAACCGCCCAGCCATCACGGCACGTCATAATCGCGGCCCGGGCGGAAACCTTGCGGCGACAGCCAGCCTATGCAATCCCGTCCTGACCAGGCACCCTCCAAGGATCCCCGATGACTTCTGTTTTCTCCTCGCGCCGGCTCGCCCTGCTGGCGGCCCTGGCGGCCTCGGTGCTGCTGGCTTCCTGCAAGGTCGGCGGCAGCGGCAGCTCGAATGCTTCGCTGCGCGCGATCAACCTCAGTGACGACCTGGCCAGCGTCGACCTGTACGTCGACGGCACGCAGCAGTTCGGCGCCTTGACCAAGGGCACGGTCAACGCCTACACGTCGGTCTCCGCCGATACGCACACGGTGAGCGTGAACAGCGCGGGCAACAGCACGACGCTGTTCACCGGCACCTACACCTTCAGCAAGAACGACCACTACACGGCCGTGATCTGGGGTCCGCAGGCCGCGCTGCACGTGAGCACCCTGCCCGAAGACGACGACACGACGCAGATCGGCAAGGGCAACACCCGCGTGCGCATGTTCAACGCGACGACGACGACGGGCACGCTGGACGTCTATCTGCAACCCGCCGGCACCGACCTGACCCAGGCGACGCCGACGCAGGGCACGCTGACCAGCGGCACGCTGGCCGGCTTCAAGGAGATCGCGCAGAACGCCGCCTACACGCTGACGGTGACGGGCGCCGGCAACCCCAACGACATCCGCTTGGTCGTGCCCGGCATCTCGCTGACGGCGCAGCAGTACACGACCTTCGTGATCACCGCCGGTTCGGGCGGCGTGCTCGTCAACGCGTCGATGCTCGTCGAGCAGGGCAGCGCCTCGAGCTATCCGAACCAGCAGGCGCGCGTGCGTCTGGTGGCCAGCGTCGACGGCGCCGGTCAGGTCACGGCCACGGTCTCGGGCAACAAGCTCGCGAACAACCTGCAGTCGCCCGGCATCGGTCAATACGTCCTCGTGCCGGCGGGCTCCGATGCCGTCACGACCAACGTCAACGGCAACATCCTGACCCAGGGGCCGCAGACGTTCAACGCCGGCGCCGACTACACGCTGATGGTCTGGGGATCGGCGGCCGCGAACGCCGCCAAGCCGTTGACCGTGACGACGATCACCGATCTCAACCAGTTGCCGACGAGCACGACGCGCAGCAACGTGCGCCTGATCAACGGCGCCGGCATGATGGACGCGCTGACGATGTCGGTCGACTACCTCGCGCTGACGTCGTCGTCGAACATCCTGCCCGGCAGCGCGGCGGCGTACCAGCAGGTGACGTCGGACACGCAGGCCTACATCGAAGTCGACTCGCCGATCAACGGCACCGTCTACGCCAGCACGCGCACCAACGGCGACAACCTCGCGGCGCAGGGCGTCTACACGATGTTCGTGCTCGGCGGCCTGGCACCGACGACGGCCAACCCGACGGGCGCCAAGGCCGTGCTGCGCAGCGAGCGCTGATGTCGGCGCCGGGCGCCGACGCGCTCAGCTTCGACGTCACCGAAGCTGAGTTCCAGACCCAGGTCCTGGAGCGCTCGCTCCAGGTGCCGGTGCTGCTCGACTGCTGGGCCCCCTGGTGCGGGCCCTGCCGCTCGCTCGGGCCGGTGCTCGACAAGCTCGTCGAGGCCTACGGCGGGCAGTTCCTGCTCGCCAAGATCAACACCGACGAGGCGCCGCAGCTCTCGGCGGCGCTGCGCATCCGCAGCATCCCGCTCGTCGTGCTGTTCATCGGCGGGCAGGTGGTCGACCAGTTCATGGGCGCGCTGCCCGAAGGCCAGATCCGCGCCTTCCTCGACAAGCACCTGCAGCCGCCGGCCTCGCCGGTCGACGAGTTGCGTGCGGCCGCTGCCGAAAGCGCCGACCCGCACGAGGCCGAGGCGATGCTGCGCGAGGCGCTGCAGTACGAACCAGGCCACCCCGAGGCGAGCTGCGACCTCGCCGAGCGGCTGATCGCGCGCGGCGCGATCGACGACGCGCAGATGCTGCTGATGCAGCTGCCGCCCGAGGCCCAGGGTGCGCGCACGGCGGCGCTGCTGGGCCGCATCGAACTCGCACGCCACAAGCCCGAGGGCGATCCGGCAGCGCTGGCCGCGCGCATCGCGGCCAATCCGAAGGACCATGAGGCGCGTTTCGCGCTGGCGGCTATCCGCGTCCACGAGGGCGCCTGGCCGGCCGCCTTCGAGCTGCTGCTCGACGTCGTGCTGCGCGACAAGGCCGAGCTGCGCGAGCGTGCGCGCAAGCAGCTCGTCGAATGGTTCGACGTCTGCCCCGACGCCGAGGCCGTGAGCCGCGGCCGCCGTTATCTCGGCATGTACCTGAACTAGGCCGGGGCGATCCCGGCCAGCAGTTCGGCGTTGCCGCCGGCCGCCGCCGTGTTCACGGTCACCGTCTGCTCGGCGCAGAAGCGATACAGGTAATGCGGGCCGCCGGCCTTCGGCCCGGTGCCGCTGAGCCCCTCGCCGCCGAAGGGCTGCACGCCGACGACGGCGCCGATCATGTTGCGGTTGACGTAGATGTTGCCGACGCGCGCGCCGTCGGCGATGCGCTGGGCGCGCGTGTCGATGCGCGTCTGCACGCCCAGCGTGAGCCCGTAGCCGAGCGCGTTGATTGCCGCCACGACCTCGTCGACGCTGCGCGCGGCACCGACGCCGGCCTGCTGCGGACCCCAGCGCACGACATGCAGCACGGGGCCGAAGATCTCCTGGCGGACCTCGGCGATGCGCCCGATCTCGAATGCCACCGGCGCGAGCAGCCGCGGCAGCGGCGCCGCCAGCGGGCTCTCGCCGAGCGGCCGCGCCTCCTGCCGCAGCCGCGCGACCTGGGCGGCGACGCCGGCGTAGGCCTCGTCGTCGATCAGCGGGCCGACATCGGTGGCGAGCAGCGCCGGGTCGCCGACGACGAGCTCGGCCAGCGCACCGCGCAGCATCTCGATCACCGCGTCGGCGATGCCCTCGTGCAGGCACAGCAGGCGCAGCGCCGAGCAGCGCTGGCCGGCGCTGCGGAAAGCGCTCTGCACGACGGCGTCGACGACCTGCTCGGGCAGCGCCGAGCTGTCGACGACCATCGCGTTGATGCCGCCGGTCTCGGCGATCAGCGGCACGATGGCGCCGTCCTTGGCGGCGAGTGCGCGGTTGATCGCGCGCGCCACCGCGGTGCTGCCGGTGAAGCAGACGCCGGCCGTGCGCGCGTCGGCGACGAGCGCGGCGCCGGTCGTCTCGCCGGCGCCATGCAGCAGCGCCAGCGCGTCGGCCGGCACGCCCGCCTCGTGCAGCAGCTCGACGAAGCGCCGTGCCACCGCCGGCGTCTGCTCGGCCGGCTTGGCGGCGACGGTGTTGCCGGTGACGAGCGCCGCGACGACCTGGCCGGCGAAGATCGCGAGCGGGAAGTTCCACGGGCTGATGCAGACGAAGACGCCGCGGCCGTGCAGGCGCAGCAGGTTGCTTTCGCCGGTCGGCCCGGGCAGCGTCTGCTCGACAAGCCGGGTGCGTGCCTGCGCCGCGTAATAGCGGCAGAAGTCGACCGCCTCGCGCACCTCGGAGACGCAGTCGCCCAGCGTCTTGTGCGCCTCCTTGACGAGCAGGCCGCAGAACTCGGGCAGTCGGCGCTCGAGCGCATCGGCGGCACGCTCCAATAGCGCCGCGCGTTCGGCCACCGGCCGCGCGTTCCAGGCCGCATGGCCGGCCTGCAGCCGCGCCATCGCGCTGTCGACATCGGCCGCGCCGGCCAGCGGCACCGCATCGACGCGCGCCAGCGCGACCGCCGCCTCGATCGGCGCGCGCTGCGCCAGGCAGGCGAGGTCGACGCCGGCCGAATTCGCGCGCCCGGTGCCGTAGAGCGCGATCGGCAAGGGCAGGCCCGGCTCGTCGGCCGCCGCCAGCGGTGTCGCGAGCAGCGTCTCGGCGCTCACCGTCTCGTCGGCGAGCTGGTGCACGAACGACGAGTTGGCGCCGTTCTCGAGCAGCCGCCGCACGAGGTAGGCGAGCAGGTCGCGGTGCTCGCCCACCGGCGCGTAGACGCGGCAGGCGATGCTGCCCTCGCGCAGCACCTCGCGATAGACGCCTTCGCCCATGCCGTGCAGGCGCTGCAGCTCGAAGGCCTCGGCGCCGCGGCCGGCAGCGCGCGCGAGCTGCAGGATGGCGGCGATGGTGCCCGCGTTGTGCGTCGCGAACTGCGCGTAGACGACATCGCCATGCGCGAGCAGCCGCTCGGCGCAGGCGAGGTAGGAGATGTCGGTGTGGTGCTTGTGCGTGTAGACCGGATAGCCCGGCAGGCCGGCCTCCTGCGCGCGCTTGATCTCGCCGTCCCAGTAGGCGCCCTTGACGAGCCGCACCATCAGCCGCAGGCCATGCACGCGGGCGATGCGCGCGACCTCGTCGACGACGGCCAGCGACCGCGTCTGGTAGGCCTGGATCGCGAGGCCGAAGCCTTGCCATTGCGGATGGCGCGCCGCGACCTCCTGCGCCAGCGCCTCGAACAGGTCCAGCGAGAGTTCGAGCCGGTCGCTTTCCTCGGCGTCGATGGTCAGGTTCAGGTTCGCCTGCGCCGCCTGCGCCAGCAGCGGCCGCAGCCGCGGCAGCAGCACGGCGAACACGCGCTCGCGCTGCGCGTCCTCGTAGCGCGAGTACAGCGCGCTGAGCTTGACCGAGATGCCGTCGGCGGCCATCGGTGACGCCGCGACACGGCCGCCGGCGATCGCCGTGATGGCGTTCGCGTAGCTCGCCAGATAGCGCTCGGCATCGGCCTCGGTGCGCGCGCCTTCGCCGAGCATGTCGTAGCTGAAGCGCAGCGCCGCGGCACCGCCACCCTGGCGCTGCGCGTCGGCCTCGCCCATCGCTTCGGCGATCGTGCGCCCGAGCACGAACTGGCGCCCGAGCAGCTGCAGCGCGCGCACCGTCGCCGCGACGACGGTGCGCGCGCCCAGTCGCTGCAGCAGCCCGGGCGGCTGCTCGCTGTCGGGCAGGAAGCGCTTGGACAGCGCGATGGCGCTTGCCGAGAGGTTCGCCAGCAGCTTGTGCGGGCTGCCTTCGGCGGCGGCACCGTCGAACTCGGCGCGGCCGAGCTGGTCGGCGGTGAGGGCGATCGCCGTCTCGGCATCGGGCACGCGCAGCAGCGCCTCGGCCAGCCGCATCAGCGCCAGCCCCTCGGCGCTCGAGATCGGGTACTCGCGCAGCAGCGACTCCATGGCCCAGAACGGCGCCGGCTGCTCGCGCACGGCGCGCACCCAGGGGCGCGCGGCGGCGAGCACGGCGTTCCAGTCGAGGCGATCGCGCACGATGCGCAGCGCCTGGGCCACGGCTTCGGATTCGGGGCGGTAAGGGAAGGGCAGGCGCGCGGTGGTCGTCATGGCGGCGTCTCGGCTGGTTCGGCGAAGGACGCAGGATAGGCGCCGCCCGACCGCATCGGGTGCGGAAGCGAGGCCATTCGGTAGAGAATCCTGCATCATGGACTCAGAATTTCAAGCCGATGATGCGGCCAGCGGTCGATCCGAGCGCGAAATCGACAAGATCGACCGCCGCATCCTGCGCGTGCTCCAGGCCGATGGCCGCATCAGCAATCTCAAGCTCGCCGAGGAGGTGCACCTGTCGCCGACGGCCGTGCTCGAGCGCGTCAAGCGCCTGCACCGCGACGGCTACATCCTCGGCTACGAGGCGCGGCTGAATCCGGCCAAGCTCGGCGCCGGGCTGCTCGTCTTCGTCGAGATCCTGCTCGACCGCACGGTGCACGACGTGATGGACAGCTTCCGCGCCGCCGTGCAGGTGCGGCCCGAGATCCTCGAGGCGCATCTGGTCGCCGGCGGCTTCGACTACCTGCTGAAGACGCGCGTCGCCGACATGGGCGCCTACCGCCAGTTCGTCGGCAACGTGATCTGGACGCTGCCCGGGGTGCGCGAGACGCGCACCTACGCGGTGATGGAAGAGGTCAAGTACAGCTCGCAGCTGCCGGTGTAGCGCGGCGGCCTCAGCGTTTGCCGAAGATCGCGCTGCCGATGCGCAGGATGGTCGCGCCTTCGGCCACCGCGGCCTCGAGGTCGGCGCTCATGCCCATCGACAGCGTGTCCAGCGCCAGCCCCTGGTCGACGAGCGCTGTCAGCAGGCGCGCCAGTTCGCGGTGGGGCGCGCGTTGCGACTCGAAGTCCCCCGCCGGCTCCGGGATCGCCATCAGCCCGCGCAGCCGCAGCCGCGGCAGCGCCGCGACGGCGCGCGCCAGCGCCGGCAGCTCGGCCGGCGCGACGCCGCTCTTGCTGGCCTCGCCGCTGATGTTGACCTGCAGGCAGACCTGCAGCGGCGCCAGCCCGGACGGCCGCTGTTCCGACAGTCGCTGCGCGACCTTCAAGCGGTCGACCGAATGCACCCAGTCGTAGGCCTGCGCGACATCGCGCGTCTTGTTGCTCTGCAACGGCCCGATCAGATGCCACTCGATGCGCGGCCGCAGCTCGGCCAGCGCGGCGATCTTCGTCAGCCCCTCCTGGACATAGTTCTCGCCGAAGGCGAGCTGGCCCGAGGCATGGGCCTCGCGCACCGCGGCGACGTCGAAGGTCTTGCTCACCGCCAGCAGCAGCAGCGCCGGCTTACCTTCGGTTGCAAGCGAATGTGTGACGATAGTCGCGTCGCGGCCCGAGGCGAGGCAGGCGGCGGCGATGCGCCGCCTCACTTCTTGCAGGTTGATTCCGATGCTGCCCATAATCCCCCGAGCTTAAGCGCCCCGGCACGAGCCGCCACATCCTGCGCACCCGCGCCCCCACCCGATGGACATCACCCAGCTCCTGGCCTTCTCGGTCAAGAACAAGGCTTCCGACCTGCACCTCTCGGCGGGACTGCCGCCGATGATCCGCGTGCACGGCGACGTGCGGCGCATCAACGTCGAAGCGCTGGACCACAAGCTGGTCCACGGCATGGTGTACGACATCATGAACGACAACCAGCGCAAGCATTACGAGGACACGCTGGAGTGCGACTTCTCGTTCGAGATCCAGGGCCTGGCGCGCTTCCGCGTCAACGCCTTCAACCAGAACCGCGGCGCCGGCGCCGTGTTCCGCACCATCCCGAGCAAGATCCTCACGCTCGAGCAGCTCGGCACGCCGAAGATCTTCGCCGAGCTCTCGCTGCGCCCGCGCGGCCTCGTGCTCGTCACCGGCCCCACCGGCTCGGGCAAGAGCACGACGCTGGCGGCGATGGTCAACCACCTCAACGAGAACGAATACGGCCATGTGCTGACGGTCGAGGACCCGATCGAATTCGTCCACGAGAGCAAGAAATGCCTCATCAACCAGCGCGAGGTCGGGCCGCACACGTTGAGCTTCGCCAATGCGCTGCGCTCGGCGCTGCGCGAGGACCCGGACGCGATCCTCGTCGGTGAAATGCGCGACCTCGAGACGATCCGCCTCGCGCTCACGGCGGCCGAGACCGGCCACCTCGTCTTCGGCACCCTGCACACGAGCTCGGCGGCAAAGACCATCGACCGCATCGTCGACGTCTTCCCGGCGGCCGAGAAGGACATGGTGCGGGCGATGCTCTCCGAATCGCTCGTCGCCGTCATCTCGCAGACGCTGTGCAAGCTCAAGGACGGCAGCGGGCGCATCGCCGCGCACGAGATCATGCTCGGCACCTCGGCGATCAAGAACCTGATCCGCGAGAACAAGATCGCGCAGATGTA